>JAVBNN010000005.1:0-40924 GCA_031551525.1 Acidaminococcales bacterium
AGCCTTCGTTTTTAATATCACAATACCTCCCCCAACCGGCCATGTACGTTTAGGCAACAATATCGTGCCTATTTTTCGCTGTCTTTTTTCTCATCAAATTGTTAACTTTTTTTCACCAATCGCCTTTTGTCACCCTGGCACCCATTTGCCATACCTTATACCTCCGACAGAGGATTTTTGTTCTAGCTAACGCGGACCAAAACTGCTATTATATAAGTTAATAAATCACGGTAACAACCAAGGAATACATAGGCACCGCGATCATACGATTTTGCGATCGCACGCTGCAGCCATGGGAGGTATAATCGTGAACTGGCAACATCTGACCTATTTTTTAAAAATAGCCGAATTGCAGAACTTTGGCAAAGCCGCAGAACTCCTCTACCTGACTCCCTCAGCCCTCAGTAAAGCCATGCGCGGCCTAGAAGACACCCTCGGGTTCCCCCTTTTTGAAAGAAAAGGGCGCAACTCGATACTCACCCCGTATGGCGAGGTATTTTACAAATATGTGTGCGGCGCTTCAGAGTGCATAAATGACGGTATACAGTCTATCAACGAATTGCTCGGCGTAAACAGCGGACGGGTAGTCATATCCGGTACCTACACCACCTCAGCCACTTTCCTGCCCGAGCGCATCAAACTCTTCAAAGAAAGATACCCCGACATTGTCTTTCTCATCGAATCCAACGGCACGAATAAAATCCTAGACGCGGCCCTGGCCGGGGAAATCAACCTCGGCTTTTGCAGCGACTATGAACCTGATACCGAACGCTTCCGCGAACTCGAGCGCGTTCTGATAAAAAAAGAAGAGGTAATACTCATTTTTCCGAAAAATCATTGGCTTTCTGCCGAAAAATATGTTGATATGAAAAAATTGGGCGATGAAAAATTTATCACGTTCCGCAGCATTAACGCCGGTACCAGCCACCTGCTCTGGCAGCTGTGCAAAAAAGCCGGCATCGACCCGCAGATCGCCTTTCAGGTGCCCGACGAATACAGTATCATCGGGTTAGTTAGGGTGGGGCTCGGCATAGCCCTCATCCCAGACAACCCCTCGCTTAACCTTGACAACGTCTCCATCTTGCGCTTTAAGGGCGAGGTTCCCATCCGGCGCCAGTATATGATCTGGAAAAAAGACCACTTCATGCCGCCGGTCGTCAAAGCGTTCCGGGATTTTATCATTGCTTCGCTTGATGAAAATATCAAGGCTGAAAACATTTACATTGATAGTATGAATAAACACAATTGAAAAAACTGTTTTCCTTCAGGGCAAATAAAATCCCGCCAGATTTATTATCTGACGGGATTTTATTGTTTTTTCACATTTCCGCGTCGGCGGCCAGTTGGCCGCGTTTGTTCTTGACCGCGGCGATTATGCTGACCACAAGTATAATCGCGCACAAGGTGATGAGCGTACTCGAGATCGGCCGTTCAAAGAATATCCACAGGCCGTTTTCCGAGGTGGCCAGGGACTGCATGAGGGTAAATTCTATCTTGTCTCCGAGGATAAAGGCCAGAACGATGGCCGCGCTGGGAAATTCCAGTTTTTTCAGAAAATAGCCCACAAAACCGAAGAAGATGAGCATTGCCACATCCCATAAGCTGCCGTTGACACTGTAGATGCCGGTCATGGATATTATGAGGATCATCGGATAGAGCAGTTTGTATGGTATGAGGGCCACGCGCGCCCAGAGACCGGCCATCGGCAGGTTCATGATGAGCAGCACGACATTGCCGATGAACATGCTGGCGATGACAGCCCAGACAAAGTCGGGGTTTTTCTGATAGAGCGCGGGACCGGGCGTCAGCCCGTGCATGGTGAAGGCGCCCAGGATGACTGCCACTGTGGGCGAACTGGGTATGCCGAGGGTAAAGAGCGGGATGAGTGCCGCGCCGCTGTAGGCGTTGTTGGCAGTTTCCGGTCCGGCCACGCCTTCTATGGCGCCTTTACCAAAACGGCTGGGGTCTTTGGCGATTTTCTTTTCAAAAGAATAGGATATAAGCGAAGAGATAGAAGCGCTGGCGCCGGGTATCAGCCCGATGAGCATACCGATGCCGGTGCCGCGCATTATAGCCTTGATGGTAGCCTTCCACTCCGAGCGTTCCGGAAGGAGGCCGCCGATTTTTTCCGGCGCTTTCAAGGCCATGTTTTCTTCGGCGTTTTGCAGTATTTCCGATATGCCAAAGAGGCCCATCGCTATGACGACGAAATCTACTCCGGCTAAAAGATCGGTCGACCCAAAGGTAAAGCGCGCGGTACCGGAGGCCGGGTCTATACCGATCAGTGACAGCACAAGGCCGATCATGGCGGCGATGAGGCCGCGCAGGACGGATTTACCCATCAGACCGATGATAAGGAGCAGGCCAAACATCATGAGCGAGAAAAATTCCGGCGGACCGAACCGCAGGGCGAAGTGAGCCAGCGGGGGGCCGATAAAGGTCAGGCAGAGCACGGCCACTATGCCGCCGATAAAAGAGCCTATGGCGGATACGCCGAGGGCGACGCCGCCCCGCCCCTGCTTGGCCATTTCGTAACCGTCTATGCAGGTGACGACCGAAGCCGACTCACCCGGCACGTTGATGAGTACCGAGGTGATGGTACCGCCGTACATGGCGCCGTAAAATATACCTGACAGCATGATGATGGCTGAAACCGGCTCCATGCCAAAGGTGAGCGGTATGAGAATGGCCGTTCCGGCGACCGGGCCGATGCCGGGCAGAACGCCGACCAGCATGCCGATGGTGACGCCGCCCAGACAGTAGATGAGGTTGGTCATAGAGAGGGCTATGCTGAATCCCTCGATTAAGTTTCTTATTTCTTCCATAGTTTTTCCTCCCCCGCTAACCTAGTGCCAGAGCGGGCAGCTGGATTTCCAGTATGATCTGGAACAGCCAGAACAAAAACAGCGACACTGTCAGCGATATGCCAAGGCCGATATACCATTTATAGCTGCCATAAAACAGCACCATGAGAAACAGCGTGCTGCTTATGATAAAGCCAAAATAGTTGAGCAGTACAACAAAAGAGAGCATACTCACGAGAATGAGCATTATGTTGCGTTGGGACACCGCGTTGGGCATGATTTTCTTGGTCACGCCCTTTTCTTTGAAGGACATGCCGATGTAGACCAGCGACAGCACGGTCAGTATGCAGCACAGCCACATGGGGAAGAAACCTGGCCCCAGCCCCAAAGAGCCGGAATATTTATACCTCATCGCCTCGCGCAGGAACGCCATAGAAAAGAGCAGCAAACAGCTTCCCGCCACAAATTGCGCATTTATCCTTCCCATTTTTGAGCACCCCCCATTTTCACCGTTGCCGCCGCCTGAGGATTTTCAGGCGGCGGCAGGCAAAATACACGATCACTTTATTGATTGGCCTTACCCAGTTTAAGCTTTTTAAAGAGCACCTTATATGCTTCATAATCGTCGGTTATCTGTTTTTGGAAGGCTTCGGGGCCGGCATAGTTCGGGTCAAGACCGGCTTTTTGCAGTTGCTCCCTGACGGTGGGGTCTTCCACTGCTTTTTTGAATACGGTCACCAATACATCGAGGACTTCCTTGGGAATGCCTTTCGGCGCTACTATACCGGCATACAGGTCGCGCGAGACGTTAACGCCCATATCTTTGATAAGCGGCACGTTAATCCGGGGATTTTTCTGACTGCCGATATCGCCGAGCGGCCTTAAGGCATCAAGGTTAAGATCGGTCGGGGCAACAAATATGCCCTGGATATGTCCGCCCAACAGGGCGGTCTGCGCAGTGGATGCGCCGGAGAACGGCACATGTTTTAAGTCCAGACCGGCGGCGGACGCCACCTCTTCCATGGCCAGGTGGCCGGTCGAACCTACACCCTGGGTGCCGTAGGTGAATTTATTGGGGTTTTTCTTAACATAATCCAGCCACTCCTGGAAGGTCTTCAATGGCGAATTCTTACTGACCACCAACACCTGCGAGTAGGTAAGCACGCGAATGACCGGCTGAAAGCTGTTATGCGTATATACGGTCTCGCCAAAGTTTGGCTGTATAGAGCCGGCCGTTGCGCTCAAATAGAGGAGTTTGTAGCCATCCGGCTTGGCGTTGTAGACGTCAGTAGCGCCAATGACTGCGCCGCCGCCGGCCTTGTTGGTGACGACCACCGATTCGCCGTTAGGCATGAATTTATTGGCCGCATTGGCGACGATGCGCGCCGCCACGTCGTTAGCGCCGCCCGGCGCGAAAGGTACTACAAGTTCGATAGGTTTTTGCGGGAAATTAGTTTTGGCCGCCGGCTTATCGCCTGCCGGTTTACTGGTGGATGAGCACCCGCTAAAGACGACCATACAGAAGACTGCCAGTAGAAAAGCTATTTTTTTCATAAGACACCCCTTTTTTCCTTTTTCTGTCCGTTGTTTACGCGCTCTACGCTATCCCTGCCTCCTGAAGGAGAGAAATGAGGTGCCATGGCGTATCCACCACCACCGCGCCGGCTTTTCTGGCCAAGTCGCGCTTGGCTGCAAAGCTTTCCGACTCGCCCGCGATGATAGTGCCGATATGGCCCATCCTGGCGCCTTCCGGCGCCGTCCTGCCCAAGAGGTAAAAATATACGGGTTTGCTCATTTGAGGTATGTAGCGGGAGCACTCATTTTCTTTCTGGCCGCCGATCTCGCCGATAAGTACCACCGCTTTTGTTTCAGGATCCTGTTCAAATAATTCAAGGTAATCGAGTAAATTCCTTCCGAGGACTTTATCCCCGCCCGCTCCGACGCAGGTAGACTGCCCAAGACCTGCCTCGCTGAGCATCCTGATCATCTCTATGGTGACCGTGCCGCCGCGCGCCACCACTCCCACCGGCCCTTTTTGGGCGTAACCCGAGGCCAGGGAACCGACCAGGCATTCGCCGGGATTGATGACGCCGATAGTATTGGGGCCGAGGACCCAAGTTCCCTTCTCCCGCGCCAGATTTTTGATGTACATCATATCATGCAGCGGCACCCCTTCGGTGGCTATCATGACCAGCTTCATACCGGCGTTTATCGACTCCACCGCGGCGTCTTTTACTCCCAGCCCATGTACATAAATGATGGCGGTGTTTATCCGGTGTTTAGAGAGCGCCTCGGCCATGGTGTCATAAATCGGCACACCGTGTACTTCCTGCCCGCCCTTGCCAGGGTTGATGCCGGCTACTACGTCGGTTCCATATTCGAGCATCCCGCCGACCTGGTTGGAGCCGTATTTGCCTGATATGCCGTATATGACGACTTTGTTTGTCTTATCTATCAAAATCCCCAAACTGTTCCCTCCTTTTCCCCTAAGGTGTATTCAGCGGCTGGCTATTTCAATGGCACTTTCTATCGCTTCTTTAAGGCTGGTTTTTACATCGATGCCGCGTCCGCGTAAAATGCTGCGTCCTTCTTCGAGACCCATGCCATTCAAGGCCGCGCCGGTGGCGCGTATGCTGGCCACGACTGGCACCGGCGGAGGAAAGTCCTCCATGACTTTACACATACCGTCCACCACGCCTTTCAAAGGAGTAGCCGACAAGCCGGAATTGAGCAGTATGACCTTGTAACGTGTATCGTTCTTGGCCTTTTCAAAAACCAGGCGGCTTCTTTCTACGACCGCCGCCATAGTGGAACCGCCCTCGCTGTCGAGAAAGTTGGCCGGTTCGCCGCCCATGGCCTTGATGGAATCACAAATCATCATGGTGCCGCTGGCGCCGCCACTGATGATGCCGATACTGCCTCCCAGTTCGACGAAAAATAGGCCCGTCTCATTCAGTTTGCGTTCTTTGCGGTAAGCCGCCAGGAGCGGCTGACGGCTAAAGGAGTATTCATCTGCGATCACCTTGGCGTCTCCCGCTACCACGTCCCCGCTGCCGCTGTTGATAAGAACCGGGTTTATCTCGGCCGTGTCGCAGTCCGAGCGGACAAATACCTGATATAGGTCATAGGCCAGTTTGGCTATTTTTACCGCCAGCACGCCGCTGTAACCTGCCTGTTTGGCCAAGGTCAGCAATTGGTGCTGGTAGACTTCCTGGCCCGGTTCAGCGTACATGCTGGCCATGCTGGCCGCCGCGCCTTCTTCAACGTTTATCCCGCCCCGGCTGCTTATCACCAGTACCGGCAAACCCTTTATGTCGTCCACCGTGATGCCGATATAGCCTTCCTGATCCGCCTCGAAGGCCTCTTCAACCAGAAGTTTCTCCCCGTCGCCTATCTTGCCCAGCATATCGCTGGCGGTATTGGCCGCTTCCCCGGGGTTCGCGACTTTTTTCACCAAACCGGCCTTTCCCCTTCCGCCTCGCAGCACCTGGGCCTTGACCACAACCGGGTAGCCAAGGGAACTGGCCGCTTCTTTCACCTCCACGGCTGTTTGGCAAAGGGCGCTCCTGGGAACCGGTATGCCCATATTTTTAAAGAGTTCTTTCCCCTCATATTCATATAACCGCAATTTATTCAGTCCTTTCTGTCTGATCTGGTCTGTCTCGCCGCCTGGTCGCTCCGGCATTGTGCAAATTGCCGTTTGGGGGTATGATGAAAGGTAAGGATAAAGGAGGCGGGAACGTGAAATTTCAACAATTGCGCTATATACTCGAAGTCGCCGAAGAGCGGAGTTTTTCCAAAGCCGCGCAAAACTTATTCATTGCTCAGCCCTCTTTGAGCCAGTCCATTCAAAGCCTTGAGCAGCAACTGGGTGTCCGGTTGTTCGACCGCGCCACCACGCCGATCAGCCTGACCTATGCCGGCGAAGTCTATGTCGAGAGCGCCAAACAGATACTGGCTCTCGAAAAACTCCTGTCCGAGCAGATGTCCGAGTTGGCCAATCTCAAAAAAGGCCGCATCATCGTAGGTGTATCTCCTTATCACAACAAATACATTCTGCCGCGCATATTGCCGGTCTTTCAGAGGCAATACCCCGGCATAGATATAGTATCAGTAGAAAAAAACACTGTTGAAAGAAAGGACGCGCTGCTGCGCGGTACTATCGACATATCGATCACTTCCCGCGCTGAAAAAGACCCTGGCTTAGAATACCAACTGCTTTTAAAGGAAGAAATACTCCTCGCCCTTCCACCAGCGTATCCTCTGTCCGAACAGCTCGGAGAGTCGCCTTTTCCAGCGGTGGCTCTCGATCATTTTAAAGACCAGCCATTTATCATGCTGAAAAAGGATCAGGCACTGCACATATTTGCCGATGAACTGTTCAAGCGGAGCGGTTTCAAGCCGCGCATCCTCATGGAGATAGGCAACATAGATGCCACTATCGCTATGGTCATGGAGAACCTCGGCCTGGCCTTTGTCCCCGACACTATAGTCAACAACAGCAATATAAAACACACTCCCATCTATTGCACGATAGACAAACTATTCCCCTCGCGCGAGGTGGTCGTCGCTTACCGCACCGGCCACCCGCTGTCCCAATCCGCCGCCGCATTCATCGCAACGGCGAAAAATATTTTCAGTGTCTGACCCTGCCGCACCGCACCACGTTGCTCTTTTGCGGCCTGCCCAGTATTTTTTCAGCCTTGAGGCCTAGTTTGATGACCTCGTCCTGATCAACGCCGGTGTGGATGCCCATCTCTTCGAACATGCATACCAGATCTTCCGTAACCGCATTACCGGAAAAACCCAGGTGGTATTTTTCCGTACCGGCCGGCTGCCCGCCTACCCCGCCCAGCGAAACGTCGAAATAGCGCACGCCGGCTTCATAAGCCGCCAGACAATTGGCTATGCCGGTGCCCCTGGTATCGTGAAAATGGGCGATCATAGTCGCGTCCGGGAAAAGTGCGGACAGCTCGCCGAACATCTCCTTGACCTGCCGGGGATTGGCCGCGCCAGTGGTATCGCCCAGTGAGATGAACCGCGCGCCGAGATCGTAATAATGGCGGGCGAATTCCACCACTTTCTTTTGCGGTACATCGCCGTCGATCGGGCAGCCGTAGACCGTACCTAGCGTACCGATAACCCGGAGGCCGTTCTCCAGCGCCGTGCCGACCATCTCGTCAAACTGCCGCCAGTGCTCCACATGTGTCATGCCGGTGTTGAATTTGTCGTGCGCCTCGCTGACCGAGATCATGAAACTCACTTCGTCCGGCCCGCAGCCGTTATTTTTCGCCTCGATAGCTCTCGCCACTGCACGTCCGTTGATACAGGTGACCTTGTAGGACACCCCAGGCGGACGGATTATTTCTTTAAGCACCTTTTCCGCGTCGGCGAACTGCGGCAGCTTTTTCGGATTAGAGAAAGAAGTCGCCTCCACCCTGGCGAAACCTGCCCGCGCAATATCATTTATCAAAGATACCTTGTCTTCGGTCGATATGATCTGTTCCGTGTTCTGCAGGCCGTCTCTCGCCCAGCACTCACACAGATACACCTGCTCTGGTTTTTCCATGGATAACACACCCCTCTGTAAAATAACTGTTTTTGCGTTTTTCCAACGTCTCTTTTTACACACCCCTCTATAGAAGGCGGACGCCCCTCTCCATCCGCCAAACTTTCATTTTTTGGTGAATTCGGCCACGCCTCTGGCAAAATCCTTGCTCTGGCGCATGATGATATTCATGTCACGGCCGCACTCGAGACCCTTGTTGAGCTCCATGTCCACCACCCGGTAGAAAAGCCCCTTGGTATTAGCCAGGCTGTCCGGGCTGAACGAGGCCAACTCGCGGGCCAGTTCGCGGGTACGTTCGCCCAGCTTGTCCGCCGGTACCGTCTCATTTATCATACCGATCGCCAGCGCCTCGGCGGCTTTTATTTTTTTGCCGGTCAGGATTAGTTCGAGAGCCTTGCGCTTGCCGATGAGCTTAGATAAGTTGACCAGCACCAGTGCCGGCACAAAACCGCGCCGGACTTCCGGGTAGCCAAAGACCGCGTTGTCAGCGGCTAGGACAAAATCCCCCGCCATGGCTAGTCCGCAGCCCCCCGCCAACACATAGCCCTGAACACTGCATATGATCGGTTTTTCGATAGTGGCGAACAGGGTATGCACCTCGCGCGCTATATCCGCCCTCCGCCTCATCGCCAGCCCGGTCTGCGCCCCGGCGTCGCCGAACTGCTTGATATCCGCGCCGCTGCAAAAATTGTCGCCCGCGCCTGATAACACGCCCACATGGCAATCCGGGTCGTCACGGAAAGCCAGCATGGCCTCCAGCAGGCTAGCCAGCAACTCTGTGCTCAGTGCGTTGTAGCGCTCCGGCCGATTGAGTGTCATCTCATATATTTTCTCCTGCCTGTCGACTAGAACCAGTTGCTCCGCCATCTTACACCCCCAAATTTTTTCGCAGTACTTTTTTGGAATTTTCTGATTAATGTGAGCATAACACCGGTAAACTTTTTTCGGCAAATACTTATTTTGTATCCCGTTGATAGGTAAAATCTATAAACCGACAGTGCTAATTGGGTCGCTGTTTTTCTGAACAAGTAAAAAAATACCGCCCCAAATAAAAGGGCGATATATAACTTTTTACAATATAACTATCCTACATATCTGTTTGTGCTAAATCCTGCAGGAAAAATCCTGCATTGCACAGTTTTTATCTCACAGCTACATCAGCCGCAGTTGTCACTATCCCTCAACGACTGCGACCGCTTCTATCTCGATCAGATAATCCGGATTGGCAAGGCGCGACACTTCCACCGTTGAACAAGCCGGGTACGGTTCTTTAAAACACCTGGCCCTGACCGCATGTAGGTCTTGCAATAAATCCATATCTGTAAGAAATATCGTCAATTTTACCACATTGTCTAAAGTACCGCCTGCCTCATGCAAAACAGCCTCTATATTGGCAAATACCAACTCGGCCTGCGCCACCACATCACCCCGTCCGGCTATATTGCCCGCGGCGTTCCGCGCCGTCATACCCGATACAAATATCATTCGCTCCGGCAAGCTTACCTCTATACCCTGAGAATATATCCCCTTTGGTGTACATACCCGCTCGCTCGAAAGTTTTTTTATCAACATATAATCGTCCTCCTGTCCAACCGACTGTTTCGGGAATTTTATGCCCCTTGTATCTGTTATTTTATTCTCACCTGCCGAAAATAGCAATTTTATCGCTTTTTATATGTACACTTTTCTCAGGATATTTCAATGGCTCCCTCCTTTGCTTTCCAACCGAGCAACAGTGACGAATTCACTATCACCGCCACCGACCCCGCGTTATGTACCAGCGCGCCTGCTACCGGATTCAAAAAACCGCCCATAGCCAGCCCCACCGCCGCAAAGTTGAGAATAAGCGACGCCGCCAAATTGATCCGTATCTTCTTCATCGTATTTTGCGCCAGCAAAATAAGATGCGCCAGGCCCTTTATATCGTCGCCCACCAGCGCCATGTCCGCCGCCTCTATCGCTATATCGCTGCCGACGCCGCCCATCGCTATCCCCACATGCGCCTTTTTGAGCGCCGGAGCGTCGTTCACACCGTCGCCCACCATACATACCAGCCAACCCTTTTGCTGGCAGCGCTCGATCATGTTGAGCTTGTCCGACGGCAAACAACTCGCATGCACTTCGCAGATACCAGCCGCGCAGGCGATATTGTCCGCCGCGCACTCATTATCGCCGGTCAGCATCATTGTCCGCACACCGGTTTTTGCTATATATTGCACCACATTTACCGCATCCTCGCGCAGCTTGTCCGACAGAGTAACCAATCCCGCCGCCGCACCGTCCAGCGCTACGAACACCACCGTGCAGCCCATTGTTTCCCAACACTGCGCCTTTTGTGCCGCACCGTCCAGCATCGTGACGCCGCTCCCGGCTAAAAAGGCCATATTTCCGGCCAATATCTCCCGGCCAGCCACTCGCGCTTTTACTCCGCGCCCCGGCAACAGGGAAAACTCTTCCGGGGCCGCAGGGCCAACGCCGTACTTTTCCCTGTAGTGCGCCGTTATCGCCTTGCCCAAAGGATGCTCGCTCAAACACTCGACGCCCGCCACCAAAGCCAACAGCTCATCTTCGGACAAGCCGTCCGCAAAACTCTCCACCCCAGTTACCTCCGGGCGGCCATAAGTCAAAGTACCCGTCTTGTCGAACGCCAGGTGCGATACCTCGGCTAAACGCTCTAAAGCATCCCCGCTACGTATGAGTATACCGTTTCTGGCCGCGTTGCCGATACCCGCCACGATAGCAGTCGGCGTAGCCAGTACCAGCGCGCAGGGACAAAACACCACCAGTATAGTCACCGCCCGCATAAATTCGCCCGTAAGCCACCATGTCACCACAGCCGACACCAGCGCCCCCACCACTATCCAGGTAGCCCAGCGGTCGGCCAGACCTACTATTTTCGCCTTCCCGGCATCCGCCGACTCCACCAGAGCTATCATACGCTGCAAATAGCTGTCCCGGCCCACCTTGGTCGCCCGCATCTCAAAAGCCCCGAACTGGTTGAGCGTACCGCCCGCCACCTCGTCGCCCTCCGACTTGTCCACCGGCAGCGGCTCACCGGTCAGCATGCTCTGGTCTACCGACGTACACCCGCTCACCAGCACCCCGTCCACCGGCACCCGCTCACCGGACAATACCCGCAATACATCTCCGGTCGCCACCTCAGCCGCCGCTATCTCCATTGCCACACCTGCCCGTATCACACGAGCCGTTTCTGGCGTGAGACGTACCAGCCGTTCTATTCCAGCGCGCGCCTTCGCCACTGTCCGTTCCTCCAGCATAGCACCGAGCGCCATGATAAAAGCTATCTCGCCCGCCGCAAACACCTCGCCGGTCGCCACCGAAGCTATGAGAGCCAGGGAAACCAACAGATCGGCCTTTATATCAAACTCTTTCAACAAAGCCTCCGCCGCGCCCTTCACGATAGGTATGCCGCACAATAGCACCGCCGCCCACGCCGGGTCAAACCGCCAGCCCGCACCGGCAAAAAAACTCACCAACAAAGAAAGGCCCGCTACCGCAAGACTAACTGCGTCCAGCCGTTCTTCACTCTTTATAAAGCCCAACATATTATCACTCCTTATACTTATAGGGGTATAGGTATATTATACCTGGTGGGGTATAAGGAGTCAATAAAAACGTCACATGAAAAAAGATTCCTCGCAGCCGCAAAGAATCTTATCCGAAAGCATATATCTGTTAACAGCCGCCCTGTATTTTCGGCTCCACATCCTTTTACATTAAGTCATGCGCGCGAAATGTTCCACCGCCTTGGTAAACTCGGCCACCGTCTTGTCCGCGTCGCCGTGTTCCAGCCCGTCGCGCACACAATGCTGCAAGTGCCCCTCCAGCACCACCTGTCCTATCTTATGCAGAGCCGACTTGGCTGCGTTTATCTGCATTAATACGTCTTCACAGGGCACATCTTCGTCCACCATCTTGTTGATAGCGTTAAGCTGCCCGATGACCTTGTTCATCCGGCGGTGGATATTGTTGGCATCCATACATTGGCGCACACTCATCACCTTCCTGTTACATAAAAAATACCATCTTGTCCGCCGCTTGTCAAATTACAAAAAACCTCAATTTTCAGCAGGAAACATTCCGGCGTGCGCCGAATGTCTTTTATAAGTATCTCTTCATCAGGAGGCCCTGTACATGAAAAAACTCCTTGCTTCAGCCTGTTTACTGACCGCGCTTTTGTCCGCCCTGCCGGCATTTGCCGCACCCCTGCCCGCCATCTTTCACGGCTTCACCTGGGGCAGGCAGCTCACCGACATAAACCAGGCCCGAAGGCTTATACCCAAACTCGAAGCCCAGCCCTCCCCCGGTCAAGAGTCCGTCTATACCTTCTGCCGTCTGCCCAAAGACTCCATCTTTCTTCTCGGCGAAGGCCCCCTCTCTCCCGACTACCTCTTTCTCGACGGCCAGTTCGCCCAGCTCTACTCCATAGTCACCAGCCAGGACACGAACCCTTTTGACAGCCTCTCCGCCTACGCACAAGAGCATTACGGGGCGCCGATCGCCAGCCGCACACCAGAAGGAGACGCTCCCGCAGTCGCCCACTACTGGCAGGACGAAGCCACCCGCCTTGAAATACTCTATCGCGACCAGCATAACGCCGCCATCGTCATCACCTCGCTCGACTTGGAAAATAAGCTGCTCGTCCGCCGCCAAAACATCGACAAACTCATCGCCCCTGCCTGGGGCGCCACCGTAGCCGAACTCACGGCCAAGGGCCTCGACCTCACACCCTCTGCTCTTCCCGCACTGCCAGAAAACACCCTCTACCTGTCCGGCAAAGCCGAAAAACCGCTACTCGACCGCAACTTTCAGACTTTCGGTTATTACTTTCAAGAGGGTAAACTCACCAAACTCAGCTCCGACACCCCGGAAGAAAAAGCCACCTCTGACAAACTGCGCGAACAACTCATCAAACGGCTCGGCGCCCCCGACATACACACAGGTAACGACTATGTCTGGTTCGGCGCAAAAACCGTCGCCGTCCTCTGGCAGGACGCGAGAGCGCTCCTGCTCACCGCCCACAACTACGACAACAAACTCCCCCTCGGCATGTTTGCCGACTGAATAAAGACGCTAATATTCCCCGTGGTTCTCACCCTAAAGGGTGAAAGAAATGGGGAATATTGTCTTCGCGGCCAGTTGGAAGCAACCGGCCCTACCCCTGGCAATATTCCCGCAAAAGCTGTATACTGATTTTATGAATATATAATAAAGGAGTCCGCACTATGATAAAACTCCTTCTGGCATGGCAAATGCCTGGAACACATGCGTGAACCGGCCCGTGCCCTCGCCAGTTATAAGCTCTTTCTGCAACACGCCAGGCCGGACGCTCCTAACATGGACGCCGCCAAGGAAGCCATCGCCTATCTTAGCTGAAATGCTCTCACAAACCAAAGCCCCTGCAAAATAAAAAACCGCCCCACATTACGCTATAGCGCAGCGCGCTGTGTAATAATGTGTACCGATCATACTACCTCACCGTAGGGGCGGGGTTCTTCCCGCCCGCCTCCGTCCGTTCCCTTATCCCGTAGGGGCGGAGCTCTTCCCGCCCGCCTCCGTCTGTCCCCTTATCCCGTAGGGGTGAGCATTGCGAGCCCGCCCATCCCCTCTCCCCAAAATCCACCAGCAGGAGCAGTACATGAAAACATCGACCAAACTTTTCGCCATCCCCTGCGCCCTCGCCCTGATGGCCATCGGCGCCGGACTTTACCTCAAACAGCCCAAATTCGGTGCATTGCCGTCCGGCCTATCGCTCAATGCACTCAAAGCCTCACCCAACTACGGCGAAGGCCACTTTCGCAATATCATCCCCACGCCGCAGTTCGCCGAGGACAGCTCCCTCGTCAGCACCGCGCTCAGCATGCTCACCCGCGACACTGCCAGCCTCTCACCGTCCGGCCCCGTTCCCAGCGTCAAAATAGATTTCGCCGCTCTCGACCCGGCGAAAGACACGCTCATCTGGCTGGGGCACTCTTCCTTTTTCGTGCAAATTGGCGGCCAGCGCATCCTCATCGACCCCGTCCTGAGCCCGGCCGCCGACCCGCTCGGCTTTCTGAATAAAGCCTTCCCCGGCGCCACCCCCTATGCCGTGGGCGACTTTCCCGCCCTAGACTATCTTATCATCACCCACGACCACTGGGACCACCTAGACTACCCCACCGTCACTGCCTTGAAAGAGCGCACCGGGCGCATAATTGCCCCGCTCGGCGTCGGCGGCTACTTCCGCCAGTGGGGCTTTGACGGCGGCAAGATACACGAACTCGACTGGTTCCGCAACCTCGACTTTGGCACGTTCATTATCCACGCACTCCCCGCCCGGCACTTCTCCGGACGGAGCTTCGAGCGCGATAAAACTCTTTGGTGCGGCTTCGCCCTCATCAGCCAGCAGCGCAAACTCTTTTTTAGCGGTGACAGCGGCTACGGCCCACACTTTTCCTATATCGGGGAAAAATTTGGCGGCTTTGACTTCGCTACTCTCGACAGTGGCCAATACGACAAAAACTGGCCCTACATCCACATGACCCCCGAGCAGGCCGTTCAGGCCGCCCAAGACCTCGGCGCGAAAACCTACCTGCCCGGCCATATCGGCAAATTCTCCATAGCAAACCACCCCTGGAAAGAACCCTTTGACCGCGCCAACGCCGCCAGCCAAGGCAAACCCTACAGGCTCATCACCCCTGTCATAGGCCAGCCTGTCAATCTCGCTGACGATACACAGACTTTTAGACAGTGGTGGAAAGAGGTAAAATAAAAAAGCGCTAAAAGCGCTTTTTTATTTATCATTACCCAAATGCAGCTATGCTTTGCCGGAAAGCGTCTTTATAATCAACTTCTCCGTTTGTATAAAGCCCGGCATTATAAATGTTGTTTTCTATAAAAAATAGCGCCTGATACAAAAAACCGCCCCTGCCGCTCTTTGTATCTTTGTAAGGCAGCGTCAAAAAAAGGGTTTTATGTTTGCCTATCTCTTCATATGAATACTTTACTTTATCTTGTTGTATTGTATAACTTGTAAAAGCTTTTTCGATAGATCTGATCGTCATATTTATGCTGTCGGCAGCAAAAATATCGTTTTTTGTCTCGATTACTTGTCTGGCAGCGCCGGCACCCGGCAAAACACCGCCATCAACAAAGGTTATAAGCGTCACGTTTAGTCCGTCAATTTTTTTTAATGCCGTCATCTTATCGCCTTTACCGCTATCATGTATAGTCCAGCCGTCAGGTATGGCAAAGTTTGCAGAAGAACCCTTCTCCGGCGCGGCGGTTTCAGTTACCACCAGATCACGTCTGTCAGGAAATAATACCGAATTCCAGGCGGCTATAAAATCATTATAATATTTATTGCTCGTGTCGCGGCTTATAAGCTGGCCGCAATATTCAACGCCGCTTTTTAACACGACCAGGCGTGTTAACGTATAATCGCGCTTGTTTACCGCCCCTGTGCACGGCAGTTCTATTCTAAGCAAATTGCCGGATTGATATTCATATTTGTCATGTTTTTTACTCTTGAACTTATAACTGGAAAACCTTTTTTTAAGTTCGGCTATATATTCTTCCGCATACTCTTTTCTTCTCTCCTCTGTAAACAACTCAAACCTTGCCGGCAATAAGGGCTTTGTCTTATAAAAAGTAAAAAACATGTATCCGTATTTCGACGGAACAACAGTCCGCTCACCCACAACCGGATAACTCGTCGAAGAAGTGACCACCGGCACCATCACATATTCCTCGTCACCCTTTTTACTGTAATTCGGATTGCGCTCCTTACTCATGGTAGTCTCATAAGAAGTCTTATAATAAATATAGGGCTCGGTTACCGCATCGCTCTTGGTCGTAAACGCCAGTATATTGCCTGTATCCTTAGGCTCAACCTCCCAGTATTCAGGCACATCTACCGTAAAACCCGCTATACTGCTTGTGTGGACCTTGGCTTGAGCGGATAAAGGCAATATTAATAAAAAACAAAATACAAATAGCATTTTTTCATTTCAACCCATCCCTTCACAAGTAGCGCACTTTTATTTTAATTATAGCATTTTACTAATTAAGAGTTGTGACAAAAAAGGAAATTAAATGCATTTATATGGAATAAAAAACTGATGCCCCTATAGCACCAGCCTTAATAATGCTCCTGTTCTTTTACCGCCTGTTCTTCTCTCCCCATTCGCACATCGCGTCGAGAATGGGTATTAGCGACTTGCCTCGCTTCGACAGGCTATATTCCACCTTGGGCGGCACCTGCGGGTATTCCTTCCGATCGACCAGTCCGTCCGCCTCCAGTTCTTTGAGCGTCAGGCTGAGCGTTTTATGAGAAATATTCCCCACCTGTCTTTTCAGTTCGTTATAGCGTATGACCCGGCACCCAGCCAGCCAATACATGATGATCATTTTGTATTTGCCGGAAATGAGCGACATGGTATAGCCAAAGCCCGTATCACCTATGCTGACCCCCGTCATGTTGCAGGTATCACTCACGTTCACACTCTCCTTTTAGTTAGTATCTATCATAAATGTGCATACTATACAAGAAAATAATACTATTTTATAATGATAACATACAAGCCGCAAGGAGGCAAATCCATGAAAAACATCATCATACTCAACGGCAGTCCCCGCTCCGGCGGCAACACCGAGCTTTTGGCCAGAGCGTTCGCCGAAGGCGCTACAGAAGCTGGGCACAGCGTAGAACAGTTCGACCTCGGAAAGCTGTCCATCGCCCCCTGCCTGGGCTGCCTGCAAGGCGGCCAGGACAAACTGAGCCCTTGCGTGCAAAAAGACGACATGGACAAGATATACCCTGTCTACGAAGCCGCCGACCTCTTCGTCTTCGCCTCGCCCATGTACTACTGGAGTTTCAGCGCCCAGTTCAAAACCGCCTTTGACCGCCTGTTCGCCGTCATGGAGGCCAGCGGCTACCAAAATCCACCCAAAGAGTGTGTGCTGCTCATGGCCGCCGAAGAAGACAGCGCGGAAAACTTCGCTCCCATCGCCGCCTACTACGAAAGCCTTTTACAGCACCTCGGCTGGACGGACAAAGGCCGCGTGCTGGCCGGCGGCGTCATGAATATCGGCGATATTGCCGGCAAACCCGCCCTCGAGGAAGCCCGCCAGCTCGGCGCATCACTCGCCTGAAAGAAAGGAGATCATCATGGCTCGAATATCGCTATTTGTACTCATTGCCCTCATCGGCGCGGGCGCTTTTTTCTGGGTAGCCAAAAAACCCGTCCCCGCCACCGTGCCGGAGAATAGACTCATCTCCTACAACGGCGCGGACAAGACCGCTCTACAAGCCAAATACGGCAAAACACTCATCGTCTACTACTCCTACACCGGCATCACCCGCGAGGCTGCGCTGAAGATCCAGCAACAGACCGGCGCCGACCTCATGCCCATCATTACCCGCGACCCCTATCCCGACTCCTCCATGCTCTTCATCACCTCTATCAAAGAGATACGCTCCGGCTACCTGCCGCCGCTCCTGCCACTCGCCGCCTCTATCGCCGATTATGACACCATCATCACCGGCTCGCCGGTCTGGTGGTACACCATGCCACCGGCGCTCAATTCCTTCCTCAGCCAGGCCGGGCTCAGCGGAAAAACCATCGCCCCCTTCTGTACCCAGGGCGGCAATGAAGGCAACTACTATAAAGACCTCGCCGCCGCAGCGAAAGGCGCCCAAGTCCTCCCGCTGCTCGTCCTCAAACTCCCGCACAAACAGCCCCCCGCCGAACTTGACAAAGCCATCGGCGACTGGCTGGCTAATATCAAACAAAGGCTGTAGAAAATTTTGCGGAAAACAAAATTCTCGTACAGCCATGTATACTCAAAGGGTGAAAAATAAAGGTTTGGGATATATTCCCAAACCTTTATTTTATTTCACACCTTAGTCACCCAGCCCTGTTCGTCCGGGCGTTTGCCCCACTGGATGCCGGTCAGTTCATCATACAGTTTTTGCGTCCAGGGGCCGATCTGTCCGTTGTTTATCACGACCGACTGATCCTTGTAGGTCAGCTCGCCCACCGGGGCCACCACCGCCGCCGTGCCGGTGCCGAAAGCCTCCGTGAGCTGGCCGCTGGCGCTGCCTTCTAAAAGTTCGTCTATGCTGATCTTGCGTTCCTCCACCGGGAGGCCTAGTTTCTTCGCCAACTTCACGACCGAGTCGCGCGTGATGCCCGGCAGGATAGTCCCCTCGAGCGCCGCCGTCACCAGCTTGCCGCCGATGACGAACATCATGTTCATCGAGCCTACTTCCTCCACATATTTGCGCTCCACGCCGTCCAGCCAGAGTATCTGCTCGTAGCCTTTCTTTTCCGCTATTTCCGCCGCCTTGAGGCTGGCCGCGTAGTTGCCGCCCGTCTTGGCGTAGCCCGTGCCGCCCCTGGTCGCCCGCACATAGGTGTCCTCCACGTAGATGCGGATAGGCGCAAGCCCTTTCGGATAATACGCCCCCGACGGCGAACAAATGATATAAAAGAGGTACTTGTGCGATGGATGCACGCCCAGCCGCGCCTCGGTCGCGATCATGGTCGGGCGTAGGTAGAGCGAAGTGCCCGGGCTGTTCGGCACCCAATCCCGCTCGGTATCTACCAGCTTAGTCACCGCCGCCACAAAATCCTCCGGCGGCACCGGCGGCATGCACATGCGCTCCCCGCTCTGGTTGAGCCGGAGCGCGTTATCCTTCGCCCGGAACAGCAACACGTCCCCGCTGTCCGTGCGGTAAGCCTTCAAACCCTCGAATATCTCCTGCCCGTAATGCAGCACCATGGCCGACGGTTCGAGACTAAGCGGCCCGTACGGCTGCACTCTCGCGCTGTGCCAGCCCTGGCCGTCGTCGTATTCCATAATAAACATGTGGTCGGAAAACAACGCACCAAAGCCCAGCGCATTTTCATTTTCCGGCTTGGCTTTCAGGCTCCCCGCCTTCTCTATCCGTATATCCATCAAAATCTCTTCCTTTCCTATCGCTGTGCATGTTTTGCTGCTATTATACCACGAGAGCCGGGTAGGTGTAAAAAGAGCTATTTTTGCCAACCATATCCTGCCTGACGGATAAACATCCCCTACCGTGTCACACTGCCATCGCCCGTTACAGGTATTTTCTCACCCAGAAAGCGCGGCTGGGGCTTTAGTACGGCGGCCTGCCAAAATGCTTTCACCCTGGCCCCCACTTCCCGCACCGCTTGCCACTGGGCGTCTCTTTCATGAGTCGGCGCAGGCAGTCCTTTGGCCGGGAGGCCCAGCTGGCGGGCGATAAACAGCGCCCGTTCGAGGTGCAGTCTTTGGGACACGATGAGTGCTTTCTGTACGCCAAACACCTCTTTGGCCCGATAAATGCTGTCATAGGTGGTAAAACCCGCGTGGTCGAGGAAAATATCCTGCCGTGGCACGCCGCGCGCCAGGAGGTAGTTTTTCATCGCTTCTACCTCGTCATAGTCCGTCTGGCCGTGGTCGCCCGACACGATGATCTTCGGCGCCCCGCCCCTCTGATAGGCCAAAAGCCCCGTATTCAGACGGTTGGCCAGCACCACAGACACACTGTCCTCACCGTACACCTTGGCCCCCAGTACGATGATCGCATCCGAGCGCTCCAGTTCGCTTATCTTCACTATATCCGAAGCAGCCGCCTTATACATATAAAAATAAAGTCCGGCGGCAAGCAGCGACGCGCATAGCGGAGCCAGCAAAAAAATGTATTTCAAACGCATATTGTCCTCTTTTCCTATTCATTACATTTTTCGACATTTTATCCTTTAACTGGACAAAAAAATCCAATCGGTTTATAATATTAATGCAGTTAGTTTTGAATAAACAACGTACAAAAATACATCAACAAGGCTGTGTAATATTATGAAAAAAGCAATCGCAGCAACACTTTTTCTGTTTTTTACCGCATGTGCCATTGGCTGTTCCGGTAGCCAGCAAAACAGTGTCCAGCCGCAAAAGAAAAACAATGTACTCATAGTTTTTTACTCACACAGCGGTCACACCCGTGAAGTGGCCCGCCAGCTCCAACAACTGACCGGCGGCGACCTTGTGGAACTGGAGACTGCCCAGCCTTATCCGTCGTCCTATGACGAACTCACCAGGCAGGCCAAGCGCGAGCAACAAACAGGGTATAAACCAGAACTCAAGACAAGGATAGACAACCTCTACCAGTATGACACCATCTACCTGGGCACGCCCGTCTGGTGGTCGGGCCTGTCTCTTCCGCTCATGACTTTTCTTTCGCAGCACGACCTTTCCGGCAAGACCATCATGCCCTTTGTCACCCACGGTGGCGGTGGAGAAGGCCGCTGTTTCACCAACATAAAAGACCTCTGCCAGCGTGCCACAGTAAAACACGGCTTTTCAATCAAAGCTGACAATGTTAAAAACGCCAAGACAGAACTTCCCGCCTGGCTGCGCCAGGAAGGCATAGTAAAATAACGCGGTAACATACAAGCCCCCGGCGCTGCCGGGGGCTTCATTCTTTGATTCACCTTTTCGGCAAATATTCTTTGAGTTTGTCTATCACTTCGTCAAAATCGAGCGGTTTACCCACATGGTCGTCCATTCCGGCCGCCAGGCACGCCTCCACATCCTCACGGAAAACATTGGCCGTCATAGCCACTATCGGCATTGTTTTTGCGTGCGGGTTCTCCAGTGCCCTGATGCGGCGTGTTGCCTCGTGTCCGTCCAGTTCCGGCATCTGCACGTCCATGAATATCATATCAAAGTCGTCGCCCTGGCGTTCCATGGCGGCCACCGCCTCCGTGCCGTTGGCCGCGCAGGTGATGTTTATGCCCGTATCTTCCAGCATGGCCAGTACGATTTCCCGATTTATATCCACGTCCTCGGCCAAAAGTATGTGGTAACTGCTAAAGTCCGGCGTTTCCTCATCAGCCCGGTTTTCCGGCATGACCAGCCCGTGTCCCAGACACTCGGTGATCGCGTCCGCGATAGACGACGGGAAGAGTGGTTTTGGAACAAACCGGTCTACGCCCGCTTCTTTCGCCCGCTCCTCTATCTCATCCCATTCAGCCGAAGAAATCATTATAACAGCCGAATTCCGGTCGCCCAGCGCCCTGAGATGGCTGACCAGCTCCACGCCGTCCATTTCCGGCATATGCCAGTCTATGAAGTAGATATCGTAACCGCCGGTCCGTTCTATCAGCCCGACCGCCTCCGGCCCGGAAGCCGCCACGTCGCACGAAAAACCAAGCCGTTCCGCTATATCCTTGAAATACTCCCGGACGTCCGGCTCGTCATCCACCGCCAGAACGCGCATCTCTTCCCATTTTACATTGGGCAGGAGCGCCCCGCGCTCTTCACCGGTACCCTTACCGGCCCGCACCACAAAAGCAAATGTCGAGCCATTGCCTTCCTCCGACTCAACCCAGATACGCCCGCCCATAAGTTCCACGATGTTCTTCGAAATAGCAAGTCCAAGACCGGTCCCGCCAAATTTTCTCGATATCCCGGCGTCCGCCTGCATGAAAGAGGTGAAAAGTTTATCCTGCTGCTTTTTGGAAATGCCGATGCCACTGTCTTTCACACTGGCAAATATGGTATACCCGTCATCGTCCTCACTTTCGATGCGCGCCTCCACATGAATGGCGCCCTTTTCCGGCGTGAACTTCACCGCGTTGGACAAAAGATTGGTCAACACCTGAGCCAGCCTTTGCTCGTCAGCTACTACCCGGCGCGGCAGGCTCCTGTCTATCCGAACGCTCAGCTTCTGGTGTTTTTCCTCCACGCGGAAACCGATTATATTCACCACTTTCGAGAGCATCTTCTCAATATTAAACTCCACCGGCGAGAGTTCGAGTTTATTCGCGTCAATCTTTGACATATCGAGCACATCGTTGATAACTCCGAGCAGATGGGTCGACGCTTCCGTCACCTTGTCGAGGCAATAGTCTTTCTTAGTGGCATCCGCCGCCGAACGCGCGATATTCGTCATACCGATGATCGCATTGATCGGCGTCCTTATCTCATGCGACATACTCGACAAAAAAGCGCTTTTGGACTTATTGGCCGCCTGGGCGCCCTCGTAAGCCTCCTCCAGTTCCGCGCGGCTCTTCTTATCCTGCTCGGACTGCGCCAAAAGTATGCCCGCTATCTCGTTTATCGCCTCTTTTATCCGGGTAAAATCCCCAATATAATCTATCTTTACTCTTGTAGCAAGGTCGCCCCCCGCTATCGCGGCCAGTTTATCAGAAATATCCCAAATATATTTTTTTAGTTCCGCCTTGGTCGACTTTATCGACCCAATAAGCATACCTATCTCCGACCCATCGGCCTCCGCCTTGAACTCGCCGGACAAGTCGCCCCGTGCGATATTCACCATTTCATCGCGCACTGCGATAAGCGGTATGATGACCTTTTGGTGTATGGCTACCGCCGCCACCACCTGAATGAGAGCGGTCACCAACAAACAGACCAGCGTAACCAGAACCCAGTGTCGGGAAACCTCCATCAAAGAACGCACCTGGTCATCCGTGCGCATATCTATCTCGCGGATGAACACTTCCTGCGTACGCCTGATCAGAGAAGCCCTGTTTTCATAGGCAGGCCCGTACACCGCCTGCATCGCCGCGGCGGTATCCCCTGCCTCCACACGGCGCACCGCCTCTTTCTCGAGCGGCGTAAGACCATCCGACAAAGCCTCCATCTGGTCGACCAGCTCGGTTTCTTTAGCCGACAGACCGATCCAACGCATATTGCCAAGGCTGACCTCGCGGTTTTTCAAATCATCCGCCTCGTGCAGATAATTGTCGTAATGCGCTTTTTTACCGGTCGCCGCGTAAGCGCGGGACTCTCTGGTCAAATACTCC
This sequence comes from Acidaminococcales bacterium, assembly GCA_031551525.1. Classification (GTDB taxonomy): domain Bacteria; phylum Bacillota; class Negativicutes; order Acidaminococcales; family JAISLQ01; genus JAVBNN01. The sequence goes on from JAVBNN010000005.1 coordinate 23,211, forward strand.
GAAGCCTCCGTAAAATGCCGGGCATTGTTCACCAAATCGTACCGCGCCGCATTAGCCCGGTCTACCGCGCGTTCAGACTGCACGATAAAATAAAACGCAGTTATACTAAGCGCGATCAGAATGATCGATGCAGTATTCAAAATAAAAGTCAAGGTCGATTGCTTGATGGAACTCTTCATGTCCGTTAAAATCTCCCGGCGCCATGCGCCCTCATACTCTACCGCTTATTACCGTTATCACATCGTCATTACAATATCCGACTAAAACATCCGGCTATTAAAAAATTCTATCATATAGATATCTATAATACAATGAACTGTATAACAGTTTGTTTATATTATTACAAAGCAGATAGCAGACACAAAAGTCGCTCCTGCCTAACCGAACAGTTGCCCTTGCCCTCTTCGATGATTTAGGCTATACGCGCTTTTGTCGCTGGCGCTCCAAACTTGCTGCAGTCTTTAATCTGGCACATTTCAGCAAGCATTTGTATTCGCGGTACATAATGTGCGCATCTGGCACTATACGTACCGAGGAGAACGAAAACATTACTAACAAAAAAATCTCATTACTTCCTTTTAGCCGCATCCTCCTACCTGCCAGCCGCCCAAAAGTACCGGTAATACTGTTTCGTGTCGCACACCTCTTCCATCGTCATCAGCGGGCCAGGCCCGGCCTCAATAAGTATCCGGGCCGAGGCCAGCGCATCCGCACCCGCGTCATGGTGCGTCAAGGGTATGTTGAGGTACTCGCACACGGTCGGCAGTTTGTGGTTGGGCAGTTCCGGAAAAGCCCGCCGCGCCGCTATACACGAATCCAGCACCCCCGCCGCCCCTATATTCACACCGGCCATCCAAGCCGTAGCCAGCAGAACCGGCATATCGAAGGCGGCAAAGTGCGCCGCCAGCAGCTTTCCAGTAAAATAAGGCGCCAGCTCCGGCCATAATTCGCCAAAACCAGGCGCCTCCCCGGTCATACGCGGGGTTATGCCATGTATCTCTATATTTTTACGCCAGTATTCGTTTCCCGGCGGACGTACCAACCACGAGCACGACTTCGTTACCTTACGCCCTTTGACCAGTGCCAACCCTATCTGACAGATGCTCTCCTCAGACCCGGTCGCCGTCTCCACATCGAGCGCGGTAAACACCTCCGGAAACTCTCCGTTATCTGGAAAAAGCATTATTTACACCCCGCAACACCATATCCGGGCGGTAAAACTGCACCATGTTCTTTCCCTTCTTCTTCGCCTCATACATCGCCACATCAGCCTTATGAACGAGCACATCGAACTCCCGTCCGTCGGCAGGATAGCGCACTACGCCCACACTGGCCCGGCAGAGTGGCGCCTCCCCTTTAACCCACCAAGGCTGGGAAAACCTCTCCAAAATATATCCCGTTACCGCATCTAGAGCAGCACGATCCGTATTTTCGCACAATACTACAAACTCATCCCCGCCATGCCGATACACCCGGTCTTTAGTCAGCGGATTTTCCTGCAGCGTCTCACCTATCTTGGCCAAAAGGGCATCGCCCACATCGTGCCCCATTGTATCGTTCACCTGTTTGAAATTATCCAGATCAAAAAAGAGTATATAACCCTCCGCGCCCTGCTCATCCATACGTCCTAGCGCTTTTTCCCCTTCCTCCAGCAAAAAGCGGCGGTTGGGCAACCCGGTCAATGTATCATAATACGCCAGCTGGCGTATCAACATTTCGTTATTTTTATTCTCCGTGATATCCACACTGCTAATCACATGGGCCAGCCGCCCATCTACCCAGTGGAAAACCGCGCTGAATACCCTGAACCATGACCCGTCGAACGGTCGCTGGTAGTCCCATGAATACAGCTTCGTCGGCTGACCATTCTCATCGATCAACTTGGGTTGCGGGCAAAAATCGCACTGCTCTGTCTTGCCTTCGTACAGCACCTCCCAGCACACCCGGCCCACCATCTTCTCAACCCCGCCATACGGCAAAGCCATCGACTTATTGGCGAACAGCACCTCGTGAGTATAAAAGTCCGTCACATATATATCTATCCCCATGTGATCCATGATCCGTGTCAGATATTCCTGTGCCTGTTCGAGCTTTTTCTGATAGATACCCAGTTCCACATGGTTTGACACGATGGTCAGCACTGCGTATGCGGCTTCCAGGCTCTCCTCATCCAGCTGTAGCCGGCCCCTCCGGTCGGCCATCAACACAAACCCCAGCAAAGTCTCCTCTTTATTTTTTATCGGAACAAATACAAAAGTTCCCACCCGAAAAAACCGTGCCAGTTTTACACTAGCCGCGACCGACTCACTATAACGCGACGAATAAAACACCGGAGCGGCAAAAAGTTCTTCCATATGCCCGGCAGACAGCACCGCCGAAAGGTCAACCATATCGGCAGGCTTCGGCTCGTTGGTTATCGAAAAAAACTCACCCTGGTAAAATAGCTTGCGGTGGTCGGCCGTATAGACCGCCGCCCAGGCAAAACCAAAATGCGCGCACACGTCCGCCAGTATCCCGGACACGCTCTTTTCCGGCCCCCTGGACGCTCCCAGGCTTTTTACCACACGTGCGTATAACTTATTTATCGGCAATCTTTGCATATAAATCCCCTTGTAAAACAAATATCGAAACTCCCGGACACCGCCCCGCCCATATTGTTTTTATATTCGCCAGACAAGGTCAAATCCCTGCCCGATAACCGATATTTTATTTCTACGCTTATATCAGGCAACACGTTTTGCAACGCCTCACAACTGTTTTTTTCTCGCTGTCCACTTTTTTTGTAAAATACCCACTACCCAGCTGTCCACTTTCGTGGTAAATTATTTAATACAAGTTTTACACAAGAAAGAAGGCACAGCATGATTGACAAAGAAACCTGGATGCCCCTTCTCATCGAAAAACTCCAGGATAGCTTTGGACCACGGCTCCTCTTTGCCGGACTCCAGGGCAGCTACCGGCGCGGCGAAGCCACCGAAGAAAGCGACATCGATGTAGTAGCAGTCATAGAATCCCTTTCCTTTGACGACCTGCGGGTTTACCGCTCACTAATCCAAACCATGCCGGAAAGCGGCAAGGCTTGCGGCTTCGTCTCCGGCAATACCGATCTTATCAACTGGCCCCGCCACGAAATATTCCAGCTCAAACAGGACACCGAAGAATACTTTGGGCGCCTCGACGGACTTATCGGCGCCTACGACCGTAACGATATCCGGCGCGGTATTCAAATATCCGCTGCCAACCTATACCACGCAGCCCAACAGCACTACCTGTCCGGCGGGCCGGACTGGCCTGCGGCTCTCAAACCCCTTTACAAAGCCGTTTTTTTTCCTCTTCAGATCGCGCACTATCTGCGCGTCGGCGAATACTGCCAAACCAAGTCCGAACTCAACCAACAGCTTTCCGGCCGGGAAAAACAACTGCTCGACGTGAGTCTTCACTGGGACGAATATAAGGATGATATAACCGCGCATCCCGACACTTACTTTCAATACCTGTCCGAATGGTGCCAGACTGCAATGGCATGAAAAAAGCAGAGGCTACAGCCTCTGCTTTCAGTTTTGTAGACAAAAAAGCATTTCAAGTATTATCTATGCATTGTGTATTCATTTAGTTTTTTATGGACTCTACTTTCATAAGCCGTTATAGTAAACCCAGCCACGAGGCGGTTCCAGCCATTCGGCATTTTTTGCGAGCCTCGTTAGGGTTGCTATTCTACGTGCTAAAAGTTTCTCAAAAGAACCTTGCAAAACCAAGACTCTCTTTAATGCAAACACACGCTAGACATTATACTCATACTTTTTGACCGACCCGACCGAAAAATGCACAAAATAACCAGGATAACCGTCTATCGGCACCCAAAAAGAAACGACATCCCCCAAGGCGCCCACTTTTTTCCTATACGACGCTTCCCCTGTTTCGTCAGCCTGGCTCAGCTTGCAGCCCTTATGCTGCTCGAGCGGCAGCACGGTTGCGCACTTTATGCCTGCCACCCGCCCGGTTAAAGGAGCTATCTTGTTGACCGCCAGAATGTTGCGCTCTTTGTCTATGAGCATGGCCGATTCCGGGTAGTTGCCGAACATGAGCTGAAACGCTTTGATTACTGCTTCTTTGCCGGTTATTGTTGGGGACTGTGCATCACACATAAGCTGTACTCTCCTTAGTTTTTAATTGACTTTTAAAGCGGCTTTCCCTTTTACTAAAGCCAGGAAAGCATCCATTTCTACCGTTTTTATCGCGTCTTTCCTAAAAACAACCGAAGTGGTACAGTTTCTGATATGTTCAGGCGGCTCATAAGCCACCAGACTCTTTTCCAGCAGTCTTTTTGCCACTACTGCCCGCGGCAAAAGAGAAATGCCTATACCAGCCTCCACCCCGCCGATGATCGCCTCTACCGAGCCAAACTCAAAACGCTTGAGCGGCACATGCCCTATTTCGGATAAATAGCGTTCAAGCAACGCCCGGTATGAGCAGCCTTCCCGAAAGACCAGTATGGTCCTTTTCTTTATTATATCAAGAATATCGCCGCAGGCATCGTCTTTACCTGCCACAAGCACCAGTTCTTCATTGAACGCCCCGGCCTCCGCCAGTTCGGGGTGATTCACGGGCGACGCCACAAAAGCCAGGTCGAGCTCATAGTCTAAAACCTGGTTGGTCAAATAGGCCGTCGTACCGGTTTCGAGCGATAAATCCACCTCTTCCCGGGCCGAATGAAACTCTTTCAATAACTGTGGCAGACGTACCGCCGCCGTCGTCTCCATGGACCCCATACGGAGCAGCTTTGTCCTTGTGTAATTGGCGTTTAAAAGCTCAAACAATTCTTCCGTCACCCTGGTGATCTTCAAGCTGTGCTCAAGACAAATCTTGCCGGCCGGCGTCAAATGCACACCTTTCGCTTTACGGTAAAACAAATTCGTACTCAGCTTCGCTTCAAGATTTCTGATGCGCGAAGTAACGCTTGATTGCGCGTAGCCAAGCTTTTCGGCCGCCTGGGTCATTGAGCCCTGCAACGCTACCTCCCTGAAGATTTTAATATCATCGAGATTCATATTGTTCCTCCAATCGATTTTATCGATTGTTAATATAGATAAAAATCGCTTCTTTCGATTACAAATTTAGTGTAACATAAAAACAGAAAGAACGCCATGCTGAAATAATAAAAAAGAAAGGAAATCCCTCCTATGAAAAACGTTAACCCCGCCTACGCCAACGCTCTTAAAGACCTGGCCAACAAAGGCCCCTTTCTCAAACTCCTGCCCATGGCAATCACCGAACTCTCTCCCGGCTACTGCAAAATAGAAACCACCTTATCGGAAAAACTGAACAACCCTTTTGGCATACCACACGGCGGCGTTTTCGCCGCCCTCATCGAAACCGCCACTTACTGGGCCGTATACTGCGGCCTCGAAGAAGACAAAGGCATAACGACGATCGACGTGAAAATGGACAATCTCGCCAGCATAAAAACCGGAAAACTGATCACCGTAGGAAAGCAGATAAAAATCGGCCGCACAATCTGCCTGGCCGAAGCCACCGTCACAGATGAAAACGGTAAACAACTAGCCTACGGCAACTCCAAAATACTCGTCGTTCCCGGGATGCAGTCCATACAACAGGCTGTAGAATACACCGGCTCCGCCCCACTGCCGGAAAAATTTATACAACTATAAAAAAAGAGAGGGAATTATCATGCCATACGTAAATATCAAAATCACTAAAGAAAACGTGACCAGAGAGCAAAAAGCCGCGCTCATCAAAGGCGCGACGCAGCTTCTCACAGACGTCCTCGGCAAACACCCCAAAAGCACCTATGTAGTTATCGACGAAGTCGACCTAGACAACTGGGGCGCCGGCGGAGAGTCCTTCCGCGCCCTCATGGAGAAGAAATAAAAGGCAACACCCGGCCGGGCAGGAAAAAGCTCCTGCCCGGCGAATGTATTTGTAAGCATAAAATATTTTTATTTAACCCACTCCACCCCTGAAAGGCTATCCTCCATGAAAAAACTGCTGCTACTCTTCTTCTTTTCCCTAGCCCTCTGCTCGCCCGCCTGGGCCGTGGCCAAAATCTCCCCTGATGATCTTTTTCACATACCCTGGGCCGCAACGCCGGAAGCAGTAGTAAAACTCCTCGGCCAGCCGCTCCACCTCGAAATAACCGACAAGATCAGCCGTGCCGCGACCTACAATGCCCGGCTCGGCCAAATGGAAACCCCGGTCGGCGCTATCCTCGTCGACTCTTGCTCTTTCGTCGAGGGGCAACTTTACGAGCTGTTCGCCGTGTCTTCGCAGCCGCTCTCCTTTTTCCGCGACCGCCTCGCCCCGGTCAGCGACACTCCTTCTTACTCCTATGAAACATGGGGCCTCTGGACGAAAGACGGCTTTTCCCTACACGCCATTGCCCTGCCCGACGGCAGGACCTACCTCATGATGCGTTATTTGCCGCTCCTGCAAAAACGCATCTCCCTTGATGACGACCTGCCGGGCAGTTACCCAAACGAACAGCAGGACTTCGGCGGACTGCCGCTCGGCGCCACTCCGGCCCAGCTCCGGGCGCAAGGCTATATACTATCATCCCCCCACCCCGGCCTTGACAGTAACGTCCTCTATACGCTCAAAATAGATAATGGCATTTTTACCCTCGACGGCTGGGAAATCCGCTTGCACGGGATTTTTTGCCAAGGTAAACTTTTTAAGATAACAGCCGTCCCTAGTGATCCTGCCGCAGCGTCCGGCGAAAACGGCAAAGCCCTCTTTGACCGCCTCTTGGCTGCCCGCACCGCCGTATTTGGTCCGCCCGACTATATCTCCCACTACAAAAAAGACGCAGTATACCGCTGGCACAGCAAAAACACCGAGTACACCCTGGCCTCTCTCTTCGACTCCAAAAGTAATACTTGCGTAACAACCGTCTATCTGACCTCCACCCGCCTTTTAAAAGAAGCTGAACGAGACCTGCTTGAACAGGCGCGCCAGTAGTAGCTCAAACAGTCATGCATACCCGAGGCAGTTGTTTGTTGCCGACTCCGCCCCAAGTATGTCAAAACACAAAAATAAAAAAAGGCCCCCCGTCATAAGGGAAGGCCTGACTACCGCTCAGCAGACGGACAGCGTCATATTGACTGCCATACCGTCTATTTCTTTTAACTTTTTCTCCAGGGCATATATTTTATCTGTATCGCCTTCGACAATAAGAGCAATGATCCCAAGATCGGGTTCATGTTTCGGCACTCCCAGCCTGCCGGTCACAATATCGCGGTATTCTGTGATCAAAGCGTTGAGCGCCACACTGGTTTCTTTGGGCATCTTGTTCAATATGCCTATGATACCTATACATTTTTCCATAAGACAGCCCCCCTTTTTATAATCCATATAGATGCTTATATTATATCACAAACCCACATCACCGCCGTGAAAATAATTATTCCGGCAATTATAAATAAAATAACACTTTTCACTATTTCGGGCAGGATTATTTGCATAAACAACGAATATATCATACTTATAGAAATATTATAAGTAACAGAATTTTAATTTTTAAAAGAGGTGTTTTTATGCGCTTGATAACCCGGTCTGATTTTGATGGTCTGGTCTGTGGCATGCTGTTGAAAGAAAAGGGCATCATAGACAGCTGGAAGTTTGTCCACCCCAAAGATCTGCAGGACGGACTGTTTGAAGTCACAGAAAACGATGTTCTGGCCAATGTCCCCTTTGTCAACGGCTGCGGTATGTGGTTTGACCATCATGTCAGCGAAAAAGAACGTGTGGGCTGGACGCCCAATGTGGGCGGAGAGAGCCGCCTGGCCCCTTCAGCCGCGCATATCATATATGAGTTTTACGGCGGACGCGAGGAATTTCCACAATTTGACGATTTGATCGCGGCGGTAGACAAGGTAGACGACGGCAACCTTACCGCCGGAGAAGTGCTCGATCCCCAGGGCTGGATACTTATGGGCTTTATCTGCGACCCGCGCACCGGGCTCGGACGTTTCCGCGATTTTCGCATCAGCAACCTGCAACTGATGGAAGAGCTGATAAACCACTGCCGCAACATCCCGGTAGCGGAGCTTTTGGAGCACCCCGACGTAAAAGAACGCGTAAAGATGTACTACGAACAAAACCAGCTCTTTAAAGACATGATACTCCAACACACCCATGCAGACGGCAACGTGCTCATTACCGATCTGCGGGGTCTCACTACCATATATACCGGCAACAGGTTCCTCATTTACAGCCTGTTCCCCGAGCAGAATATTTCCTGCTGGGTAGTGGACGGCCGCGCCAAAATCAACGTTTCCATCGCCTGCGGCTATAGCATAATAAACCGCAGCGCCAAAACCAACGTCGGCAAACTGATGCTCAAATACGGCGGCGGCGGACATGAACGCGTAGGCACTTGCCAGATAGCCTGTGAGGACGCTGACCGCGTACTTGGTGAAATAGTCGCGCAGATGAAAACAGACGGCTGATCTTTATTTCAACAAAAATCCCAGGCCTTGCCTGGGATTTTTGTGTATCTCTTTCCAATTTCCTAATTCACAAACAGTTCACATTTATGCCCTTTTTTGGTCAAAATTTTGTTTTATAGTTGAGTCAGTACAGTAACACACTAAACAACAAGGAGTGGTTCAGCTATGAAAAAATGGATGCCAATACTGGCGGGTTTGCTAGTTATCTGCTTTACAGCGGTAGGATTTGCCGCGCCGGACGGAAACCGCAAGGATAAACGTCCTGGTGACTTTAAGAAAAGGGAATTTACCCAACAGCAAAAAGATGAGGCCTTGAAATTCCTCACCGAAAAAAACAAATTGCATGAACAATATCTCATGGAAGAAGTAAAAGCCGGCCGCATGAAACAGGAAGTGGCCAACGCCCATATCATCATCATGAACGACAGGCTCGATACTCTAAAAGCCAATAACTTTGCCCGTCCCGCCCGCAGCGAAGAAGCCATCGCCGCCCACAAAGCCTATGTGGCAAAAGTAAAAGACCTGCGTATCCAAAGTATCAAAGAGTCGGTGGCTAACGGCACCATCACCAAAGAAGAAGGCGACCGCAAGATAGAGCGCATCAACAATGCAGGCCAGGGCAAACACCCCGGCAAAGGCCCCGGTGAGCGCGGCGACAGACCTTTTTACCACGATTATCGGCAATAAATGAAGCAATTAACAGGCCAACACAATAAACGGCCTGCCGGGTAAACCGGCAGGCCGTTTAGCGTATTTATGCTTAGAAGTAGAAACGTACATAGCTGAAATACAGCTTGTCTTTGATTTTTTCGCCATAATAAAGTTCATCGTTAGTCTTGAATTCATAGTAGTCGAAGTTGACGTCGATATTTTTGGCCAGCATATAGGTCAGGCCAAGCTGGTAGCCTTTAAAACCGGCACCATAATTGAAGTCTGTCCACAGTTCGCCGGTGAAAGCCAGGGAACCGCCAGCCGGTACGTCATAGTAGTTGGCGCGGAAGCCAAAGCCGCCGGCCTTGTTGCGGTCGGTGTTGTCATAGCTGAGAAGAGCTGCCCAGCCGTTTTTGCCCGCGTCAAAACCCCAGTTTTTGTAAGGGTTGTCGGCGCGGAGGTATTCCGCCCACAGCTGCCAGTTTTTGGCAAACTTGTAGCCGGCGCCCACTTCGATGATGCCGAGCGTGCCAAGACCATAAATATCGCCCTCAGCGCCCATACCTTCGGTACTGTAGTAGGCAGCCTGCATGTTCAGTTTGTCGGTAAAGTCATAACCCAACACAGCGCCGTAGGTCTGGCCTTTGGCGAGGCTGCCGTTAAAGGCCTGATCCCAGTAGGCCTGGTTGCTGTAGTCGATGCGTCCGACAAACAGGTCCAGGTTAAACTTGCCTTTGCCGTAACCGAGGTTGAGGCCGTCCATGTCATTATCCAGCACCGTACCCATCATGGTGGTCTTGTTGAAAGCGCCGGCGGTGATCTTGACGTCACCGATGCTGCCGTCCACCCAGGCGCGGCGCAGACGGGTTTCGCCGTCGTTGTTGGAGTTAGTCCTGAGATTCTGGTGTTGTTCGATCATGCCGCTGTAGCTCCAGCGCTCGTTGACCTGTCCGGTCAGCCAGAGGCGGGTACGCAGACTGTCGAATTCCGACTTGTCATTGCCGTTGAATAATTCCGAGCGGTGCGAAGCGAAACGCGCCTCACCGACGATCTTCACATTGTCGGAGTTTTTGGCGAGGCGGGCGGTGCGCACGCCAAGACCATTGAGTTCATCGCCGAACTCGGCGGCCAGCTTTTCGATCTGCACTTGCATAGCGGAGTCCGCTTTGTCCGAGCGGGCCATCGCCTTGGCAATGATCTGCGCCATCTCGTAGCGGGTCATGTTGCGCTGGCCGACAAAGGTGCCGTCGCCATAACCGTCGATGATGCCGGCGTCAGCCAGCTTCGAGACGGAGGCGTACGCCCAGTGGTTGGCCGGTACATCGGTAAACGGGTTGGCTGCCAGGGCAGTCGATGCGATACCCAGTACAAAAATAAGGGCAAGGGTCAATACTAAAGATTTTTTCATTCAGTTCCCCCCTAATAAATTTTTTGTCATAAAAACATCCAGCCTGCCTTACGGCAAGCCTGTTTCCTTATGACTTTTATTATTTTACCATGTTTTATAGCGTTCGCCAAGTTTATTTTGTAAATATATGTGTAAAGGCCCCCTTAAAAAAGGAGGCCTTTGGTCATTGCGTTATAATTTTAGGACTTTAGTCTATTATATTGCGCCGGTATTCCACATAGAGATGCTTGAGCGCGTCCATGTCGGTCTGCGCTTTGACCTGTAGTTTGGAGGCTTTCTCGTAGTCGCCTTCGTTGAGGCTCTTTCTGATCTGACTGAACAGTGAAAGTTTATTTTTGGAGTCTTTGCACAGAGCTATGCGGGCAGTTTTGATCTTTTCCCACAGTTCTTTGTCAAGGTCGGTGGCAGTCTCCGGCGCCGCCTCGTGCAGGCATTTTATGGCGGAGACTATGTCGGTATATTCCGGCAATATCTTGTTCACGAGCTCAGTCTTCCAGCGGTTGAAGGAGCCTTGGGCGAAACCGTCGACAAACTCCTGGGCAAAGCCGCCCTTGGTGAGTACGGCAACTTTTTCCGGGTACAGCTTGAAGTTCTGGAGGTTCTCCCAAACAGTAGCCGGGTGATGCCCAAACAGTTTGTTGCGTTCTTCTTCGGTAAAGTGCTCGAAAACGTCCTCTTCGCTCCTGTATTCGCGGTCTTTCTCAAGGTAGAAGCCTTTTTGTCCGCTCTTTTTCGAGAGTTCGGCGGCCAGTTCTTTCAGCTCCTTGCCCGATTCCATTGCCGCCTTGATGCCGTCTAGCATGGTCAGGTAAAAAGCGGCAAGCGCCAGGTAAGTATTGGTGAAGGGATTGGGCGACCTGACTTCGAACCTCGTGGCCATCGGATTGTCGATGTCGCGCACCAGGCCGACGAGGATAGTCCTGTTCCTTGAAGGTACATCCGGTTCGTGCCCGAGCGAGGTGACTATGCAGACCGGCGCTTCAAAGCCGGGTTTCAGACGGTTGAGCGAGTCGTTGGTCGCCGAGATGATCGGGTTGACCGCCTCGTAGTTTTTCAAAAGGCCCATTATGGCGCCATAACCTATGCCATTTACAAATTCTTTTTTCATGTCGTCGGGTGAAAAGAGGTTGACCACTTTACCGGATTTTAGTTTGGCGGCAAATCCTACGTGCACGTGTTTGCCGTTGCCGGCCACGCCGATGATGGGTTTGGCCTGGAAAGTGACTTCGAGGCCGTTCATGCGGAATATTTCCTTGACCAGGCTGCGCACAAAGAGTTCGTTGTCGGCGGTCTGGATGCCCTCAGCGTATTTCCAGTCGATTTCCAGTTGTTCCATGACATGACTGAGTTGGCCGCCGTCGGTGATACGCGCCTTGACGCCGCCCACTTCTTTATGGCCCATTTCCGGTGCGAGTCCGTACAGTTCCATCGCGGAGATGGCTTCTTCGAGAGCGGTACGCACGTTGCCGCGCGTCCTCTGCCAATACTGCTCCTGCATGACCTGCGAGGTGGTCAACTCCTCGATGACCGCCTCCTCGGCCGGGGTCTTGACCCAAAATTCCAGCTCGGTCGCACAGGTGAAGATGATCTTTTCGATGTCTTTACCGTTTACTGCCCATCCGGCTATTTTCGGGTGTTTTTTACATAGTGCAAGGATTTCCCCTTCCACGTATTTTAACACATTGGTAAGGATGGAGCGCGAATCCACCATGCGCTCGTTGTGGATAAGAAATGCCGGTATCCGGAGAGTTCCCACATACCAGCCAGTATTTTCATCGATATGTTCATAATTGTAGTCTACAAACCAGTTTACGCTGGTATCGAGTTTCATGTCTACCCGGGCATTGTTCAGGCTGGCTACCCCCGGCAGCACTACCGACGACCCGTCGGTCTGCGCGGCCATGCCGTCCAGCATATCGTCGATTTCTTCGATGAACAGTGAAATAGGCACTTTTTCATCAGTATCGTTCCCGGCAAAATCCACCCCGACAAAAGAGACGAATTTTACTTCCGGGTGCCCCTGCAGTATCTCCACAATATTCTTTTTACTGTGTTTGTCTGCCGGGATCACATAAAGCGGCATGGTCGCTTTTACGACACCTGACTCTTTTTTCATAAAATCCACCCCTTTTCGTCATATTAATCCAAAAACTATTTTTATATATCCACCCGTCGGAGGCGTGCCGTCCACAGTTGCCCTTGCGGCCTCTCCATAGAAAATTATATATATAATCGCTATTTTTGTCTAGCTGTTTTTTTATTCTTTTCTTGTATATTCTTCCAGTATTTCCGTAATAAAGTCGCATTGCGGATCAACTCAAAATACCTTTTGCAGGATTTTGTATTCTTTTAACGAATTATAAATAAGCTGTAATTTTTTTTGTAAACCCAAGCAGATTTATGGAGAACCCGATGATCACGAATGTTATAGCTTTTCTATCCAGTATTGCGACCGCGGTATTTATAGGCATAGGCGTGGTCGCCATCAATGTGAAAAATAAAACCACCCAAAAACGCAAAGACCTGGCCGGCCTGTTTACCCGTCTGGCCAATATTTCCAATACCTATATGGCCTATCCGCAAATGCAGGAAAGGTTTGCCAATTTGCAGGCTGCTTACTATCTTTACAAACAAAACCATGTCGACCTCCTGCAAGAGCAACTAGAGTCGGTAGACCTCATAAACAACCTGAAAAAACTTCTGTATGTCGCCATAAGCATCTGGGTGCTGGAAAGCGGGATGATTATTTTTTCCGGCAGAAACTTCCTCGAATACTTCCTGGCCACTGTCATCATAGTTATACTAGCTGCGTTGTTTTTGAAATTCTCCGAAAAATTCAAAGATATGATAACAGATTTTTCTGCGGGCGTGAATTTCCCCGATCCCGACTCGCTGTTGGATCCTTTGACTGTGCCGGAAAAAAACCAGTATGCCTATGTTGCGGACGATATGCCGCTAAATCTACTGGAAAGCGGCATCGTCATCGAATTTGACCCGCCTCTGACGCCTCCGCCGCGTATCGACGAGGTGGCTGATGATGAGTCTGACGAAGAAACCGTTCCCATATATGACTTTAGCCATTTTGAGGCTAACGGGCGCTTATTGTTTGCTTTTCCCTACAAATTCACCGGCGAACTGCACTTTTTTACCAGGCAAGGGGATACCGGAGAGGCCTTCCCTGTATCCAGCGACTTTTTCAAAGCCGGGTTTTCCCATGTTTACGACATAACTTTCCCTTATCATACACCGCTACATCATCTGGAAAAGGCGGTCTTATACATCAACGCCGGACGCAGCGGCCCCAGAAAAGCCCGGGTAACTTTCAACATACCTCTTATGGATGCGTTGCCGGAAAAATCCGAACTCCTGATGCAGCCGATCGCGGTAAAAGCGTCAGACGAACAGCCATGACCGGCTGACACCAGTAGATACAGCGGCCGGTCATGGCTGTTGCTTTATTTTTTGCCTGCTATTTTATATATTTTAAATTTAAAGTAAAATACTTTTTGTTGGCAAAATATTATATAATGTTGATATTAACAAAGATGGAGGTTCAAATGGCCTTACTCAGAGAAGATCTGATCAAACAATATCAAAAAATACACAGTGAAAAACGCTATGGGTATACCTCGCAAAACCTTTTTCTTCTATTGTTGCCTTTTGCCAAAGAGTTGGCTCCGCAAACGATACTAGACTATGGCTGCGGCCAAAGCAAACTGGTGGATATGCTGCGCGAGGAACTTGACCCTCTCGGCGCCCACGGGATAAAAGCCTTCAAATATGAACCCGCGATTGAAGAGCATGCTTTTTTACCGGTGGATAGTGCAGATCTTGTGTTGAACACCGATGTTCTCGAACATATACCGGCGGAAGACCTTGCGCAGGTATTGAAAAATATCTTTACTATAAGCCGCAATGCGCTTTTTGTAATATCCAACAAGCCCGCGCGGGAAATACTGCCCGACGGCAGCAACGCCCACTGCTCGGTATATCCGCCTGAATGGTGGCGCGAACTGATCGAAAAACAGTTTGGTTTTGCCAAGCTTGTGCCCTGGCCGGTAAGATCAACATGCTGCATAGTTACCTGGGATTCCAAAGCAGTGGGCGGTATCCTCGACTTGTCAATCAAGTATCTGGCCGGATGGTGTGAAAAAGCACTAAAATAGTTCAATAAATGGAGGCACGGCTATGGAAGAGTGGTTGAAATTACTTGCCAATAATAAATACATACAGCTAGCGGAAAACTTGGCAAGCAAACAGACACTGGAGCATCTGAAGAACAGCGAATTGGTAGTAGGCTATGAACACATCATGGCCCTCGCGGAAAAACCGCTCCAGACTCAGGACGTGACGCTTGACAGGCTGGTTTCGCCGGAAGCCCGGCAGCTCAACATCGTAGCCACCTATCAAAATACTGTACAGGCTGATGTTTTGGTCACTTTTAAAGAGTTTTGCCTGTGCGCGGAAGGGGCTTTTCTTACGTTTACCCTGGATGTCAAGGGTATTTCCTCTGCGCCCAAGGCCGGTTTTCTCGACAAAATCAAGATAAGCGGCGCCTCTGCCATGTCGAAGCTTTTTCCGCAAATGGCTATCAACAAGATATTTGACAACAGAACGCTGGCGGAAGGGGTATATGCATCAATCGAAAACGGTGTAATAAAAGTGGATTTCCGTCAGGCGATAGCAAAAACACCACTGGGCAGAAACTTTTGCGGTTACAGTATCCTTAATTTCGTCTATATGAAAGATTTGTCGCCTGAAGAAAAGGGCCTGGTTCTGGGTTTTGGCTTTATACTGCCGGACTGGCTGAAGTCCATGGGCAGCATATTCTTTACGGCGCAGGTTAAAAAATTATTTAACCATCCCCCAAAAATATCCGGCAGGAAAGTCAATCGTCCTCTAACCAGGACATTGCCCAAAAAGGGTCTGGCCAACAAGTTTTTTGTATAATTTGCAAATTATTTTCGACGTTTTTCGCCTTTTTACACATATTTATTAAGTTTTTTTGACGCATTATTGCACATTACCTTATATTATGTTATTTTTATTTTAATGAAATTAACATATTAATAAACAATCATTTTTTGTTTATTAATGCAAAAGAGGGTTATGTGGGATGAGCCAGACCAATTTATTCAACATTGAAAAAATCAACACCGCTAACAGTTTACTGAAAAACCAGGCTTATAACCTCATTAAAGCCGCTATAATCGATAACCGCATCAGCCCAAACAACGTCTACTCACAAGGTTTTTTGAGCAGTCAACTGGGGATCAGCCGTACTCCTGTGCGCGAAGCACTCCTGCAGCTCCAAGGCGAAGGGATCATACATATCCATCGTGGGCGAGGTATCCAGGTCATAACGACCTCCGCCAAAGACCTCAAGGATATTCTCGAAATGTCTGAGGCCTTGGAATGCAAGGTCTGCCAACTGGCGGCCGAGCGCATAGACTCTCATGCCATAGCTTTTTTAGAAGAGCTCTATCTCCAGCAGCAGGAACTCTCCAACCAAAAGAAGCTGGCTGAATTTATGCAAAAAGACCGTGAATTCCACTGTTATCTAGCCAAAACTACTGGCAATGATAAATTGGCCGAAAGCGTGGCAAACAACTACGAACAACTTTTGCGCAGTGGTGTATTTGTTATTTATAAAATGGAGTTTCTACCCGCCGTTGTCCACGAGCATAGGCACATACTGGACGCTATACAAATGCGCATTCCTGAAAGTTCCTCCGACGCCATGCTGGCTCATATGAAAGGCCTGTTTGGCCGAGCTATGGAAAGCGCCGCGCTTTTACAAAAACAAATCATATAAAAACTTCCTGCTTCGGCAGGAAGTTTTTCTTTTCACAGAAGGATTCCGCTTAAAGGAAAATGTAAGTATCTAGCGAAATAAGTAATTAGGTCAACCCTGGCGACACCAAAAAAATCTATTGGGGTGATAAAAATGAAAATGCCAGTAAAAATCCTGTTTTCTGTTTTATTTATAGTTTTTTTCATCAATATTGCCGTTTCACAAGCAGCAGAAGTCAAAAACACCGTTATTGTGCTACCGTCGAAATATATTCGCACCGAAGGCAAACTCATCGAGCTGGTGGAACCGGTCATGCAGGAAAAATTCCCCTCTGACAAATACAGCAGCTTGTTCGTCTATACCAACGACGGCCGGGAACTCGATGCGCCACTGGCCAACTTTATCGAGGGCGTAAACGAAGATAGCCAGGTGATGGAAGACTTTTCCCTGATCGTAAAGAAAGAACGCATGGCCGAGTACCTCAAGGCCACCGGCGCGGACTACCTAACGGTCGTCGCTATCTATCCGGCCGGTATCAGGATCTCGAGAGGCGGCTTTGGCTGGGGCAATGTAGTCAATATCAATTTTCAACTGGATACGAAAACTTTTGACGCCAAAACCGGGCAGTATACCTACTCTTCTTCCATTTCCAACAAGGAAACCGATGCGCCCCGTCCCGCTTTGAAAAAAACCTTGGCTGCTTTCCAGAAAAATGTGACCCCGCCCGTTTACGCGACTCCCTAAAGTTACTTTGGAAGGAGTGTTGCACAATGAAAGATGTGGATGTCCTTGTCAAGGAAAGACTGGTACCATTTCGGGAAGAGCTTTTGGAAATATTTGCCAGGCAGCATCCGGTCATTTATTCCGCCGCTAAGGGTTTTTTGTCCGGCAAGAGCAATAAAATCGGCTTTCAGGTGACCGACGACCACTATATCATCGGCACTTATACTTTTGTGCTCGATGGCATAAACATAGTTAAAACCGAAGTCGGCATCCTCGACCCTGATTTTCGCTATCCCCTCCTTGGCAAGATGAAAATGTACATGCTCATGGAACAGCGGGACATCGAAAAAATGCTGAACGACGAAAATTTTTTTACCGAAGACATTATAAAAACTGGCATGAGATACTTGCCGGCTGTGACTATCAAATTCAAGGAATAAACGCCAAAAGCCTTTCGCGTATTATCTATGCATTGTGTATTCATTTAGTTTTTTATGGGCGCTACTTGCATAAACCGTTATAATAAGTCCAACTGCGAGGCGTCTCCAGCTGTTCGGCATATTTTTTTGCGAGCCTCGCTAGGGTTGCTATTCTACGTGCTAAAAGTTTCTAAGCTGGCTTTCTTGAAACGGTAAACTCGCTGCGCTCAAACAGTACCTTTTTCTGCGAAGCC
>JAVBNN010000015.1:0-23688 GCA_031551525.1 Acidaminococcales bacterium
GAACCGCCGGAAGTAGGCGACGACTCGCGAGCCTTTGGGCCTTTTGTCGGCAAGGAAAGCGCTTATTTTATGAGCCTTAACCGCAACAAACGCTCTATGGTCTTGGATTTCAAAAAACAGTCCAACATCGAAGTCTTTAAAGAAATGGTGAAACATGCCGACATAGTTCTTGAGAACTACCGCCCGGGCACCATGGAAAAATTTGGCCTCGGCTACGACGTGCTTAAAGAAATCAACCCCCAAATAATATACGCCGCTTGCAGCGGTTTTGGCCACAGCGGCCCCTATATGCTCAAACCGGCCTATGACATCATCGTGCAGGCCATGGGCGGCATTATGAGCATCACCGGAGAAGAAGGCGGCGGCCCGACCAGAATAGGCGCCTCCCTCGGCGACATCATCGCCGGCATATTCACCTCCTATGGCGTAATGCTGGCTCTTTACCACCGCGAAAAAACCGGCAAAGGCCAGAAAGTCGACATCAGCATGCTCGACTGCCAGGTAGCGGTCCTTGAAAACGCTATAGCCCGCTATGTCACCTCCGGCGCCGTACCAGTCCCCCTCGGAAACAGGCATCCTTCCATCACCCCGTTCTCGGCATTTACTGCCAAGGACGGCCACATCATAGTGGGCGCGGGCAACGAACGCCTGTGGACGAAATTGTGTGAAGAACTCAAAAAACCTGAGATCGAAAAAGACCCGCGCTTTGACACCAACGCCAAGCGTACCGCCAACTTCCGCGAGCTGCACGCTATCATAAATGAAATCATGATAGACAAAACCATCGCCGAATGGATGGCTACCCTTGAAAAGGCCGGTGTGCCCTGCGCTCCGATCAACACCGTCGACAAGATCGTCAACGATCCGCAGATCCAGTCACGCAACATGATCGTCGAGGTAGAACACCCGGTAGCCGGCAACCTCAAAATGCCGGGCGTGCCCATTAAAATGTCCGAGTCCCCCGGCGAAGTCAAAACCCCGGCCCCGCTCCTTGGCCAACATACCAACGAGCTGTTGAAAGAAATGCTCGGCTGGGACGAAGGCACTGTTGCTGAAAAACTGAAATAAACACTTAAAAGATAAAGACCCCTTCTTTTGAAGGGGTCTTTATTAGGTCTTTTTGGGCTTGCCCATCGCGTATTTTGCGCTATATCTTACATCCCAGTCATTGGTATATTTAGGATCCCATGAAACACCCACCATCTTGTATGTCCAACTCTCGCTGGTGCCAGGCTGTATCATCAATGTGTGAGATGGAAAAACCGCCGAATACATCATGCGGATATTGCCCTCTGAGTCTTTCAGCGTAACATTCATCTTGAGCTCTTTTACCTTGGTTATTACCAGGCTGCTATTGTTATTGTAGTAGCCCTTGATAATTAAAGCATCCTGTTCGTTGTTATAGGCCACGTTTTGTACGTTCCAGCTTGGTTTGCTGCTGTCGTGCAGCAAAACATCCAGGCTGCCGACTTGTGCTTTGGCCACCGTCAAAGCTTTGGAGTCAATAACAGCCTTATCCTCTATATCATCGTCTTTTTGCTCATTGTTGTAGAACTGCCAGCCTAGCGGCGGTTCATAAAACACATAATCTCCCGCCCGGTTGCCTTTGTGTTCTAAAGCCTGCCAAAACGCGCCATCCTCAGCCAATACAGCAGACAATTCGCCGTATGGTATGCCATAGCCACTGGTAGCCCCATAACGGTCGCTGGTGTAAATCCGCAAATAATCTTCGGTCAACAAAAACTCCCTATTAAGGCCACCGTGCCAGGCATAGGAGAAGTCGTCAAAATACCATCCTGACCCTCCCCGTCCATCGTCCAGGCGGTATTTATCTGGATTTTTCGCGCAAAAAGCCAGCAACCAGTCGGCATATACCGTCTCTCTGTCAAACAGGCTTCGCAGTTCATAAATGCGCGCAGTCTGAAGGTCTATATGTATACCTTTATCAACCATAGTAGCACCGCCGCCAGGCGTTTCGGTGTACCCTGCAAAGTGTAGAACTATCAGGTAATCGTTAAAAAATACTACTTTGGCTTCCCCGGTGAGTGAACTGCCCGGAACAGGAGCAACCGCACTTTTCACCGTTTCCCGGATGTTTTTGTTAACTTCACGCTCCACACGTTCTCCGGGCAGACCTTTTACTACCGGTATCAATACCCGCCCGTTACCCACTTTCAGCTCCGCCTGCTGCAGTTCCGCTACAGACAGATACATCTGCGCATCAGCCTCTCCCGGTACAAGCAGGAAAATGACTAAAAACACCATATATGGCCAGAATTTTTTCCCAACATTTTTCATCGGTTTGTTCTCCCCAAAACAATTTTCTCTGTTAAATAGATTTATTTCGTTATTATATGCAAAAATCCTTTAAAAAGAGCAATATCCGACAACACGATATTTATCTTGTCGAGCGGAAAATAAGAGGGTTTTTCTGAAATATGCAGAATGGTGAATTATAATCTATTAAACTGCTTTTTTAATAAAATTAAGGGGGCTATCATGAAAAAACTGTTCTCCGCTGTCATACTATGTGCTATCGCCGCCGGCGCATATTTTTTCCTGTCCAGTGGCGACTATGCGCAAAAAACGGGCAAGGCAGTGGCCCGCGGCAATCTAAAAACCGGCATTTACAAGGTAGCCTACGATCAAGCAGATTTTCGCGGTTGGAAGGCCTTTTTTTCCATGCAGGTGGATGAAACCGGCGAGGTAAAAACCGTAAAATATGATTATGAAGGCAAAAACGGCGTAAATAAAACCCAGGATGCCGGATATAACCGCGCCATGAAAAACAAAAACGGCCTCGGACCGGAATCTTACTGTCCGCGCTTTGAAAAGAGTCTGATCATCTATCAGGACCCGGCCAAAGTTGACGCCATAACCGGTGCCACCCACTCTTATCACACGTTTAAAGATTTTTCCACTGCGGCTTTTGCCGCGGCTGCCCGGGGAGACACGACGCCTATCAGCGTAAAACAGCCCGAAACGGTCGATCCCGCCGCTAAGGAGAAGAAATGATGCCAACCTGGTTCCTGCACTTAAAAATAGGACGTAAACTGGCGGCCAGTTTTTGCTTTCTCGTCGTTATCTGCATGCTGGTCGGCGGGGTTGGTATATCGAATATCCGCCAGTTGCAAAAAATGGACAATGACCTTTATGTCTACCAGACAGTACCCCTTTTGGAACTGCGCGTAGTCGCCGGATATTTTGAACAAAACCGTGCTGTCATGCGCGATGCCGTGCTGGAGACCGACCAGCAAAAATTGGCTCAACTCATCAAAACCATCGATGAAAATACGCAAAAGATCGACCAGGCTATGGCTTCATTTGCCAAGAGCCTCCTGGCAAATGAAGAAAAGAAAGAATTTGCCTATTTCAGCAATGTTATTGAAAACTTCAAGTATCACCGCGACCAGGTGCTCGAACTCTGCCGCCTTGGTAACAAGAATTATGCCCTCTTGGTCATGAAAAATGACGGGCCCAAACTTTCCAGCAATTTTGCCCAGGCGATAGACAACCTGTCCAAAATGAAAGAAAACACCGGCCGCGAAACCGCCAACCTCAATGCTGACCGCGCACAAAAAGCCATTATATACATGGGCGCGCTCATAGCCGGGGCCTGTATTTTGGCCATTGGCTTTGGCACAGCCATCACCCGTGTTATCAGTAAGCCCTTACAGGCGGTGGCCGGTGCTGCCGAAAGGATCGCCCAGGGCGACCTGACGCATGACATACCGCCGGAATATCTGGTCTCGGAAGACGAGACCGGCGAACTTGGCCGCTCGGTAAAGGCCATGCGAGGTAATCTTTACCAGATCATCTCCAATGTAAAAAACGAATCCCACGAACTCAATACTTCCATGGCAACTGCGGCCAACAATATCGATCTGCTCAGCCAAAACCTCAATGAAGTGCATACTGTCGCACAAAACCTCAGCATATCCATGCAGGAAACCGCTGGCGTATCCACTCAGATGGCCGATATATCCCACAGCATCAAGGAAGAAATGGACGCGATGGATGAAAAAGCCGCCGAAGGCGCCGATGCGGCGGCCGTGATAATGCAACGCGCCGCGACACTCAAGGCGGGCGCCCTCAAATCCCAGCAGATCGCCGCCGATATCCAGATGCGCATTGAAACCGGACTACGTACCAGCATAGAACAATCGCAGCAGGTCAAAGAAATCGCTACCCTGGCTGACGCTATACTACAAATAGCCTCCCAGACCAACCTCCTGTCCCTCAACGCCTCGATAGAAGCTGCCCGCGCCGGTGAAGCGGGACGCGGTTTCGGCGTGGTGGCCGAAGAGATACGCCTTTTGGCGGAAAATGCCCGTTCCACCGTGGATAATATCCAGAAAGTCACCCGTTCGGTGTTGGTGGCAGTGGACAATCTGGCCAAAAACTCCTCTGAGGCGCTTGATTTTATCGCGACCCAGGCCGCCGAAGACTATAAGTCACTGGTTGAGACCGGCCAGCAGTATAGCGCGGACGCGGAGCTTTTCAAAAATCTGGCCGGCGATTTTGTACATACTTCGGAAAAAATTAGCCGCAATGCCAGCACCATGCTGGGTTTTGTGGAAAAAGTCTCCGGCGCTACCGGCCAAGGAGCTAAAGCCACAGTGGAGATAGCACAAAAAGCCAGCCAGGTAGCCGACAAAGCAGATGAGATAAATACCCTGGCCGGCAGCACCCGGAAAAGCTCCCAGCGTCTTAGTGAGACGGTTAGCCGTTTCAGACTGGATAAATGAATATATTATACCAAGCCAATATTGGTTGATATTGGCTTTTTTCATCTTAATTATTTTTACCAGCATATATTTAGTAATTGAAATTCATTATATTTCGTAATATACTTATATTATGCAAAAAATATTTAAGGAGAGTATAATGACAATATGTCAATATGAAATAAAATCCTTGTTGTACAATGAATTGAAGCAGCTGGTTAAGTTACCTAAGTTTCAACGTAGTATCGTATGGTCTGATGACTCTCGTAAAAATTTTATTGAGACAATTAGAAATGGCTTCCCTTTTGGATCTCTTCTTTTATATGAAATAAATGATAGTTCATATAAATACCAACTAGTTGATGGTTTGCAGCGTTTTTCAGCCATTCAAGATTATGAAGAAAATAAATATAAGTATGTAAAATTAGAAAACATTGCGAATAATGAATTTAACGCCATTTTTGATTGTTATGAAAAATTTACTCAAGCTGAATTATCTAACGCAGTTAAAGAAAAATTTATCAAAATAATTTCTGAAGAATTCAAAAAGTACAATGAACCATCTGATAAAGCACTGCCTTTTGTTGTTATAGAAAAACTTACTCAAGAAATGCCAATACTTAATGATGGCAAACTAATAACAGAAATAGGAAACTTAATTTCACAAATCGAAAAAAAAGTTCAACAAGATATTAATCTTTCTGTATTAAGTTTACCAGTTATTGTTTTTAGGGGAAACAAATCAGAACTTCCCTCAGTATTTGAACGCATCAACTCTGGTGGTACAAAACTTTCCAAATATGAAATATTTGCTGCCTCGTGGGCTGATATAAATTATAAAATCAATGATAACGAAATATTGCAATGGGTAGATAGTAAATATGAAGATATGATAGAAAAATCTGGTATTTATATTTTAGGATATGAACCAGGATCAATCAAAGATAGCGGTGAAATTAATCTTTTTGAATATGCATATGCGGTAGGAAAAATCATACGTGAAAAATGTCCTGAAATATTTGAAAATCGTGAAATAGATGCTTCTCAAATTGATTCCATTGGTTTTGCTCTTTTAATAGTATGTTTAGGTGGAACAATTGCACAAATGGGTAAACTGCCTGATTATTTTACTAAAGATTCATCAGAACAACTAATAAATTTAAAAGATAAAATAGTAGAATGTAGTCAAAAGGCAAATGATATACTAAAAAAATATATTGTATCATCCGATGAAAAAATATGCACAAAATATATGGAAGCACAGATTGTTTCTATAATTGCAACACTTTTTAAAATCAGATATTCAATTGGCACTGGTTTGAAAATTCGTCCTAATGATAAGTCAAATAGTATTGTAAAAATTTTCGAAAAAAATATGCCGAAACATTATTTATATGACTTAATAAAAGGTTATTGGGATAGCACAGGGGATAAAAAAGTAGCCGAACTACTCGGTCTTAATATTAATGATAACAAGTATTTGAAATCAATAGAAGACGAAAACTGGCGTGTAATATTAGACGAGTGGATGTCAACACAAGAAACAAAACTTTCCAAAAATGTTAATATAACACAAAAATTATTTTTGAATTTTTTAGATAAGCTTTCTACTAAACCGCAAACACTTTATAGCAACTATTCTTTTGATGTAGAGCATATTATTCCGATCAAACGCTTAACTGATCGATTTAAAGAAGGCTCTTTTTCTGCCATAGGCAATCTATGTTTTTTACCAAGTTTTGAAAATCGCAGTAAAAAAGATAAGACTTTGTATGAACAAATTGATGAAAAAAGTATAATATATAAATTAGATGTAGAGGTTCTTACAAAAGGCCTTCATTATGCAGAAAGAAGCGAAATAGATTTCATAAAAGGTTCTTCTTTTACGAAAGAACAATATCTTAGTTTTTTGCAAAATCGTCATACTTATTTAGCAAAAACCTTCGTCGAACTAGTAAGAAATATATAATAATATGGCTTTAAAAAATAAGATTGGGCATCATAAAATGATGCCCAATCTTATTTTTTATCTACCCAAAACAATGCACTATATTTAGTCTTCTTCTCGTTTGCCCAGTTTTTTGTCAAAATAAAAGAGGGCGGCGCTGTTTTCCGGGATGCGTTTCATCTGTTCGACGATGGCGTCAGCATTGGCTTCTTCTTCCACCTGCTCACTGATGAACCATTGCAGGAATACCTGCGACGCGTAGTCCTTCTCTTTTATCGCCAGCTCATAGAGTTTGTGGATGAGCGAGGTGACCAGTTTTTCATGAGCCAGCACTTTTTCAAAGGTTTGCAAAGC
This sequence comes from Acidaminococcales bacterium, assembly GCA_031551525.1. Taxonomy (GTDB): domain Bacteria; phylum Bacillota; class Negativicutes; order Acidaminococcales; family JAISLQ01; genus JAVBNN01. Next base: position 7,030 of record JAVBNN010000015.1, read on the forward strand.
GCTGCCGTATTTTTTGTCCGGGGCCTGGATGGCTTTGAGTTCCACCGTGCCGCCGCGCTCCAAGAGAAAGTCTATGAGTTTATGGGCGTGTTCGTTCTCTTCCTCATACTGCACTTTCAGCCAGTGGGCTATCCCGTCGAGGTTCTGACCGGAAAAATAGACCGACATGGCCAAATACATATAGGCCGAATAAAACTCCGCCTGGATTTGATCGTTTATTGCTGTCTGCATTTTGCTACTGATCATGGTAAAAATCACTCCTTGATATAAAATTTACTTACTGTACCTATATTATCATAGTATGGACAGAAGTTACAAGTTAATTTTAAAAAATTATTTATTGATATTAAGTATCATTAGATAGTTTTAAAGAAATCCTTCCGGTGTACCTGTTAAAATAGATGTGCGACAAGAAGATAAGTTTTTCAGCTAAACATATCGAACAAGAGATAGATATTCAATGCGATAACTACTGCTCCAATGGCGCCGAGAAGTGTTTTCTGGCGTGTGCTGTTGGCGTATTTTCCCATGACGGCGGGCGAAGATGTCAAGTATATCTGCGTGACTATCGTGAAAGGCAACTGCATGCTGAGCGCCATTTGTGAATAGATAAGTCCCATGAAAGGCTGGTCGATGAAAAATATGATCAAAAGAGCCAGACCATAGGTGATAGCGACGCCAGTCCAGGAGTGGCGGTCTTTTATGTTGTAAGGTTCTTTGAATATGCCGGCAAATATGCTCCCGCCTGCCATACCGGCAGTGGTGGTGGACGATACGCCGGCAAAGAGAAGTGCTACGGCAAACAATAGCGCCGCCGTATCTCCAAGGAGGGGCGTCAGCATCTCCTGTGCCTGCTGAAGTTCGGTCACTTGAACATTATTTTTGAAAAACACTGCCGCCGCGATAAGGATCATAGCGCTATTTATCGCCCAGCCGATGCCCATGGAAAACAGCGTGTCAAAAAATTCGTATTTTAGTTGTTTTTTTATTACTTCGTCATTTTCCAGGTTCCACTCACGGCTCTGGATGACCTCGGAATGTAAAAAGAGGTTGTGCGGCATGACCACTGCGCCCATCACACTCATTATGATGAGCAGCGAGCCGTCCGGTATTGAGGGGGTCACCCAGCCTGCGGCCGCTTTGCCCCATTCTATGTCCACCATGCTCAGTTCGAGCAGAAAGGACAGCCCGATCAGGGAAACAAAGCCTATGATGAGTTTTTCCAGTTTCTGATAGGAGTTCGACCAGAGCATCCAGCCGCAAAATATCGTTGTAAGGATAGCTGACAGTTTGAGCGGCAGTCCGGTCAATACAGTGACCGCGATAGCGCCGCCGAGTATCTCGGCCAAGGCTGTTGCCACCGCAGCTGCCACCGCCGACACCAGCACGAGACGCGCCAGCCACGGCCTGATATGGATAGCGGCCGCCTCTGAAAGGCACAGGCCGCTTACTATACCCAAATGAGCCACATTATGCTGCAAAACGATCAGCATGATGGTCGACAGGGTGACCATCCACAAAAGTTGATAACCATAGTCCGCCCCGGCCGCCATATTGGACGCCCAGTTGCCAGGGTCTATGAAGCCCACGGTCACCAGTATGCCCGGCCCCAGATAGCGCAAAAAATCCTTGGCCTGTCTGCTTTTAGCGTGTGTCCGCAAATAAAAATCATATATCTTTTGCAGCATTGTTTATTTTGCCCGTCCTTCTTTATGTCCTACTATCTGTATTCTGTTATCATTTCTGCCTGGCCGCCTTCTTGTTCAGTTCACAGCACCTGTTTCACGTCGGCAGCCGCCAAAAAAACCGCAGCGTTTTCACCATGTTTTTCCTTAAACTCCAAAACCGCCGCGTCCGCTTCTTCTTGACTTGAAAAATGCCCCGCCCGCGGTATAGGCAGTTGTCCGTAGCCTACGATCGCCTATTTGGGCATATCAGAAACTGCACTTTAGCCTTATTTTTCACGTTGTCGGCCAAAGATAGCGCCTTTTTAAAAAACAAAAAAGCTTTTTCCGGCGCCGTCAACAGCGGAAAAAGCTTGAAATAGGTCAGATTTTCATGTAACAGACAGCGTCTTCTTTGCCGTTGTAAAGGGCGGCGCTCAGTTTTCTCACCAGAAGTTCTTCCGGGTCGAGGTTGTCCGGCGCCTTGTAGTAAAGGCGTTTGTTGTTGTGCTGATATTCTGTAGCAAAGGCTACATCAATGGTGATGTCTTTTATGTATTTGCCCATCGCCATGAACACCCGTATCTCGTACAAGGCCTTTTCTTTGCTGTAACCCTCGACATGCGTATACACTACCGTCATGTCTTTTAACTCTTCATTTTTACTGCAGGCTTCTTGGGTTTTTATAAGTCCCTGCAAGTATTGGATGCTCGTATCTTTCATTGGATTTGCTGCATTTGCCACTGGTTCATACCCCCAAGCTGTGTTTTCGGAATCTTAATTATTCTTGACTCAAATTGCAAAATAATATTAACATGAAAAGGCGCATTTTGTAAACCGGGCTTCTGCCAAATAGATAATTTATGAATTCCGGTTGCAGGAAAAAACCGGCAATGAGGCGAAATACGAATACATAACTTATTCGAGGAGTTTGACATGACCAGCCAATTTTTTAATAAAAAAACATGTTTATACGCACTGGCCGCCGCAATCATAGTCACTGGCGGCCTTTGGCTGGGTTATCAGTTTTATACTGCCCACTATGTCAGTCTGCCAGTGAAAGAGGTTACCATAACTACCCCGGCTTCCACGCTAAAAATTAGCCTACCGGTCTCGCTTAGAGAGGACAAGGATTTTACACTGCCGAAAAATATTCAGTCGTTTGTTAAGAATACCACTCCTCTTTTCGGTGAAATCCCCGATCTGGTCATACGCATCTACTGCATAACTTACCACAGCGAGCAATTTTTACCTACCTGGCGGCCTAATCTTGAAGACATGGCCAATAGGACAATCGCCGGTATGAAAAACGAAAAAGACTTTAAGAATTTGGTACAAGAAAAAGTTTACCACAATATTTCCAGCGGTTCAGCAATAGAGGTGCACAGCCGCTATATGAAAGGCGATACCGCCCTCACACAAAGGGTCTTTCATCTTTATGACACCTACTCTACCTGGACGGTCAGCGCGGTCTACCCAACCGGCGACAACACTATGGGAAATACCGTAGACGACATTTTTTCTTCTATCATAGTTGTCAAAAAATAAGGAGGCTACCCGTGCTGAAAAAATTACTTTTATGTATGGGCTTGTTTGCAATAACCGCTGGCTTGTCTGCCGGGCAGTTATCGGCCGCCACCACGCCGGTGCGCATAGCCGTGGTCATCAAGACCGACCAGCTCGACCTTGCCCCGACCTCGCGCAACTATCTGTCGGAAAAACTGCGCACACTATTTCCCACCGGCCAATACCAGTTGCTGGAAGACAAATCGCTAAATCAGGCTCTAGATAAACTTTTGGCCGACCGCATGTTCCATGACCCGACCAAACTTGGCAAGCATATATTTGCCGACCTCGCCAAAGAAAACGGCTATGATGCAACGCTGATACTTTTCTTCCGCTTTGACCGTTCGACCAACAATAACAATTTCCTCAAATGGGAAAAAGAAGTGGAAACTACGCTCAAAGCGCGCATGATCATTACTAAAACAACCAGTTTTATCTACAACAACGACATCTCGCGCCTCGGAGCGACTCCGCTCAAAACCATGAAGGACGTGACCTCCATGGAAGACACGGTCACCGATAGCGTCAACCGCTGTGTAGAGCATTTGTTTTCCGACCTGGAGCTGCCACTGGCCAAACGAACGCTGGAACTGATGTTATAAAAATCACCCCTCTGACGTAACGCCAGAGGGGTGATTTTTGAGTGATGTTATTTTTCTACTGCGCCGAAGGCTTTTTTGATCTTGGCGGCCATGCCTTTCATTTTTTCGAGCGGCACGGCGCATACGGCTACGCGCACGCCTTTGGCGAGCGGCACAGCGTATATATTGTCCTCATGCAGTTTATCGCAGACCGCGTCCGGGTTTTTAGCGTCCATGGAGAGGAAGAAGCCAGCGACATAGGGTACCATTTTCAGCCCGGCGGCCTCAGCTTCCTGGGTGAATACGGCTGCGCGTTTTTTGATCATCTGGTACAGTTCGTCGCGTTCTTTTTGAATAGAGGCCACAGCGGCGGGGTCTTTGCAAATATTTACCAGTGTACGCATACAGGGCCGGTTAATATTCGACCAGGTAGCGCGCGAGGTGAACTGGTTCACGTCCTTGAATTCCTGAATGACATCGGCGTCTGAAGATATGCCAATCATGGCGCCGGTACGCTGCCCGTAAAGGGTATACCCTTTTGACATGCTATAGGCCAGCACAACGAGAAGTTCTTTGGGCAGGTTTTCAAACTTTTTGACAAACTTTCTTACTTCATCGCGTTCTCCAGCATAGTCGAGATATGCCATATCCACTAGGAGAATGATCTTTTTGCCGGTTTCTTTGATGATGGCCTGTAGCCGGGTGAGAACGTCGTCCCATTCCTGATCGCTGACCGTATAGCCGGTCGGGTTGTGGGCCGGAGTATTGAGGATGAGCACCAAACTTTCCTGCTCGGCCAACAGTTCGCGCACTTTGGCGTCCATGCCGGCGATATTGTATTTGTTGTTTTCGTCAAACATTTTATAGGTATCGAGTTTTCTCAGCATATCGCGGCAGATGGAAGAATACGCGCCCCAATACCAGTCGGTGGTAAGCACTTTGTCGCCTTCGGCTGCATAATTCCAAATGACGTGATGCAAAACTCCCGTGCCGCCCGAAGTGGCTATAGCAGCCATGTGTGCATCCGGGCGGGATTTGCCACAGGCTTCGTCTATTACGGCTTCAAGAAAATCAGGCAGTCCGGCAATACCGGCATATTGTACCAGTTCGTCTGTTGGCAGGGCACGAAAAAATTTCTCCACGGTCGGCAGGCAGCAAAGTTTTTCGTTTTCATCCAAAATAGCGCCTATTGTGGCGTTAGTCACTTTATCCTTGCCTATTTGAGCGGCCATCTTGACCGCTGCGTCGTTAGCGCCAAAGATTTTGTCCTGCGCGGCTTTGCCGTGCGCGTGTTTTGCTACCATGCTAAATCCCATGATTACGACCTCCCTATTTTTGTTATAGTTTGATTTTATTTGAAAAACTCTCTGTGTATGGCCTGCACGGCTTCTTTCAGTTTATCCTGATTTATCAGGCAGGATATGCTGATCTCTGACGTGCTGATAGCGGCTATATTGACTTTTTCTCCAGCCAGTGCGCCAAACATCTTGGCCGCTATGCCGGGGCGCCCCAACATCCCCGCGCCCACGACGGAAACCTTGGCGACGTTGGCTTCGACCTCCACGCTCTGGAAATCGTACTGAGTTTTGAGTTTTTCCATAAGTTTTACCGCCTCCGCCATATCGGCTGTAGCGATAGTAAAAAGTATGTCGTTTACAGCGTTGTTGTCCGTACGGACACATTGCAGTATCATGTCTACGTCTATGTTGGCTTCGGCCAAAGCGGCAAAAACATTGTAGGCCATGCCGGGCTTGTCCGGAACGCCTTTTACCGTGATGCGGACGACGTCCTCGTCATCGGTGACTCCGCGGATTATGAAGCTTTCTTCTTTCAAGGTATAATCCCCCCTTATAATAGTACCGGCATCGGCACTGAATGTAGAGCGGACGTGGATAGGCATATTCGCATGTTCGCCGTACTCTACAGCTCTCGGCTGCATCACGCCGGCGCCGAGGCGCGCCATCTCCAGCATCTCGCCAAAGGTTATCTCCTGCATTTTACAGGCGTCCGGCACAACACGCGGATCGGCGGTATAGACACCATCTACATCGGTAAATATTTCACAAATATCCGCGTTCAGACCGGCGGCCAAGGCCACGGCGGTAGTATCGGAGCCGCCGCGCCCGAGTGTCGTTATCTCCCCATCCCCGGTCATACCTTGAAAACCTGCTACTACAGCAACCTTGCCTTCGTCCAGGACTTTTTTTACTCTAGCCGCATCAACAGACAGGATGCGCGCCTTGGTATGGCTGCCGTCAGTTTTTATCCCGGCCTGGAAACCGGTAAAAGATTGAGCGGGCTGACCTTTCGATATAAAAGCAGCTGCCAGAAGGGCCACGCTCACCTGCTCGCCGGTCGCCAAGAGCATATCCGCTTCACGCTTGGGCATGCTGCCAGTGACCTTGGCCGCCAAAGCCAAAAGATCGTCCGTCGCAGAACCCATGGCAGAAACAACCAATGTTATCTGGTCATCCGGCTGTTTGTCCCGCAAGACCCTGTCAACTATGCCGTGCATCTTTTCCGGTGTTGCCACCGAGCTGCCACCAAATTTTTTCACGATGATGGACATTTTATTACCGCCTGTCTGCAATTAGATATTCGATAAAACTTCATAAATTATTGTATAAAAAAAACGAAGGAGCGTCAATGCTCCTTCGCGTGTATACATTTTACTTTACTCAATTTACCGATATTTTGGCGCTACTCTCCCACAATCCATGGATGTTGCAGTAAGACACGGCTATGATTTCGCCACCTTCGGTAATTTTAGCCCGTACACAGGCCGCCGGTTCGGTATAGGCCGGTCCCTGGTTGGCTCCTTTGGCCGATTCACCGTGTACATTGAAGTCTACCTTGGCCAGTTCATATACTACTTTACCGCTGTCTGGCTTGAAGAACAGCTGTATCCACCTGATATGGTGTTCGGTAGTATTGGGATGCGCTATCTCTTTTCCCACACAGGCGTTTATAACGAAGGCTTCACCAGCCTTGACCTCTGCGGGCGCTTCAATGACGGGTACGTGTTTTTCACTTTTCCAGTCCGCACTCTGAATAGTTTCCCCTATTTTCATAGTACATCCCTCCAATGATTTTTATACTGATATTAATTCTCTGTTAATTTTAATATTCCTTTATTTCGAGAAATAAATTTCGCATCTGTAAAGAATGCCTTTTTACAATCTTTTAAAATATTGCGCGGCATATGCTTTAAATAGCTACCACCAATCTCATAAAGCACCCTAAAAGTATCCGAATCTACCAAGTGATTTTTTCGACGGTCAAGTCTTGAATTCCTGCATGGGATATGAGAAAAGACTGTTTATTTTACTTGTCCGAACATGCTATAATAATGTAAAATCATTTTATTGTCGGAGCAAGTATGGATAGTTTTTCACTGCCGCCTAACGGCGGCTCCTGCCAAATCAAAGACCTGCTGCGAAAACACGGGGTGTCTCAGGCCGGTTGGCGCAGGCTTAAAAGGCAAGCGGATTTTTATATAGACGGGCAAAAAAGCTTTTTTTATGCAAATGTATTGCCCGGTCAGACCCTGGTGGTAGACTCTCCTCCCGTGACTTCTGTCCTGCCGCGAAAAGGATTTGTATCCATAAAATACGAAGATGACTTTTTTTTGGTGATTGATAAAGACCCGGGAGTGCTTGTTCACCCAACCGTCGCTCAAGAGTCGGATACGCTTGCCAATTATGTCGCTTACTACATGCTCAATAGAAAAGATTTTGACGGCGTCCATCTCGTATCACGCCTTGACAGAGATACGTCGGGCCTCGTTTTGTTTGCCAAAAAAAGCCGCATGCAGCATATTTTGAGCAAGACCGCCATGTGTAAAAAATACCTGGCGCTGACTGAAAAACCTCCACCAGCCGCCCTTGGCGTCATAGACCTTCCTGTTTCCCGTATGGTTGATAGTATTATTGAGCGCACTGTTTCTGTTACTGGTAAACCTGCCAGGACACATTATAAAATCATGACCAATTATGGAAAGTTGTGGCTCCTTGAATTTGAACCAGTTACCGGACGCACCCATCAAATAAGGGTACATGCTGCCGCTCTCGGCTGCCCTCTTTATGGCGACAGCCTGTATGGCGCAAAAACTTCAAAGACCAGACATGCCCTCCACGCCAGCGAACTATCCTTCCTGCATCCCGCGACCGGAAAAATGCTCTTTTTGAACAGCGAACTGCCCACTGACTTTAATAAAATTATTTATGCGCACAGCAAGAGCCCGTCGATTTTTTTATGAATACTTTGATTTTAATTATGATATAATTAATGCAATTAAATTGGCCGCAAATAATTTTCCGGGAGGGGATATCATGCCGCTAGTAACTTCTAAAAAGATGTTTGAAGACGCCTACAAAGGACAATATGCCGTAGGTGCTTTCAACGTCAACAACATGGAGATCATCCAGGGTATCGTAGATGCCGCAAAAAGCCAGCAAGCGCCACTCATCCTGCAAGTTTCCGCCGGGGCTAGAAAGTATGCCAAACATATCTACCTGGTCAAACTGGTAGAGGCCGCTTTGGATGATTCTGATCTGCCAATTTGCCTGCATCTCGATCACGGCGAAGATTTTGAGATATGCAAGGCCTGTGTGGATGGAGGTTTCACGTCGGTCATGATCGACGGCTCCAAGCACCCTTTTGAAGAAAATATCGCTCTGACCAAAAAAGTGGTGGAATACGCCCATGCGCACGGAGTGGTGGTCGAGGCGGAACTTGGCCGTCTGGCCGGCGTCGAAGACGAGGTCAAGGTAAATACGCGTGACGCCTCTTATACCGACCCTGACCAGGCGGTGGAGTTTGTAGAACGTACCGGTGTGGATTCACTGGCCATAGCTATAGGCACTAGTCATGGCGCCTATAAGTTTAAAGATGAACCGCGCCTCGACTTTGCCCGGTTGGAAAAGATAAGCGGTATGCTTCAAGGATTCCCGCTCGTACTGCACGGAGCATCCACTGTACTGCCGCAGTTTGTCAAGGAATGCAACGAATATGGCGGACAGATCGGCGACGCCAAGGGCGTGCCGGAAGAGATGCTGCTGCGAGCCGGCAAACTTGGTGTATGCAAGATAAATATCGACACAGACCTCCGACTGGCTATGACTGCTTCTATCAGAAAACATTTCGCAAAAAGCCCGTCCGACTTTGATCCCCGCCAGTACCTTGGCCCAGCCAGGGAAGCTATAAAGGGCATGGTCGAACACAAGATAAAAAATGTGCTCAATTGCAGTAACCGTATATAATTTTATTATATAAATAGGCAGTGCGGTTTTTTCGTTTTACCGCAGGTTCTTTCTGGTAATTTTCTTTGGTTTATATTTTATTGTTATGGGAGGAATTAATGTTGCTTTATCATGTGAAATCCCCTACTGAAACTTTTGCCGAATTAAACAGTAGCAAGGATGGGCTATCAAGCGAACTGGCACAGGAACTTCTGGTCAAGTATGGCAAAAATGCTTTGGCCGAAGAAGGCAAAGAGAGCTTGATGCAAAAAGTATTGCGCCAACTCAAAGATCCGATGATAATAGTGCTTTTAGTGGTAGCCGCAATAGCCGGCGCCCTCGGAGAGGTGGCAGACTCGCTCATCATACTCCTAGTAGTAGTACTCAATTCCGTACTCGGGGTCATCCAGGAAAATAAAGCAGAAAAAGCGATCGAAGCCTTGCAAAAACTCTCTTCACCTTTTGCCAAAGTCCTCCGGGATGGCGCTTTTGTCAGTGTAAAAAGCGAAGATATAGTGCCTGGTGATGTGGTGTCCCTTGAGGCAGGCGATTTTATCCCGGCCGACATCAGAATATTTGAATCAGCCTCTTTGAAAATCGAAGAAGCCGCCCTCACCGGCGAATCGGTCGCGGTGGACAAGTTTATCGATACCCTCTCCGATGCGAATGTATCGCTGGGCGACCGCACCAACATGGCCTACATGAGTACCAGCGTAGTATACGGACGCGGCCTCGGTGTCATAGTTGCCACCGGTATGGATACGGAAATAGGAAAGATCGCCGATACCATTGCCAACACAGAAGAAACAGTCACTCCCCTGCAAAAGAAAATGGGGGAACTTAGCCATACGCTCACTATTGCTGTAATAGGTATTTGTGCGGTCATTTTTGCCATCGGCATTTATAGTGAGGGCACCGGTCGCGAAAATATCGTCGATACTTTCCTGATCGCCGTCAGCCTCGCGGTAGGCGCCATCCCCGAAGGCCTCGTTGTCGTAGTCACCATAGTGCTCTCTATCGGTATGACCCGTATGGCTAAGGAAAACGCCATCATCAGAAAGTTGCCGGCAGTCGAGACGCTTGGCTGCGCACAGGTCATCTGCAGCGATAAAACAGGTACGCTCACCCAAAATAATATGACGGTGGTACGTGATTATACCCTGGCTGGCAGTTCCGAACTGCTCGATACCGCTATGGCTCTTTGTAGCGATGCCAGCGTCTCGAAAATCGATAATACTATTATCGGCGAACCGACTGAAAAAGGGTTGGTAGAAAAAGCCCTCAAAGACGGTTACAATAAAAACGCGCTTGAGGCTACCCAACCGCGCATCGGCGAATTGCCGTTCGACTCGAGCCGCAAATTGATGAGCACTGTGCACAAAACAGCAGACGGCAAAATCCTGCAGTTTGTAAAAGGTGCGCCGGATGAGCTTTTGAAACTTTGCATCAGTTACCAGGCTGACGGTCAGGCAAAACCACTGAGTGACGAACAGCGCGCAGATATCATCAAGGCCAATAAATCTATGGCCGACGATGCCCTCCGGGTAATCGCCGCGGCCTGGCGCCAATGGGATAAAGAGCCGGACGCAGCCGACTACCAGCCGGAAATCATGGAAAAAGACCTTACGTTTGTTGGCCTCATGGGTATGATCGATCCGGTAAGGCCAGAGGTGTTTGGCGCCATTGAAAAATGCGCGAGCGCCGGGATACGGCCGATAATGATCACAGGCGATCATAAGGACACGGCTGTCGCTATCGGCAAACAGATCGGCATCATCAAGGACGTCTCGGAAGCGATAACCGGTGCTGAACTTGACATGATAAGCGATGCGGATTTTGCCGAGGGCGTGCAAAAATACTCGGTTTACGCCAGAGTACAGCCCAAACATAAAGTGCGCGTAGTAAGTGCCTGGCAGGCACTCGGAAAAGTCACTGCCATGACCGGCGACGGCGTCAATGACGCACCTGCACTTAAAACTGCCGATATAGGTATCGGCATGGGCATAACCGGTACAGATGTCAGCAAAAGCGTTTCGGCCATGGTACTTAGCGACGACAATTTCAGCTCTATAGTTTCCGCCGTTGAAGAAGGCCGTACTATATACGCCAACATCAGAAAAGCGGTGCAGTTTCTTCTTTCTACCAACGCTACCGAAGTGGCGGCTATTTTTGCCGCGACCCTTATGGATATACGCCTCTTGGCGCCGGTGCAGCTTTTGTGGATAAACATGGTCACCGACTCACTCCCGGCTATCGCCATCGGCATGGAGGAAGGAGAAAAAGAAGTAATGAACCAACCGCCGCGCGACAGCAAGGAAAGCATCTTTGCCCACGGCGTCGGCTTTAATATCGTCTACCAGAGCCTCATCATGGGCGGCCTAACGCTGGCAGCTTACCTCCACGGCGACGATATATCGCATGAGATTGGTACTACCATGGCTTTTCTCACGATATCGGCCATACAGCTCTTTCACGCGTTTAATCTGCGTTTTAACTATTGTTCACTGCTCAACCCCAACCGCCCCAGCAACAAGTACATGTATGTAGCGTTTGTAGTGGGTCTGGCTGCTACCTTGTTTGTCATCTATACCCCAGTAGTCAACGACCTCTTTAAATGCGACCCGCTGCAACCTAGAGAGCTGGCGATAAGTATCGGTCTGGCTTTCTGCATCATACCGATAATAGAAGTAATCAAGTTTATACAGAGAAATTTTATAAGCAAATCCTGCTAAGATATCAAAATTGACGGCTCCGTCTTTAGAGGCGGAGCCGCTTGTACAATAAGGTGCTATTATGGATAATATTTGCCCCAAAGAGTTTTGTACTGGTTGCCATGCTTGCCGCTCTATTTGTCCTGCTGGCGCGGTCCTGATAGAAGCTGACACACAGGGCTTTTATAAAGCGCGTATCGATCGACACAAGTGTATAGACTGCCATTTATGTAAAGCTGTTTGCCCGGCCAACAGGCCCTTATCAAGAAAACCTGACCGGCAGGATGTTTTTGCCTGCCACAGCACAGATGAACTGATAAGAGAAGAAAGCAGTTCCGGCGGAGTATTTACCCATTTGGCTGAAACCGTCCTGGCTGACGGCGGCGTGGTGTTTGGCGCAGGGTTTGCAACTCCGTCCTATATCACGCACGGCTATGTACTTAATACCAATGATTTACAGTATTTTCGGGGCTCCAAGTATGTGCAGAGTTTCATCGGAGAAACTTTCAAACAAGCTGTCGCTTCTCTGAACGAGGGAAAGCAGGTCCTGTTCAGTGGTACTCCTTGTCAGATCGATGGCCTCAACAGCTTTGCCAGTAAAATTTTTTCATTAAACCACCCCAGCCTTATTACGGTAGACCTGGTCTGCCACGGTGTTCCGTCTCCACGCATATATAAAGAGTACTTAGCCTTCCGAGAAAAAGAGTATGATAGCAGGATCAATAAGGTGAGTTTTCGAAGAAAACCGTATGGTTGGCATTCTTTTGGTTTAAATATCGTCTTTGACAATCAATCTTACTATTTTGCCAACTTTCACCATGATCCTTTTTTAATAGGTTTTTTAAAAAACTATTATCTAAATACTTGCTGCTATACTTGTAAATATGCCAACACCCAGCGGCAAGGCGATATTACCATAGCTGACTTTTGGGGTTACCGTGACAATGGTGAACTGCCTGATGATGATAAAGGCCTGACACTCATCATTACTAACAGCGAAAATGGAGGCCGTCTGTTTGAAAAGATAAAAAATGCCCTGCCTCATACAGCAAAAAATATAACTGATGCAGTGCCCGGCAATGCTGCACTGAAAAAAGCTTCTTTTAAACACCGCGATTATGACGCCTTTTGGAAGGATTATGAAAAGCTTACTTTTGCAGAAATTGCCGACAAATATTTGCAGACCAAAAACAAGCTTTGAGTATTGAAAAACCGAAGTAATCAAACCTCTCCGCAGGTTAACAATGCTTACCGGTAGTGATAACAGTTGCCGCGGCGGCACTTTTTGTTTGCAATCGTTCTAGGTTGCTGATGCCTGTACGGTTTTCACAATAATCTTATAAACTTCATGGGAGCAGGAATTTACTCTATGCATACAGAATTGATGGATTTATAAAATGCTTGGCTATTATCTATTTTCAGGAGGTGAACTATTTTGGCAAAAAAGAATTGGCCTATGGCTCTGCTGCTCGCATTTATTTTTACTTGGTTTTCGGCAAACGCAGCATTTGCCGAAAAGGCTGACTTTGAAAATGCTTACTCGGAAATATATCAAAATGAGCGTTTTGACTACGAATTCACTTTCCCTCTAATTTTCCAAAGCATGCGGGAGAATGCCGACAATAGCGGCCTGTCCATGGCAAGCGCCGAAGGTGACTATACTTTGACTGTACAAGCTTCTTTCAATGTTGAAAACCAAACCGGACATATACTTTTAGCTCAAGCTAAAAACCGCTCCAGCCACATTATAGAAAGTAACTCCAGCGACGAACACTACGCCCTTGTATACACCGATCACGGTGGAAAAGATGGCAAGGAAAAGATTTTTTCCGAATATGGGGTGGTTGACAAAAACCGCATAGTTAAATATTTATTTATCTACCCTCTGGAAGACCATGAATATTTAAAAAAGGAGATATTCCTCTCGCTACAGCCTCAGGAAAGTTACATCGATCTTGTATCAGCACTGTCGTTTAGCCAGATGCTCCATTATGACTCATTTACTGAAAACAGCGGCCCGGACGCACTAACACAGAATATGGTACTGTTTTATCTGGTACAGGCTGGCCTTTTTGAAAATTCCACCATAGTAGACCGCACTGGAAAAAACATATATTTCGATAACTTCCCTGGTTCTGAGGGCAGTGTAAAAGAAAACATGGTCTATCTTTCCCCTGATAAACTTTATGCCGTCTATTTTGCTCAAGGTACCTATAAATACCCGCCCCTGGCCTTTCCTCTGGCCACCGGCACGCAAACCGGACTTACCATAAATAACATTGAGCTACCTTATCAGGACATGAGTGAAATCAAAGAGGTGAAAGACGCCGGCGATTACAAGGTAGTCAGCATAAATCTTAAGCGCGCTACTGGAAATACAGCCCAAACGCTGGGAACCGCCACGATCACCTTAAAAAAAGACCCCCACTCCTATTTTGGCTATACAATAGCTTCTTATACAGCCAAATATAATAAATTTTCCGACTTGAAATTGTGATTTGCCAAAAACATATCTACAAGGGGTGCTCTGATGAAAAAACTATTACTATTTATCTTTCTTACTGTTTGTGCAATATTTTTGCCGTTCAATGATGCACAAGCCGCTTCGGGCAGTAAAGCCGCCCAAAAACTTTGGCAAAAAACCTCCGATATTAATAAAAATCTCAAAAGTTTTGACTGCACAGCCGATGTTACGCTGACTTCAAGTATCAACGGCGTAAAAATGACTTTCCCCATAACTTGCAACATGACTTTTCTCAATGACCCACCAAAAGCGAAAGTATCAGTAACCATGGCATTGCCCTCCAATTCCTTGAATATTGATTATTATGTTGTCTTAACAGAAAACGATTCCTACACAGCCTATTTTAAAAACGGCCCAAAGTCTGTCTGGCAAAAAATGACTTTGCCGGGGTACAGTGAAATACTCAAGAAAACCCTGGAGACCCAAGAAGAACTTGACAAAAACATTGTCGTAAAACTAAAAGGCTTTGAAACTAGTGAGGGGCTTTCTTTAGAAAAAATGCAGCTTACAATAAAAAACCGTATGTTCCGTGATATGTTACTAAAGTTGCATGACCGCGAAATAGATGGAAAGAAACCTTTTGCCAAAGGCGGTTTTGCCGAAAAAATGATGTCCGGGATGGGCGATATAAGTAAAACCCTTTGGATAGACCCGCAAACCGGCTTTGTGTATAATACCGACCTCGACTTGACGCCAAACATACAAAAAATTTATAAAGTATATGCAAAAATAAAAAAAGACACCCCTGAAAAAACAGACGCCATGGATGAAATGCTTAAAAACCTGTCTATAACAGTCAAAATAAAGTATTCCAACCACGACAAGGCCGCCGACTTTACAATGCCGGAAGAAATTAAAAATGCCACAGAAATACAGCTGCCTAAACCGGCTGTTGCATAATACTAAAAAGGCGTGGTTGCTTACAGCAACCACGCCTTTTTCCCTTAGTTATATATTTTTTATGACAGATACATACACTGCCCCGTTATGCACTAACGACACAACTACCTTCCTGTCTGTCTCTATATCCACCTTATCCCTGCTGGCAGCTATCTGTTTACTCGTCGCGCCCTCTATTTTTATGAGCACCTCACCATAGCCGTCACAGGGGATAGGGGTAACTACCGCCCCTTCTCTTCCAAGCAGCTCTTCAAGCGGCAAAATGGTGATTTTTCTCATCAGTTTCATATACAAAAAATATAGTGTGACAGATAAGATAAGCGATGCAACTGCGGAAAAAAATATAATCATACCGCCGCTAAAAGCAGTATGTTTGGTCAAAAGCAACCCTGCGCTGCCAAAAGTCAGAACGCCAATGATCATGCTGGTAGCGGAATAAGTAAATTCTTTCAGAAAATCCGCAGTAAATATGTTTTCCAGAACAGCATCAAAAAAGCTGCCGCATAATATAACCATTATGATAAACAGGAAACCAAATAGCAGGCAACCTTCATAAAGACCAAAAAACATAGCTGTTTCCCTTCACAGTTACAATATTAAAAAGAATACCTGTAAGCAAGCCCATAAATATCAAAACCGGCATTGGAATTATCAAACAACTCGCCATGTGAATAATGTGTCGCAAATCCTTCTAACGCATGCCGCTTTTCCTTGCCAAAACTAACACCCAAAGCTATATTGAAGGCAAAAAGAACTTTGCTGCCTAAATCCCACTTGCCAAATTTATCATCAGAAAGTAATGTGGGCCCTACATAAAAAGCAAAATAAGAATCAGTTTTTTTAGCGGTTTGCGTCAGCTGGATCCCACCGGCCAGCGTCACGCCATAAATATCGTCGTAATGCTTGGGTTGCAAGACAAGCGTAGTAATACCCCACGCCGGCGCAACCGAAAAATTTCCCCGTACACATGTTGGCTTATAAACAACGCTTCACCCCTAGAAGGTATGCAGTGGAATCCGCCCTGCTGGCTTTGGCTATGGAAAAATCTATCAATACCCCGTTAGCTAAAACCGGAGAAGAATATAGTAAACACGAAAAAATAAAATTGGAATAATGGTTTTTTCAACATATTTCACACCCCATTATAATATATAATATGTGAACACATTATAACATAAAAAACCCGGCGGTTTGAACTGGATATTAAGATACAGGAATAATTTTTTGTAAAATAGATACCTAACTCCAAGTAAAACAGCCCTGCTAAACTAAAACAAAAAACCAGCCTTTCGGCTGGCTGAACTATCTGGCTCCTCGAGCAGGACTCGAACCTGCAACAACTCGGTTAACAGCCGAGTGCTCTACCATTGAGCTATCGAGGAATTAACAAGTATTAATATATCGCCATTTGCCTCTCTTGTCAAGGGTTTAAAGGTTGCAACACAACGAAAGATCATTTAGAAAAACAAGACA
>JAVBNN010000013.1:0-86182 GCA_031551525.1 Acidaminococcales bacterium
CGCTGCTGCTGTCCGCCGGACAGCTGCGAAGGATAGGCGGACGCCTTTTCCTTGAGGCCGACCCTTTCTAAAAAAGCAAGGCCCGAGGACTCGGCTTCTTCTTTGGGAACCTTCTTTATAAGTATAGGCGCCAGAGTAAGGTTTTCCAGCACAGTCTTATGCGGGTAAAGATTGAATTGCTGAAAAACCATCGCCAAAGACTGGCGAACTTCCTCTACCGGCGCCTTGGGGGCGGTTATTTCCACTCCGTCGACAGTTATCCTGCCCGAAGTGGGTACCTCCAAGAGGTTCATGGAACGGATAAGCGTAGATTTACCAGATCCGCTTGGTCCGATGACAACGAGCTTTTCACCGGAAGCTACGGTCAGGTTTATATCCTTGAGTACGTGCAGGTCGCCAAAATATTTTTGGACACCCTCCATTTTGATCACAGTAAGTACCTCCAGGCCTGGTGGGAAAAATGCAGTTAAGTCTAAACAGCGCCCAACAGTTGTATTATTGAAAATGAATTATAGCATCGATAGTTTTTTAATGCAATACTTCAAGAGGCAAAAACCAAGGCTTTTACAGAGAAAAATCGCCTAAAACACAAAGAATATTGAACATTGTATACAGTATTTTAAATACGCCTTATAAGAATAAACATACAATATCATTAATAAAAAAACATGCAAAAACTGTGCATGTTTTAAACTGTTTATGATATAGGCACAAATTTAGCCGCGCAAGACTAAAAAGGAAAAACGGCTCCTGAGAAAATCTCAAGAGCCGCATGTTTACTGTGGCAGGGGCAGAAGGACTTGAACCCTCAACCAACGGTTTTGGAGTTGTTTAGGCGTTTTTCAAAAATCCGCAAAGTATTTTGCACAAGCCGATCTGGTTATGAATACTAGCGTTTGACTTATCATATACAAAAGTAGTTTGAGAGAGGAGCGCTAGGCATCATGCGGGTGCTTGGTTTGTAAAAGTATTTATGGATAACGCAAATCTTTTTCGTATGTGGCAGATCGTATATACGCCCTTTAGGCGTTGCTAGTAGAAAAGGGCTATGCCCGTTAAAGCAATACCCCCGGCTAGGCTGTACAGGCCGGGGGATGGTTATTAATTATTTGTCTTCCATATCTTCGGCGTTAACTTTTTGCGATTCACCGAAATGCATTACTACGCCAAAGCTTACGATTATCAGTCCTATGACAAAAAGATTCGGATTGACAACGAGTATTTTGAAAAACTGTCCTAGAATGAACAGGGCGGCAAATAGGACAAAAATCAGCAACCAACCAACTGTTGTACTATTTTTGTTCATTTATCCCACCCCTTCCATTGCAGTGGCTTCTGTTTTACCTTCTCTTATATCGGTAAGAGAGGGTTTGTGTTTCAACCAAAGATGCATGCCGCCAACGATAGCAAGGCCGACTATATCTGTATATAAGCCGGGTTTTATCATTAGCATGGCGCCTATACCCAGCAAGATACGCATTAAAGCGTTTATCTTTCTGTCCATTATGACGCCGATTATAAAGCCTGAGAGCGCGTATACTCCAAGGCAGCCTGTGCAGACAGCCAAAACTATATCAAGTGGCGCTCCCTGCAAAAGAAGTTCTGGGCCATAGGTGAACATAAAGGGTATTATGAATCCCGACAGTCCCAGGCGCACTGCCTGCCAGCCGGTCGTTGAAGGACTAGTGCCGGCAATGCCCGCCGCGGCAAAGGAGGCGAGGGCCACCGGCGGTGTTATGGCCGCCAGGACGCCATAGTAGAAGGGAAACATGTGGGCGGCGATCTCAGGGATGCCCATTTTTATCAAAGCGGGCGAGAGCAGTACGGATACTGTTACATAAACTGCTGTTGTGGGTACGCCCATGCCAAGGATGACCGCTACTATCATGGTAAGCAGGAGTGCCAGCCACATCTGGTCGGCAGCTATTTCGGTGACTATGCCGGCGAATTTCAAGCCCATGCCGCTGACATTTATGCCGGCAATAATGAGGCCGGCGGCGGCGCAGCCGATAGCTACGGCGACAGAGCTCATGGCGCCCATTTGCAGGGCTTCAATAAACTGGACCGGTTTGATGCGCATGGCGGGGTTTATCATTACCATGATAAATAGGAAAACTATGGCATAAAGCGCGGCTTTCATCGGTGTGTAGCCCATAGCCATGAGAACGACTATTGCCACAAGGGGAACCAGTACGCTCCAACCTTTTTTTATTACCTGCCAGGCATTAGGCAGTTCTTCTTTGGGTACGCCTTTAAGGCCAAGCCGCTGAGCTTCCTGATGGACGCTGAAATACAGGGCTATGTAATACATGAGCGCTGGGATGAGCGCGTAGGCAGCCAGCTGGATGTAAGCTATCTGTAAGTTCTGCGCTACGATGAAGGCAGCTGCGCCCATGACAGGTGGCATTATCTGGCCGCCGGTAGAGGCTACCGCTTCGACTGCGCCGGCAAATTCCGGTTTATAGCCGGTTTTTTTCATTAAAGGGATGGTCACCGAACCGGTGCCGACTACGTTGGCTACGGCACTGCCGGAAATAGTACCCAGCATGGCGCTGGAAATAATGGATACTTTGGCCGGGCCGCCGGGCAGACTGCCGGCGACGCTGCGGGCCAGATCCATGAAAACGTCGCCGGCACCGCTTTTGGTAAGAAGTGAAGTGAAGATGATAAAGGGTACTACATAGGACAGTACCGACATGAGTGGGGTAGAGAACAGTCCTTCGTTGCGCATGAAAACGTAATCGATCATGGCGTCAAAGTCGGTCGGCGGTCCGTAGAATATCCAGAACAATTTATCACTGCATATTGGCTGGACAAAGAAGAAAGAAGCCAACCCGCAAAGCACGCCGCCGCAATAACGGCGTGTCAGTTCCAGAACTATCAGCACATAGGCAAAGCCCAATATAGCGTCGGATTCGTTAGGCGAACCTTGCCGCATGACAAATTCGTCAAAATCGGCGAATATATACACTTGCACCGCAATAAGCACTAAAACGAGCAAGTTATCTACAATGTTGCCAAGTTTCACTCTGGCAGGACTGGTCGCTTTGGCGAACAGCGGCTTGCCCAATAAACCCATGACCATCATCACTGTCAGCATCAGGGGGCGGAAATACAGGTAGTTAGGTTGGCCGAACATCATCGTATACATCTGGAACAGGCCGATGAACAAGGCCAACGAGGCTATGATTGTTTTTTTTGTCATTTACGGCACCTCTTTTGTAAGTCATCAAGACCCTGCCACGCACAGCCGCCTGGTCAGCGGCGGCCATGCACAGCAGTTTTTGCAACGAAAGCGAGTGGATAGAAGCGACGGTGAATGTTGTGGTTGGGCTTTGTCCAAGGGTGTGTAAAGGATTATTTTAGAGGGATATTTTTCTCTTTGTAATATCTTTCTGCACCGGGATGAAGCGGTATACTGGCGCCGGAAAGGGCGGTGGCAAGTGCGGCGCCGCGTGCGTCAACGGCCCGGTCTTTTATATCAGCCAAATTGTCCCAAAACGCTTTGGTAGACAGGTAAGCCATCTCTTCGCTCATCTTGTCGGTAGCTATCAGGCAGACCATGGAGCCGACTGTTTTGAAGGGCTCTTTAAAACTCTTAAAAGTGTTGGCTGGGATGTTGAACTGAGTGTAGAGCGGATACTTGGCGTTAAGTTTAGCAAACAGGGCGTCGTCGATGGGAATTACTCTGATGCCGGGGTTAAAGTCTACTTCCATCAGGGTGGTTACCGGCCAAGAGCCAAGCACTGTATAGCAGTCTATTTGGTTGTCGGCGAGTTGTCCGGGACCTTCGGCAAACCCGAGGTAGCTTATGCTGCCACCGTTCTTCTTTATGTCGGCGATGGTAAAGCCACTGACTTCAAACAGCTGTTCCACGATGGTATTGCCCAGGGAACCTTGCGGGTAGAAACCGATACGTTTATTTTTTAGGTCGTCAATTGTTTTAATGTTGCTATCGGCGCGTACAGCTATGAAAACGGCTGCCGGATTGATAGACAGAAGATGGCGCAGGTTTTTCATGGGCTTATCGAAGGGGGCGCTGCCGTTATAACCCATGGTGGCTATAGCTGTATGGCAGATGCCGATATCCGCCTGGCCGCCAGCCACGCTTTTTACGTTAGCTGTGGAGCCGCCGGGATTGAGGCCGATGGAAAATTTGGCATTAGGATTGGTCTGTTTGACTAATTTTTCCAGATGGGCGTTGTGCGTTACGTTTATCGGGTACCAGGCGCCGCCGGCAGAGGAGGAAGATACCTTAAGAAATTCCGGGATTTTAGGCTTTGCAGCCTCTTTTTTGTCACCGCCGGAGCCGCCGCAACCTGCAGCCAAGCATAACATCAGAGCAAGGGCACTGAATAAAACCGCGTATTTTACCTTTTTTGTCATTTTTTTAGCCTCCTTGATTTGTTATTGTTTACTTTAATGTTAACAGTGTAACGGTCTATTTAATACAGAATAACATAATGATGCAGGTTGGGAATGATTTACAAGGGCAGAAAAAATCTTTATTTTTATAGCTTGCCCGCCTGGTAATCTTCCGGTTTGTGTACGACCAAGCCGCATCTGAGAACGGTGCTTCGTTGCGGTGCACCAAGTATTTCTTCGGCCCGATGGCCGTTATCGAGCATTTTGTTAAGATCAAGGCCGGTGGGGATGCCCATTTCTTCGAACATAGAGGCCAAATCTTCGGTGCAGACATTGCCGGAAAAACCCATGTGGTATCTGGTGCCGCCGGCCGGCTGGCCGCCTATGCCACCAAGGGCGCTGTCAAAGTAGCGTACGCCAGCTTCGTAAGCGGCGGCGGCGTTAGCCAGACCCGTACCGCGTGTGTCGTGAAAGTGTGTGACGAAGGTGGTTTTCGGGTGACGGACTTTTAGTTCGCTGAACATTTCTTTGACGGTGCGCGGGTTACCGGCGCCGGTGGTATCGCCAAGGCAGACGAATTCTGCGCCAAGGTCTACATAACGCTGTACAAAGTCGTATACTTCTTTGGGCGGTACATCACCGGCGATAGGGCAGCCATAGACTGTGCCGAGAGTGGCTATGACCCTGATGTTGTTTTTCAGCGCCAGTTCGATCATCCCACTGATCTGTTTCCAGTGTACTTCGTGGGTCATGCCGGTATTGTACTTGTTGTGCGCTTCGCTGACAGAGATCATAGTGCTTATTTCATTAGGTCCGCAGCCTTCTTCTTTGGCTTCTATTGCTCGGTCGAGCGCTTTGTCGTTGATGCAGGTGACTTTGTAGGAAACGCCTGGCAGCCGTTCTATTCCTTTTAAGACCTCGAGCGCATCGGCGAATTGCGGCAGGCGTTTGGGGTTGGAGAAGGAAGTCGTTTCGATGCGGGCATAGCCGGTTTTGGCAAAAGCATTGATCATAGCGATTTTGTCTTCGGTAGAGATGATTTTTTCGATATTTTGCAGGCCGTCCCGGCACCAGCACTCGCAAAAATAGACTCTGTCCTGTGTTTTGTCTTGCATTTTAGCACCACCTGTAAATTAACTTTATTTGTCTTTCATATCTTTTTTGTAAGTTTGCAGGCTGGCCCGCCAGTCGTTTTTGGCGATGTTGAGGTCGATGGCCATTTGTTCGACCAGTACGCCGTGTTCGGGCGCAGCTTCCCAAGCTATTTTTATGGCCTTTTTGGTCGCCATGATGGTTACAGGCGGGTAGGTAGCCATTTGCTCTATTATTTCTGCTACCTTGGCCATGAAATCGTCCGTAGGCAGTAGCCTGGCCACGAGGCCGATCTGCCAGGCTTCCAGTGCGTCGATGGTTCGGCTGGTAAACAGCAGTTCCTTGGCCCTCTGGATGCCGACGAAGCGCGTGACGCGCTGCGTGGCGCCGACCGAGCCGACCGGTACTTCGACATAGCGGTAGGTGGCCCGTTCGGATGAGATGATAAAGTCGCTGGTGCCCATTATTTCGCAGCCACCGCCCATGTTTTTTCCGTCTATGGCGACAACGAAGGGTTTGTCCAGTTTCTCCATCTGATCGTAACAGTCGCGGGCAAACACCCGGCGTTTTTTTACTTCGGCATCTGTCATGCCTTTGCGCTCGTTGATATCCGCGCCGGCGCAAAACACCCCATTTAAAGCAGAATAAAGCAGTATACATCTTACTTCTTCGCTGGCGTCGGCTTCTTTGAGCGCCCGGACCAGTTCGCCCAACAGGCCGTAGTTCAAGGCATTACGCGCCTCCAGTCTGTTCATGCCGATCCAAGCAACGCCGTTTTTGTATTCTATTTGTAAAAAATGGTATGTGTCCCTTTGCATATTCTCCTTACTGCCCACCCAGCCAGTTTTGTAAAACTTCCGCGTTATGCTGGCCGATTTTGGGTACTGCGCGGTTCATTTTGACATCCATGTCTTTGAATTTGGCGGGGTAGTTGGCATAACGGAGGGTAAGGCCATTGGCTTCGGGCACTTGCTGGATGGTGTTGCGGAACTGTATCTGGGGATCTTGTTCGATTTCATCGATGGAAAATACTTCGCCGCAGGGTATGCCGCCATCCATACAGGCTTGTACGAATTCACCCCGACCGATAGCGCCGATGGCGGCGCTGAGCTTTGTCATCACTTCGTCGCGCGCTTTGACACGGTTGATGTTAAGTTTGTAGTATTCGTCGTCGCGCCACTCCGGTATGTTCAGTATGTCGCACAGGCGCGGCCACTGGCCGTCGGTAACGCTGATGTGCACATATTTGCCGTCCGCGCATTGGAAGGTGGCCGAAGGAACGCGGCCGGGATGTTGTGAACCCAGGCGGGCCGGTGATTTGCCGTTGAATGCGTAGAAGGAGAGGGCGACCGGCAGGTAGTTGATCAGACCGTCTACCAGGGACATGTCGATGTATTCACCTTTACCGGTAATGCTTCGCTTGTGTATGGCGGCCATGACCGAGAGGGCTGAGAACAGGCCGCCGGAAATGTCGCCCACGGGCACGCCGGCTTTTATTGGGCCGCCGCCTTTTTCGCCGGTCAGCCAGGTGACGCCGCTCATGGCCTGGAAAATGGTGTCAAAGCCCTTGCGGTCCTGGTAGGGCCCGTCCGCGCCGAAGCCGGAGATGTTGCAGTAGATGACGTTGGGGTTGATAGCGGCGATGGTTTCGTAACCCATGTCCAGTTTGCGGCGGGTCTTGCCTGTGTAGTTATGAATGAACACGTCGCATTTGGCAATAAGTTTATTGAGTGTTTGCCGGCTGTCCGGCTGTTTGAGGTCGAGGGCAAAACTTTTTTTGCCGCCGTGGAAATTGGCGAAATAGCCGCTGAAACCGTCTTTGATCGGCGGCCAGGTACGGCTGTCGTCGCCCTGGGGGCTTTCCACTTTCACTACTTCGGCGCCGAAAGCGGACAGCAGAAGGGTACAGTAGGGGCCTGCGATATAGCTGGTCAGATCGAGTATCTTTATTCCGTCCAAAGGCTTTGTTTCTTGCACTATTTAGCACCTTCCTTGAAGTTTTTCACGCCCTGGGCAAAGTCACTGCTTTGCCGCATGGCGATGTTCCCCTGTTTGGCCAGTTGTAGCCCTTCTTCCAGTGATACCTCAAGGGCGGTATAAAACTGTTTCTTGATGCTGGACAAAGCGTTTATACTGTAGGCGGCAAGTTTTTCCGCCATGGCTAGGGTTTTTTGTTCCAGTTCTTCATCCGCTACTACCTTGGTTACTATGCCGTTGGCCAAAGCTGTGGCGGCGTCTATCTTATCGCCGGTCATGAGCAGTTCGAGAGCAAAGCGGCGCCCGGCCAGTTTGGCCAGGTTGACCAGTACAAGAGCGGGGACAAAGCCGCGTTTTACTTCCGGATAACCGAACACCGCATTTTCCGAGGCGATGACTATATCGCCTGCCATGGCTATGCCGCAGCCGCCGGCCAGAACGTAGCCGCGCACGCTGGTGATGATGGGTTTGGCGATCTGGTTGAATAACAGGTGCACCTGCATGGAAGTTTCCGCGCGTTGGGCGATGGCGGCCGGTGTTTGCGCTTCGACGTCGCCGAACTGTTTTATATCGGCGCCCGAGCAGAAGTTTTTGCCGGCGCCGGTAACTACCGCCACATGGAGGGCGTCATTGTCGCGAAAGGCGCACAACGCATCGTGTAATTCCTGCATCAGGGCGTTATTGAGGGCGTTGTAATTGCCCGGGCGGTTGAGGGTGATCAAAAAGATGTTGTTTTTTTGTTCGGTTAAGAGTATTTGTTCGGACATAGTGCCTCCTTGCCGGCCTATCAGAATTGATTGTTCAGTTTATTGTCGAGCATGTTTTTCGCCTGGGCTACCATATCGTCCAGCACCTTCTGGCAGGGCTCCACGGCTTTGATAAGGCCGATGATCTGGCCGATGGAGTGCAAATATTTTTCCGTATCGCCGGTTTCCCAGGCGATGCGACCTTTCATGGCCAGCATCATTTTGTGTATTTCATCGAGCGTTTGGCCGCCGAATTCATGCCCCAGCACTTCGTAGGCCGCTTTGGTTTTGGCTACGCGGTTGGGGTTGTCGGATTTCAGGGTGATGGTATCGGTGGAAGAAGCTTCGACCAGCCATTCTTTAAAGAGGGGGCTGACTTCGGCTTCGGTGGTAGCGACAAAGCGGCTGCCCATGAGTATGCCTTCCGCGCCGTAGGAGAGGGCAGCCAGGAGACCGCGCCCGTCGTAGATGCCGCCGCCCATGATGACAGGGATGTTTACCGCGTCGATGACTTCCATGGCCACGATTTCACTGCTCACACCAAAGGGGCCGGGATGGCCGCCCGCTTCAAAACCGATGACGGCAATAGCATCGAAGCCTTGTTCCTCCAGTTTTTTTGCGAAACGTACATGCGGTATTTTGTGGAATACTTTGACGTCGGCTTTTTTCATTTTTTCGATGATCGCGCCCGGGTTGCGCCCGGAGGTTTCGACGACCTTAATGCCCTCGTCAATGACTATGTTGAGATTGCGCTCGATGTCTTCGCTTGCCGCCGAGGTAGAGAGGTTAAAGCCAAAAGGTTTCTCGGTCAGGCGTTTTGTTTCTTTTATCGCGGCCAGGAGGTCTGCTTTGGTGCTGTAGCTACTGGCTGTCAGTATGCCGAGCCCGCCGGCGTTGGATACTGCCGCGACCAGTTGTGGCCGCCCTACGTGCTGCATGCCGCCTTGAACAATGGGGTATTTGATGTTGAACAGTTCTGTGATTTTGGTTTTCATGAATAACATCCCTCCAACTTTTTCAGGAAAAAGTGCCAACTTTTTCGGGTATTATAAGGTCGGCTTCGGTCGCGGCCACAACGTCGGCAACGGTCACGCCCGGACCGGTTTCTTCTAGTACCAGGCCTTTATCGGTTACGCGCATAAGCGCCATTTCGGTGATGATGGTGTTTACCTTGCCTTTAGCCGTGAGCGGCAGAGTACATTCTTTTCTTATTTTAGATTTGCCGTCTTTGGTGTGTTCCATAGTAACAATGACTTTTTTTGTGCCGGCCACGAGATCCATGGCGCCGCCGGGGCCGGCTACTTTGCGGCCGGGCACTTTCCAGTTGGCCAGGTTGCCTTTTTCGTCTACTTCCATGGCACCCAGGATAACGGCGTCGATATGGCCGCCGCGGATGAGGGCGAACGAGGTGGCGCTGTCGCAAAAACTGGAGCAGGGCGTGATGGTAGCATACAGCGATCCGGCATTGCCCATGTCAAGATCTTCCTGGCCGACGGCAGCCAGGCCGCCTATGCCGACACAACCGTTTTCCGACTGGAATACGACGTCTTTGTCGCCGACGTAATCGACTACCAGAGTGGGTATACCCACACCCAGGTTGACGACATCGCCGTCTGTTAGTTCCAAAACCGCCCGGCGGGCGATAACATCTCTATAATCAGGCATTAGCAATCACTCTCCACGATATAGTCAATTAAAATACCAGGAACAGTCACCAGTTCCGGGTCAAGTTCGCCTACTTCCACTACTTTGTCAGCTTGGGCAATTACGACGTCTGCTGCCATGGCCATCAGGGGGTTGACATTTTTGGCTGTCCGGCGCATAAAGAGGTTTCCGGCCCGGTCGGCCACGTTGGCTTTTATGATGGCCAACTCTGCTCTGAAGCCCTCTTCAAACAAATATTCCTTGCCGTTGATAACGCGTTTTTCCTTACCCTCCTCGAGTTCGGTACCGATGCCGGTCGGGGTGTAAAAACCGCCTATGCCTGCGCCGCCGGCGCGAATCTTTTCTGCCATCGTACCTTGCGGTATGAGGACGAAATCCGTTTCGCCGGTCATCATCTGGCGGCCGGCTTCCGGGTTACGCGCTATGTGCGTGGCGTAGATTTTTTTGAATTGGTGTTTGACGATCATTTTGCCTACGCCATGGTCGGGCGCCACATTATCGTTGGCGATAAGGGTGAGGTTTTTAACACCAGATTCAAGCAGGGCGTCGGTTATCTTAGTCGGGTTACCGAAAAAGGTGAACCCGCCGATCATGATGGTCATTCCGTCCTTTACCATGCTTGCGGCCTCTTGCACGGAAATTATCTTGTTTCTCAAAACTATTCCTCCTAACGTGTATCTTGAAAATTTGTCAGCGTTTGTTTTTGTTGGCGAAGCCCACGCCCATGAGGCCTAACGAGCTGAAGGCTTCAAAGTCATATGGTACGCCCTGGTTAAGGCGGTTGATAAACTGCTTGCTCATGGCGAGGGCCGCGCGGTCGATTTTGGCCATTTTCTGCGCCCAGCCGAGCGCCACTTCGAGTGCCGTACCGTCCGGCGCCACTTCGTTTATCATGCCCATGGCCAGTGCTTCCTGGGCGCTGTATTTTTTGCCCAAGAGGATCATTTCGTTCAACTTGCGGCGGCTGACTACTTTAGCGACGTTTACCGAGGCTATGCCGGGGACGATGTTCATCTCCAGTTCCGGCAGGCCGAACAGGGCGCTTTCGTTGGCTACGGCCAGGTCACAGTAGGTGACGATGCTGTTGCCTAGGCCGAGAGCGTGTCCATTGACGGCGACGATGAGCGGCTTGGGGAAGGTGAAAAAGGCATCGGTGAACTCTTTCAAAGAGGCGTAGTCGTTGTATATTTCGATAAGCGGCAGTTCGGCGTTCTTTTTTATTTCTTCAACGTCGCGCCCGGCGCAGAAGGATTTGCCCTCGGCGGCCAGGACAAGGACGTTCACTTCATCGTTTTCTGCCGCGGCCTTGAGGGCTGACAATATTTCCTCTTTCATGCGGCGGCTTATCGCGTTGCGCTGTTCGGGCCTGTTGAAGGTAAGCGTGGCGATTTTGTTGTCCATAGCAAATTTAATACATTCGTACATCTTACTTCCTCCTTTTTTGTGAAATTATATACGACTTTTGATAGAGCAAATATCGTGCCAAAAGCAAAAAAATGCCGGACGGCTGTTTTTCAGCGTCCGGCAAGCGGATAAAAAATAAAATTTACAAATTTTTGTAAACATATTTTGTTGTAATTGCAAGAATTGTCAGATAAATCAGGCGACTATAGAGTGAAGTGAGCAATTTACAGAAATGTGTAATTTATAAATTTTTGTAAATTCACATTTATTGTTTGTCAATACCGTGATCGCGCAACTTGTTGTACAGAGTGGAGATGGCGATATTCAACTCGGCGGCTATCTTTTTTTTGTCTTCCACGCTGTGGCCAAATGTTTCAAGGTAGTGGGTCAGAACTTCGCGTTCAAAATTGCCGACCATTTGGCTGAGAGTATGGCCACTTTGCAGTGTTTTAAAATTTTTACCTTCGTTATGGCCGGTGCTTATCAGGGTGCTCGGCAGGTGGTGCGCTGTGATGACGCCATCATCAGACATGACGCAGGCGTGTTCGACCGCATTCTTCAGTTCTCGCACATTGCCCGGCCAGGAATATCCCTGTAGCGTGCTCATTGCGTGTTCGGCGATGGTGATGGGAGTCTGTTTGCGGCGTTCCTGCATTTGGATAAAGTCGCGCACTAAGAGGGGAATATCCGCTTTGCGTTCTCTAAGGGCGGGCATATTGATGACGAACACAGCCAGGCGGTAATACAGGTCGCCCCGGAAGTTGCCGGTGTCGACGAGTTTATTTACGTCACGGTTGGAGGCGGCAACTATCCTTACGTCTATGGGGATGTTTTTTTCGCTGCCGACTTTTTTTAGCTTTTTGTCTTGCAAGATGCGCAGCAGCTTGGCTTGCAGGTTGAGTCCCATTTCGGATATTTCGTCGAGAAAAATGGTGCCGCCGTGGGCTATTTCAAACAGGCCGATTTTGCCGCTTTTTTTGGCACCGGAGAAAGCGCCTTCAACGTAGCCGAACAGCTCACTTTCGAGAAGATTTTCCGGGATCGCGGCGCAGTTGATGTCGACAAATGGTCCGTAGCGGCGGGAACTGGCATTGTGTATGGCTTGCGCCATGACGTCCTTGCCGGTGCCGCTTTCACCGAGGAGCAGGATTGAACTGTCTGTTTTGGCGACTTTTTTTGCGTTGTTTATTGCCAGCGCCAGTCCTCCGTCAGAGCCAATAATGTCTTTAAAGGTCATGTGGGCGCTATACGTTTCTTTTATGCGGCTGTCCAGTTGGCTTATCTGACGGTTTTTCTGTTCGAGTTCGCTCAGTATATTGGTTATGCGGCGCACATCTTTGACGATAAGGAGGATGCCGAGCAGTACGTCGTCGATGACGATGGGGAAATAGTCGCAGTAAGACTCAAAGCCTTCCGCACGGCGTCGTATGTCCATGAGTGGTTTGCGTTTTTTGATTATTTCGTCCAAAAAAGTGCGCGGGCGTAAAATGCGCCAGTCCAGCCCAACGCATTCTTCGCGGCTCTTTTTTAGAAAAGAGAGATAGGCGTCGTTTATATAAAAAACCACGCCGCGTTCGTCTGTTATCAGTACGCCGTCGTTGATCAGATCGAACAGTTTTCGTACGCCCGGACTGACCAATTCATCCAAAGTGACCATATTGACCTCGCTTGTTATATTGGGAAGAAGATTGTTTTACCGTTGAGGCGGGTTTTACCTGCCAGGCCGTTTAGTGCGAAACTTTCGAGGCAGGAGAGTACGCCGGCGGTGAAAAACCATTTGGTGCGCAGGGGGGAACCGGCCCAGATTTTTTCATATATAGCGCGGGCCAGGGTAAAGGCGTCGCCGCTTTCGGCGGACAGCCGCTGCTGTACCTTGTCGCTTATTTTTTGGTAATGTTTGATAGCTTTGTCGCAAGCCGGCTCTATATCATAAATCGGCTGGCGGTGGCCGGGCAGCAGGATGGTGGCATTGAGGGTCTTTATCTTGGACAGGCTCTCTTGGTAGAGGTTGAGCATGTCGAGGTTATTTTCCCGGTAATATAGGGTCGGGTAAAAGTCATCCATGATAAGGTCGCCGGTGAATACTATGCCGCTTTCGCTGTCAAGCAGGCTCATATGCTGCTTGCTGTGGCCAGGTGTGACGATGGTGCGCAGAGAATGGCCGGCCAGCGGGATGTTCTTGCCATCGCACAGGTATTGCACCGCGCAGTTGAATTTAAAGTTTTCTTTTTGCAGGTATGTCTCGACGAAAAAAGAGTAGGTGGGCTCAGTCGGCCAGCCGTTATCTTCAAAATAGTGTTGGATACTGATCCAGTATTCGCGGTCGGTGAGTTTTTGCGTCATCAAATATTCCTGTTCACTGATATAGACAGTCGTATCCGGGCCGGCCAGAAAATCGCAGCCGCCGATGTGGTCTACATGGCCGTGGGTCAAAAATATATCCAGAGAAGAGGAGTCTATTCCCAGGTCTTTTAAGCCTTCAGAGAGTATTTGCCAAGATTTTTGGGTATTGTGGCCGGTGTCGATAAGAAGACTGCGGTCTGGGGTTTTGATCAGGTAACAGTTTACGGTTGGCAGCGGACCGTAGTTCAGGGGCAGTTCAAAGCTGTAAATGTTGTTGGCAAATTTTCTTATCATGTCTGTCTCGCTTTGTGGTAAATAAAAAATTCTTTTACCTGCATTGTAATGTAAGAATGAAAGCTTGGCAAATATTTAATACAAGCATAATGAGTTGTAAATACGTAAAGTTTTGTTTCAGTTTTAAAAATACAGTGATGGTGGCACTGTGCAATTACTGTGCAATTGCAATTTACGATGCGGGTTTTTAATGGTTAAATGGCAGACATAAAGGCGAAAGAAAAAAGAGCCATAATGCGCTAAAACGCACTTGGCTCTTCGTTTTTTGTGGCAGGGGCAGAAGGACTTGAACCCTCAACCAACGGTTTTGGAGACCGCTACTCTACCAATTGAGCTATACCCCTGTATGGAGCGGAAAACGAGATTCGAACTCGCGACCCTCGCCTTGGCAAGGCGATGCTCTACCACTGAGCTATTTCCGCGTCTGCATCCTGTCGATAAAGCATCACCTGCTGTGTTGTTCCTCGTATTTTATGCTCAAGGTACCTGTAAGTACATCTCCGCTAAAATACTCATCGTGCCTTGCATCTGATGCTTTCCATTCAGCACTTGGTTTTGTGCCTTGCAGCAAATTGAACAGTAAAATTTGCTCGCGCTACCACCTCTGTCGCCTTCTTGCCCGCATCAGATTCATTGTTAGCGAGCGTAAAAACGACGAAATATTTTTATAATTTATACTGGCGACCCGGATGGGACTCGAACCCACGACCTCCGCCGTGACAGGGCGGCATTCTAACCAACTAAACTACCGGGCCGCGTGCATTACACAGGCGCAAAGCCCGTCTAAGATAAAATTGTAGCATATGGCACTGTTTTTTACAAGTGTTTTTTGTTTAGGGCTGTTAAAGAGGATTTAGCGGGTATTTGTCGTATATTGCAGGCATAGTAGTTTTCTGGGGAGGGTACGGTACTGGTGAGAGAAAAATGGCTGGAGGGAGAAAAGTTTTTACGGGCAGCCGATATACGCCTGGCTCCGCTGCTGGATAGATTCGGACCGTGTGATCTTACGCCGGTAGCGCCGGAAAATTATTTTTCCACGTTGGTGCGCGGCATATTGTCCCAGCAGGTGGCTCCCGAAGTGGCCGCTGGTTTTTTCAGGGCGTTTACTCAGATTTATGGCGACATGCCTGATCCGGCCAAACTGGCCGCCGTACCGGAAAAGGAGTTGTCCGGTTGCGGGTTTTCTGAACAGAAGGCGGGTTACATAAGAGAACTGTCGGCGGCAATAGTCGGCGGCAAGATAGACGTGGCGCGCTTTGGCGAGATGGATGACGCGATTATAATCAAACAGCTGACAGAAGTAAAGGGTTTTGGCCGCTGGACGGCGGAGATATTTCTCATACTGGCGCTCAACCGGGCAGATGTGTTGCCGGCGGAAGATTTTGGTTTGAAAAAAGCAATGAAAGAATTTTTGCGATTGCCGGTCGTGCCGCAAAAGCGCAGCCAAGTTACTGCTATTGCCGAAGCATGGCAGCCTTGGCGCAGTCTGGCGACCTGGTATTTTTGGCAGTATTTTGCCAGCCTTTGATTACAGTATGAGAACGATTGTGCCGAGCGTGATGAGTATAGCCCCGGCAACGGTTTTAGCCGTGAAGGGTTCATTGAGTACGGCATAGGCCAGTATGAGAGTGAGCACTATGCTGAATTTGTCGATAGTGACGACTTTGGTTACCGGGCCGATTTTTATTGCGTGATAATAGCACAGCCAGGACAGGCCGGTCGCGAGACCCGACAGGCAAAGAAAAAGCATGCTCTTGTGGGATATAGCGGGTATGTCTTTGTGGTGGCCGGTGGCAAATACTATGCCCCAGGCCAGTACTATGACCACTACTGTGCGGATGGCTGTTGCCAGGTTTGAATTGACGTTTTCTATGCCTATTTTAGCGAGTATGGAGGTCAACGCTGCGAAAACGGCTGAAAGTATAGCAAATATTATCCACATATTAACGGCTCCTTTAGTTGTTTTAAAAAGAAATTTTCTTTGTTTTACAACAAAATCCCTGCTTATATCGGTGGGGATTTTAATTTTTTTCATGTAAGTATAGAAAGATTTTGCTATATAAAGGCGATGGGGCGAGAAACTTGGCGAAAAAAAACATGAAGCCCGGATGCTTTTTTTAGTAATATAAGTGTACGGAAGGTGTTGACTGCGGTATAATTAGATTATAATTAATATTAAGAAAGTTGTTTTCTGGCAAAACAATTATTTTGAAAGAAACGACTTTAACGCAGTAGCAAAGGAGGAGTATGCGATGGATGAAAACAATAAACTCAAAAAAGAGGCAGAAGCGCCGCTTTTACACGAGGTAAATCTGATAAAACCGGCCAATGTAAACGGGAAAATTGTAAAAGTGGATAGTATCGAGGAAAAAAATGAGAAGGACGACATCATTTGTTCCGCGGATTTTAGCGATGGCTGTAAATAACCAAAATAGAGAATATTCCAAAATGGACAAGGAGGGCTTTTGATGAGTTATTACGAACCGTACTCAGAACTTTCTACTTCAGCAAAGGATGTCGGGAGGGTCATTACCAGCCTGCGCGAAGAACTCGAAGCGATCGATTATTACAACCAAAGGGCAGATGTCACCAAAGACTCTACGGTAGCCGGGCTGATGATCCACAATCGCAACGAAGAGATCGAACATGCCGTTATGCTTATCGAATGGCTGAGAAGGACTATACCGGAATTCGACAAAGAATTGCGTCAATACCTGTTTACCGAAGGATCCCTTCTGGAAATGGAAGAAGGAGCGGCCGGAGGCGAAGGTGGTGGCGGGGGACCGGCGTCGCTGGGAATAGGTTCTTTAAAGAAATAGTTTTTTGTGGTTTTAGCGCATGACAAATAAAAGGAGGCATTATTTATGAGTTTATTTGGACGTGACTTGGCTCCGGTCAGCCAAGCGGCTTTGGCGGAGATAGATACACAGGCGGCGCGCATTATCCGCGCCCAGCTTTCGGTAAGGCGTTTTGCCGATGTCAGCGGCCCCCAAGGTTTAGAGTTTGCGGCAGTTTCTCTGGGGCGTCTGCACGAAGAAAAGTGCGATGTAAAAGATGTATGCCTGGGCGTGCGCTCTGTGTTGCCCTTGGTGGAGAGCCGCATATCTTTTGAACTTGAGCAATGGGAACTGCACAACATAGACCGCGGCGTGAAAGACCCCGACCTGGCAGCCCTTGAGGCGGCTGCGGAGAAGATCGCAGCGCTCGAAGAACACATACTCTACAATGGCCACGCTAAGACCGGCATCAAAGGCCTGGTGGCTTCCTGCGAAAACAAACCGGTTGACCTTGTGGCTAAAGACACGGAAAAATTTACCGGCGCGCTACAGGCCGCCATCGTCAAAATGAAAATAAAAGACGGCATCGGCGGGCCATACGCATTGGTTGGCGGAGCCAAATTGCAGGCTGCGCTTGGCCGGATAGAAAGTAATCGTACACTGTACAGCGCGGTAAAAAAATTTACCGAAGTAGACGAGATCATCTATAGTCCGCATTATGACGGGGCTTTCCTGGTATCAAAACGCGGCGGCGATTTCGAGCTGACACTCGGTTTTGATTACACAGTGGGTTATAATTGCGTTAAAGGCAAAATGCTGGAATTTTTTATCGGCGAATCCTTCACCTTCCAGGTGATCGAACCGAGGGCTTATACGCCGCTCGTGCTGAAATAACGAAAACATTAAGTCCCACCGTCCTGTTGGGCGGAGGGACTTATCTTTTTGTGAACAGTTTTTATGTTAGCAGAAAAATGCCAGGAGAGCTTCCCGTTTAAAAGCGTAGGCAGGGCAAGCGTCGATCAGGGGGAGAGCTGTTTCAACTATAGAGGCAAGTCAAAATGGGCGAGGGGAAAGGTAGTAAGCAAGACGATCAGTTGCTATCTATATATTTATAATTAAGTTTTTTTATCTTTTTCGAGGTGAATGACCAGTCCACCAAATTTTTAATAAGGCGCGGCGTAGCTTCCTGTCCTTTTACAGGTGTTTCCAGCCACTGCCATTGTAGGCCGGCCTCCGGAAGATCGCTGAATTCGCGTCCTTTTACTATTATGAGGTCGCTGCCCAAGAGATAGCTTATATAAAATGTTTCGTCAGCCGAAAAAATATCTAAAAATGTGTGTCCGGCTAATGTAGTTGAATTTTGCTGCAGGGCCCAGTAAAAAATTCGGCCGTTTATGATAAGCTCGTGTTTTTTCATATTGCAAACCTTAATACCAGGGAAAATCCCGAATTTGATATGCTGCTTGAATTATAACAAAATCTGTGCTTTACAGTAATAGAAAAAAGGCGCAAAAGCACTTTATTTATTAAAAATATTAAAGAACGGCGAAACGCACACCTTATAAATCAACGGTAAATATGACATATAATCCGGCCTGGGCGGCGCGCCGGTAAAAATTTTTCATCTGTACAAACCATTTGTAACTATAATCTAGGTCGTCAAAACCAAGCTGATACTCATAATCATCCATGTCGATATGCGAGTAGCCCGCTTTAAAATCGTTTTCGCTAAAGTTAGAGAGGGCAGCGGAAATATCCGCGGTCTCGCCGGGCGTTTTGAGGCTAATAAGATAGTCGTCGTTATTTTCATCCCCAAGCAAGAGTTCGCCGCCCAAGACAGCGTGACTGAGGGGGTATTCACCATTATCCCAAAACAGCAGTCCATCGGTCAGGGCTCGGTGAATAGCGTCCCAGGCCTTATCGGTTTCCGCCAAATATTTCGGCTGTTGTTCAAAAAAATAGTCTTCTAGTTCATTCAATATAAACGCTGACCGCTGTTTGCGAGGCAAACCTTTGAGTTTTTTGGCAGTTTGTTCGTTTATGGCAAAGTGTGTGCCGCGCCTGGCCATACTAGCTTCCTCCCGGTTAGTTTTATGTCGTATAATGCAATTTATTTTATCATAAGGCAAATATTATTACAAAGATTATCGGCGACACAACGATTAAACGCCAGAGGGATAGCACGTCGCCGCGCTATCCCTCTGGTCACACCCCTACAAAAACAAGCAAAGCATTATGAAACTTTTATAAAAACAATCAAAATGGTATAAACGGATATATTAACAGCTTAATGTTTTCAGGGATATTTCAAGGATCCTGGTCGCTGACCAATTCTCCCACATCTATAGAGAGGGTTTTGGCGATAGTAAGAATGACTGAAAGAGACACACCCTTTTTACAGTTGCCGCGTTCGATACGCGACAGGTATGATGTACTGATGCCTGCTTTAAAAGAAAGCTCTTCCTGGGTATAGCTGCGCAGTTTTCTGTGATATGCGATTTTCAGGCCTATCTGCCTGTATTTATCAGTAAACATTATCCAACACCTTGTAAAAAGTTACTGTCTAAGTATATTATTAAACATCGCCAAACTATTGTGTATATCCCATATGGCCTAGTATTCGCAATAATAGTCCTAGTTTTGTGTTTTACATTAAAAAATCGCGATTATTAAATAAATTTTAATACAAAAACCAATATACTTGTTTAGCTGCCGGAACAATAGGAAACCACTGTCCATGTTGGTAATTTGCGCAGCTTTATGTTCAAGAATAACCTTGAAAAATAAAAAAACACGGCACAAGCGATGCCATGTTTTTTAAATACGGCCATTTATTTAAAGTATAATAAAAAAAGAACGGACAAGGCCGCCAGAACGGCTGTCAATAAATAATATATGAGTTTGCGCGGTTTTTTTATTATAGCTTTAGCCAGCTCTTCAACATTTTGGTAGCGGTCTTTGGGGTCGAGATGGGTGCATTTGACGATAACAGATAAGAGGCGCCCTTTGTATGATGCCCCGAGCAACGCTTTGAGCGTGCTGCCCAGAGAAAATATATCACTGCGTTCGTCTGTTTGGGCAAAGCCGTA
The DNA here is from genome assembly GCA_031551525.1 of Acidaminococcales bacterium. GTDB lineage: Bacteria > Bacillota > Negativicutes > Acidaminococcales > JAISLQ01 > JAVBNN01. The sequence goes on from JAVBNN010000013.1 coordinate 19,753, forward strand.
CTGTTCGGGTGACGCATAGCCCTGCGTGCCTAAAATGCGCGTATCCTGCTCGGCATCGTTTTTTTCTATACGCGCCGCGTCAAAGTCGATAAGTTTTACATTGCCATCGCTGGTCAAAAGGATATTGGCCGGTTTTATGTCGCGGTGGAGTATGCCCCATGAATGAAGTATTTGAAGGCCATCACATATTTGCAAAGCGATACTGGCCACCAGTTCTTCTGAAAGAGGGCCTCTGTCATGCAAAATCTCCTCCAGATTGGGCGCGTTGACATACTCTTCTACCGTGACAGTCTGCCCGTCTTTCTCGGATATATATATTATCCGCGGCCAGAGTTTGTGCCGCAGTTCTTTAAGTCTCCGGTAAGGCAGTTTGTCGCCGCTGCTGTATTTTATGACATACAGGCAGCCGGTGCTTTTCTCGGAAACCAGGACGACCTTGCCTTTATCGCTTTGGTGGAGAGTTTTTATCGGCTCATATGTTTCAGATAAATATTGCTGCGTAAAATTATCCATGTATTCACCTTGTTATATTCATTTATATATAATATCATTTTAACATAACAACAGGAGAAAGTAGATATGAAAAAAAAAGATACCGGCGTTTTATCTGGAGAGTTGGAACGGATAAAGGATATCGGCGACTTTATCGTCAACAATGAAGAGCAGTTTACCAAGTATACCCTGGCGGAATATCTTGATAAGCTGTTGCAGGAAAAAAAACTCTCCAAAGCCGAAGTGATAAAGGCCTCAGGGCTTAACCAAGTCTATGGCTACCATATTTTTGCCGGCAGCCGGAAACCCTCGCGCAACAAGGTGCTTGCCTTTGCTTTGGCTATGGGCCTCGGCCATAAGGAAGCCCAATACCTGCTTCAATATGCTGGAGTAACCAATCTTTACGTGCGCAACAAACGCGATAGCGTAGTAATATTTGCCTTAAACAAAAAACTTGGAGTTATAGCGGCCAACCAGATACTGTTCGACTTGGGCGAAGAACTGATCGAATAAATATTTAACACCAAAAAAACCGTACCAGACTTATTAAAATCCGGTACGGTTTTTAACTTTAACTTATAATATTGTCACAAATAGGGGACCGTGGTGTTTTCAAAGGTTTTAAGCAGTTTTTTCAGTGCGGGACGCGCTTTTAGCGGCACACCGCTATCGATGAAGTTTACATAGTTATAGCCGGGTTGACCGGCGGCCAATGTCCTGGTGTCGGCGCGTAATACCAGATTGTTGTCTTTGTAGCTGCCGGCGGCGTTTTTTGAATAAGTAGATATGTAGACAACAGTTGTAAGAGCTGCACTGTATTTGTCACTATAAAAGCTGACAGATTTATTGTTGAGAAGGAACTGGTTGATGCTTGGCTGCTGCGTATTGTCTTTGGCTATGCCGTCAGCCAGGGCGGCGAGACCAGCCTGACTTTCTTTAAGATCAGGCGTATATATGAGCATATTATATTTTTCTTTGGGAAAAGACTCCTCCATGTTTTTTTCCAGACGCGCCATCAAGTCAGGGCTATTTTTTAACGTAGGGTCTGTGACGAGGACGAGAACTAAATGATTGGCCAATTTGCGTTTGGCCAGTTCATCTTCTATTGGCATAGCCGAAACTACATTGAAAGAAAACAAAAACAGGAGAATAAAAGCAAAAGCCGTTTTTTTCATGGTAAAAGCCCCCTTACGGATGTTATGCTCTTATTATAACAAAAAAATTTCATAGGTAGCAATTGTATTTAACGTAGTAACAAAAAACATGTTCTATTTTTGTTTTTGACCATCAAAGCGTTACTTTTGATTTTTTCTTGCCGGATTGAGATAGTAAAGCCTTGTTTTATAAATTGATAGAGTTTAGAATTAGAATATGTTTGAGGCAAATAATATGACCCAAGTATTATTTGCTTGGTAAAATATGGGTATAAATGCAGTACTATATCAAATTTTTAGGGGGAAGATGCAAAATGTTCTTATCTAGGAAAACTTTTATTGTGATGTTGGCCATGCTTTTAGCTGTTTGCGTAGCCTTGGCCGGTTGCGGCGGGGGAGACAAAAAACCGGCGGCTCCGGCTGACAAACCGGCGGCAACTGCCAAAGTTGACGGTAAAGTAATGATTTACAGTTCCATCTATCCCGATATCATTGATTTGGTAAAACCAGCTATCAAGAAGAATTTCCCGAATCTCGAAGTGAACTGGTTCCAGGGCGGCACGGAAAAGGTAATGGCTAAAATGGCCGGCGAGATGGAAGCCAAGAAAGTTGCTGCCGATCTTTTGATGGTGGCCGACCCGTCCTATTACTTGACGCTCAAAGGCCAGAAGATGCTGATGAACTATGTTTCTCCAGAAGCCAAGGAAGTAATAATGGGCAAAGACAAAGACGGCGCATGGACGGCAGTGCGCGTCAACAACATGATCATCGCCTACAACACCACTAAACTTAAAGCAGAAGAAGCCCCGAAAAGCTGGAAAGACCTGACCGATCCGAAATGGAAAGGCAAAATAGCCATGCCTAACCCGCTTTTGTCGGGTACCGCCTATGTGGCTGTAGCGGCTCTCGCCGACAAATACGGCTGGGAATATTTTGACAAACTCAAAGCCAATGGCCTTAAAGTAGAAGAAGGCAACTCAGCTATCCAAAACAAACTGTTGACCGGCGAATATCTGGCGGTCATGATCCTTGAGGAAAACATCCTGAAAATGATTGAAACCAAAAAAGAACCGGTCAAGGTTATATACCCTGAAGACGGCGTAGTCACCATCCCCAGCCCGATCGGCATAGTAGCCGGCACGCAGAACCCGGCCGGCGCCAAGGCCATGGTAGACTACTGGCTCTCAAAGGAAGGTCAAAAAGCGGTTGTTTCCGGTTGGATGCACTCGGTACGCGCTGACGTGGCACCGCCTAAAGGCGCTCCGAACATTAAAGATATCGCCGCAAAAGCTATCCCGCTGAATTGGGAAAAATTCTCCAAAGAAAAAGAGACCTACAAAGAGAATTTCCGCGTACGGGTGATGGAAAAGAAGTAACAGCACGGAATATTTTAAACCGATTTGCTTGCAGGAAAAAAAGTTTTTTCTGCGAATATTTAAAATGTAAAAAACTTTAAGGAGGCGGATCAAGAATGGTGTTTTCCAAAAAAAGTTTTATTCTGACTTTAGCCATGCTGCTGGCTATTTGTGTAGCCTTGGCCGGTTGCGGCGGGGGAGACAAAAAACCGGCGGCTCCGGCTGACAAACCGGCGGCTCCGGCAGCGGGCGCCAAAGTCGAAGGCAAGGTAATGATCTATACTTCGATCTATCCTGACATCATCGACCTGGTAAAACCGTCAGTCAAAAAAACTTTCCCCAATCTCGACGTGAACTGGTTCCAGGGCGGCACGGAAAAAGTCCTGGCTAAAATGGCCGGCGAGATGGAAGCCAAGAAAGTAGCTGCCGATCTTTTGATGGTAGCCGATCCTTCCTACTACTACACGCTCAAAGATCAAAAAATGCTGATGAACTATGTGTCCCCCGAAGCCAAAGACGTCATCATGGGTAAAGACAAAGACGGCGCCTGGACGGCAGTGCGTATCAGCAACATGATCATCGCTTACAACACCACCAAACTCAAAGCCGAAGAAGCCCCGAAAAGCTGGAAAGACCTGACCGATCCGAAATGGAAAGGCAAAATAGCCATGCCTAACCCGCTTTTGTCGGGTACCGCCTACGTGGCTGTAGCGGCTCTCGCTGACAAATACGGCTGGGAATATTTTGACAAACTCAAAGCCAACGACCTTCGCGTAGAAGAAGGCAACTCCGCCATCCAAAACAAACTGTTGACCGGCGAATATCTGGCGGTCATGATCCTTGAAGAAAACATCCTTAAAATGGCCGGTACCAAAAACGAACCGGTAAAAGTAGTGTATCCCGCAGACGGCACCATAGTAGTACCTAGCCCGATCGGCATCATCAGCAGCACGCAAAATGCGGCCGGCGCCAAAGCTATGGTAGACTACTGGCTTTCCAAGGAAGGCCAGAAAACTATCGTTACCGGCTGGATGCATTCAGTGCGCGGCGATATAGATCCGCCTAAAGGCGCGCCTCCTTTGAAGACTTTTGCCGACAAAGCCATGCCGACTAACTGGGAAAAATTTGCTAAAGAAAAAGAACAGTATAAAGAAGGTTTCCGCGTCAGAGTTATGGACAAGAAATAATTTAAAGACCGGGGGGCTGTCAACAGGCGGCCCCCTTTACCCTAAGGCTCAGTATTCGAGTGGCCTAAGATTTACAATACCAGTCTGGAGAAGTGGATTTTGTGAACAACAAGTTTTGTTTACCGCGGTTTGACAGCAAATTCATAGTGATATCCATATCAGTGCTATTGCTGATAATGTTTATCGTTTTACCAATGGTTTTTCTCATTTATAGCAGTTTTATGATAGATGGGCAGATCAATTTCAACAACTATCAGGAAGTGTACAGCAAGGACGTCAACTGGCGGGCGCTGGTCAACACTCTGCAACTGTCGCTTTCGGTAATGATCTGTAGTCTCATCATCACTTTCCCTCTGGCCTGGCTGGTTGGGCGCACCAATCTTCCCGCCAAGGGATTTTTCCGTACCACGCTGGTCGCGACCTATATGATACCGCCTTATGTGGGCGCTATTGCCTGGATACAGCTTTTAAATCCAAGCGTGGGCTATTTGAACATGATCCTAAAGTGGATGTTTACCCTGCAAACATCTCCTTTCGATATTTACACCATGGGTGGGCTGACGTGGGTATTGACCCTGTTTTATTCACCCTTCGCTTTTATTACCATTTCAAGGGCTATGGAAAAAATGGACCCCACCCTCGAGGAGGCGGCTAGAATTTCCGGCGCGACGCCACTACAGACACTTAAAGACATCACCTTGCCGCTCATGGCTCCCAGCATACTGGCGGGTGGACTTTTAGTATTTATATCGGCAGCTTCCTGCTTCGGCATCCCGTCCATTGTCGGCATGCCCAGCAATATCGAAGTAATGACTACGAGGATAGTGACTTACGCCTATATGGGCGACAGCAAGGGCATCCGCGACGCAACGGCGCTGGCTGTATCGCTCATGCTGTTTGCCAACGGGTTGCTTTTTATGATGAGTTTCATGCTTGGACGTAAGGACTATACGACTATCGGCGGAAAGAGCACACGGCCCAATATAGTAAATCTCGGAAAATGGCGCTGGATAGCCTTTTCCGGCATATCGCTCTACAGCCTTATCTCGGTAATACTGCCGCTGGGCTCTATACTATTGACGTCGCTCATCGGTACTCTTTCCAAACCCATTGGCCTTGACAACCTTACTTTTGAAAACTGGAAGCCGGTCATCAACAGCGACCAGTACATAGAGCCAATTTTCAACAGCCTTCTGTACGCGGTCATTGCCGCGACAGCCGGTACCATAATAGCCATTTTCATCTCCTACCTTTTGGTCAAGACCAAAGTAAAGGGACGGCAAATACCCGATCTTTTGATAACCATAGGCGGAGCGACGCCCAGTATAGTCATAGCTTTAGCCATGATCATAACCTTCTCGGGGAAATTCGGACTAAACCTTTATTCTACAGTCGCGGTACTGGTCATTGCCTACCTGGTCAAATATATGACCATGTCAGTCAGGACGATCACCGCATCTTTGAGCCAGGTACATTCATCGCTCGAAGAGGCGGCGCTCAACTCGGGCGCCAGTTGGCTGCGCACCTGCAAAGACATAATACTGCCGCTGGTGGCGCCGTCGGTAGTGGCGGGCTGGTTTTTGATCTTCATGCCGTCCTTTTACGAACTGACCATGTCCATCCTGCTCTACGGCTCGGAAACCAAGACCATAGGCGTTTTGCTCTATGAACTGCAAACATATGCCGACACGCAAAACGCGTCGGTGCTGTCTGTACTGATATTGGGGATAGTGCTTTTGGGCAACATAATTTTGAATAAAGTCAGCAAAGGCAACATTGGCATATAAGAGGAGTGGAGATTTTGGCGCAGATAAAGATCGATCGCATAACCAAACGTTTCGGTGATGTTACGGCAGTGGACAGCTTCTGCCTTGATATAGCCGATGGCGAATTTATTTCGATACTCGGGCCGTCCGGCTGTGGCAAGACCACCATGCTCAGGATGATCGCCGGCTTTGAAAAAGCAACCGAAGGGGACATATATATCGGCGAGAAGCTGGTGTCTTCTTCCACCCAAAACACTTTCGTTCCGCCGGAGAAACGGGATATCGGCATGGTTTTCCAGTCGTATGCCGTGTGGCCGCACATGACAGTGTTTGACAATGTCGCTTATCCCTTGAAAATTAAAAAGAAAAGCAAAGAGGAAATAAAAAACCGGGTAGCGCAGGTACTGGAGATGGTACATCTAACACCGTATACGGCCCGCTTTCCGCACCAATTGTCCGGCGGACAACAACAGCGGGTGGCACTGGGGCGTGCTCTTGTAGCGGAGCCGGATCTTTTGCTCCTCGACGAGCCGCTATCCAATCTTGACGCCAAACTCAGGGAAAGCATGCGCTTTGAAATAAAAGCCCTGCAAGAGAAGATGGGTATAACAGTAGTCTATGTTACCCACGATCAGGCAGAGGCCATGGCGATGAGCGACCGTATCGTGGTCATGCATGGCGGCGTGGTGCAGCAGATAGACCGACCGGTAGCCATTTACGAAAACCCGGCCAATCAGGTTGTAGCTGACTTTATCGGTCTCGTAAACTTCATTGACGCCACAGTCGAAAACGACCGCGTATGTATGAATGACCTTAAATGTGAACTGAGGCAGAGCAGCGGCGTGTCCGGCCAGGCAGTAGTAGCGGTGCGCCCCGAGCATATTAGCATCAGCAAACAGGATGGCCAGGGCGCTATGCAAGGCAAGCTGATACACAAAGTTTACCTCGGCGACTCGGTAGACTACCGGGTATTGGTGGGCTCACAGGAGATACGCATTATCAACCAGGCCGACCAATTCGAAGAATTCGCCGAAGGCGAAAATGTGTATGTAAATTTTGAAAAATTCCTGGTTTTTCCCAAATAATATAAAAACAGGTACAAACCCTTGACCGCAATGTATACAAATGCAGTCAAGGGTTTTTTCATTGCCAAAGAATAAAAAAAGTTATAAAATTTAAATAAGGAAACATCATTATCACAGTTCCTGTTCCTGGATGTTGCGCAGACACGATACCCCGCGACCACATCAAAAAGGAGGTAATGGATATGACGGATTTTGATGTTAGCACAGCAGTAATAATAGGTGCAACGAGTACAGTCAAAAAGATAGTGCTGGAGGATGATACGGCCGCTTATTACGGCAGCCGCAAACTTGGTACGCTGATAGCCTCGCCGGTATACGTAGGCATGATGATCGACGCCTGCACCAATATTGTAGACAGCAGATTGCCCGCTGGCCTGACTACCGTCGGCATCAGGACGGAAATTACCCACACGGCGCCGGCCAGCCTCGGGATGGTCGTCAGTGTGACGGCGGCCTTGGTGGAGGCAAAGCGCGACAGGGTTTCTTTTGAAATCACTATAGCCGACGATGCCGGCATAACGGGCATAGGACGGCACGACCGGGTAGTTGTGGACGGGGAAGAGCTCATTGAAAGAGCCAGAAAACGGCTGCTGGAAAAACTCTAGGAACGAGCAATAAAAAGGGGACGCAGTTTGCGTCCCCTTTTACATATCATCGTCTATTTGACCGGAGCGGTTTCTTTGTTTTCGCTATTTTGTGCGGTGGTGGCTGGAACGGGAGGTTTGGCGGCCTCGGGCAGTTTCAAAAGTTCGGCCCATTCTTTGACCGTTTCAGCCGGTATATGGTATATAGCCCGTCCTTTGGGTTCGAAATGCACCTGTATCACAAGTTCCTCGCCTTTTTCTATCGCCGCTTCGGTCATGGGCGGCAGTTCTTTGTGCCCGGTCCGGTAGATAGGAACGGAAGAATATCCGTAACGGGAAACGTCGTTTGGTGCGAGTGGCAGGGAATTTATGCGGTTATAGGTGACCTGGATGTCCATCGCTTCACCTAGCATGACGCCGCGCGCCAAAGTGAAGTTCAAGAGAAAATAGGTTTCGATTAACGGTTGATTGCCGGGTACGGGCTTATATTTCTTGATCAGGGATATGGTGTGCATATTATGCTGGGCATCGGCGAAAGTATATTTGCTGGTATAGGTCTGCTCGCCGGTAAAAGGCTCTACGCTGGTTTCAATAGCGGCAAGCGCCTGTCCTGGCAAAAAGAGCGCGGCGACAAATAACAGCGCAGAAAAGTAACGTTTAAAAGCGGGTATGTTCATACTGACCTCCTGAAGAAAAGAAAAATTTTACTCTTTAATTATCCTTTAAAAGCAGGATAAAAGCAAGTAGCTTTAAATAAATGCCGCAACATGGTAAAGTATAGCTATAAACAGCAAAGGCGGTATGGCAAATGGACAAAAAAAGGTGTCCCTGGGCAGGGCAGGAGGAAATTTATATCAGGTATCACGACCTTGAGTGGGGGCGAGCGGTACACGACGACCGGCTGCTGTTCGAGTTTTTGCTGCTCGAGGGTATGCAGGCAGGCCTCAGCTGGATAACCGTATTGAAGAAACGGGAAAATTTCCGCCGGGCTTTTGACGGTTTCGATCCTGACGCCATCGCCGGTTACACGGAAAAAGACTCCGAACGCCTGCTGGCGGATGCCGGCATTATCAGGAACCGTCTGAAAATAGCGGCAGCCATAGTCAATGCCCGGGCGTACCTCAAAGTAAAAGCAGAATACGGGAGTTTTGACAAATATATCTGGCAGTTTACCGGCGGACAGCCTATAGTAAACCACTGGTCCGATGCCAGCGAAGTGCCGGCGGAAACGGAACTGGCGCAAAAGATGAGTAAAGATCTTAAAAAACGCGGTTTTAAATTTGTCGGCCCCACCATCTGCTACGCTTTCATGCAGGCGACCGGCATGGTGAACGACCATTTGACCACTTGTTTTGCGCATAAGGAGGCGGGAAATGTTTGAATGTACACTAAATCCCTATAAAGGCCGCAGGCCGGATCTGTGCGCGGAATTTTCAGCGGGGGAAGTAAAAGCGGTACAGCTCTACCACAGCAGCTTCCCCCAGTACGAGCCGACGCCGCTGGTTTCTTTGCCCTGTCTGGCTGATCACTTGGGGGTAGAGGCAGTACATGTAAAAGATGAGTCGGCGCGCTTTTCGTTGAATGCCTTCAAAGTGCTGGGGGCGTCTTACGCCATAGCCCGCCTGCTAGCGGAAAAGACCGGGCTTGGCCTCTCTGGGCTCGATTATGAAAAACTGCTCCGCAGTGGCGCGGACGGCCTGACTTTTGCCACCACCACCGACGGCAACCACGGGCGCGGTGTGGCCTGGACGGCTAAACTGCTCGGTCAGAAAGCCGTGGTGAATATGCCCAAGGGAACGGTCAATCAGCGGGTAAAGGCTATAGAGGCCTTGGGCGCGACGGTTACCGTGACCGATATGAACTATGATGATACTGTGCGCTATACCGCCCAAGAGGCGGAAAAATACGGCTGGATAGTGGTGCAGGATACTGCCTGGCCGGGTTATGAAAAAATACCGCTCTGGATCATGAAAGGCTACGCCACCATGGCCGCTGAGTCAATAGAACAAATGGAAAAACCGCCGACCCACGTATTTTTGCAGGCCGGGGTAGGCTCAATGGCGGCCGGGGTACTGGCGGCGCTACTGGAACACTACAAAGAAAAAGCCCCGCGTTTTATCCTGATGGAAGCACAGCAGGCGGACTGTTTTTATCGCTCGGCTGCGCAGGCGCTGGAAGAGCCGCTGGCGGCAGGCGGCGACCTTGCTACCATTATGGCCGGGCTGGCTTGCGGCGAAGCCAACATACTGGCCTGGCCCATCCTGCAAAATCACTGCACGGCCTTTTTGTCGGCTACTGACCGGGCGTCTGCCTTCGGGATGCGCATACTGGGCAGTCCGCTAGCGGGTGACCGGCGGGTAATTTCGGGAGAATCGGGTGCGGTGGGAGCCGGAGTGCTGTATGGTATCATGCGCGGCCAAAGCGGAGAATGGGCAAAAAACCTGGCCCTTGATCGACAGTCCCGCGTACTGCTCTTTAGTACGGAAGGAGCGACAGACGAAGAGAATTACCGCAAAATCGTGTGGGAAGGAAAGTATTCTCTGGAGGAATGAAATATGTGCAATAAAATTAAAATAGCAACTTTATTGTTACTGCTGCTGGCCTTTTGCCTGACTGCCGGGGCGGCGCCCAAGGCCTGCCCGCCGGATATGGCCGCCATAGTGGGTTTTTACCAGGGCGAAGGGGAAAATATCCTCATCCGCGAACGGGGCGGGCGGTTGGAGCTGCTTTATGGCGTGACCGTTGGAGACTACGCTTTTGATCAAAGCAATGTATATCAACTGGTAAAAAACCGTTATGACGAATATACGCTCAACATAGCGGATCCACGCGACGGAGAGGGTACTGCCATATTGAAGTTCGAGCGCGACAAAGAAGGGGTCGGAGTGACTGCTACAATAGAGAAAAAGCGCTTTACCAGGCGGTTTTTCCCGACAGAGCGGGGAGACGTTTTTACCATAGCGCCGGTAAAAGATATAGCGCAGCTCAGGAGCGCGGCCAAGGCGGCCAATATGCCCGGTCAGCCCGCCCGACTTTTGACAGCCGAACTGGTGGAGATAAACACACTGGAGCCGGGCATCAGGGTGGATATGCCGTATGCCCGTAAAGACAACCTTTTCAACACGCCGGTATACGAAAGTGAACGCGCTTTTTTGGAAATGAATACCGCCCGCGCTTTGCAGCGGGTACATAAACAGCTGGCAGCCTTTGGCCTTGGCATAGTTGTGTGGGATGCCTACCGGCCCTGGTATATCAGCAAGACTTTTTACGACGCTTTGCCGGACAAAGACAAAAAGCTGCTGGAAGATCCCCAAAAAGGCGGTTCTCCTCACAACCGGGGTACGGCGGTCGATGTCTCGCTCTACACTTTAGCTGACGGCCAGACCGTAGGCATGCCCAGCAACTTTGACGAACCATCTTTGCGCGCCACACGATGTTTTCAGGGTGGCAGCGAACTCTTGCGCTGGCGGCGCGACCTTTTGCGCCTTGTAATGGAAAACGAAGGCTTTACAGGTGTTGACCATGAATGGTGGCATTATGACTATAAAGAGGCCGCGAAATACCGCCTGCTAAACACCGCGTTCAGCGAGATAAAATGAGCCCGGGTTTCTGTTTGCCGGGGTTTTGTGGTAAACTGTTCGTATAAGTTTTTCATTTGGGAGGTAAACTCAGTGTTTATAATAAAAGAGTTTGAATTTGACGCTGCGCATTATTTGCCGGAATATAAAGGAAAATGTGAGGCGCTGCACGGCCATACGTATAAACTGGCGGTCAAGCTGGAAGGCCGTCCCAACGCAGAAAGCATGATCATGGATTTTGTCGAACTCAAGAGCATCGTCAAACAGGCAGTCATTGAAAAGCTCGATCATACCTGCCTGAACGATATCATACCGCAGTCTTCGGCGGAAAATATCATCGTCTGGATATGGGAGCAGCTGGAAAAACCGCTGAAACGCGATAACTGTCGGCTGTATGAAATAGAACTGTGGGAGACCAGGACTAGCGGGATAGTATACCGCGGGGAGACTTTGACATGATGAAAGACGTGCAGAGCGAAAAGGATCACCGGCAGGTGCCCTTGAAACACGTCGGTGTACGCGGTCTGCATTGGCCGCTCAAGATGAAAGACCGCGACCGGGGCGAACAAAGTACGGTGGGTGAGCTGGCTTTAGCGGTGGATTTACCGCATGATGCGCGTGGCACACATATGAGCCGGTTCGTGGAGTGCCTGCAAAACATTGAAAGTATTTCCTATGAAGACATAGAAAAAATACTCGATACGCTAAAAACAGCCCTCGGAGCAGAAAAAGCCATGATGGACATGGAATTTCCATATTTCATCTATAAAAAGGCCCCGGTGAGCGGCCTTCTGGCGCCGGTAGATCTGCGCTGCGTATATCACGCGGAAAAAGGCACGGAGTATTCCTTGCGGATGCAGGTGGATACTCCGATCATGACGCTTTGCCCCTGTTCGAAAGAAATAAGCTGCCACGGAGCGCACAACCAGCGGGCCATAGCCAGTATAGAAGTGGAAACGCGCGGGCTGGTGTGGATAGAAGAACTGGCAGAACTGGCCGCCCGTGGAGGGAGCAGCGAGGTATATTCCCTGCTTAAGCGGCCAGATGAAAAATATATAACAGAAACGTCTTACGAAAACCCGCGTTTTGTCGAGGACGCAGTACGTGAGATCGCGCTCTTGCTGGAAAAGCATCCGCGCATCATCTGGTACCGGGTAACGGTAGACAGCATAGAGAGCATACATAACCACAACGCTTTCGCCTGTGTCGAGAAAGGCTGGCTGGTAAAATGATCATCGCAATGACCGGAGATAAAGGGGTCTTGCATGACGAATTGCAAAAGATAGGCGTACATCCGGGCAGCCTGGCTATCTTTCAAAACAGGAGCCAAATACTGCCGCTCAAAATATTTCGCGTGCGCATGCCGGCTGCCAATATCCTCAAACAAGAGGCAATCAGCGTTGGCGCGGATTGCGCGCTCAACTGCGGCTGCGTGACCGGCAAGGTGGAAGACAGCGACGTTATCCTTTTTGGAACGCGCAAGCAGTATTATGAACTGCTGGAAAAACTCAAGCCCATGACTTTTTTCGGCTTGCCTGCTTTGTGTGGAGCGTTGCGTTCCTTTCTCGCACAAAAACCGCCGGAGACGGTACTGGCTGACGGGCGCACGCTCGGTTACGCACGGACAGCGGTTATGGGTATCATCAACCTGGCACAAGACTCCTTTTACGCCGGATCACGGCAGAGCGGCTTGGCGGATATACTGCGTACGGCGGCGGCCATGCTGGACGACGGTGCGGACATACTCGACCTCGGGGCTGAGTCGACCAGGCCGGGCGCGCAGCCTGTCATGGAAACGCTTGAACAGGAGCGGCTTTTACCGGCGGTAGCAGCGTTGAAAAAGGCCTTCCCTGGCAGTATAGTTTCGGTGGATACCTACCGCGCTTCTACCGCATGCCGTGCTATAGAATGCGGCGCGGACATTATAAACGACGTGAGCGCGGCAGGTGACCCGGGCATGGCGCCGCTGGCGGCCAAAACCGGCGTGCCGCTTGTCATAATGCATATGAAGGGCAGTCCCTCTAATATGCAGGACGATCCACAATACGAAGATGTGGTGCGAGAAGTGTGCGAATTTTTCGCGCGGCGTATAGAGGCGCTCAGCCAGGCCGGTATCACTGGCGACAAGCTGATTATCGACCCCGGCATAGGTTTTGGTAAAAAAGTGGAACACAACCTCACGCTGATGAGGCGGTTAAAAGAGCTGGGCAGCTTTGGTTTGCCGGTGCTCCTGGCAGCCTCCCGCAAAGGTACTGTCGGCCAGGTGCTGGGTGGTTTGCCGCCGGAAGATCGCCTCTTCGGAACGGTCGCGTTGAGTTGCCAGGCTGTGGTGTCCGGTGCGCAGTTGGTGAGGGTACATGATGTGAGGGAAAATGTACAGGCCATACGCATGCTGGAGGCGGTACGGGGATGCACATAGTTTATATAGCCCTCGGGAGCAACCTGGGTGAAAAAACTGAAAATATAAGGACTGCTCTTACCCTGATGAGGGGTATCGGTATAAAAGTTACCCATGTAGCGGGATTGATTGAAACTCCGCCTTATGGTAAAACAGACCAGCCTGATTTTACCAATACCGTCTGTCGTGCAGAAACGGACTTTACCCCACAGGAACTGCTTTTTCGCCTGCACGGGATAGAGGAGGCCATGGGCCGGGTGCGCAAGGAGCGCTGGGGACCGCGCGTCATAGACCTCGATATACTTTTGTATGATGATTTGGTACTTAAAGAGGAGCGCCTGACCATACCGCATGCAGATATGCTCAACCGCCGCTTTGTTTTGGGGCCGCTGGCCGAAATATCGCCGGGCCTTTTGCATCCGGTAAGCGGGCGGACGATAAAAGAACAGCTTGAACTCATAAATCGCTTGGAATAATGGGGGAATTTTTTTGAACTACTTGCGTGTTTTAAACAAACTACTGATTTACAGGAACCTTTTGTCAGACGACCTGTTGGACGCCATGATGAAAATGGAAGTGTACAGCGACGAGTGCGCCGTGGCCAGCCGACTGGTCGAAAAAGCAGAAGAAGTGGGACTGGCGGGAGACCTTGGGACGGAATATATCTTTTACCTGTTGTCTTATGGCGACAACGTATTCAGCCGCACCGCAGAGCGCTGCCAGGGCGAGGTGGGCAAGAGTCTGCTCGATGCCGCCGCACGGGACATACAGCTCTTGCGCGAATTTTTCAGGCAAAACCCCGGAGAGATATTCAAGGAACCGCTCATGCACGACTATAAACCGACGAGAGCCGGGCGCAACCGTTCCCTGGAAGATATCAAAAAATACTTTCTCGACAGCAGCAGTTCGCCGGAAGAGGCGGCCCAGGGACTCTGCGGACACTACCGGCGCTACGGCTATGGCATGCTGGCCGACCATATGGCGTTTAAATGGGACGAAGCCACCCACGGTTTTATTGGCGTAAACAGCTGCGACGGCATCACTTTTGACGATATAATAGGCTACGACAGGCAAAAAGCCGATCTTATCGGCAATACAGAAGCTTTTTTACAGGGTCTGCCCGCCAATAATGTTTTACTGTTTGGTGAACGCGGCACCGGCAAATCTTCGTCCATCAAGGCGCTGGTCAACAGGTTTTTTGGCGACGGGCTGCGTTTGGTGGAGATTTCACGCTCCCAGTTCGTTCACTTGCCAGCTATTATGGGTCAACTGAAAAACTGGGGCAAAAAATTCATCCTTTACCTTGACGACCTCTCCTTTGAAGAGTTTGAAGTCGAGTATAAACAGCTAAAATCGGTAATAGACGGCGGTATCGAGGTAAAACCCGACAATGTCCTCATTTACGCCACATCCAACCGCCGCAACATCGTAAAAGAAGTGTGGGCGGACAGCGAAGGCGACGAACTGCACCGGACAGACACGATAAACGAAAAAGTTTCTTTAGCCGATCGTTTTGGCATAAAGATATTTTTTATCTCGCCAGACCAGGAGGCGTATTTTAGGATCATCCTGGAAAAAGCCAATAAGGCAAAACTTGGGCTAACACCCGACGAACTCAAAAAAGAAGCCGTGAAATGGGAAATGACCCATAGCGGGCGCTCCGGGCGCACTGCCGAGCAGCTTATTACTTATCTGATCGGCCGGGGGCAGTCCGTGAGGTAAAGATAAATAGCGAAGTAGAGGCGATTTTCTCCCGGCAGTTATTCGCTGACAAGGTCGAAAGATGAAAATCCTCAGTCAACAATTCATTTTCCAAGCGTGATAAATAATTGTAAGTGCAAGCAAAATATTATAGAATGGGAACAGACAAAAAAGTCTTGTCAATGCTCAAGTAATAGTCATAGTTATAGCGGCAGTATTTGTTGCAGGCGGAGAAATGAACGAATCCGCTAAAAAGGGGAAAAATATTTTTGCGCATAAAGGCGTTTTACGGATACCGTAAAACGCCTTTATGTTTTCCAGCCGAAATCTCAAAAGAATACAAAGTGTATGCTATGCAGCAGAAAGGCAGGAAGTAAGTTTGGGAGGTGCAAGTATGTTGAAAAAACTGTTACAAATTACTACAGGATTGTTTTTAGCCGTCATTGTTTTCACGGGGTGTATGAAAGGGGAAATTGCGCTAGATGTGAAAAGGGACGGTTCCGGGCGCCTCACCTACAAAATATTGGCGCAGCCTTACATGCAAAAGCAAATCAAAGAGGAAATGGAGAAGCTAAAGGAAAAAGGCATGACGGTAAACGCCATAAATGAAGAGGGAAAAGGCGGCTTCACAGCCGTCAAAGAATTGGACAATTTTTATGAACTGGACAGATTTTTGCTGTTCAATAGTTATGAAAATATCATAGACAATTCCCGGCAGGAAAAAGGATTTTTTTATAATGAACAGATTTTCGACATCCTCTACCGGGGGCCTAAAAACGAGCCAAAAATGACGGCGGAGCAAAAAAAACAACGCGACGCTATACTTTCTTCGCTGGATTTTGTTTTTGCACTCAATTTACCGGAGGCGCCTTTAACTCAAAATGCCGAACAGATCGCAGATAATGGAAAAAAACTCACCTGGAAGATCAAAATGGTTAGCGATACGCATATGACGGCTACGGTAAAAGTGTGGAACTGGGTCAATATAATCATCTTTGCTATTGCCGCGGTAGTGGTAATGACGGGTATATGGTGCTCCGGCAGGGCTATGCAGATGCCTCGGCGTGACCGGCTGTAAACGGTCGGCTTGTTTTACTAAAAGGAATATTGGCCGCGCCTGTCGAATACCAATATGTGCCAACTTTGCTGACAAAGGGGGTATGTGTCAATGGTAAAGACCTTGGTGCTGGCATTATTGCTGGTGATAACCATGGACATACAGTCAGTCGATTTTCCCGTAGACACTTTTAGCCATAGTTCCTCTATGCATCACAAAGCTGCTGTTGTGGATAACAACAGCGAAAACAATCCTTTGCCGGGTAAGAAAATATTGACAGTGGCACATAAAGAACACGGCAAAGAAGGAGAATTTTCCCTGGACGGTCGTATCCGGAGGCCAGGGCGTCGTGCCGGACAGGCTATTCCGGGCGATGACCGGGATTCTTTAGAAGATGATGCAATAGAGGAGGAACTTAGGCGCAAATAATAAAAAAGCCGGCAAATTTGAACTGCACCCCAAAAGTTAGACAGTGTGATACACTGAAAACTGGAAAGGGTATAATAAACTGGACATGAAGTTAAGCGCGAAAGGAGTCCAGTTTAATGAAAAGAGCTATATATGCCAAACAATTTAAATTGGCAGCAATAAAAATGGCGGGAGAAGCTGGTGCTTGTGTAAAAACTGTAGTGTATGAGCTTGGCATCAGCATGAGTAGTCTGCGCCGTTGGATCAATGAATATGATTAATATGGAGAAAGTGCGTTTCCAGACCATGGAAACGCACTTTTCAATTCAACTTATGAAATCAAAAAACTGCAAAAAGAGAGCTTGTCCAGTGCGCCAATTACGACACTCCTGAACAAGCCCGTTTAGATATGTTTAAATATACAGAAACTTACTACAACACCAAACGCATACATTCAACCCTGGGGTATTTATCGCCAGTGGAGTTTGAAGGTCAAAAATCTTTACTTTGTGTCTGCTTTTTCTGGACCTTTCCAGTTTTTCAGTGTATCACACTGTCTAACTTTTGGGGTGCAGTTCATACAGACAGAGCCGGGGTTGTTTTGTTTCGTTAGACCGAGGATAATTATTGTGTATTGGGATTACATGATTAGTACTGCATTGTCCTTTCGAGCGCAGGGAGAAATCTTAGATTACGCTAATATATATTCTGCTATCTCGGCGATTTTTTCCAGAGTTTCCGCCCGGAAGATATAGACGTATTTTCCCATGGCTCGGGCAAATACTTTTTCCACTTCTTTATGGAGCACTATATACTTGCCGTATTTGGCGAGAATTTCCTCATGGGAGTGCTTATAGGGCTTGTGGAACTTGCAGCCTACGTATCCTGAGAAGTATTTGGGCTTGCTGGAGGGGACATTCGCCTTGTTGAAGGCGATCATATCTGCCCAGGCCTGATAGATGTCCATGTCGGCGGCAAAGTTTATCATGTCGGGGATATAGGCCCCTGGCGGGCGCATATTTACTTCAAGCGCCACGATGTCCCCCGGTTGGCCGAGGCCTGGTTTGACGGAAGTAAGTTTGAAAAATTCAAAGTGAAAAAAGCGGCTGATTGTGTCGAAAGCCTTGGCGGTGCGACAACCAATGTCGTAAAACTCCGGCGTCACTTCCTGTGAGTGAAAATACACATCCGCATCATCGTTGACTATGTCCATCAGGGAAACGGGCAGGTAGTGACTGGCCGCATAAAGGACATTACGGTCGTGGTCAGTGATGCCGTCGAAGGTGACGATGTTGCCAGGGATGAATTCTTCCATGATGAATTCGCTCGGTGGTTTAGTGTCAAAAAAGCTGTTGAGGCTGTCTACGCCAGATAGTTTGTAGGTAGTGGAGGCGCCGACGCCGATATCTGGTTTGGCGATGACCGGCCAGCCCACTTCTTCGATAAATTTTCCGGCCGCTGCAAGGTCACCGCCGTCGTTTACGAGAATATGGCGCGCTACCGGCACTCCCGCCTGGCGGTAAAAGTCTTTCATCAGAGATTTTCTTTTCATGCCCATGACGCGGTCACTCTTGATGCCGGGCACGTTAAAATCTGTACGCAGACGGGCGTCACTGGCCAGCCAGTGCTCGTTGAGGGAGTCGATAAAGTCGATGCGTCCGTAGCGGTGGATAAAGTAACCGCAGGCCTTTTGTATTTGGCGGTAGTCTTCAAGATCATCCACCTTGTAGTAGTCGGCCAGAGCATTGCGCAGCTCCGGGGAGAGAAGGTGATAGTCCTGGTCGCCGATACCAAGTACGCTGACCTCATTGTTTTTGAGGGCGCGGCAGAACAGCTCGCACTGGTCGGGAAAGTTTGGGGAAATAAAAATAAAATTCATTATTTAGCACCTTTTTCATATATTATAATAGTTTAAAAGTACAACCAACCGCTTTTTTTGTCAAGCAGCCAGCCTTGTTGCCTTACGAGGGCAAATGCAGTATTATAATAGTATTCATGCATACGGGAGGTCATTATGTATAACAAGGCGGACGCCGCTTTCATCGCCCAGCTGGAAGATATCGCAGGTACAGGATATGTTTTTACCGATGAGGAAAAGCTAGAGCAATATAAAACTGACGAAGAGACTGACGAGAGCTACCATCATATGCCGGAAGCGGTAGTCTTCCCGGGCAGCCGGGAAGAAGTGGCGGCTATCATGAAGCTGGCCAACCGTGCTCTCGTACCAGTCACGCCGAGAAGCGCCGGTACCAGCTTGGCCGCCGGGGCCATCCCGGTCAAGGGCGGCATCGTCATGGTCTTGTCGCGTATGGACAAGATACTCGAAATAAATAAAGACGCACTCTACATGCGCGTGGAATGCGGAGTGCGTACCGAAGACGTGCAGAAGGCTGCCAAAGAGCTAGGCCTTCTCTACGCGGGCGATCCGTGCAGCGCCGACTCCTGCCTGATCGGTGGTAATATCGCCACCAACGCAGGCGGCAATCGCGCAGTAAAATACGGTACCACCAGAGAACAGGTATACAGCATCGAGGTAGTCACCCCGGAGGGCGACATCACCACCCTCGGCGCACGCCTCAACAAAAAGACCACCGGCTACTGTTTAGAGCAGTTGGTTATCGGCTCAGAGGGTACACTCGGCATCATCACTGGAGCCGTTCTGAAGCTAAAACCCCTGCCGCCTTACCGGATGGACATCCTCGCCATAGTCACCGACTACATGACCGGTACGCGCCTTGTGCAAAAGATCATTAACCACGGAGGTATAACTCCTACCAGTATAGAATTCATGGACAACAAAGCCGTACGCTCTTGCGGCGACTACATAAAAGTAGCGCTGCCGCACTATGAGGATGGGCACTACATTATCATCACGCTCGACGCGTTCAGTGAAACCGAGCTCGAAGAGCGCGTCGCCCTCTTGGACGACGTTTGTACCGGGAGCGGCGCTGCCGAAGTGCTCGAGGCCGACGAAGAGCGCATCTGGAAAGCCCGTCGCAGCATGGCGGAAGCTGCGCGCGTAGAAAGCAAGGTGGTCTACTACGAAGACGTAGTCGTACCGGTCGATATGATCGGCGAGATGCTGGACCAAGCCGCATACTTTGAACAAAAATATAAACTGGTCAGCCGCACAGTGGCGCACGCCGGTGACGGCAACATCCACTTCACGCTACTGAAAGGCGGCTTGACCGACGATGAGTGGCATAACATGCTAAAAACCTTTCACGAGGAGATATACGGCCTCGCGTACAAAATGGGCGGGCGGCTGTCCGGCGAACACGGCATAGGCGCCAAAAAGATAGATACCATGGAGATGTACACCGATCCGGTGGAGCTGGCCATGATGAAAAAGATCAAACGCGCCCTCGACCCCAACAATATACTCAATCCCGGAAAGATATTCAACTGGTGATGATATGTGGACTTTACCGCTAGCCGCAGAAAATATAGTAAAACAACTCAACATGGAAAAACTCAAAGAAGGCGTGTACGCCAAACGCAGCTACGACGGACCGGCCCTTGAGGGCGGGCGGGCCGGAGTGAGCAGCGCTTATGCCGTGGTCGCCTGGACGGCGCCCTCATATTTACATCGGCTGGATTGTGACGAACTATGGCATTTTTATGCCGGACATTCCCTAGACGTGCACGTATTGGAAGAAACAGGCTTTCGGGTATATCGCATGGGGCCGGACATAGCAGCCGGAGAAAACCCGGAGGTTATACTGCCGAAAGGAACCATCTTTGGTGCCCTGGCCGCCAAACCTACTGCCTGGTGCCTGTTTGGCTGCGTTTGCATCCCGGGGTTTGAATTTTCCGGCTGTGAATACATAACGGCCAACCATCCAGCGCTCGACGGATACACGGGCGAACGTGAAATACTGGCGCGCCTGACAGAATATAAGTAACAGCAAAACCCCGGCATTGCCGGGGTTTTGCTGTTACTCCTTTATTCGGTCACCGTATCTTGTGTTTTACTGTCGTCTTCATGTTTTCTAAAGCCAAATTTCTCGAGCGTCCATTCGACTATGACGAACAGCACAGGTATGAGAAAGATCCCCAGCCCGGTGGCGATGGTCATGCCGCCGACTACCGTGGTGCCCATGGCGTTTCGGGCGCCAGCGCCTGCGCCGGAGGCTACGGCGAGCGGCAGGCAGCCGATGATGAAGGCCAGCGACGTCATAAGAATAGGCCTGAGGCGGAGCTTTGAGGCCTCAATGGCTGCTTTTACCGGATCCATGCCATCGTCCACGCGGATTTTGGCAAACTCGACAATGAGTATGGCGTTTTTCGCCGCGAGTCCGATAAGGGTGATGATACCTATCTGCATGTAGATGCTGTTTTGCAGGTTAGCGAGGTATTGCGAGAGAAAAGCGCCGAAGATGCCGGTCGGTACGGAAAGAAGTACCGCGTAAGGTATGGCCCAGCTTTCATAAAGGGCGGCCAGACAGAGGAATACGAATACGAGGGCCAGCGCCATGACTTGAGTGGCCGAGTCGCCGGATTTTTTTTCTTCGCGGCTTTGGCCGGACCATTCTACTTTAAAGCCGGGCGGGAGATTGGTCTTGGCCAGTTCTTCCATGGCCGCTATAGCCTGTCCGGAGCTGTAGCCGGGGGCGGAGGCTCCGTTTATCTGAATGCTACGCGTCGCGTTAAAGCGGGTTATGCTGGGGGCGGCGGTGATGATCTTTGGTTTTAAAAGGGTGTCGAGCGGCACCATGCCGCTCGGCGACTTTACATAAATAAAGCGCATGTTATCGGCTTGTGTGCGATATTTGGCGTCGGCCTGCACGATGACCTTGTAGGTGCGGCCGAACATGTTAAAGTCGTTTACTTCATAGCCGCCAAAGTTTACCTGCAGCGCGCTGAATACGTCGTTGAGAGCGATACCGAGGGTTTTGACCTTTTCCCGGTCGATTTCAAATTCCATAGTGGGCGAGTTGCTGGTATAAGTGGTGTATACCCTGGTAACTTCCGGCCTCTGGGTGTTGGCGGCGCCCAGGAATTTTTTAGTTATGTCGTCCAGTTCCTTATCGCTGCGTCCAACCATATCCTGGAGGACCATGGTAAAGCCGCCGACATTGCCGAGACCCGGAAGCGATGGGGGATTCATGGCGATGACCGAAGCTTCCGCATAGCCGTCTGCTTTGCCGTATATACTGCCGATGATGGCGTTTATCTGTGTTTGCCGGTCTGTGCGGTTATCCCAAGGGTCAAGGCCGATAAAAATGCTGCCGGCGCTCGATTTAGAGCTGGAGGAAAGGATGTCGTAGCCGAAAACCGTCATGACATTGGCTACGCCCGGCACTTTTTTGATATCTTCACCCAGGCGTACCATGACATTTTCCGTGCGGTTGAGGCTGGCGCCTTCCGGCAGACTTACCGAGGCGAGCATGAAGGCCTGGTCTTCGTCGGGGATGAAGGTGGTAGGCACCAGTTTAAACAAAGCGCCGGTGCCAGCCAGCAGTACCAAAAGAAAAATAAATACGTATTTGGCGTGGTGTATCAGTGTGGTAACTATCTTGCCGTAGGAGTTTGTCGTACGGTCGAACCAGTCGTTGAAGCGGTCGAAAAATCTACCCATAAAGCCTTTTTGGGCGTTCGAATCATGCGGGCGTAGTAGCATGGCGCATAGCGCCGGGGTAAGCGAGAGGGCGATAACGGCCGAAAGACCCATAGATACCGCTATGGTCAGGGCAAACTGGCGGTAGAGGACGCCCATCATGCCACCCAAAAAGGCGACCGGGATGAACACCGAAGCCAGCACGAAAGCTATGGCGATGACCGGGCCTGAAACTTCCGCCATGGCACGGCGGGTGGCTTCATAAGGGCCAAGTTTGTTGACTGTGATATGATGCTCTACCGCCTCAATAACTATTATCGCATCGTCGACCACAAGGCCGATAGCCAGCACCATGGCGAACAAGGTGAGCGTATTGATGGTAAAG
Organism: Acidaminococcales bacterium; assembly: GCA_031551525.1. Classification (GTDB taxonomy): domain Bacteria; phylum Bacillota; class Negativicutes; order Acidaminococcales; family JAISLQ01; genus JAVBNN01. Next base: position 42,463 of record JAVBNN010000013.1, read on the forward strand.
CCAAGTATGATGAAAGATCCAAAAGTGCCGATGAGAGAAACCGGTACGGCCAGAAGCGGGATAAGAGTGGCGCGCCAGCTCTGCAGGAATAGGTATACTATGATGATAACCAACAGCAGCGCTTCAAAAAAAGTCTTGACCACTTCCTTGATGGAGGCGGCTATGTAGGCCGTGTTGTCGCGGATGAGCGTGTAGCGTACATCGGGAGGAAAGTCCTGCGCTGCCGCTTCGATGACTTTTTTCACTTCGCCGATGGTGTCCATAGCGTTGGCATCGTTAGTTAAGAGGATACCCATACCGACGGAGTTTTTGGAGTTGAGCTTGGAGCTGATGCTCATGGAACGTTCGGCATTTTCTATTTTGGCGATGTCTTTTAGACGGATAAAGGCGCCGTTTGGCTGTGATTTAATGATTATGTCGCCAAATTCATCTATACTGGTCAGGCGGCCCTGTATCTTGCCGGTGTATTGGAACTCCTGGTTGTCTTTTGTGGGCGGTCCGCCGATCGTACCGGCCGGAGCCTGTACATTCTGCTCTTTAATAGCGTTTATGACGTCGCCCGTAGTAAGCCCGAGCTCGGCCAGACGGTCAGGATTTATCCAGAGGCGGCGGGATAGGTCGGAGCCGAAAATATTGACGTCACCGACGCCGCGCACGCGTTTTATCGCATCGAGCATATATACTTTTATATAATTGTATAAAAAAGCTTGGTCATGGGTATTTTCCGGTGAATAGACACTGAACATTAACGCCATATCTGACGAAGCCTTTTTGGTGACTATGCCATACTCTTTTACTTCATTGGGCAGGGTGGAGTTGGCCTGTGATATGTTGTTTTGCACCTTTACCGATGCTATATCGCCATTCACTCCAAGGTTGAATACCACCTGCAGACTGTAACGGCCGCTGTTGTCAGCAGTGGCGCTCATATAGTCCATGCCTTCGACTCCGTTGACCTGCTCTTCAATAACCTGCGCTACCGCCTGATTGATGGTGGCGGCGTTGGCGCCAACGTAGTTAGTGGACACTGATACGGTAGGCGGCTGTATCTGCGGGTATTGCGCTATCGGCAGGTTGAGTCCGGCGATAACGCCGGCCAGCACGATGAGGAGCGAGAGGACGACCGCAAAGACCGGACGGTCGATAAAGAATTTTGCCACGTTGTTGTCTCCTTGTTGTTAGTTGAGGACCAGGCCGAGGTCTTCCGGTTTTATAACGGTGGGGACGAGCGATACGCCCTCCTGCACCTTGGTCAGTCCTTCGACGACGACGGTCTCGTCGCCCTTGAGGCCGCTTTCTACCAGCCAGAAGCTGCCTGTCTGTTTGCCCAGTTTAACTTCCTGGGCTTTGGTTTTGTTGTTTTCATCGACCAGCATGACGTAGGACTTCTCGAGTACCTGTTGTACGGCGCGCTGCGGCACCAGTACAGCATCTTTAAGGGTAGCCCCGGTTATTTTGACGCGGGCGAACATGCCTGGGATCAGCACACCGTTCGGGTTTGCAAAGGTGGCTTTTATAGCCAGAGTACCGGTATTGTTGACCATGCCGCGATCTACCTGGGTCACCTGGCCGGGGGATGCGTAGGCGGCGCCGTTACTGAGCGTTAGGGTGACGTTGCCGCCCCAGCCGCTCGCGATAGCGTTCTTGGTACTATGCATGTTGAGGTATTCGGGTTCGCTCATGCTAAATTGTACAAATACCGGATCGATCACGCCGACAGTCACAAGGACGGTACTGCCAGGCTGGACATAGGTGCCCACACTGACATCGTCTACATAGAGCCGCCCGTCGATCGGCGAGACCACCAGAGTGTCGTCAAGGTCGTCCGCCGCTTTTTGCGCCAGAGCTACATTGGAGTTGAGGAGGGCGCGCTGCTGGCGTTCGGCCGATTCCTGAGTGGCCAGCTGTTGCTGGGAAATAGCATTTGCTTTATAAAGCTCGCGGTATCTTTGCGTATCTACCGCAGTATTGGCGAGGTTTGCCTCCACTTGGGCTGCCTGGGCCTGGGCGGACAAAAGGGCGCTACGGTATATGCGTTCGTCAATTTTAAACAACGGCTGGCCTTTTTTTACCAGTTGGCCGCCAGACACCATTTTTTCTACTACGTTGCCAGATACGCGGGCCTGCACGCGCACTTCGTTTTTGCCTTGCACCTGGCCGGCGTATTCGCTATCAAGGGTAGTATCTCTTTTTAATACCTTCATGGCTTTTACTGCTACGGGCTTGGGAGCTGCGGGCGAGCTTTTACCGCCGCAGCCTGCAACTAGGCTGGCCAAAAAAAACACTGCCAATAGGGCACAGGAAAATATCTTGGTTTTTACTGGAAACAATGTTGGTCATCCTTTCTTCTGCCTGGCGTACTGGCAGGTTGACAGTTCGAATCTCACTGGTCTATCATAAAGTATACAGTTACTGTATAGTCAAGGAGGAAAAATTGTAATGGACAAGATTTTAAACAAAAAATTCACTACCAGCCAGTTTGCCGCCATGCATAACATAAATAAGCGCACGCTTATGTATTACGACCAGATTGGTCTTTTTAGTCCGGAAGAAGTACGGGAGAACGGCTATCGTTACTATACCTTCCGGCAAAATTTCCTCTTTTCGTCTATCCTCTTATTAAGAAAAATGCACATATCTTTAAAAGACATCGGCCGCTACTTGAAAAACTACACACAGGATAATCTTCTTGAGCTTTTACGCAGTCAGGATCGCGTGCTGGAAGAACAGATAGGAGAACTTCTGTGGCTGCAAAAAATATTGCGCAACAAGATAAATAACATGGAAGGCAAGGAAAAGGTGATATTTTCTTCACTGAAAATGATAAAGGAAAAAGCGCGGGCCGTTGTATTGAGTGAGGCGGTGGAAGAGATACCGGCGGAGAAGATGGTGCCTTTGGCGGCAGGTTTTATCAGCGACTGTTACAAAAACCGTGTATACTGCGGACACCCCATGGGCGTAGTATTTGACGCCAGGGCCATGCAGCAAAAAAACGAACGAATACTAAAAAACTTTTTTTATTTTCTGGGCAAGCAGGATGAAAAAGAAAAAAACCTGCCATGTTCATATAAACCGGCAGGCTATTATTTGGTAGGATATTATAAAGGACAATGGGAAGAGGTGCCGTCTTTTTACAACGGATTGCTTGCGCACGCCAAGGACGCTGGTCTTGTGTTTGGTGAAAACATCTATGAAGAAAAAATACTCGACGATGTGGCCGCCCGGGCAGGCAACTATGTCGAGCTAAAAATATCTGCCCAACTGGTCTGAGGACGCTACTTTATCCGGGCGGCGCCTTTCATGCGCTCGCAGTTTTCCGTGATCATTTTTTCCAGTTCCTTGAGGCGCAGTTCTACGTCGTCCACATGCTTGCTCAAGAGGGTCTCCATTTCGGCGACCGGGTCAGGCAGTTTGTCATGGTTGAGATCAATACTGTCCTCAGGGGAGATACGTTTGCCGTTTTGCGCCACCACGCGGCCAGGGATACCGACCACCACCGAGCCGGGCGGAACTTCGCAAAGCACCACGGAACCCGCGCCGATCTTTGTATTGTCACCTACAATAAAAGAACCGAGCACTTTCGCTCCGCTGGCTACGACGACATTGTCGCCGATGGTCGGGTGGCGCTTTCCGCGTTCCTTTCCGGTTCCGCCAAGCGTTACACCCTGGTAGAGTGTGACATTTTTACCTATTTCGGCTGTTTCACCTATCACGACACCCATGCCATGGTCGATAAAGAGTCCCTCTCCAAGCTTGGCGCCGGGGTGTATGTCTATACCGGTAAGAAAACGCGAAAAAGTATTTATAAGGCGCGCCAAAAGTATCCAACCGCCTAGGTACAGGCCGTGCGCCATGCGGTGCAGCCAGATGGCGTGAAGGCCCGGATAACAAAGAACTGCCTCGAGAACGCTTTTGGCAGCCGGGTCGCGTTGCATCACCGCCCGGATATCCGCTCTGGCCTGTTTGAACATACAAAAAGTCCCCCTGAAAATGTATAAAGATTTTTGCTTACAATGTTTGTCATTTAGTATAACATAAAATAGTAATGAAATACATTTTTGTTGCAGGCGTTTTGCAGTTGAATTTGGACGTAAAAATATGTTAACATCTAACTAATAAATATATTTATTAAAGCGAGGGAACTCAAATGGATAAACAGCAAATGAAAGCCCTTGTTTGTCAGGCTATAGACCAGGCCGGGGAAACGATAGCGGCTTATGCCGAATCTGTTATGAAAGAGCCGGAACTTGGCTATAAAGAAGTGAAGACCGCCGCCAAAACGGCAGCGCTTTTTAAAGACCTGGGCCTGCCAGTGGAAGAAGGGCTGGCTATAACTGGCGTCAGGGCTACTCTGAAAGGCAACGGCGGGCCTACTATCGCCATATTGGGCGAACTGGACGCCATCGGCTGTCCGGAGGCAGAGTTTGCCGATCCCACTACCGGCGCCGCCCACGCCTGCGGGCACAACCACCAGCTGGCTGCTATGATGGCTGCCGCCGCCGGGTTATCAGCTCTTTATAAAACTGAAAACCTGTCGGGCAATGTAGTTTTTTTCGCCGTACCGGCTGAAGAATATGTCGAACTTGAATACAGAAACGGCCTTAGAAAAGAAGGAAAACTGCATTTTCTGGGCGGCAAGCAGGAGCTTATCTACCGCGGCGCTTTCAACGACATAGATATGGCCATGATGATACATTCCAATTCGTTTAGCCCCAAACCAAGCATTTTTATCGGCGAATCAAGCAACGGATTTATCGGCAAGACCGTCCGTTATATCGGCAAGATGTCGCATGCCGCCGCCGCTCCGCATGAAGGCATCAACGCCCTCAACGCCGCCATGCTTGGACTGATGGGTATACATGCCATACGCGAGACTTTCCGCGATCAGGACATCGTCCGTGTGCATCCCATCATAACAAAGGGAGGCGACCTGGTGAACTCCGTTCCGTCCGACGTGCGCATCGAGACCTATGTGCGGGCCAAGACCATGGCCGCCATTGGCGAAACGCACGAAAAAGTCGACCGGGCCTTGAAAGCCGGCGGCGACGCAGTGGGGGCGCAGACCGAGATAGTAACAATGCCAGGTTATTTGCCACTGACCTGCTCGGTTGAGATGAACAAAATATTTATTGAAAACACCAAAACTGCCTGCCCGGAGGTCGAAGTGAACGACTCGGGGCACTTTGGCGCGTCCACTGACGCCGGCGACCTTTCGCACATCATCCCGCTCATCCATCCCTTTGTCGGCGGGGTGGACGGCACCCTGCACGGCAAAGACTTCAAACTGATAGACTTTGCCTCCGCCTGCCTCATGCCGGCCAAAGCTATGGCTATGAGCGTCATAGACCTTTTATGTGACGACGCGGCGCTGGCCAAAAAGATCCAAAAAGAATTCAAACCGGTCTTTACCCGTGAAGAGTATATCGCGACACTGGAAAAATATTTCAGCTGAGTTAAAAACTTAATGTGTGGTGTTGCAGTATGTTGAATAAGAAAAAGTTATGTGCTTTCTTGGACAAATTTGAGGAATATGTGCCAGCGCTTTCTTTTTCTGCGCCCTTTTTGTCAAATATTGCATTATACTATGCAGGTTTTGCTTTTGTAAAAAACCCGTACAAGAGTTTTTTATTTGCAGCATTGCAGGTGCTTTATTTATTTGTGTCATTGTATTTTGCTAATAAATTATGGCAAGAGCGAGGAGCACAAAAAAAAAATTGGTTAAAATGTGTCGGCATGGGGTGGGTTTTTGTGTTTTGCTTTGCTTTTTCCGCTGTACAGTTTGGTTATAGTTGGATATTATTTAGAACTGCAGCCATATTTGCTATAATGGGCATTCCGAGCATTATTGCTGGGGCGATATGTGGAATGAATAACAAAAGCGACATGTTTTCTTTATTGGAACGGCTTTGTTTTTTTATATTACCAGCAGTTTTTTCTTATATAGTGATGATTATTTTTGACATTTCGCCATTTACAAGCACACATAGTCTGGGTAGCGTAAGTTTGGGGCGTATAAGTTATTTGGGTGTAGCTTATGGTTTATTGCCATTTCTATTCTCCTGTATTATTTGCTATCTGGATGAAAGGCCGGGTTTTGGAAATATAAGAACGCTAGAAAACAACAGGGTGATTCGGCCCTTCATGGTTTTGCTCTTGTTGGCAGCAATCACTCTCAGCGGTGGGCGGGGGCCGTTTTTTTGTTTTGTTTTGTTTGTGGTGTTATGTGCTTTTTATTATGTACTAAAAATTAAGAGAAAGATTAGCATTCCTGAAGGTATAGTCATGGGAGCTGTTATATTAATAATGTTACTTCCGTTTCAAACGATTTTATTTGACAAAAACGGAATTTTGCCGGGAAAAGCTATGTATGCGGTGCGTATGACTTTTTTTCTGAAACATTTGGATAAAGGAGAACTTATTACTACCGATGAAGACCCCGCTATCATAAATGCTTTCAATATTAAAAAACTAGTTGAAGCGCCCGTTGATTATCATGATGAAGAAATAAATCTAATAAAAGCAAAAGCCCTTAGTAGAAGTACTTTGTTTAAGCTAGCTATAGGGGAGTTTTTGAAAAATCCAGTCACAGGGATGGGTCCCCTGGGATTTACCATAAAATACGGCAACTACCCGCATAATATAATGTTGGAAGCTCTTGCTGATTTGGGGGTAATATTTGGCGGAGTGTTTATTTTCGCCGTCATAGGGAGTTTTTTGAAATTTTTTTATTATTCGCTAAAGGATAAAAATGTCGCATATATGATGCTGTTTTTATCCGGTTACTTCATTATGTTTATGGCATCAGGAAGCATGTGGAGTTCATCGGTCTTATTGTTTATTGTTGCCTATAGCATGAGTTATAAGGCGAACATGTAGTTTATACATATTATGGAGAACAGTAGATGTTTGGTATTTCTCTGGCATATTTAAAAAATGGAACGATAGAAGAAAATGTGAGGCTCTTTTTGTCTTTGCAGGAGGAATTTACACTTAACGCCTGTGAGATACACATGGAAGCCGCGCAGTTTAGCGCTGCTTTGCTGTGGGCCGCTACCCCGGTTACTGAAAGCATAGCCGTCATTCGCGGGAAAGTGGAGATTTTGGGCGTACACTTACCTTACCTTGACTTGAATCCAATATCTGCGGTTCCCCATATAGCAGAATTTGCTATAAAAACGCTGGAAACGGCTATTTCAAAAGCCTCGGATATAGGAGCTGATTATGTTGTATTTCACGCCAGAGGCGTAAGGCGGCCTGAACATCCATATGAAACGGATATAGATTGCTGGGCTGAAGTCGTGACTAGGTTGACCCAATGCGCTCAAGACAAAAACATGGTGTTTTGTCTTGAAAACGCCGACGATCTGCGGTCAATTGAAGATATTGCCAAGATATTGGAAAAGTCGCCACTAACTAAGGTGTGTTTGGATATAGGGCATCTTTTCGAACGATTGTATATAGCAAGTATTTTTGGGAAACTGGTGGCTAAAGCATGGGACAGGTGGCTTCCGTGGTCGAGTCTGGCGGGACGAGGACTGCCCTTTTATGAAATGGGCAGCTTTGGCAATATTGTTTATGCGTTAAAAAATAAAATGTTTTGCATACACGTACATAACCACAATGGACGGTTGGCACATCAGCCGTTAATGTTAGGCAAGGCAGATCTCAAAGCCTTACTGGGCACTCTTGCCGCTGAAATCAAAGGACCAATAATTTTGGAAGCTGACTACAGGAACAAATCTTATGAAACAATAATAAAAGATATTATTTTAATTAAGAAGGTGCTGCCTTGAAAAATTTATCGCGTTTTTCACGTTATAGCAGGCTGGCTTTAGGGGAGTTGTTATTTGCTTATGACAGGCTCATCTTTAAGAGTGAACAGCCTACGTCAAAAAGGTTGTTCAATCTCTTGCAAGCCAAAACCGGCGGTGTGTTGCGTTTGAAGCGACCGCTTTCTTACCCGATTGCCCTGCAACTAGAACCGACGATACAATGCCAGTTGGATTGTCCAGAATGCCCTAGGATAAAAGCCATAGAGGGATTGCCACTGGGGCATATGGAGTGGAACAGTTACGAAAAACTTATGTTGGAAGTAGGGCCATGCCTTACAGCCATCGCATTTTGGCAATGGGGAGAGCCGCTTTTACACCCACGAATTGCAGATATGATAAAACTGGCTGATAGTTACGGGATAATCACCTTTATCAGCACGAACTGCCAGATAGATATGTCTGATGCCGAAGTGCATGCTTTGGCAGATTCCGGGCTGGATATGATAATTATTTCCATGGATGGCGCCACGCAGGAAGTATATGAATCTTTCCGGGCCGGTGGGCAGTTGAGTAAACTGAAACAGTTTGTTGGGCGGTTGCGCGAATATAAGGTTGATAGTAAAAACGAACGTTTGAAAATTAATGTTCGGGTTGTGGCGACTATAGACAACGAAAAGGAAATAGAAAAGATAAGGGAGTTTGCCGTAGAGGCGGGTGCGGATATTTTTTCTGTGAAAAGTGTCAGCCTGTACTATGATGATAGCCCAGATAATCCGGTTTTGCCGGAAAAAATGCAATACAGGTCATACCAGTACCAAAATAAAAACACACAGGAAGAATATAAAAAAATGCCGAATCATTGCTACAAACCATGGCAATGGCCAACTTTGCGCTACGACGGCACACTTTTGTTTTGTGAATGCGACCATCAAATGACGGCTGCTTTAGGTAATGTTTTTACGGATGGCTCATTCAAGGCTGTTTGGCAAGGGGAAAAAGCTCGAAAACTGAGATCTGCCTACGGGAGCGACGGCATTATTAATCTGGAGTTTTGTCAAAGATGCAGGTATAAGCTGGATGATGCTATGCGTATAGTGGATATTTTGTGATAGTTTAGTATTGTATATAGGCTGGCATATTCACTAAATGGGAGACTGGAAGTCAATGTAAAGAAAAGTGGCCAAAACGGAGGGATCTATGAAATATTCCGGCTATCCACCATACAGTATTCTTATGTCAGTTTATTACAAGGAAAATCCGGAATATTTGCGGCAAAGCATATCAAGTATGCTTAATCAAACTGTACTGCCGGAACAATTTGTCATTGTCATAGACGGGCCTGCAGAAGATGGTCTAAAGTCAGTGTTGAAAGGGTTTGCAGATGAGAATGGCGATATTTTCACTTTCGTTTGGCTGCCTAAGAATATTGGCCCGGGAGCAGCCCAGCAAATCGGGTTAGAGCATTGCAGAAATGAATGGATAGCAAAGATGGATTCTGACGATATAGCTAAAACAGAGCGCTGCGAAAAACAGCTGCAGGCTATTATGCAGTTTCCACAAATGGATATCGTCGGCGCTTGGGAGGAAGAATTTATAGGTGCGCCGGAGAATATCCAGTGTTTAAGAAAAGTGCCGTTATCTCAGAAAGATATATACTCTTTTGCCCGGCGGCGTTCGCCCTTTAATAATCCCACAGTTTTTTACCGCAAAGAGGCCGTTATTGCGGCAGGCGGATATAAAAAACATTTCCGCTGTGAAGATTATGAACTTTATACCAGGATGATGATGAATGGTGCTAAATGCATGAATCTTCCCGAAGTGCTGTTAAGCTTCAGGATTAGTGGGGAGACTTATGCTAAACGGGGAAATTGGCTCAATACCAAAAGTTTTATTCATGTCAGATATATGTTATATAAAAATTTTTTTATCAGTCTATCAGACTTGTTCGTTACTTGTGGCGGACAAGTGATCATATATTTCTTGCCTAATTTGTTTCGAAATTTATTTTACAAAAAATTTTTGCGTAAATAATGTGTAATTGGATATGAGGCGGGAAATGTTATGATGTTTCGGACATGCAGGAAGAATATAGCTAAAATATGCATACGAATTGCCGACAGGTATAAATTTTTATTGCTGGAGGTATTTCCCCGGCGGTGGTTACGTAAGGTCAAAAACGCCATTCTGCACGACACTGTCCTGCGCGGAAGCGGTATGCGGCTCATGTATGAGAAGGGGGAGTTTCCACAGGGGATAAACCTGATAGGCCATATAAGATCAGAGTTGGGACTGGGGCAAGGTTGCCGTTTGATGGCAAAAGCCATAGAGTGCACAGAGATACCTTTTCTGGCATTAAATTTCGACACGGTGGTCACTGCAAACAATCTGGATACTGAATGGGAGCATAAATTAACTAAAAAAGCCGTGTACAATACAAACATAATTCATGTCAATCCGGGACAGATGGATGTTTTGCATATGATGTTGCCGACAGATACGTGGAACAAAAGATATAACATAGCCATATGGCTATGGGAGTTTGAAGAGTTTCCTGAAAAGTGGTGCAAATACTTCGAACTGGTTGATGAAGTGTGGACTCCTTCTTCTTTTGTTACCAAGGCTATTTCGTCAAAAGCACCTATGCCGGTTATCACTGTTCCGTATGGCATATACGCCGATACAGATCTGTCAATGGATCGACAATACTTTGGGTTACCTGAAGATGCGTTTCTTTTTTTGTGTATGTACGATGTGAACAGCAACAGACTTAGAAAAAATCCGAATGCCGCTATTGAAGCCTTTAAAAAAGCTTTTTTACCAGAAAGCAAAGAAGTCGGGCTGGTTGTCAAGATAAATAATATTAACGATATTGAAAAAAATATTCTGCTTAAAGCAGTTGCAGGTTACGGTAATATATACATTATCGGCTACAACATGAGGAAAACAGAGGTTAACTCTCTTATAAAAAGCTGTAATGTGTTTGTTTCACTGCATAAAAGCGAAGGGTTTGGTCTAGTTATGGCGGAAGCTATGTATTTAGGTCGTCCCTCTGTTGCAACAGGTTGGTCAGCAAATCTGGATTTTATGACTGAGAACAACTCCTGTCTGGTAGGCTACGAACTTGAGTATTTGGACAAAGAATCGTACTATCCGGATTTATATGAACCGGGGCAGCGGTGGGCTTTACCGGATATAGAACAAGCAGCAGGCTATATGATAAGATTGTACGAAGATGTTACGTTTTATAACGAAAAGGCTCTGCAAGGCGAAGCGGAAATAAAAGAGCATTTTTCCATACAGAAGAGCAGTGAAAAAATCTTTGCCAGATTGAAAGAACTGGAGTTGATATAATAGTTAGGGCGGGACAAGGTGTCTTATGAAAGATAGTAAAAAAATCTTAGTACAGAAGGAATAAGATTCTTTTTCGCGAAATAGATTATTGTAAAACTGTTATATAAAATAAACGAAGGAGGATACAAATGAAAAATATCAAGCTACATGTCCTGGCTCTGATTCTGATCATAGTAGCCGAACTCATCGGCGCGAAGGTCTTCAAGGTCGGGCCCGGCACTATCGTTATCGTGCCGATGTTTTATGCACTTATTATCGGCGTCCTGCTTACCCCGAAATTTCTTAATATTGCAAAACAGCAGGACATGATCGACGCCTCATCGCTCATCGGTATCACTCTCATGCTTCTGATGGCGCGCTACGGCACCCTGGTCGGCCCCACCCTGCCAAAGATCATCGCGGCCAGTCCGGCGCTCATTCTGCAGGAACTCGGCAATATTGGAACAGTGCTTTTAGGCATACCGGTAGCGGTCATGCTCGGTCTCAAACGGGAGGCCATCGGCGGCGCGCACTCCATAGCGCGCGAGCCTAACGTAGCCCTCATCGGCGATATGTATGGTCTCGACAGCGCGGAAGGGCGTGGCGTTATGGGCGTATATATCAGCGGTACGGTTTTCGGTACACTGTTTATAGCTCTTTTGACCAGCTTTTGCGCGGCTTATCTGCCTTTCCATCCGTATTCCCTGGCTATGGCCAGCGGGGTAGGCAGCGCCAGTATGATGACCGCGTCGGTCGGTTCGCTGACCTACATGTACCCGGATATGGCGCCTCAATTGGCGGCTTTCGGCGCGGCAAGCAACATGCTCAGCGGCCTCGACGGAGTGTATATGTCGCTGTGGATGGCTTTGCCGCTTTCTGAATGGCTGTATAAGAAATGCTACAAAATGAAATACGGGCACTTGCCGGAAGGGGAGGAGGCGAAGAAATGAGTATGGCAAACAACTTTTTGGTTTTATTGATAGTAGGCGCTTTGTCTTTGGTGGCCAATCTCGTCGGCTATAAAAATGCCATTATCGACGCTGCCCCCGGCATGGCGATACTGATTGCCATCACCCTGGCCGGCATGATCATGGCCAAAGCGCTTCCCGGAGGCATTCCGGCCGTCGCCTATGTGGTGACGCTCGGTTGCATAATGACCTATCCGGGAGTTCCCGGAGCGGCTTATATCAACGCCTGCATGACCAAAGTCAGCTTCCTGTCACTGACGACGCCTATACTGGCTTACGCCGGCATCGCCATCGGTAAGGACCTTGACGCTTTCAAGCGGACAGGCTGGCGGATAGTGGTACTGGCTTGCGTAGTATTTACGGGTACGTTTCTCGCTTCGACTGTTATCGCCGAACTGACCCTGAGAGTTTTGGGGCAAATTTGATAAAAGAACCGTTTTATGCATATCCAGGCCGTTTTTTGCGGCCTGGATATTTTTTAAATTTTATGTGTGGGAATTTGGCCGTAAATGTTGTAAAATATATACGTATATTTTAGTCATTACAAGCGGAGGCCGTAATAATGCCAGAAGAATTGTTTTCCACCACCTTACCAAGCGTAATACACAATAACGAGATCGGCGACGAGCTCGTGCGTATCGGCAGGGAACAGAGCTACCCTATCACTAAGGCAAAACTTTATAGCAAACTGGACAAATACGCCGGATTTGGGCCGAATTATATGATAACCGCCGAGCGGCTGCCGCCCATACCCGGTGGCTGGAAGGCCGATATAACCTCTTTTGAGCCACAAGTGCGGCAAATCATGGTAAATGTGAAAGAAACAAAAAACGGCAGCGGAGACGTTGAATATAAAGTCAACGACTTGGTGCTGCGCATGATCGAAGAGTACAGAAAAGACGGCCTGGTCGTAGACACGGGCGGTGGCTGTCAGGAATTTTACGGAAACAAGGTACGCGTTATGACCGTTTCCGGGCATCCTATTCTGGTCGATGATTTTGAAGGGTTTGTCGAGGATATGCGCTGACATGGCGCTAAAGCCGGTAGACCTCACCATAGAGAGCGTCCGCCGAAACTGTGAAGGGGTGGAGGACTCGATAACCACCTTTGCCCAGGGTAAGTGGGCAAAACATAAAGACGCCGTCTACGTGGAGTATGACGAACCGTCAGAAACGGGTATGGAAGGGACGCATACCGTTCTCAAATGGTCGGAAGGCAAACTCCGTCTGACCCGCCGCGGCGGGGTGGAGCATTGTCAGGAGTTTGCTCCCGGCGGTGTTTCCGAGAGTCTCTATGAAACGGCCTATATGTCCATACCCATGAGCGCCAGGACACATCTTGCCGAGTGCGCTATGACGGAACACGGCATGGAAATATATGTAGAATATTTCTTTAGCTTGGGCGGCGAGCCACAAGGGCTTACCAAACTGCGCATTTGGGTTAGGGAGGATTCATAGGTTGAATATAAAAGACAGACTGGCAGCGGCAGTCAATGACGCAGTGAAGCTGGCTATGCAAAAAGGAAGTGTGCCGCAAGGCATGATACAGGAGGTACAGCTCACTGTGCCGCCACAAAAACAGTTCGGCGATTTCGCTACCAATTTTGCCATGCAGGCGGCGAAAAGCCTCAAGTGCAACCCGCGCGCTCTGGCACAGACGATAAACGACCATCTCGACGCTCCGTTTGTCGAGCGTCTGGAAATAGCCGGGCCGGGTTTTATTAATTTCTTTTTGAAAAACGACTGGCTGTACGACATCCTGGCCGATATAGCGGCCCAGGGCGAAAAGCACGGCGACCTGCCGACGCGGCCGGAAAAAATACAGGTGGAATTTGTCAGCGCCAATCCGACCGGTCCTCTGCACGTCGGGCACGGGCGCGGCGCGGCAGTGGGCAGCGCTCTGGTGAATGTCCTGCGCGCTGCGGGGTTTAAGGTGGAGGCCGAATACTATATAAATGACGCGGGCAACCAGATAAACAATCTGGCCGCCTCCGTAAACGCACGTTATCTCGAATGCCTGTCCATACCCTGCGATTTTCCGGATGACGGCTACCACGGGGCGGACATCATCGCCACCGCCGAGCGCATCGTCCAAGCGGACGGCGACAAATACTGCCGTCTGCCTACGAAAGAGCGCCTGGCGCTCTTTCGCGAACTGGCGCTCAAGGAAAAGATCGCTCTATTGAAAGAAGATCTCGAAAAATTCAACGTGCATTTCGACACATGGTTCAGCGAGCGCACCCTGCACGAAAACGGCGAAGTGGAAAAATGCTGCACCGAACTTACCGCCAAAGGGTATATGTATGAAAAAGACGGCGCCCAATGGTTAAAATCCACCGCCTTCGGTGACGACAAAGATCGCGTGGTCATTAGGGAAAACGGGATACCGACTTATCTCGCCTCCGACATTGCCTACCATCAAAATAAATTCGAACGCGGTTTTGATACACTGATAAACCTGTGGGGGGCCGACCACCACGGCTATATAAAACGCATGAAAGCGGCCTGCGAGACACTCGGCTACAGTGGCGGCCGCCTCGAAGTGCTCATACTCCAGATGGTCAGTCTGTACCGGGATGGCGAACTGGTGAAAATGTCCAAACGTACTGGACAGAGCGTCACGCTCAATGAGTTGATCGAAGAAGTAGGCACGGACGCCGCGCGCTTTTTCTTCATCATGCGTTCCATCGACAGCCAGCTCGACTTTGACCTCAACCTGGCCACCGAGCGTTCCAATGAAAACCCCGTTTACTATGTACAGTATGCGCATGCGCGTATTTGCAGCATATTTCGGCAGATGTCGGAAAACGGCATAACTATGGCAGGAAACGCCAAACTGCCGCTGTTATCTAGCGAATGCGAGATAGACCTCATAAAGAAACTGGGCGAATACCAGGAGGAAATAGCCAGCGCCGCCCACGACCGGGCGCCGCACCGCATAGCGCGCTATGTGCATGAGTTGGCTGGGCTTTTTCATACTTTTTACAATCAGTGCCGCATCCTCGGTGTGGACGGTGATTTGCAGCAGGCCAGGCTGGTTCTCGTGCTGGCGGTGAAAAACACCGTGCGTCATACACTTGGCATATTGGGCGTGAGTGCGCCCGAACAAATGTAGTCAACGGATTTTCAGACTGTGTAAAGCCTGATATTTATAAATCTTAGGAGGCTAGGGATGGCAAAGTATATTTTTGTTACAGGCGGTGTTGTTTCATCATTGGGGAAGGGAATAACAGCGGCGGCTCTGGGGCGTCTTTTGAAAAGCCGCGGGCTGAAAGTCACTATCCAAAAATTTGACCCGTATATCAATGTCGACCCTGGCACCATGAGCCCTTACCAGCATGGTGAAGTATTCGTAACCGACGACGGCGGTGAGACCGACCTTGACCTTGGGCATTATGAGCGCTTCATAGACGTCAATCTGAGCAAGAGTTCCAGCGTGACCGCAGGCAAGATATACCTGTCGGTCATCAACAAGGAACGCAAGGGCGAATATCTCGGCAGTACCGTGCAGGTCATACCGCACATCACCAACGAGATCAAAGAACGCATCTACCGCGTGGGGCGCGAAGATAACGCGGACATAGTCATCACCGAGATCGGCGGCACGGTGGGCGATATCGAGAGCCTGCCCTTTCTTGAGGCCATCCGTCAGGTCAAAAAAGAAGTCGCCAGAAACGACGTCCTGTACATACACGTCACTCTTATGCCGTATATTTCGGCAGCCGGCGAATTAAAAACCAAACCAACCCAGCACAGCGTAAAAGAACTCCGGGGCATTGGCATCAGCCCTGACCTCATCGTCTGCCGCACGGAACACAAGATATCCGACGAGATGCGCGACAAACTGGCGTTATTTTGTGATATCGACCGCGAGGCGGTTATACTCAACTACACGGTGGACAGCATCTACCAGGTGCCGCTGCTGCTTGAAGAACAGGGTATGGACACCATCGTGATGGACAAACTCGGCCTTGAAGAACGTCCAAAAGACATGGCGGCCTGGCGCGAGATGGTGGGAAATATACTAAAACCGCACCAACACAATGTTACCATTGCTATAGTCGGCAAATACGTCAACCTGCCGGACGCCTATCTGAGCGTTTCGGAAGCCTTGCGGCACGCCGGCATAGCCAGTGACGCCGGTATAAAGGTGAAATGGGTGAACGCAGAGACCATCGAGTCGGAAAACCTGGACGTTAAAGAACTCTTGTCGGACGTGGGCGGCATACTGGTGCCGGGCGGCTTTGGCGAGCGGGGCATAGAAGGAAAGATACGGGCCATAACTTACGCCCGTGAGAATAAAATACCATTTTTAGGCATCTGCCTCGGTATGCAGTGCGCGGTCATCGAATTTGCCCGCAGTGTATGCGGCATGGCCGGCGCCAACAGCACAGAATTCAGTAAAGAAACCGCCTATCCGGTCATCGACCTTATGCCGGAGCAGGCCACGGTGGATGCTAAGGGCGGCACCATGCGCCTCGGTATCTATCCTTGCAAAGTTCCGGAAAGTACCCTTACCTGCAAGGCCTACCAGGACGAGATAATCTATGAGCGCCACCGCCACCGTTATGAATTTAACAATGCTTACCGCGACATCCTGCCGGAAAAAGGACTGGTCATCGGCGGTACTTCCCCTAACGACCGCCTGGTCGAGGTCATAGAACTGCCCCAAAACGTGCACCCCTGGTTCCTCGGCACGCAGTTTCACCCGGAACTCAAGTCGCGCCCGACCAACCCGCATCCTCTTTTCAGGTCCTTTATCGCAGCCGCTATTGATTGCCAAAAAGCCTGACGTTATTACGAACAAAGGAGGGGTATGATATGAAAAAAATGGCTATCCTGGTTTTACTCGTCGTTTTACTGGGCGTATTCTTCTCCTCTTTCCGTACGAGCTCCAAACCTGAAGAAGCGGGCAAGCAGATCGCCGTCATCAGGATACAGGGCCCGCTCTACGGCACTAGCGTGGAAAACATCACCGGCAGCCTCAAAGGCGCCGACTCAATCATGCGTCAACTTATCGCCGCTCGCGAAGACAAATCTGTGGCGGCTGTTCTTTTGCGTATAGACAGCCCGGGTGGCAGTGTGACTGCCGCCGAGGAAATCACTGTGGAACTGGAACGCTTGAAAAAGACCGGCAAGCCAGTGGTGGCCTCTATGGGTGACGTAGCGGCCTCGGCCGGTTACTGGCTGGCTACCTGCAGTGATTATATTTACGCAAACCCTTCGACTCTGACCGGCAGTATAGGAGTGTATATGCCATACACCAACGTCGAGGAATTGTATAAAAAGATCGGCATCAGCCAGGAACGCATCAAAAGCGGCCCCTACAAGGATATGATGGCCGCCGAGCGTCCCATGACTCCCGCCGAACGACAGATAGTGCAAAACATGGTGGACGAGATGTACAAAAGCTTTGTCGGGCAGGTCGCCAAAGGGCGCAATATGCCGGAAGACAAGGTACGCCAGCTGGCCGACGGCCGTGTGTATACCGGCAGGCAGGCCAAGGAGTTGGGCCTGGTGGACGAGCTGGGGAACTATTATGACGCGCTCGACGCTACCGCCAAGCGGGCTGGCATAGAAGGCAAGCCCAAAATCAAGGAATTTGACGACAGCTTCAACCCTCTCAAGATGTTCAGAATGAGTTTGGGCGGGGAATTGGCCGGTTTGTTAGGTATTCCAGGAGATGTGATTAAATACAGAGGAACGTACTGATTATGCCGGGCCTATTAGATGTTCTGGTGGAAGTGTTTTTTTCCCCGGAGAAAGGCATGGGAAAGGCCTGCCAACAGGGCTTGAAAAAATCCCTGGTCGTGCTGTTTTGCCTTTTACTGCTCGTTTACTGGCCGATGGCCAGTAAAGCTCTGCCCGGTGCTGGCATAGCCATACTGGGCGTACTGTTTCTTATAAAGTTTTTGCTGATTATCATCATGCTGCTTTTTTACAGTTTTACCATACACGGCCTGGCCAATTTGTTCTACATCACCGGCGGTGACGTAAAAAAGCTGATGTCTTCCCTGTGCTTTAGCTACCTGCCTTTTTGCTTTTTGCCACTGACGGAGCTACTACCGTCATTGCAGGGCAATATACTGGCACATTTGTTCCTCGCGATGGGGCTGTTTTTCTGGATGGGTTGCCTGGCTGCTTTTGCTGTCCAAGATGTCTACCGGGTGAATGTGTGGCAGGCCAATCTTTTGGTGTCCTTGCCGACCCTGGCTGTATTGGCTGTATGTGTGATGGTTTTAATCTATTTAGTTACTTTTATTGGACACTTTTTATAAACCGCTAGTTTTGGACATTCTTCCTGCCTTAAGGCAGGATTTTTATTTTTTGTGGCGAAAGTGAAATAAAGACACAAAGACGGGTGATTGTTTATGCTGATAAACACAACTATGGCTTTGGCTTTGTTTTGCGTGAGTTGCGGCAAGCTGCATATGGAAGACATATCATGTTTTTCACTGGGTTCTTCCGGAGCAAAAGTTTTGCACTGTCGCTCGGGGCATTACCTTGGCATAGTCAGGGCATATAGGGCCGCGCTGTATGAAGTATATGTACCGTGCGAACTGTGCGGGGAACTGCATATGATAAAACTGGGGTGCCGTTTTTCCGAGAAGGCCGTGCGGCGGCTGTATGCCTGTCAACAGACCGAAATAGGCCTGGCTGGGAGCCGGGATGCAGTGGAAAGAGAACTTACCGCACGTGACAGCGAGATAGCCAGCTATCTGGCCGGGATATTCGCGGAGGGTGATGTGAACGATCCGCAGGCCATGTTTGAAGTTGTCAACCATTTGGAAGAACTGGCCGATACCGGTAATATAAACTGTTGCTCAGGCAGCGGGATCGGGCTTGAAGTACAGGAAAAGTACGCCATAGTTTATTGCCGTTGTTGCGGCAATGCCTACCGCGTCAGGGCGGTTAACGAAGAAGATGTGAAAAAAGTACAGGGCATGAAATTCATACAACTGGCGGGCGCCGGGAAAAAACAATCGCAATAGGGGGGTATATTTTGAAAATCTTTCTGGATACGGCAAACCTTGATGAAATAAGAGAAGCGACTGCGCTCGGCGTGGTGGACGGAGTGACGACCAATCCTTCGCTGGTGGCCAAAGAAAAACGCTCCATGAGCGATGTGATAAAAGAAATAACCGCCATAAACCCCGGCCCGGTCAGCGCGGAAGTGCTGTCGGACAAAGCGGACGAAATGGTGGCCGAGGGGGAAAAACTGGCCGCCATTGCCAGTAATGTGGTGGTCAAGATACCCATGACGCTGGAAGGCCTCAAAGCGGCGAAAGAACTAGCGAGGCGCGGCGTCAAGACCAATGTTACCCTGGTGTTTAGCGTCAACCAGGCTCTTTTGGCTGCCCGGGCGGGCGCGACCTATGTCAGCCCCTTTGTCGGCCGGTTAGACGACATAGATTCGGACGGCATCTCTTTGGTAGCGGATATCGTGGAGCTGTTTGCAATACACGATATCAAGACCGAGGTCATAGCGGCCAGCATCAGACACACACTGCACGCCTCGGAGGCGGCGCTCGCCGGGGCGCATATTGCGACAATTCCCTATAAAGTACTGGTCGATATGGCCAAACATCCACTGACCGACGCCGGTCTTGAGAAATTTGCCGCCGACTGGAAAAAAGCGAACAGCTGACAGCCGAAAAATATTTAGGAGGATAAATATATGAACCTTAATCGTGAACTTACCATGGAATTCGTCCGGGTGACCGAAGCGGCGGCGATAGCCAGCGCCCGCCTGATGGGGCGTGGAGACAAAAACGGCGCGGACGGCGCGGCGGTAGACGCCATGAGAAAAGCCTTCGACTCTGTCAGCATCAGCGGCACGGTAGTCATCGGCGAAGGGGAAATGGACGAAGCGCCGGAACTGTATATCGGTGAAGAAGTCGGCAGCGGTGGTGCAGAAGTCGATATAGCGGTAGACCCGGTGGAAGGAACCAACCTCGTGGCCAAGGGACTGCCCGGCTC
This sequence comes from Acidaminococcales bacterium, assembly GCA_031551525.1. Lineage (GTDB taxonomy): Bacteria > Bacillota > Negativicutes > Acidaminococcales > JAISLQ01 > JAVBNN01. The sequence goes on from JAVBNN010000013.1 coordinate 62,512, forward strand.
GATAGCGGTCATGGCGATCGCCCCGCGTGGCAAACTGCTGCACGCTCCAGATATGTACATGGAAAAGATAGCGGTCGGCCCGCGCGGCAAAGGCTGCATAGACATAAACGCTTCGGTAAAAGATAATCTTAAGGCGGTAGCAAGCGCCATGAAACGGCCTATCGAAGACCTGGTAGTGGTCATACTCGACCGCGAACGCCACGCCAGCATCATCCGCGAGGCGCGCGAAACCGGCGCCCGCATCAAACTGATCTCGGACGGCGACGTTTCGCCGGTCATCAGCGCCGGTATAGAAGGCAGCGGCGTTCATATGCTGATGGGCATCGGCGGCGCGCCGGAAGGCGTGCTGGCGGCAGTGGCCATGAAATGCCTGGGCGGCGACATGCAGGCACGCCTGTGGCCGGAAGGCCAGTCCGATATAGACCGGGCGGCTAAAATGGGCATCACCGATATCAAGAAAGTATTTACACTCGAAGACCTGGTTGGCGGCAGTGAGGCATTTTTTACCGCCACCGCCATTACAGACAGCGAACTCTTGTCGGGGGTAAAATACTTCGGCAACGGCATACGCACCCATAGCATCTCCATGCGCCTCAGTTCGGGCACAGTACGCTTTGTGGACGCCATACACAGCATAGATAACAAACCGCACAGCATTAAGCTGTAATGATTTATAGTAATTGGTAAAATATTGTAGGGGACGGTCATTGACCGTCCCGTTCTCTTTTCTACACGGCTGTGTAGTCTCTAGCATTGCCACTTTTCCGGCTTTGGACTTATACAGCAGTGTAGAAAAGAGGCGGCTTCACACAAAAGTACAGAAAAAACATCAAGCCGTATCGCCGCACATATAATTTTCAAAAACCCAAACTTATATTATGATATAATACTTTTGGGCCTTGGCATCAGCCAAAGCCTCTTTTGTGATTGTCAAACGGAGGAAAGATTTTGCACGAATTGTTAGCGCTTTTGACAAAAGCCCACACGATAGAAGAAATATCCGCCACAGGCGGTGTGCATTTATCCGGGGTCAGCGGCATACAGAAAGCCGCGCTGGCCGCCGGGTTGTTTGCCCTGCGTCCGGGGCCGTTTGTGTTGGTGGCGCCCGGACGCGAAGAACTGCGTGAATACCGGCGCGACCTGGCTTCCTTATTGGACGGAGTCAGGATAGATGAACTTTACCCGAACGATTTTTCCGGTATAGCAACCGAAGGGCGCAGCCTTGAGATAGCCGCCAGCCGCCTTTTCCTCCTGCGCCGCCTTTATGAAGGCGAGACCGGAGTGATCCTCGTGACCGCCGAGGCGTTCGGCCAGCTCATGAGCGCCCCAGCCGCTTTACTGGCCGCTAAGATAAAACTGCTGGTCGGGGAAGAACAGCCCATGCAGGCGGCTATAGAAGAACTTTCTTCCTGCGGCTACGAGCGTCTCGATATAGTGGATGCGCCTGGGCAGTTCTCCGTGCGCGGCGGGATAATAGACGTATTCCCCCTTGGTGAGGTAAATCCGGTCCGCCTGGAGTGGCTGGGCGACGAACTTGACAGCATACGGTTTTTTGCAGTTGAAACACAGCGCTCGCTCTATGCGGCCAAGTCGGTGGAGATACTGCCGCTGAAAAATGCCGTCCGGGAGGAGCTGTGCGCCGATCTGCTGGACTATCTGCCGGACGGTGGCCTCTTGCTAGTGGACGAGCCGCAGCGGGTACGGGACAAAGTGAACGAAACGCAACAAAATGGACTGGGGGCTGACCGGGCGCGGAGCTGGGAAGAACTGTCCGGACGGCTGGTAAAAATCAAACGGGTGCTGGCCATGTCGGCCCTGGCAGCGGATGCCCTGCCGGAATTGCCGGGCATTACGGCCAATATCCGCATGGTGGCGCCCTATCACCGGCAACTGGAGCTATTGTCCGCCGACCTCAATAAATGGCTGGCCGCAGGTATTCAACCCATCATCAGCATGGGCGGCGAAGCCAAAGCGGTCGGCATGGCGAAAAATCTGTCCAACCGGGGCGTACCGTCGGTCTTTTGGCCGGATAAAGTGATCCGTCCAAAGAACAAGGCGCTGTTGATAGTGGGCGATCTGTCGGCTGGTTTTCAACTGGATGGCGAGGACTGGATATTTCTCAGTGAACACGACGTTTTTGGCGTGCAAAAAAGAAAACGCCTGTCGCAAAAACATGCCGGACACAAGATAAAATACTTTTCCGATATAAAGGCGGGCGATTATGTCGTCCACACAGTGCACGGCATCGGCAAATACGCTGGTACGGAGACGCTTTTGGTGGGCGGGGTACACCGTGATTACCTCTTGGTCCGCTATGCCGGGGACGACAAACTCTATATCCCGGTCGAACAGGTCGAACTCTTGCAAAAATACATCGGCGCGGAAGGCCATGTGCCGCGCCTATCGCGTATGGGCGGCTCCGACTGGAGCCGGGTGCGCGGCAAGGCCAAGGCGGCGGTCACCGAGATGGCGGGCGAGCTGTTGCGCCTCCAGGCGCAGAGAAAACTTCTGCCCGGCCACGCTTTTGGCCGTGACACTGTATGGCAGGGCGAGTTCGAAGAATCCTTCCCCTTTGAGGAAACACCCGACCAGCTCAAAGCGGTCGAAGAGATAAAGCATGATATGGAAGAGTCTTTTCCGATGGACCGCCTGTTGTGCGGCGACGTGGGCTACGGCAAGACCGAAGTGGCGATACGCGCCGCCTTCAAGGCGGTCATGGACGGCAAACAGGTGGCAGTGCTGGTGCCGACCACCGTGCTGGCCCAGCAGCATTTTCTGACGTTCAGCGAACGCATGCAGCCGTTCGGTATAAACATCGATATGGTCAGCCGCTTTCGTACCGCCAAAGAGCAGCGTCAGACACTCGCCGAGGCCGCCCAGGGCCAGGTGGACGTACTCATCGGCACACACCGTCTTTTGCAAAACGACGTATCTTTTAAAGATATCGGCCTCTTGGTGATCGACGAAGAGCAGCGGTTCGGCGTCGGCCAGAAAGAGAAGATCAAGCAGTGGGGCGGAAATATCGACGTACTGGTGCTGTCGGCGACGCCTATCCCGCGCACTTTGCACATGGGCCTGGTCAGTGCGCGCGATATGAGCATTATCGAGACGCCGCCGGAAGACCGTCTGCCCATCGAGACCTATGTGCTCGAATATGACGATATGCTGGTACAGCGGGCCCTTTTGCGCGAAATACAGCGCGGCGGCTATGTTTATTACGTGTATAACAGGGTGAAGGACATCGACCGGGTGGCGGAAAAACTGCAAAAACTCGTGCCGGAAGCGCGCATAAAAGTGGCGCACGGCCAGATGTCCGAAGAACTCCTGGAAACAGTCATGATAGAGTTTTACGAAGGGCGTTACGACGTCCTCGTTTGCACCACCATAATAGAAAACGGTCTCGACGTACCGCTGGCCAACACCATTATCGTCGACGGCGCGGAAAACTTCGGCCTCTCTCAACTCTATCAGATGCGCGGGCGGGTGGGCCGTTCCACCCGGCTGGCCTTTGCGTACTTTCTCTATCCGCGGCACCGGGCGGTCACCGAGCTGGCCGGAAAACGGCTGGCCGCCATACGCGACTTTACCGACCTCGGAGCGGGCTTTCGCATCGCCATGCGCGACATGGAGATACGCGGCGCGGGCAACATCCTCGGGCCGCAGCAGCACGGCCATATCATGAGCGTGGGCTTTGAGACCTACTGCCACCTCCTGGAAGAGACTATGCTGGAGCTGTCGCAGGAGGCCCCCGGCAGAGAAAGCCTGACTGACAGCACGCTCGAAGTGGACGTCGACGCTTACCTGCCGGACGACTATATAGACGATCCGGGGCACAAGCTGGATGTTTACCGGCGGCTGCCCTTCCTCGCAAACCAGGAAGACAGGCGGGACATGCTGGATGAGCTGATCGACCGCTTCGGCGAACCGCCGGAACCGGTGCTGCTCATGGTCAAACTGGCCATGCTGCGCGGCATCTGCCGCCGCCTCGGCATAAAATCGGTAAATATGCGCACGGCGGAAGTCAAGCTGATCTTCTCCGACCAGTCGATAATTCGCCCGGAAGCGCTGGTCGCCCTTACCAGGCAATACTCCGCCGTCATCAAGCAGGGGCCGCCGGTATCTGTGCGCTTACACCGTTCAGGCAAAAAACCTGTGCTCGACTGGCTGGAAGACCTCTTAGTCGTTCTGGCGGGTTGAGTTTTTACCGGGTGAAGCTTATAATGTGAAAAGACTTTAAATATAGGTGAGGGTGAAGATATTGTCCAAAGACCAATTTCTGCGGGGCGCATTCATATTGACTGTGGCCGGTCTGTCCGTCAAGGTCATCGGCTCGGTGAACCGAATACTGCTGTCGCGCCTGTTGGGCGGCGAGGGCATCGGCCTGTACCAGATGGCCTACCCGATCTACCTGTTGGCCTTGGCCGTTTCTTCTTCCGGCATACCGGTGGCCATATCCATCATGATCTCCGAGCGTCTGGCCCTCTCAGACCGCAAGGGCGCGGGCCGGGTATTTAAAATATCCATTTTGGTCATGGCCGTACTGGGGCTTTTCTTTGCCGCGCTTTTATATTTCGGAGCAGGCTGGCTGGTCGAACGGCACATAGTACGTGACCCGCGCGCCTATACCGCGCTCGTCGCGCTTACCCCGGCGGTATTTTTCGCTACCATCCTCGCCTGTTACCGGGGCTATTTCCAGGGTTTCCAGACCATGACCCCGACTGCTGTTTCACAGATAGCCGAGCAGTTCGTGCGCGTCGTCACCATGATCGTCTTTGCCTACCTCCTTTTGCCGCATGGCCTCGAATACGCGGCGGCGGGCGCCAGCTTCGGCGCCGGGCCGGGCGCTTTGGCCGGCATACTTATACTTTTGTACTTTTACCGTAAACATAAAGCCGCCCAGAAAAACGACGACTATGAAGAGCTGGTCGTAACACCGCAACCGGCCGGAGAAATAATGTCCCGGCTATTAAAGCTGGCCGTGCCGGTGTCTCTGGCCAATATCATGGTCCCCATGGTGGCCAGCATAGATGCGCTCATGGTCCCGGCGCGGCTCGAAACGGCCGGGTACAGCGTGGAGCAGGCGACCACGCTCTTTGGCTACCTAGCCGGTATGGCTATGCCTCTGGTACTCATGGCCACCATTCCTACCACTTCGCTGGCGGCCAGCCTGGTACCGGCTATTTCCGAAGCATTCACCCTGAAAGACAATGCCGGGGTGGTGCGGCGGTTGGGCACTGCCATGCGCCTGGTCAGTCTGATAACCATACCCTGCTTTGTCGGGCTGACGGTTCTCTCCGGACCGATAGCGCGGCTGCTGTACGCCTCGCCGGGAGCGGCTCTTCCTATCGCCATCATCGGGCCGGGCATCTTTTTTCTCGGCCTGCACCAGGTGAGCGCCGCCGTGCTCCAGGGCATGAACAAGGCAGCTATTCCCATGATGAACATGCTCATTTCGGCGGTGGTCAAAATAGCCATGGTATGGGTACTAACTGCCGATCCGGCTTACGGCATAGCGGGTGCCGCCTGGGCCAGCAACGTGGATTTCGCCATGGCCGCTATGCTCAATCTGTACTTTTTGCGTAAATATACCGGCTTTGTATTCCCCTTCGGCCCGACGGCCAGGATACTTCTGGCGGCAGGGCTCATGGGCGCGTGCGCTTTTGGCGTGCATTATATTCTGTCGGCCAGTTTGAGCAGCAATATCGCGGCCCTTGTGGCCATCGCGGCGGGCGGAGCGGTCTACGCTATACTGCTGCTGGCGCTCGGCTGTGTGACGAAAGAAGAGATAGCGCGCTTTCCTGTAGTGGGCGGGCGGCTGGTAAATATATTGGCTAAACTTGGACTATTGAGGGATGAAATATGAACTATAAAGGCGAAATAACCATCGTTGGCCTGGGGCCGGGCTCGGCCGGAAGCATAACGGCGGAAACGCTCGGCGCGATGACAAAGGCGGACGAAGTGCTGCTGCGTACCGCCATACACCCTGGCGTGGACGGACTGGCCGCCCGGGGGATAAAATTCACCTCCTGCGACCACTGTTACGGCGCGGCGGATTTTGAGTCGGTGTATGCCGCCGTGGTCGCCTGTTGCCTGGAAAAAGCGGCAGGACGGCATATCGTGTATGCCGTGCCGGGCAGTCCGATGGTGGCCGAACGGACGGTAGTGCTTTTGCGGGCAGCCGCTCCCGCTGCCGGTATCAAGCTTAACTTTTTACCTGCGGTGAGCTTTTTAGACTCGGTGTTTACTGAACTCGGCATAGATCCGGTGGACGGATTGACCATAGTAGACGCGCTTTCCGGCACACTACGGCACGGCAGTCTGCCGCTTCTCGTTACACAGGTGCACGACCAGAAGATCGCCTCCGATCTGAAACTCTCCTTGTCGGAAATATATCCGGACGAGCATGAAGTGCTCTATCTTTATCATCTGGGATTGCCGGAACAGGAAATAAAGAAGATACCCCTTTTTGAACTGGACCGGCAGAAAAATACCGACCACCTGACTTCTCTCTACGTACCGCCTTGTACGGACAGTCGGATGAACGTGCAGCCGTTGGTGGATACCATGGCGACGCTGCGTTCCCCGGGCGGCTGCCCGTGGGACGCCGAGCAGACACATGATTCGCTCAGGCGTTATATGGTGGAAGAGGTATACGAAGTCATCGAGGCTATCGAAAATAACGATCCGGAAGAACTGCGGGGAGAACTGGGCGACCTCTTGCTCCAGGTAGTGTTCCATGCCCGCATTGCCGAAGAAAACGGCCTGTTTACCATGCAGGAGATAGTGGACGATATAGTGGAAAAGCTGTACCGCCGCCACCCGCATGTCTTTGGCGGTATCGAGGTGGGCAGCTCGGCCGAGGTGCTGAAAAACTGGGAAGCGATAAAAAAAGAAGAATACGGCGGCAAACGCAAGACCGTGCTGGCTGGTGTGTCGCCGGGCCTGCCGTCGCTCATGCGGGCTTTCAAGCTGCAGGGCAAAGCGGCCAAAGTGGGTTTCGACTGGCCGGACGCCTCAGGCGTGTGGGAAAAGATCGAAGAAGAAACCGCCGAACTTAAAGAAGCGCTGACAGGCGGACAACCTAAAGAGATAGATCATGAACTGGGCGATATATTGTTCACCCTGGCCAATCTGGCCCGACATATCGGCTGCGAACCGGAAACCGCACTGACGGCTGCCTGCAACCGGTTTGTGAAGCGGTTTGAGTTGGTAGAAAAATATGTTGCGTCCAGCGACAAAGAGTGGCAGGCATTTTCCCTGCCGGAGCTGGAAGAATTCTGGCAGAAAGCGAAAAAATCTGCCGGATAATGAAAAAAATAAACTTTTTAGCAGGAAAAACGGAGAAAGCATAGAATAAATCTAAGTGACGAACTCCCACTTGACAGACCGCTGTCTGTCGGGTATGTTTAGTAAGCAAGAAAAATTATTTGTTTGAGGAGGAGTAATTGTGAACAAAACTGAACTTATCGCCAGTGTTGCCGAAAAAGCCGGTATGACTAAAAAGGATGCCGAAAAAGCCGTAAACGCAATGGTGGAAAGCATTAAAGGTGAAGTCGCAGGAAAGAGCAAAGTACAGATCATCGGTTTTGGTACTTTCGATTTCAAACATAGGGCTGCCCGCAAAGGCAAAAACCCTCAAACCGGCGCTGAGATTCAAATCGCCGCCGCCACCGTGCCCGTATTCAAAGCAGGCAAAGCTTTCAAAGAAGAAGTAAACAAAAAGAAATAAACTATATAAAAGCCAGGCTGTTTGCCTGGCTTTTATTCATAATTAAAAAGAATGGCTAGAAAGTGGCAGAGGTTGGGGCGCGCGGAGTATTTTAGCAGAAAAGTACACCATTTGAGCATAAAATACGACAAGCAACTCAAGATATACTGCTTTATCGCCATTTCGTACAAAAAAGGCGGGTAATGTGGTGAAAACACACGTGCTGATAGTAGATGACGAAGAAAACATAAGAGAACTCGTCCGCGTCACTATGGAGCGGGCGGACTACAGCGTGAGCGAGGCGGCGGACGGACTTTCCGCCTGGCAGCTGGCGCAAAATGAAAAGCCTGATCTGGTCATTCTCGACATAATGCTGCCCGGCCTGGACGGCCTCGAGGTTTGCCGGCGGCTGAAAGGGAATGTGCTGACGGCCGGCATACCCATCATCATGCTGACCGCCCGCCAGGAAGAGATAGATAAGGTGCTGGGCCTGGAAATGGGCGCGGACGACTACATGGTCAAACCCTTCAGCCCGCGCGAACTGACGGCGCGTGCCAAGGCAGTGCTCCGGCGTACGTCCGGACAGACGGGCGTGCAGGGCGAACTGTCGGTAGGCGGTCTGCGCATGAATTTTATTCGTTACGAAGTTTTCCTGCATGACGAAAAACTCGAGCTTACGCCTAAAGAGTACGAACTTTTGAAACTTTTCATTACCAACAGCGGGCGGGCGTTCAGCAGAGAAGAACTCTTAGAGAAGGTCTGGGGTTATGACTACTATGGAGACACCCGCACGGTGGACGTGCACGTCCGGCATCTTAGAGCGAAACTCGAAAAGGACGAAAAGATTGCCGCCGCTATCGAAACAGTGCGCGGGGTAGGCTATCGTTTCTCCGGCAACTGAAAAATCGGAAAAAATTAACAAAGAGTTAACAATAGGTTAGCTCTTTGTTTTATTTTTTGTGGTATAGTGCGGGTAAGAGAACTATAAGGAGGCCGGCAGATGCCAGACGCGAACGAGAAAATACAGGTGGATAGCCTGCGCCTGTTTTACGGCGAACACCAGGCGCTGAAAGAAATATCCCTCAAGGTGAAGAAAAATTCTGTGACGGCGCTCATCGGCCCGTCCGGCTGCGGAAAATCGACTTTTTTAAAGACGCTCAACCGCATGAACGACCTCATCGACTCTGTACGCATAGACGGCAAAGTGCTGATCGACGGCCAGGACATCTATCATCCGGGAGTCGACATAGTAAGCCTGCGCAAGAAGGTGGGCATGGTCTTTCAGCGTCCGAACCCTTTTCCCATGAGCATATACGACAACATCGCCTACGGCCCGCGCATCCACGGCAACCCACCCAAGGCCGAGCTTGACGCGCTGGTGGAAAAAAGCCTCCAAGGTTCGGCGCTCTGGAAGGAAGTTAAAGACCGCCTGAACAAATCAGCTATGGGCCTCTCGGGCGGGCAGCAGCAGCGCCTGTGTATCGCCAGGCTGCTGGCGGTGGAGCCGGAAGTCCTCTTGATGGACGAGCCCTGTTCGGCGCTCGATCCCATATCCACCATGAAGATAGAAGAACTGGTCGGCGAACTAAAGAAAGAATACACCATAGTGATGGTCACGCACAACATGCAGCAGGCCGCCCGCGTATCCGATGACACCGCCTTTTTCCTTAACGGGGAAATGGTCGAGTGCCAGGCTACCAAGACGATATTTATGCAACCGGGCGACAAACGGACGGAAGACTATATCAGCGGGAGGTTTGGTTAAATCATGCGTGAAGCTTTTAATAATGATTTGGAAAATTTGCGCCAACAACTTATCGAAATGTGCCAACTGGTAGATAAAGCGATGGAACAGGCGGTAGACGCCCTCAAACGCCAGGACACGGCCGTGGCGCAAAAAGTCATCGACGAAGACGAAGTGATAGACGACATGCAGATAGAGATAGAAGACCGCTGCCTAATGCTCATCGCCCTCCAGCAGCCCACAGCCAAAGACCTGCGCATACTCGGCACCGCGCTCAAGATCACTACCGACATAGAACGCATGGGCGATCACGCCAAAAATATCGCGGAAGTGGCGCTGGAGATTGGCCACCAGCCGCTGATAAAGCCGCTCATCGACATACCGGTAATGGCGGAAAAAGTCAATATCATGCTGAAAAACTCCATCAAAGCCTATGTCGAGATGGATATAGAACTGGCCGAACAGGTCTGTCAGGCGGACGACGAAGTGGACGATCTATGTGACAAGATACTGCGCGACCTTCTGGAGTACATGATGGCCGACCGGGCCAACATCAACCAAGCCAGCCAGCTCTTGTATGCAGCGCGTTGTCTGGAACGATTGGGCGATCACACCACCAACATTGCTGAGTGGGTGGTTTATATGGTGACGGGACACCGCATAAAAGGGTAGTTAGGCAGATTGGCTAGAAAGCGGCATATCTTGAGTTACTTGTCGTATTTTATGCTCAACGTACGTTTTGTACGTTTCCGCTAAAATACTCCGCGCGCCCCAACCTCTACCACTTTCTAGCCAATCTTTGGTGTAGTGGTGGTATGCTTTTGAGCAAAATATCACACTTAACGCAATTAACAAATTCTTAACATGGGCGTAACAAAAGCTTTTTTAAAGCGTCTTATAATTAAATCGACCACACAAGGTAAATTTAAAGGAGGCTTTATAAAGTGAAAAAATCTCTGAAAAGTATTCTGGCGGTTGGCCTGGTATGCGGCCTGGGGCTGTTATCCGGCTGCGGCGGCGACAAAAAAGAAGCTCCGGCTGCGGCGGGCGGCAATACCAGCATTAGCGGCACAGTTACCGCGTCCGGCTCCTCGGCCTTGCTACCGTTTTTGAAAGCCGGACAGGAAGAATTTTATAAAAAATACGAAAAAGTAACGGTTAACCTGTCGGCGGGCGGTTCCTTCACCGGCCAGAACCAGGTGGCGTCCGGTTCGGTACAGATCGGCAACTCCGACGTCGAACTACAGGACAGCCTGAAAGACAAGGGCCTTACCGAGCACATGCTGGTCGGCATCCCCTTCGTATTCATCACCAATAAAGACGTTAGCGTCGATAACCTCACCCGTCAGCAGTATGTGGACATACTCTCGGGCAAAGTGACCAACTGGAAAGACGTGGGCGGCAAAGACCAGAAGATAACCGCCATCGGCCGTTCCTCCAGCTCCGGCTCCCGGGCGACCATCGCCAAAGTAGTTTTGCAGGGCGCGAAATTTACCGACAACACCGTCATTCAGGACTCCAACGGGGCAGTGCGTGCGGCGGTAGGCTCCACGCCGGGCTCGATCGGCTATGTGGACGCCGCCTACGCTGACAGCAGCGTAAAAACGCTGGCCTATGACGGAGCAAAATACTCGCTCGACGCGGTCGCGTCAGGCAAATACCCGGTCTACACCTTTGGGCGCATGTTCACTAAAGGCCAGCCCACGGGCGCGGTCAAAGCCTTCATCGACTTTGTGACCGGCAGCGAGTTCCAAACCCAGTATGCCGAAAAGAGCGGTTTCATCCCCTTATCGAAACTGAAAAAATAAAGCGGACAGGCCGGGGCCATGCGCCCTGGCCACTATCCGTATGAAGAAACGGTGTAAGGATGGAAGATAACAATAGTATTATTGCCAGCGCACAGGAAAACAAAAGCTGTAGAAAATTTTGCCCAAAGCAAAACTTTCGTACAGCCCTGTATGGCCGCAGGGTGAAAAAATATGACGCCAGCCGCAAGTTGTCCGACTGGCTGGTCAGCCGGCTCTTTGTCGCCTGCGCGCTTTTGCTGGCGGTGCTCATCGCGGCAATAGTATTTTTTATCGGACAGCAGGGTTTGCAGACCTTCAGCGAGGTCAGCCTGGCCGAGTTTTTCCTGTCGGCCAAGTGGGACCCCTTGGACAACAAATTCGGCGCTGTAAGCTTTATCACCGGCAGCTTTTACGTGACCGCGCTGGCCATACTGATCGGCGGCCCGCTAGGCGTGGCCGGGGCCGTGTTCATGGCCAAAATAGCGCCGAAAAAACTATATTCCATAATGAAACCGGCGGTCGGCCTTTATATGGCCATACCGTCGGTAGTTTACGGTTTTATCGGCCTGACGATCGTCGTCCCCGCTGTACGCGAGTTTTTCGGCGTAGCGAGCGGTTTTGGCCTCTTTACCGCAGCGCTGATACTATCCATCATGATCTTGCCCACCGTGATCAGCATATCCGAAGACGCCATCAGGGCAGTGCCCCGACCGCTGGAGGAGGCGTCGCTCGCCATGGGAGCCACCTACTGGCAGACCATCTGGCACATCATACTGCCGGCCGCGCTGCCCGGACTGATGACCGCCCTCATACTCGGCATGGCCCGAGCTATCGGCGAGACCATGGCCGTGCAGATGGTCATAGGCAACACGCCGCAGCTGGCAAAATCGCTCTTCATGCCGACCAGCACCCTGCCGAGCGAAATAGTCATCGAGATGGGCAATACGCCCTTCGGCTCGGCCTGGAGCAATTCGCTCTTTCTCATGGCGCTGGTACTTCTGCTGATATCACTGGCCATGATACTGGCCATACGCAAGATAGCCGAGCGGAGGATGGTATGATGAGTAGTTTTGCCGCCAAAAACAGACGCAACGACAAACTGGCGCGTATTTGCCTCTGGGCGGTGGGCGGCTTTTTGCTCGGCCTCCTGGCGCTCTTTCTCGGCTATATCTTTTATAAAGGCCTGCCGGTCTTGAACTTCGGCTTCATCTTAGGCATGTCGCGCGATATCGAGGCGGGCGGCGGGGTAGGGGCGCAGCTCTTTAACACCCTATACATACTCTTTTTGTCCATGCTAGTTTCCGTTCCGGTCGCGGTGGGGGCGGCGGTCTACCTCAACGAATACGCCGGAAACAACCTCCTGACCCGCACGATCCGTATCTGCATCGAAAGCCTGGCCACAGTGCCCTCCATCGTTCTTGGCCTTTTTGGCATGATAATATTCGTCAACTTTTTAGGCTTCGGCTTTAGCATCATCGGCGGCTCGCTGGCGCTCGTGCTGCTCAACCTGCCGCTCCTGGTCCGGGTGACCGAGGAGGCCCTCAGAACAGTGCCCGACACCTACCGCGAGGCCAGCCTGGCCCTCGGCGCGACCAAATGGCAGACCATCCGCAAAGTAGTGTTCCCGAGCGCCCTCCCGGGTATCATCACCGGTATGATGCTCACCTCCGGCCGGGCGATCGGCGAAAGCGCCATACTCATATTTACCGCTGGTACAACCGTTTCCCGGCACATGGCGGACTTTGACCTGTTTGCCGCGGGCGAAACTCTGGCCGTTCACATGTGGTACGTCATGGGTATCGGCCTGGTGCCGGATCGAATGGACATAGCCAACGGCACGGCGGCCCTCCTCATACTAATGGTGCTGTGCATAAATATCTCTTTTGTCGCCCTCTTGCAGTTCAGCAGGAGACATACAGGCCTGGAGTAAAAAAATATATACCCGGCCGCGCGTAAGCGCGGCTGTTTTGCATTGCCAGTTCCTCCTTCCCACTTGGTTTATATATAAAATACACGTAGTAAAATCTTAAAAATTTAATATCTACAAGGTTATGAACTTCCGTGTTATAATTATAGATAATAGTTAGAAAATATGAATGGTGTTGGTGTTTAATGATAAAAGCCGCTACAGTTTTCACCTATGAACTGGACGATCCGCAGTTAGCCCTGGCAGAAGTAAAAAAACAACTCGAGGAAAAAATCACGTTTTTGAAAAATAGTGTGGGCATCATTATGTGCGATCCGGAATTTATCGCATCTAGAGTAGTCACTGCTCTTGCGGAAGGGTTGCCATTTCCCATAGCAGGCACGACGACTACTTCACAAGCCGTTCCATCCGAGGCCGGAGTTTTAATGCTGACCATGCTGGTGCTTACTTCTGATGATGCTTCTTTCTCCACCGGCTTGGCCGAACAGATAAGAGAAGGGGAAGATATGTTCGCGGCTTTGTCCGGCCCTTATCAAGAGGCCGCGACAAAACTGCCGGAGAAACCAAAGCTGGCTATCATCTTTCCGCCGCTTATTTTGGGTAATGCGGGCGACTGCTATGTTGAGGTTTTTGAAAAACTGGTGCCCAATACGCCTATATTTGGTACCATAGCCATCGACGACTCCATGACATATGAAAACAGCGCACCCATTTGTGGCGTAAACAGCGGGCACACCATGCTTTCTTTCATACTGATCTCCGGTGATATAACTCCGCGCTTTTTTATGGCGACGATATCAGGCAAACGTCTTTTGCCCTACAGCGGAGAAATAACAAAGTCCTCCGGCAATATAATCGAGGAAATCAACGATGTAACTGCGGCGGATTATTTTGAAAGCATAGGTTTGGCCAAAAACGGTGTGATAGATGAAGGGGTACAGTTTTTGCCGCTTCTTTTAGATTTTAAAAAACGGGAAGATTATGACGGCGTTCCTGTAGTGCGGGCGCTTGTTACCTTCGATGAATGCGGCGCCGGGATATGCCGCGGCAATATTTATGAAAATTCTGTTTTTAAGATGAGCACTTTTGACGGCGAAGACGTGCTGGAAACAACCACCGCTCTTATGGACAAACTCAATAACCTTGAAAACGTCAACGCTATTTTGATGTTTTCCTGCATGGTGCGCCGCATGTCTTTCGGTAACGAATCCTTGGCCGAAGCGCAGCGCATCGCTGAAATAATGAATCCGAACACTCCTTATATGATGGCGTATTCCGGTGGTGAAATTTGTCCTACTTCCTACAGCTTAGGGGCCGTCACCAACCGTTTCCACAATTATTCACTTATTGTGTGCGTGTTGTAAAATTGTTTGTTCTGGCTATGGGGAGGCAAACATGCAAGACTGTGAAAACGAAATAAAAAACGGAACGCTTATTGAGCGATTGGCTGAGGTTGAACTGGAGAATAAAAAACTCAGCCGACAACTGCGGGTAGCGGAGAAAATGCTGGCTACATTGCGCGTAAGCATGAATACGCAGATAGCCCTAAATAATGTGATGCAGAGCGATAAAAAAAAGCAGGAACGCTATATGATGCTGCTTTTGGAAAATTGCCCGGACATTATTTTTCTGCTCGATAACAAAATGAAATACATACTTGGCACCAAAGCGCTAGGTGTCTTTTTAGACGTGGATGACCTGTCCGTATTGATTGGCCGGGATTTTTCGGCTATTACCGCAAGATACTTTCCCAGCGAGCTGTCGGATGCCCTTTTGAAAATGTCCGGGCAGGGCGCTTTAATGGGCAGTGCGAAACCGGAAAAAGCTACAGTCGAGCTCACTGTCGGCAAGCGGATGTTTGAAGTGTATGCGCGCCCATTTGTTGACGAAGAGGATGTTTTTGCGGGCGTGCTTTTTTTCTTGCATGACTCGACCGAACTGGTGGGTGCGAAAGAGGCGGCTGAAGCTGCCAACAGGGCTAAATCAGACTTTCTTGCCACAATGAGTCATGAAATACGGACTCCGATGAACGCTATTATTGGCTTACAGGACTCTATAACGAAAGAACCCCTTTCTGAACGGCAGGCCAACTATCTGGCAAACATGAAAATTTCCTCGCAGACGCTGTTGAGTATTATAAATGACATACTTGATTTTTCAAAGATAGAGGCGGGCAAACTCACCATAGAACCATCCAACTTTGACTTGGATGTTTTCCTGAAAAACATAGTGGAATCGGCTAGCGTGACGGCCAAACCAAAAGGGCTGAAACTGCTGACCGACTTTACTGCTACACTGCCGCGTTTTATTGTATGTGATGAAAATAAATTGCGCCAAATAATGAACAATCTTGTAAGTAATGCGATAAAATACACACAAAAAGGCCATGTGAAAATTGCCGTATGTTTAGAAGAAGACATGCTCAAATTTAGTATCAGTGATTCAGGTATAGGTATTAAGCCAGAAGATCAGGAACGGTTATTCCAGCCTTTCGAACAGCTTGATTTGAAGAAAAACAAAAATATAGGCGGGACGGGTCTGGGACTTGCCATAACGCGGCGTTTGTGTGAAGCGATGAACGGAACACTGAGCATGGAAAGCGAATACGGACAAGGAACCGTTTTTACCGTCCGTTTGCCGTGCGTTCCGGGTGAGGCGCTGCTGGAAGAACACAGCTGCATATTAATGCGTGCGCCACAGGCTAAAATACTGGTGGTGGACGACATCGACATAAATCTTATCGTGGCGGAAGCAGTGCTGAACTCTTATGAAATAACTCCTGAAACGGCTTTGTCAGGAGCTCAAGCACTTCTCATGGCGGCCGAAAAAGACTACGATCTCGTTTTTATGGACCAGATGATGCCTGAAATGGACGGCATAGAGGCCGTCAAACACTTGCGACTATTGAATAAACATTGTGCGGCTGTACCTGTGGTTGCGCTTACCGCCAATGTAATGACGGGAACCGGTGATATTTTCATGGAAGCCGGTTTTAATGATTATCTCTCTAAACCCCTCGACACTGAAAAACTTTGCCAGTGTTTGTGCCGGTGGCTGCCGAAAGACAAAATCATCTATGTATAAAATAATATCCCTCAGCCTAGCGTTGAGGGATAATTACTTTTAGCTGGAAACTAAAATTTTATTCAGCGGTACAGTAAAACTAAAGGTTGTCCCTATTTTGAGGCGGCTTTCTACCTTCACCGTACCGCCCAGCATTTCTACGATGGATTTTACTATTGCCAAGCCAAGGCCTGTGCCGCCGGAATTGCCCTTGACGCGCGCTTTATCCACTTGATAAAAGCGTTCAAAGACCAGTGGCAGATTTTCCGGCGCGATCCCCAGGCCGGAGTCACTCACAGAAAAGGTAGCGCAGGCATCATCTGCGTCATAAGTGAGCATTATTTTTCCACCTTCGGGAGAATATTTCACGGCGTTTTCCGTCAAGTTGACCAGCGCTTGTTTGAGCCAGTCGCGGTTGGCCAGGAGACTGCCCGGCTGGCGCTGGTAATCTATTGACAGGGAGATATTTTTGTGTTGGCACTGGTTGGAAAACTCTTCCAACACTTCTTCCAAAAGTCCTTCGGCCGCTATGGGTGACAGTGCGATGGCCTGCCGGTAGTCTGCCGCGTCGAGGCGAGCGAGTCTTAACAGATCGGCCAGGAGGCGCTGCATGCGCTCGCTTTCTTCGTGGATTATTTTTATAAATTTTATATTGGTAGCAGTTGAGCCCAGTCCGCCGTCAAGGAGTGTTTCGGAAAAACCCCTTATCGCGGTCAGAGGCGTGGCCAGTTCGTGTGAGGCATTAGCGACAAATTCCATTTGTTTTTCATAGATGTTTTGAAGTGCGGTAATGTCGTGAAACACGCAAAGGATATTTTGTCCAGCGGGTAGCGAAGCGACGAAAACTTGAAAGATGTATTTTAGGCCATTGAAAGTAAGTTTTAGAGTGGTCGATTTAGCAACGCTATTGTCCTGCACGGAGCGTATGGCCGTATCCAGCACGCTGCTGCCGATGGCCGCTAGTTGGTGTTGCCCGAGCAGATTTGGGCCGAACAGTTGCTGCCCATGACGGTTGGCGGCGCTCACGCGGCCGTTTTTATCAAATAATAGGACTGGGTTGTCCATATTTTGCAGTATGAGTTCAAGTTTTTGTTTTTCAGCAGATGTTTCATGTATCTTTTGTGACAGATTTGCGGCCAGGTTGTTGAGTACGTGTGAAAGCAGGGCGAATTCGCCATCACCTTTGTAGTGGATACGCTCGTCAAGCTGTCCGGCGGACATTTTTGCGGCACTGTCGGTTATTTCTTCCAGCGGGCGGACCAGTCTTTTCGCCAGACGAACACTCAACCAGGCGGCGAGGAAGAGGGCAACCAGAAAGGCGGCTGCGATAGCCCTGGCCAAACCGGCAAACTGGCCGTATAACTCTTCGGCTGGTTGGGATACCCTTACTACCGCCTGGTAAGGCGGACTTATGGTGAAGGGAACTGCGACGAAAGCAGTTTTTTGCCCAGTATCATCCGGGCGTATATCCCAGCCGAAATTCCCCGTTAGGGCGGACGCTACCTCAGACTTTTCTAGCTGCCCGGCATTGGCTGAGCGGGGACGGCTGGCGGCAATGACCGCGCCTGATTGTCCGATGACTTCTATATCAAGGCCCATACTATCGCCGAGGTTGAAGGCGAGTGTATTGAGCCGGTCGCGCTGCCGGATGTCCGGGCTTTCGCCGTACAGCACGTCCCTGCTGTATCTGGCGTGGATAAACATGCTGTCTATGAAGTTTTTTTCGCTATATTCCTTAAAGGCGTACAGGGTGTAAAGGCCCAAAAAAAGCAAAGCTCCGCCTGTTATAACGATAAAATAAATTGTTATGCGGTTTCTGATAAGTGGTCTGTACATAAACCCTCCTTTTTCAATAATAGCGCAAACCGACAGCTTTTTGCAAATAATGCTTTTACTTAACTGTGTCATGGTGGTATACTCTAAACAGGAATATTCAAAATTGCTGTGTTGTGGTGGTGCTATCATTATGAAACTTAGCAAAATCAAGATCATATGTTGTGTGCTGGCTTTGCTGAGCATGGTTTTTACCGTGAAGATAATAGAGCAGGAAATAAAAATATATGAAACAAATAAAGAGATAGAAGCGACCAAGATACGCATCGTTGAACTGGAAGAAAAACAAAAGCAGCTCAACAGGGAAAGAGCGAGCGCCAATGACCCGGCTTTTATTGAAAAAGTGGCGCGCGAAGATTATAATATGGTCAAAAAAGGTGAAGTGCCTGTTCTAATGAGGGAATAAAAGATGGTAGGAATTATTGACAGCCGGGATTTTTCAAGGGTATAATCAGGGCAGCGTATCAATAGTTAAATCGCAGTAGGGGGGACGGCTTTTTCTTATGTCGATCGAGGTAGGATCTATTGTTGAAGGAACCATTACCGGTATAACCAATTTTGGCGCATTTGTTGAACTGCCTGAGAACAAAGTAGGGCTGATACATATATCCGAAGTTTCTGACGTTTATGTACGCGATGTCCGTGAATTTCTCAAAGAGCGGGACAAGGTGAAAGTAAAAGTTTTGACTATTGACGAGCGCGGGAAGATCGGCTTGTCAGTCAAACAAGCAAATCCGCCGACGCCGCGTCCGCCAAAACCGGCGCCGTCATTTGAACCGCGTCATTTTGTCAAGTCTGCGCCTGCGCCGGTGTCTTTTGAAGACAAAATGAACCGCTTCCTGAAAGACAGTGATGATCGTTTGACCGACCTGAAAAAGAATACGGAATCCAAACGCGGTGGACGAGGCGGTGGCCGCCGGGGCGGCTGACCGAGTGCTTTTTGAATACCGCGGCCCATTTAGCTAAAAATGACAGCGGATGTATAGGCAGTATATATCCCCCAAAGAGCATTCCGCTGGAAATGCTCTTTTTTGCTGATTTGATCACATATGGAGGACTATATGGAAAAAACGGCTGAATCTGTGGTCAATAAAGTAAAAAAAACTATAGATGAACACGCTTATTTTAAAAGTGGCGAAAGGATACTGGTCGCCTGTTCAGGCGGCGCGGATTCCATTGCCCTTTTGGAAATATTGCGCACGCTTTCGATCAGAGGTGGCTGGCAGGTGGGCGTATGCCATGTAAACCACCATCTGCGCGGCAAAGAATCGGACGAAGACGCGCTGTGGGTCGGCAATTTTTGCCGTCTGCGCGGCATCACCTGCTCTACTGAACACGTGGATGTACAAAAACTGGCCACAGAGGGCGGACACTCTGTAGAAGAGGCGGCCCGTATCCTTCGCTATGAGGCGTTGCGAAAAGTGGCGGACCGCGACGGGTACAGCTGTATTGCTGTAGCGCACAACCATCAAGACAACGCCGAAACTATACTCCTCAATCTTCTGCGCGGAAGCGGCATAGAAGGTCTGACTGGCATGCAGGGACGTCAGGTGGATATTGTGCGGCCTTTTTTGGGTGTAGAACGGAAAAATATAGAAGATTTTTGCGACCAGCAAAAGATCGCCTATCGTAAGGACAGCAGCAATAAAAACAAAAACTACCTGCGCAACCGGGTACGCCTGGAACTGCTCCCGCAAATGGAAAAATTCAACCCGGCCGTGGTGGATGCACTCTGCCGGACCGGGGAACTTTTAGAGACCGACGCGGATTTTTTGCGCTCTTTGGCCAAAGAAAAATACGACAATATGATCTTGCAAGACCGTGATAGCCTATCTTTGCCGCTCGACGCTCTCTCGGCCGAACATAAGGCTATGTGTAGCCGCATTATCGCGCTCGCCATCAACCACGTTCTTAGCAATAACGGTTACATAGGCAGCAAGCATATCGCCAAAGTGCGCGAACTTCTCCTTGCCGGTCGTACCGGTGCGGTTATTGACTTGCCGGGCGATCTGAAAGTGAAAAAGACCTATGACGAATTATTATTCGCTACCCGACCATTCGATGAAATAAAGGTAAATCCGCTTGAGGAACTGAAACTACCAGTGCCCGGGCGAGCAGATCTACCAGATGGGCGCATCCTGCGGGCATCCCTTTTCCGTGGCGGAAAACCTAAGGTCAACGGCGTGACCAAGGCGATATTTCCGGCTGCGGTGGCGGACGGAGGACTGACAGTTAGGAGCCGCCGACCGGGTGACCTCTTCCAACCATCCGGCATGCAAGGAAGCAGGCAAAAACTCAAAGAATTTTTTATCGACAACAAACTGCCGGTCGAAGATCGGGACGGTATCCCTCTCGTGTGCGACAGGGACGGCATCCTCTGGATAGTCGGGCTGCGTTGCGCCTACCGGGAGGCGCCGGATAACGGCAAATGGCTTTATCTGGAATTTTTGGATCAGGAGTATGTACATGTTTGAACAAGACATTGAAAAAATCATTGTCAGCAAAGAGGACATCGCCACTCGGGTGAGCGAGTTGGGGCGGGAGATAACCGACGCCTATGCTGGCCAGGAATTGACCATGGTAGGGCTTTTGACCGGTGCGGTCACTTTCATGGCCGACCTGGCACGTGCAGTGGACTTGCCGGTGTATTACGACTTTATGTCTGTGTCATCTTACGGACAGGGCGCTTTGTCGAGCGGCAGGATAAATATTTTGAAAGACCTCAACCATGATATAGCAGGCAAGCACGTACTGGTAGTCGAAGACATAATCGACACCGGCCAAACGCTCGCGGAAATACTCATAGAACTCGCGCGGCGCGGACCGGCCAGCTTAAAGGTGTGTGCATTGCTTGACAAGGAACCCTGCCGTCAACAACATGTACACATAGATTACTGCGGTTTTTCCATCCCGGACGAATTCGCGGTCGGCTACGGTCTCGATTACGCGCAAAAATACCGCAATCTTCCCTATATTGGAGTTTTGAAAAGGAGTCTCTACGGTGGCTGACTGCCTCAGGTAAATAGAACTTGCTCTTCGCTAAACTGTGTTGTATGATATAGGGTATACGTGTTATAGTTATGTATATTTTGTTTTGACTGAAATTGAGAGGAGGTTTAATACCTTTTGAATAAATTTTTTCGCAACGTCAGTTTTTATCTGTTGATAATCATAGTAGCGATCACTATTATTGACTACTATTCTTCGCATACCGCTACCACCCAGGAGATTTCCTACACGAAATTCTTAAGTCGTGTGGACGCGGGCGAAGTGGCGCAGGTAACTATCACTGACAAAATGATCAAAGGAAAACTCAAATCAGGTGCGGAATTTACCACTATTGCGCCCAATGACCCAAAACTCATCGAGATACTGGGTGAGCGCAATGTTGAGATAAGCGCCAAGCTGCCCGAACAGCCGCCCTGGTGGACTGCGATTTTCTCATCCGTTTTGCCCATGCTGCTTCTTATCGGCGTATGGTTCTTTATCATGCAGCAGACGCAGGGCGGGGGCAATAGGGTCATGTCTTTCGGCAAGTCGCGCGCCAAGATGTACGGCGACGAGCGGGTAAAGATATCTTTTGCCGATGTGGCCGGCGCGGACGAGTCCAAGCAGGAACTGGAAGAAGTCGTAGAATTTTTGAAACAACCGAGGAAATTCAACGAGCTGGGTGCTCGCATACCTAAAGGAGTGCTGCTCTTTGGCCCTCCCGGTACAGGAAAGACTCTGTTGGCTAAAGCAGTGGCCGGCGAAGCCGGTGTACCGTTTTTCAGTATCAGCGGCTCGGATTTTGTGGAAATGTTTGTTGGCGTCGGCGCATCGAGGGTGCGCGACCTGTTTGAACAAGCCAAGAAAAATGCTCCATGTATAGTATTCATCGACGAAATAGACGCTGTGGGCCGTCAAAGGGGCGCAGGTCTTGGCGGCGGACACGACGAACGCGAGCAGACACTCAACCAGCTTTTGGTCGAGATGGACGGCTTTGGCGTTAATGAAGGCATCATCATCATTGCCGCGACCAACCGTCCGGATATACTTGACCCGGCGCTTCTGCGTCCAGGTCGCTTCGACCGCCAGATAGTAGTAGACAAACCGGACGTCAAAGGACGCCTTGAGATACTCAAAGTACACTCAAAAGGCAAACCGCTGGACAAGGACGTTGACCTTGACATACTGGCCCGGCGCACCCCCGGCTTTACCGGCGCCGACCTCAGAAACCTCGTTAACGAAGGAGCGCTTTTGTCGGCGCGCCGTAATAAAAAGCGCATAGAGATGCCCGAACTCGAAGAATCCATCGAACGCGTTATGGCAGGTCCTGAGCGCAAAAGCAAAGTGATCAGCGACAAGGAGAAAAAACTTACAGCTTTTCACGAAGCCGGTCATGCCATCATTAATATACTTCTTGACAATACTGACCCTGTGCACAAAGTTTCCATCATACCGCGTGGGCAAGCGGGCGGCTATACTCTAATGATACCTAAAGAAGACCGCTATTATGCGACCCGTTCAGAATTGCTCGACCGTATAAAGACCCTTTTGGGTGGCCGGGTGGCTGAAGCGGTGGTGCTGGGCGAAATATCTACTGGCGCGCAGAACGACCTTGAGCGGGCGACCGCACTGTCTAGAAAGATGATCTGCGAATACGGCATGAGTGAAAAACTCGGGCCCATTACTTTTGGCCGCAGGCAGGATCAGGTATTCTTGGGTCGCGATATTGGCCGGGACAAGGATTATAGCGAAGAGATCGCTTTTGCCATCGATAACGAAGTAAAGCTGTTCATCGAGGAAGCCTACGCCGCTGCGGAAAACCTTATCAGGAGCAACCTCGACAAACTAAACCTGATCGCCAATGCGCTTTTGGAGCGAGAGACCATAGACGCCACAGACATAGCCTACCTCTTGGAACACGGCAAACTGCCCGACAAGGTAGACGAAGTAGTGGACGACAACAGTACGCTCCAACAGCCGGAAGCTGAAAACAAAGAAGCGGCGAAAAGGCCGGAACCGGTAGTGGACACCAGCAATTCTCCAGCAGTCTATTGACGACCTCATCCTCCTGCCCTGGCAGGAGGATTGTTGTTCACCCAAATAGGCCAGGCTGCAACGAAACATTAACGGGGTGGGAAATGCGCAGGCAAATCATCGACCTTTTGCGCGACAATAAAGGGCGTCCTGTTTCCGGTGAGGAAATATCCCAGCGCCTTGATATATCGCGCACAGCTGTCTGGAAACACATAAATGTTTTAAAAGAAGAAGGCTATGCCATAGACGCGCTGCACAAAAAAGGCTATATACTGCATAGCGCGCCCGATCTCTTGCTACCGGCAGAAGTTAGCGCGCGCCTTTCTACCAAATGGCTGGGACGCGAGATCATCTACCTCGAAAGTGTGGCTTCTACCAACGATGTAGCGAAGCGTGCGGCGCTCGACGGCGCTCCGCACGGGACACTGGTAGTAGCCGAAGAACAGACCGGTGGGCGTGGGCGCATTGCGCGAGGCTGGTTTTCGCCTTTTGCCGCGGGCATCTGGTTTTCATTGGTGTTGCGCCCGCCGCTTTTACCGAGTGAGGCCTCAAAGTTTACCCTCTTGATGGCGGTGGCGGTGGCGGAG
>JAVBNN010000017.1:0-46782 GCA_031551525.1 Acidaminococcales bacterium
ACCGATGATATTTTGGATGTGACCGGCGATCCAATTGAAATGGGCAAAACCGCCGGCAGTGATGAACGTCAGGGCAAATGCACTTATGTTTCTAGTTATACCTTGGAAGGCGCCTGTGAACTGGCCGGTCAGCATGTTGAAAAAGCTGTGGAAGCGGCAGCGGTTTTTGGTAATACAGGTGTGCATCTCATTTACCTGATTAAAAAGTTACTTGCACGGAAAAACTAATTGTCGATTTTTTTCGACAAACATCTTTTGACTGTAGTATAATAATGCTAACAAGACGTATTAAAATTAGACTAATATATTATTTGCGGGGAATAAATAATGAGTTTACTGGAAAAAATCAATTCGCCAGCCGATCTCAAAAAGTTGGACGAGTCTCTCTTGCCGGGTCTAGCTGAAGAAATACGGGAACTTATCATAAATACGGTTGCGGACACGGGAGGACACCTTGCCCCCAATCTGGGCGTGGTGGAATTGTCGATTGCGTTACATAGAGTATTTTCCTGCCCCAGAGATAAAATTATCTGGGATGTGGGGCATCAGTCGTATATACACAAAATACTCACTGAACGCCGGGCAGAATTTTCCAGCCTGCGCCAATATAAAGGATTGTGCGGCTTTCCCTTGCGTTCGGAAAGCGTGTATGACGCCTTTGGCACAGGACATGCCAGCACTTCTATTTCCGCCGCTCTGGGAATGGCGGTGGCTCGCGATCTGAAAAAAGAACATTTCGACATAGTAGCCGTCATTGGCGATGGTTCCTTTACCGGAGGCATGTCTTTTGAAGCGCTCAACAACGCTGGCGATCTACAGAAAAAAATGCTGGTCGTTCTTAATGATAACGAAATGTCGATCGCCAAAAATGTTGGAGCACTTTCGGAATACCTGTACCGGATGCGCACTGCGCCGACCTATTCGCGCATCAAACGTGATATAGACTCTGTTTTGAAAAGCATACCCTCCATCGGCGACCAGGTACAAAAAACCGTGGAACGTGTAAAAAACAGTGTGAAATTTTTGCTGGTACCGGGCATGCTGTTCGAAGAACTCGGGTTTAGCTATATTGGCCCGGTAGACGGTCATAATATGAAACATATGCTGGAAGTATTCGAACTGGCCAGGCAGAGCGACCGACCGACCGTAGTGCACGTTATGACCCGTAAAGGAAAAGGTTATGCTCCGGCGGAAAAGAAGGCCGCCAGCTTCCACGGTGTGGGGCCGTTTGCCGTTGAAACGGGTGATAAATTAAAAACGGGGAAATACCCCACCTACAGTGAAGTATTTGGCCAAGCTATGGTGGAACTGGGCAAGAAAGACGAACGCATCGTGGCCATAACCGCGGCCATGCCTGACGGCACAGGTCTGTCAGCTTTTGCCAAAACTTTCCCTGAAAGATTTTTTGATGTAGGCATAGCGGAACAGCATGCAGTGACAATGGCAGCCGGTATGGCCTGTGAAGGCATAAAACCGGTGGTAGGGATATACTCTACCTTTAGCCAACGGGCGTACGATCAGATACTACATGACGTCTGTCTGCAAAAACTTCCAGTGGTGCTGGCGCTCGACCGTTCCGGCCTAGTGGGCGATGATGGAGCCACTCATCACGGTGTATTTGGATATTCGTTTCTGCGCAGTATGCCGAATATCACTTTATTTGCACCCAAAGATGAAAATGAGCTCTACCAGATGCTGCAAACCGCTTTACAGCATAACAGTCCAACGGCGATCTTCTATCCGAGGAGCGAAGGTGTAGGCGTCGAGATATATAAAGACCAGCCGGTCATGGAAATCGGCAAAGCGGAAGTCCTCTCTTTTGGTGACAGCGTCGCTATATGGGCGGTGGGCGGCATGGTGGAGCAAGCGAAAAAAGTTTGCCGCCAGCTTGAAGAGCGCGGCGTCAATTCCACATTAGTAAACGCACGCTTTATAAAACCGCTGGATGAAAACCTGCTTTTGGAGCATGCCAACAGCTTCAAACATATAATTACCATGGAAGAAAATGTCCTGGCGGGTGGATTTGGTTCATCTGTGCTGGAAAAACTTGATCAAAAAGACCTTTTAGGTACAACATCGGTTTTGACACTGGGGCTGCCCGATGAATTTGTGCCGCATGGCAACCGGGAACTCCTCTTGGCAGACTTGGGGCTCGATGTTGACGGTATGACTGAACGCATAATGACTTTTTGCCAAAAGACATGAAAAAAGAACGAATAGACCTTCTTCTAGTGGAAAAGGGCTTTTTCTCATCAAGGGAGCAAGCCGCGGCAGCTCTTATGGCAGGGCGCATACTGGTTAACGAGCGAAAAATAGATAAGTCGGGTACTAAGGTGGATACAGAAGCTTTTATCAGGATCACCGGGGAGAACATGCCCTATGTCAGCCGAGGTGGCCTGAAGCTGGAAAAAGCCCTCTGTGAATTTAATATCTCGCTAAAAGACAAAATCGTAGCGGATATTGGGGCATCGACCGGCGGATTTACTGATTGCGCACTGCAAAACGGTGCGCAGAAGGTATACGCGGTAGACGTTGGATATGGCCAGTTAGCTTGGAAATTGCGCACAGACAGCCGCGTGATAAACATGGAACGTACTAATGCGCGCCATCTGCCGCAAGGCAGTTTCACCGAACAAATAGACGTAATGACGATAGATCTGGCTTTCATATCACTGGAACTGGTTTTTCCGGTACTGGTAGAGCTTTTGGCTGAAGACGGCCAAATAATAGCTTTAGTCAAGCCGCAGTTTGAAGCCGGGCGTGACAACGTCGGGAAAAAGGGAGTAGTACGCAATCCGGTGATACATAAAGACGTTCTTGAAAAAATAGTAACTTCAGCGCAAAATAACGGACTCATTCCTTTGGGACTGACCTAT
Organism: Acidaminococcales bacterium; assembly: GCA_031551525.1. GTDB lineage: Bacteria > Bacillota > Negativicutes > Acidaminococcales > JAISLQ01 > JAVBNN01. The sequence goes on from JAVBNN010000017.1 coordinate 2,877, forward strand.
TCTCCTATTCGCGGCCCTGAAGGCAATATTGAATACCTTCTTTACCTCGGACAGGCGAATGCCGTTAATCATCCTTTTGAATACTATATTCCCGCCATCGTAGATGCGGCGCATGAAAAAACAAAATGAGAGGTTTGGCTATGGGATTTACCTTTGGCGTTTTTCCCAACATGGAAAAAGAAAAAGTCAGGGAAGTGCTTGACGACCTGTTGTTCTTTTGCCGGGAACGAGATATCAAGGTGATGCTTCCTGCGACTCTGGCTTTTTCGCATGAAGATTGCCCACGCTTTGATATAGATACCCCGGAGAGCATGAAAGAAATCAGCGTCGGCATTTCATTAGGCGGTGACGGAACGTTTTTGCGTATGGCAAAATACACCTCTGCATTAGGCATTCCCGTATGCGGAATAAATGTCGGCCGCAAGGGCTTTCTCACAGAAATTGAAATTCCCCAAATGCAAAAAGAGTTGCTAAAAATATATAATATGCAGTATGATATTGAAGAGCGTTGCATGTTACATTCTACTGTTATGCGTAATGGCTGCCTGGCGTCCGAAGCGCAAGCACTAAACGACGTAGTTTTAAGCAAAGGAAACCAGGCGCGGCTTGTAAGGCTATCGGTCAGTATTGATAACGGCAGGCGGGATTCATATTATTCGGCGGATGGGCTGGTGTTTTCGACAGCGACCGGTTCCACGGCATATTCATTGTCCGCGGGCGGCCCTATCGTACACCCCTCATTGTCTGTTACAGTGATTACTCCTGTTTGTCCTCATGCATTACATACCAGGCCGCTGGTTGTGCCCGGGCGTGATGAAATAACCATCCAGGTACAGCCTCCTTACAGCGAAATACAATTAGCTGCGGACGGCGTTATTGTGGCGCATATCCTGCCTGGCGATGTTGTCAGAGTGACGCATAGCGAGCTTAAATGCAGGTTCATCAAACTTGCCGACAGTTCCTATTACGACACATGGCAGCAACGGCTGCAAAAAGGTGAGGAAATTTAAATATCTGGTAAATAAATTGGAGATGATGCCCGCCCCAAAAACGAAAATCGGGGAATACCCATGTCTATATTGAAAGGAGAAAACAAATGAAAGGTTTAAGACACGCGAAGATCAAAGAAATAGTTGATCAACAGATCATGGAAACGCAGGAAGAGCTTGCTGCCGCTCTTAGAAAACACGGCATTGAGGTAACGCAGGCTACGGTTTCGCGCGACATAAAAGAGCTCATGTTGATCAAGGTGCCTACCGGCGACGGTAAATACCGCTACGCGTTTCCCGCGGAACAGGGGATCATGCTTTCACAGGCCCGTATGGAAAGAACATTCCAGGATTCGGTCATAAGCATACAATCCGCACAAAACCTTATCGTTATACGTACACTGCCCGGCACCGCACAAGCGGTCGCTTATACCATAGACTATGTTCGTTGGCCGGAAATACTCGGCACAGTAGCCGGTGACGACACTATATTCGTTGCGGTGGCTACAGAAGAAGACATTCAGATAGCCATAAACAGATTCCGCAACCTGCTTTGATCTTTGCCTGTTTTTCAATCCCGAGGAGGAAACTAGATGCTGACAGCCCTGGCCGTACATAATTTGGCCCTCATAGACAAGATAATCGTGGATTTTACCCCTGGCTTCAATATCCTTACCGGAGAAACGGGAGCCGGCAAGTCAATACTGATAGATGCCTTCAATATTGCTCTTGGGGGCAAAGTGTCCACAGACAATATAAGAGAGGGCGCCGATTATTTAATGGCGCAAGCTGTGTTTGACCTCGAAAAACTGCCGTTGGTACGGCAACTGCTCGATGAAAACGGAATAGACTATCCCGAAAACGAATTGATCCTGTCCAAACGTGTGGTCATGGCCGGAAAAAGTATTAGTACGGCCAATGGAGTGCGAATCCCAAGCAGTCTTTTAAAAGCGCTAGGCGAGAGACTGGTAGATATCCACGGACAACACGAAAACCAGCAGCTTTTGCGGCCGGACGCCTGCCTTAAACTGGTGGACCTCTACGGCGGCAGAGAGAGCGAAGAAGCGCTGAACGATTATCGAAAAAAATACGCGCTTTGGAAGAGCAATACTTTACAGCTGAAAAAAAACAAGGAAAGCACCATAGAAAGAGAGCGTACTCTGGATATACTTTCCTGGGAAATAGACGAAATAGAAAAAGCTGCCCTTGGCAAAGAGGAAGACAGGCTGTTGGAAGAAGAGAGCCGGCGGCTGGAGAACCGTGAGAAAATAACCGCCGCGCTCTCTCTTTCCTACAATATGTTGGAAGGAGAGAACAACAGCCCACATGGGGGCGTTCTCGTCCTTGTGGCAAAAATATTGCGCGAGCTTGAGACCGCCGGCCGTTATGACGTTGAGGTGGATAAGCTGGCAAATACATTACGGGAAACAGAATATGTACTGTCAGACATAAAAACCGAACTGGCTTCACGCATCGAAAACGAGGCTACTGATCCGGGACGGCTGGAATTTATCCAGCAAAGACTGGATACTATTTATAAACTCAAGAAAAAATATGGTACAACCATGGAAGAAATACTGGCTTACTGTACCACGGCAAAAAACCAAAAAGAAAAACTTTTGCATGTTGAAGAAAACACAAAAAAATTAGAGCAGGAAACCGAATTACTGCTGGAGGGAACACGTAAAGCGGCAGGCATTTTGAGTTCCCTGCGCAAGAAAAACGCAGGGAAATTTGCCCAAGAAGTAGAAAAACATATCCATGATCTGGCTATGGAGCAGGCAAAATTCATCATAATGCTGGATCATAAAGAAGATTTAGCCGAAAGCGGCCAGGATATTGCTGAATTTTCTTTTTCCGCCAACCCAGGGCAAAGCCTCAAGCCACTTAATAAAGTAGCCTCAGGCGGAGAACTTTCGAGGGTAGCTTTGGCTTTGAAGACAGTGCTTTTAGATAAAGCGCAGCTCCCAACCATGGTGTTTGATGAAATCGATACCGGTGTAGGCGGGGCGACTGCCCAACGGATGGCAGAGAAAATCGCCATCATTGCCTCGGTTCGCCAAGTTCTTTGCATAACCCATCTGCCGCAGATTGCTTGTATGGCTGATAATCACATTTATATAGATAAAAAACAGGGAACAGGCAATACTACACATATTGAACTGGTACACCTTTCGGCTACGGCACGTACACAAGAAATTACCCGTATGGTGGCCGGTGATAACCGCACAGATCTGGCTATAAAAAACGCAGGGCAAATGCTAAAATTAGCCGAAGAAAAAAAGCGGGCCTTACTTAAAAAAGCAGATTAATTATATAATATATAGAGGATTTTTAGATAACCATAACGAATAAATAATAGATGTGGAGTTTTTTGTCGTTTTTTACCTTTATATATACTAACGCTGCTTTTACTTAGTTAAGGAGACTGAGCACCATGCCGATAAAAAATAGCATACGAATAGCTGTAGCTGATGACAACAAAAATTTTACTGCTTTATTGCAGGACTTTTTTTCACAACAGGAAGACTTCGAAGTAGTGGGCGCAGCCTACGATGGTAAAGAAATACTTGATATCATCCGTGAAAAAAGCCCGGATGTAGTCGTGTTAGACTTGGTCATGCCGCAGATAGACGGGTTGGGAGTGCTGGAAGTGCTGGCGTCAGAAGAATTTCCCCGCCAGCCCAAGTCCATTATTCTAACAGCGCTTGGACAGGAAATGCTTGCTCAACAGGCCATAACGCTGGGAGCATCATATTACCTGATAAAACCGTTCAACTTTGGCATTCTTGCTACCCGCATACGGCAACTTGTCCAATCTACTGCCACCGGCGCGGTTGCCGAGCCTATTTTCCCACATCAGACAAAAGCTTCTTCCGCCGATCTGGCTACAGGCATTTCCCAGCCGATAGAGCATCTTATTACCCAGGTCATAAAAAATCTGGGGGTACCGGCGCATTTAAAGGGGTATCAATATCTGCGCGAAGGTATTATGAGTGTATTGAACGACCGGGAAATGATCGGTGCTGTTACTAAAATACTCTATCCTACGATAGCAGAACGTTATGACACGGAAGCTTCCCGCGTAGAAAGGGCCATACGCCACGCCATAGATGTGGCTTGGAAGCGTGGCAATGGCGACACCATACAAAACGTATTCGGGTACATGCCTTCAGCATCCCACAAACCGACAAATTCCGAATTTATTGCAGTAGTAGCCGATTACTTGCGTATGAAATGATGACTTGACGATAGTGCTGATAGGCCGACTATGGTCGGCCTATTTCTATTAAAAAAAGGTGTGTTCTATGAATATGAAAAATGACGCTGATATGAGAGAACATTTTATCGAACGGAACGAAGTATTTAATGGACGAGTACTGAAAATATCCGTGGATAAAGTCACTCTGCCAAACGGTCGGCCAGCTACCAGAGAACTGGTAAGGCATCCCGGCGCGGCGGTCATCTTGCCTGTGACCCAAGAAGGCTTGGTAGTATTTGTACGGCAATACCGTTACGCAGTAGATGAAGTTTTGTACGAATTACCGGCCGGCAAATTAGATAAAGGAGAAAGCCCGGAAAATTGCGCCCGGCGTGAACTTACTGAAGAAACCGGTTATGCAGCCCAAAATATGGAAAAGCTTTTAAGCATATTTACCGTACCGGGTTTTTGTGACGAAGTTATACACATATATAAGGCGACCGGCCTTCACTTAAAAAAACAGTCCCTTGACGAAGATGAATTTTTAAAAGTCTGTCTTTTGGATCCCGCTGAAGTAAAACGCATGCTTAAAGCAGGAATTATCTGTGACGCCAAGACTTTATGTGCGCTCTTTGTGTCAGGTATTACCAATGAATAAAGTATATCTGGCCGATCTTCATATACATGTTGGCATGACCGGAAACGGTAAATGGATAAAAATCCCGTCTACCCGCAAACTTACCGTGGGAAATATCATGGACACAGCATGGCGGCATAAAGGGCTTAACATCATTGGCATTATAGACGCCCTTTCGCCCTGGGTACAGGATGATCTCCGCTCCTTGATGAAACATGGTGATCTGGCTGAATTGCCCGGCGGTGGCTATCGTTACCGGGATAAACTGACGCTGGTTTTGGGTGGTGAAGTAGAAACCAGGGAACACAATGGCGGCAGTGCGCACAGCTTATTATTTTTGCCTACGCTTTCCGCTTTGCGCGAACTTGCTAAAGAACTCTCATTACATATTAAAAATATTCATATGAGTTCGCAAAACGCCCACATGGATCTGCAATCCTTATATAAAATAGCTCAAAAACATAGCTGCCAGATAGTACCGGCGCATGTATTTACACCCTTTAAAAGTATTTACGGCAACTGTTCGGATCGTATGGAAAATCTTTTTTACGGCAACCGCCCGGATATATCCGCTGTAGAACTGGGCCTGAGCGCAGACTCTTTCATGGCGGACAGGATATCCGAGTTGCACCAGTATCCTTATCTGGCAAACTCGGACGCCCATTCACTTGAAAACATCGGACGGGAATTTACTGAACTGGCAATAAAGGGACCGCCCGACTATCAAAGAATATTTGCCGCCATAAAAGGTCATTCGGGCAAAGTGTCCTGCCTGTATGGTTTGAATCCTGCCTTGGGCAAATACCACGCTACTCGCTGCGATAAATGTGCAAACTCAAATGTTTTGCCCAGGACTCGCTGTTCGCAATGCGGCGGACGGGTGGTCAAAGGCGTGAACGAGCGGATAGACGAAATAGCCGACCGGCCATTGACTGATAAACCTTTGGGAGCGCCCTATATTTATCATGTACCGCTGTCTTTTTTGCCTGGCTTTGGGCCAAAGACGCTGGGGAAAATTTATGCGGCCGGTTTTACTGAACTCGAAATATTATACAAAAATGACATAGCTGAAATAAATGCTTTGCTTGGAGAAAAAGCTGCCGAAACCATCGTCCGTACCCGCTTGGGTAGTATATCTGTCAGCACAGGTGGCGCTGGACACTATGGCAGTATTGTAATGTAATGAACAAAATTCTGATAAAACAGCTATGTTAAATCAGAAAATTTAAATTTATTTACAATACGAAAAGGATATTTAAAAAAAAACGAGAATAATATTGATGGGGAAACTTGAATATCCAGCAATCGCATTAGCTAATTAGGGAGGGAATATGCATGGAAATTTTGAAAGTATCTGCTAAATCTAACCCGAATTCTGTTGCTGGCGCATTGGCAGGCGTATTGCGGGAGCGTGGGAATGCTGAAATGCAGGCGATAGGCGCTGGGGCATTGAACCAGGCTATAAAGGCGGTGGCCATTGCCCGGGGTTTCGTAGCGCCTCACGGCATGGATCTGATCTGCATACCGGCTTTTACGGATATCGTTATAGACGGTGAGGAACGTACTGCTATAAAGCTTATTGTAGAGCCACGTTGAACGATAATAAAAAAGCCGCATCAAATTTTTGGTGCGGCTTTTCTTTGTAAATCCATAATATTGGGAGGTTTGTGGGATGGGGATAAAATTCAAGGCCGCAAGGTTACTTACGGCAGGAACTATGGGAATAGGAATATTCGCCGGGAAATCCGGGCGTAAAACACTGCTGCCGCAATGTCTGGTCCACAAACTGGACACAGCTTTGTACGATTTGGTAAAACAGCAGCCGGAATTATTAGAAAAAAATAAATCGACGTCTTTAGTTGTATATGATAACAGTGCAGGTAGCAGGATCAACCTGTTCGGTTTTGGCGACATAAAAGAACTTACAGCAGACAGCCTGCGGCAACTGGGCGGTGAAAGCGTACGGGCCCTGTCATCCATGAAGAGTTTTTCACCCCATCTTGTTTTTCCCGCGGACTTTTTTAAAGAAGAGGGGTCGTTACGCGCCTTCATAGAAGGCATGATACTGGGTGCCTATATTTTTGATGAATATAAAAGCAAAAAAGAGAAAACGCCAGATATGACTGTTACCTTCATAACGGACAATACACGCGGATTGACCGCGCAAATAAAGCAGGCTGAAATAGTAGCGGATAGCGTAAATTTTGCGCGCAACCTGATAAATCGCCCTGGCAACGCAGTAACGCCAGCTGTTTTGCTCACAGAAGCCCAAGAAATAGCGAAAAAAACCGGACTGTCTTTTAAAGCACTTGATACCCAGGAAATGAAAAAACTTGGCATGGGCGCGCTCTTGAGTGTCGCGCAAGGTTCTGAACAGCCACCCTATATGATCATCCTCGAATACAAAGGTGCGCCCACCAAAAAAGAAAAAATGGCTTTTGTAGGCAAAGGCATTACATTTGACTCCGGCGGCATATCATTGAAACCGTCAGACGGTATGGGTGAAATGAAAGACGATATGGGCGGGGCGGCCGCTGTTTTGGCTGCGCTGCATGCAGTGGCCAGGCTGAAATTGCCCTGCAATGTAGTCGGTATCATCCCTGCCGCGGAAAACATGCCCTCGGGCAAAGCCGCGCGTCCTGGCGACATTGTAAAAGCCGCATCAGGCAAAACTATAGAAATCATCAGCACTGACGCTGAAGGCCGAATGCTGTTGGCCGACGCAGTATGGTATGCAGGAGCGAAAGCCGGCGCCAGCCAGATCGTCGACATGGCTACCCTGACCGGTGCGGCCTCCATCGCTCTAGGTGAAACAGTAGCTGGCGTGGTGGGAAACAACGACAAACTATCCGGACTTGTCATAAAAGCTAGTACAAACAGTGGTGAAAAATGCTGGCTGATGCCCACATTTGAAGAATTCAAGGAATACAACAAAAGCGACGTCGCCGACATCAAAAACAGCGGCGGGCGTTATGGTGGCATGATTACCGGCGGCCTTTTTATTGGGGAATTTGCCGAAAAACCCTGGGTACACATCGATATAGGCAACACCGTGACCAGCAAAACCACCAAAGGTTACAACGTAAAAGGCCCCAGCGGGTTTGGCGTCCGCCTGCTGATAGAAGTTGCGCGGTCCTTATAATGTTGGCCGACCTTCATTGCCATACATTCTGTTCAGATGGCACATATTCCCCGGGGCAACTGGTGCGCGCTGCTGTTCTTTGTGGTTTGGGGCTTATCGCCATCACCGACCACGACACAGTGGGAGGATGTGCTTTGGCTATAGAAACAGTCGCTGAAGAGAAGCTGGCGCTCTCTGTAATCCCCGGAATAGAAATGAGCATAGAAGCAGGTAACGACGAACTGCACCTTCTTGGATTAAACATTGAAACCTGTAACAGTGCCTTAAACGCATATCTGGAGACTTTGCGTCTCGACCGGGTGACCAGAATAGACCGGATGATAGCCCTCGTGAACCAACTTGGTTATCCACTGGAAAAAGCAGATGTCCGGCAGGCGGCGCCGCCGGAGGCGGAGACACTCGGGCGGCCGCATCTGGCGGAAGCACTGGTAGTCAAAGGTTATTTTCCCAATCAAAAAGATGTTTTCGATAAACTCTTATATAATGGTGGTCCGGCTTATTTATCCCATCTAAAACCTGCGCTGGATGATGCAATAAAGCTTCTGCATTCTGCCGGGGGACAGGTTTTTATCGCCCATCCCCATGCGGTGAAAAATATAAAACTGCTAGAAAAAGCAGTAGAGCTTGGCATTGACGGCATAGAAGCCTACCATCCGACTCATACACCGGAAAAAGTAAGGCACTATCTTGATTTTGCCCAAAAATACTCGCTAAAAATCAGCGGTGGTTCAGATTTTCACGGTATCCGGGGAAAATATCCACCACGCTTAGGTTGCTATATGCTATCGACACAAATATTGGATTTATGGTAAAATTATTAAATAATAATGTTTCTACTAATTTAAAATGTTTATACAAAATTAAGGAGAGCAGGCGTGGAAGTAGTTGCATTTGTAGGGCCTGCCGGGACTGGCAAAAGCTATAAAGCACAAAAAATAGCCCGAGATGTTGGTGCGGATGCTATCATCGACGATGGGCTACTTATTTATGCTAACAAGATACGCGCCGGCACAAGCGCCAAAAATGAACCAAACCGTATACAGGCAGTAAGAAGGGCTATATTCAACGATCCTGAACAGATTAGAGTAGTAAAAACCGCCTTAACGGAAGTATCGCCTGCGCGCCTTCTTATACTTGGAACTTCGGAAGCCATGGCCAAACGCATAGCATCCAAACTATCTTTGCCGGAACCCATGCGCTATATACATATAGAAGAAGTTTCCAATAAACGCGAAATAGCCAAAGCCAGGGAAAGCAGATACCGCGAAGGTAAACATATAGTGCCTGTGGCTGCGGTAGAGTTAAAGCCACACTATGCGGGCTATCTTATAGATCCTTTTCGTGGTTTTTTTAGCAAAAAAAACAACCGAGAACATCTGGATAAAACCATCGTGCGACCTACTTTCAGCATGTATGGTAAGATGCTGATAGCTGACTCGGCGATTGAGGATATAGTAAAACTTGCTGTCACAGAGATAACAGAAGTGAAGAACATTTTGAATATCAATATAAAAAAAGGTGACGACCGGAACAGGAGCCTTTCTATAAACATCGAAGTAGTGCTTATCTACGGTTCGATAATAAAAGAAGTAGTTCGTCTAACGCAAAATTATATAAAACAGCAGGTGGAGAGCATGACCGCTATGAATGTTTTAGCTATAAATGTTTCTATAAGGCGTTTGGTGCTGCAATGAGCAGTAAATTTTGTGCAGGAGGAAAATGTCATGGATAATGAAAATGAAAAGCTGATATTGTTTTCTGGTTATGCCAAGCTTCCTGCCGGTATCACGGCCAGTGAGATGTACAAGCTGATCGGGATCATCGTGGTGGTAGATATTGAAACCGGCAAGGTAGTGGAAGCGGATTGTACTTTGGCTACTGAAGTGGCCCGCCGGCATGTCTGTAAGGCTATAGTAGGCTACGATCTCAACAATGGAGCGGAGCCCCTGCAGCAAAAGCTTGACCGCGTCTACCAGGGCAGTGCCAAAAAAGCAGTAACCACTGTCATACGCATCATTTATGACAAGTATCGCAGCTACAAACTGGAAGGTGCTCAGGGCGTACCTGAACACTGAACAAAAGCTGGAGAAAATTTGGCGGAAAGCAATATTTTTGTATAGCCATGTATTCACAACGGTTACAAAATAAAACCGGACCACAATGGTCCGGCTTTATTTTGGCAACAACGTATCCCAACAAAGATATAAAAGAATGAGCGCACTGACAAAGAAAAGACCAAGATCGCCCAAATAATGTTCCATATGAGTTCCCCCTTTTACTTATTCCAGTATACGCCAAAAATATTAAAAAACAAAGTTATAAAAGCATGGTTGTGAATTCTTTGTGAAAGAATAGGTTTTCTTAGTGAAAGAAGACGCGCTATGCTCTATAATATTAAATAAGTATAGTAGAATACTTGGGAGGTAATGCTATGGGACAGCCGATTATAATAGCCGACGACGACGCGCAGATAAGGGAAATATTGAGGATATATCTCGAAAAAGACGGCTTTTCTGTCGTGGAAGCGGAAGACGGCGCCCAAGCGATACTAAAGGTACAGTCCGAACAGCCAAGCCTGTTGCTTTTAGATATAATGATGCCGGTGATGGACGGCCTTGAGGTGTGCCGACAGGTACGCAAAATATCCAAAGTGCCTATTATCATGCTTACTGCCCGTGATGACGATGACGACCGTATTATGGGACTTGATATCGGAGCGGATGATTACATCACCAAACCCTTCAATCCACGTGAAGTGACCGCACGGATAAAAGCCGTACTGCGCCGGGTAGTGCCGGATGGTTCCGGGCCGAAAGACCGTATAAACCTTTCTAACCTGTCTATCGACATGGCTGAATACAGCGTCGTGTCTTTTGGACAGGTGGTTACACTGACCGCCAAGGAAATGGACCTTCTATGGTACCTCGTATCCAACAGCGGGCAGGTATTTACACGCAACCAACTACTGGAATCCATCTGGGGCTATACCTACTACGGTGAGACCAGGACGGTGGACACACACATAAAACGCCTCCGGCACAAGCTTAACATACCAACAGACTCCCCGTGGGATATAAAGACCATTTGGGGGGTAGGATACAAATTCGAGGTGAAAGCGTGAACAAATCCCTTGGCAAGCGCATACTCTACAGCTTCATGGCCATCAGCGCACTGGTTCTTTTTTGCGTATCGATGGGCCTTTCTTTCATTATAAAAGATTACTTTTGGGAAAACCGGGAAAGAGAGATCGTATCCGATGGCCTTGAAGTAGTAAAAAAGATAAGTGAAATAAGGAAAAAAGACACCAATAAAGAAGCCGTTGAAGAATATCTCCAATCGGTCGACCATTTTTTACGGGCCCGTTTATGGCTGCTAGATCAGGACAGAAAGATGATCGCCGCCTCACGGCCGATACGCCAGCAACGCATAAAACGCGAAGATACAGGCCAAGCTGGCCAGGGACATGCGCATGAAAACAAAGAACAGCGACCGCAGACGGCTCGCTCTAACAACCAGATACAAGCAATGATGGACGAAGTATATAATGGCCAAATACGTACTATCAGGACGCTGCATCCGTATTTCAACGAATACGTCATACTGGTAGCCCTGCCGGTAAAAGACGACGGCGGCAAAGTCCGCGGAGCCCTTTTGCTCAATACCCCGGTACAGGGGCTTGAGACCTTTCTCGTTAATATATATTATTATATTGCCGCAGTAGGCGTGCTGGCTTTTGCCTTGAGCTGGTGGCTCTCTAAGCTCTTGACTCGCCGTATTGTGCAGCCATTGGTCGAAATGAAAGAAAATGCCGCTGCGATGGCACAAGGTGATTACACTCATAAAGTAGCCGTCAAAGGAGAAGACGAAGTTGCCGACCTTGGCATATCGCTCAACTCTCTGGCTGCGGACATCGAGGCTTTTGTAGCGCAGACTGAGCGCATGGAACAACTCAGGCGGGATTTTGTCGCCAATGTATCACATGAACTGCGTACACCGATAACCATCATTCGCGGTTACAATGAAGCCATTCTCGACGGGACCATCACCCAGCCGGAAAAAATCGCGCACTACCAGACCATGATCCGGGAGGAAACTATCCGCCTCGAGAGCCTGATAAGAGAACTTTTAGATATAAGCCGCCTGCAGGCCAGGGTGGAAAAAGACCGAGAAGAGATACCGCTTGACGTAATCGTCGCCGAAGTGGCGGACAAACTGTTAGTAAAAGCGGGAGAAAAGAACATAAAACTCACCGTTGACGCGCAAAAAAATTCTTTTGTTTACGGTATGGGTGACCGATTGGTTCAACTGGTTATGATACTGGCAGATAATGCGGTAAAATATTCACTACCCGGAGGCAGTGTAAACCTCTCGGTATATACTGGGGAAAACGGCGCCACGATATTCACGGTAAAAGACAAAGGCATCGGCATACCATCGGAAGAACAGCCTTATATATGGGAGCGGTTTTACAAAGTCGATAAGTCGCATGCCAAAACCGGCGGCGGCTCCGGCTTGGGGCTTGCCATCGCGAAGGAAATTATTGATATACATAATGCAGATGTAGTTGTAAGCAGCACTGCTGGACAGGGTACAGAAATAACAGTAACCTTCCCGGTATTTCCCTAAAAGCGTTTGAATGTATATTTTATGCCATAATAGAGGAGTTTGGATTAGTTTGGCGAAAGTATCTGTGTTAGATACTAATCGGACTGATTTTTCGTCAGGGAGGAAAAACTTTGCGTATAGCACTTTTGCAGATGCAAATTGTGGAAAAAAACCGCCAGCACAATATTGAACACGGATTGGAACTTTTGTGCTCCGCTGCTGGTAAAGCCGACGTCCTTGTATTGCCGGAAGTCTGGACTACCGGTTATTCGCTGGGTAATTTACGCCAAGATGCGGAAAACGAAAACAGTCCGTTGCTGGAAAAAATAGCCAAGATCGCAAGAGAGAATAAAACTGCTATAATAGCAGGTTCTATACCTTTTCGCCGGGTAGACGGAAAAATTTACAACACTACTTTTGTGTACGACGGCACGGGTGAAAAAATAGCTGAATACGACAAAGTGCATATGTTTGGGCTTTATGACGAAGGAAAATACTTTAAAGCCGGAAACCTTCGCGCAGAATATGAACTGGCTGGCATGAAATCCGGCTCAGCTATTTGTTATGACCTGCGCTTTCCGGAATTTTTTCGCGCTATGGCGCTCGGCGGCGCGGAAATAATCTACATGCCGGCTGAATGGCCCGAAGTGCGCGGCGAGGCCTGGCGCCTCCTCGTGCAGGCCCGTGCGGTGGAAAACCAGCTATACGTGTGTGCAGTAAACTGTGTTGGAACTTTTTATAAAGACACTTTCTATGGACATTCTATGTTGGTTGCCCCCGACGGCAGTATAGTTGCCGAAGGCAGCGGAGACGAAGAGATAATATATGCTGAGGCACAGCCTGAAATGGTGGCTCAAGTCCGTGCCGCCATGAGCGTTTTGACCGATGTCAGAAGCGAGGTTTACAGGCGATGATAAATGGCGCGACTAAACTCATCGGGCTTTTAGGATGGCCTGTAGAACACTCCCTGTCGCCGGCCATGCATAATGCCGCTTTTGCTTACTCCGGTTTTAACTGTGTATATCTTCCTCTGCCGGTAGAGCCTGGACAGATTGGCAAAGCTATGGAAGGATTGAGGACATTGCACTTCTTGGGGGCGAACGTGACCATACCACACAAAGAAGCGGTCATGGAGTACCTTGACGAAATACACCCGGATGCTCAAAAAGTCGGCGCAGTCAATACGATAGTCGCAAGGGAAGGCAAACTTATTGGTTATAATACTGACATAGGCGGTTTCATCGCCGCTCTATCCCGCCACAAAGTCGATCCGTTTGGCAAAAAAGCCATCATCTTCGGCGCCGGAGGTGCGGCGAAAGGAATAGTACACGCACTTATTCAGGCTGGGTGCGAAAACATAGTCGTAGGCGCGCGCGACGGCGACAAAGCGGGAACTTTCGCCAAGTTCTTTCGTGACGATATATTTATAAAATCCTACCAATGGGATGACCCACTATTCAGGCGGGCGCACTGGGATGTAGATATTCTCGTTAATACTACTCCGGTAGGCATGGACAACATAAAAGATAAATCCCTGCCGACTGCTTGGACCGATGTACCATTGAGCGCTTTCGCTGCCGATATAGTATATAATCCTCCGATAACGGCTTTCTTGCGCCAGGCACGCTTGCGCGGCTGCAGGGGCATGAATGGGCTGGCCATGTTGGTGGAACAGGGAGCGCTTTCCTTTGAATTATGGCTGGGAGAAGCTCCGCACCGTGAAATCATGTATGAAACAGTTGTGCAAAAAGGCGGGTAACTTTTTAAAACTATAGATGACTCCACAAACCAACAGGAAGAGGGAGAAAAATGACAGAACTTAGCAACTACATGGAAAAACTGGTCTTTAACAAATTCGACGAAGTAAAGCGCAGCCGTCCTGATATTTGCAGTTGTGAACAATGCAGGCTGGATATCTGTGCGATAGCTCTCAATAACATTGCTCCGCGCTATATCGTCAGCAACAAGGGAGAAATATTTACCAAGCTTGATATGATGGAAACGCAATTCGGTATCGATGTGCTCATGGCCATCAGCAAAGCCATCGCCGTCGTAGGTGCAAATCCGCGCCACCATGCAAAGGAAGAAGCGTAACCTAAAAATAAAAGAAAGAAGGGAAATAAATGACCGATAACCTTAAATTATTAGCGATAGGTTTGGTTTTTAGTTGCTTTCTACCGTTTTCACCACTAGCAGAAGCTTCTCCCGGTACTACCGTAATCAGCCGTGGCGTAGAGTCGGCATATGGCGAAGTTCCTGAAGTAGACGGTATTACAGACACAGCCCTTCAGACCAAGATCAACGAGAACATTAGTGTTGCGATAAATGAATTAACAGCGTCACTCCGCGGCAAAAAAGACCTTAATTACTCCTATCAGGTACTGGCTAATCGGCCCATATTTCTTAGCATTATGCTGAAGGCAGATACTAACGGAGCATTTGCCGGGGCTCGCGGCATAAATGTGGATGTTAAAACAGGGGAAAGCTATCACCTGAACGATTTTTTCAAAGCGACTCCTGATTTTTTCGAGCAACTGGAAAAAAACCTCGGTTGGCGTCCTACGGAAAAAACACCGTTTGCCTTGTCTGAACAAGGAATACGCTTTATTCGTGAAGCGGACGGCGAGGAACAGCAGGTAGGCTATGAAAACATTTTCAATTGGCTTGACCTTGGGAAATCCGGTTACTATATCAACTACCATCCGATCACCGCGGAAGCGAACGGCAAGCTTTTGCGCGTAAAAACAGGCGAGCTGGCGGTATTGATGCTAGACTCTAACCGTACTACCGGTTATGCCTGGCAGCTAAAAGGTGAAGCAAATAACCCTGTTCTCCAATTCGTTGGTACGTCCTATATCATAAACTCCACCAGGATTGGTTCCGGCGGAGTTGAAGTATTTACTTTCGGCGTATTGAAACCGGGTGAGACAACCATTGAGATGGAATACAAACGCCCCTGGGAAAAACAGGCAATAAAAACAGTGAAAATACAGCTTGTTGCTGAATAAGCAAAAAAAATAAAGATTGTGCAAACAATCTTTATTTTTTATTGTCAACAAACGATAAAAGTAGTAATATAAAAATCACCAATTTAATGAATAATAAAGCACGGCAGGTGTATTATATGAGTATAATTTATCGTGACGCTACTTTTAACGATGTCGAGAATATGCATAAACTGCTCAATGATTTTGCCAACGTGGGCCTGATGTTGCCGCGTTCACGCAACAGCATATATGAAAATATCCGCGACTATGTTATCGCGGTAGACGAAGACAAGGTAGTAGGGGTAGGCGCTTTGCACATGGTGTGGGAAAGGCTGGCTGAAATACGCTCACTTGCCGTTGTTGATTATTGCCAAAAAAGCGGTATAGGGCGTAAAATCATATCACTTTTAGAAGAAGAAGGACACCGGCTAGGTGTAAAAACATTTTTCACCCTTACCTACCAGCCGGGCTTTTTTGCCAAATGCGGCTATACCCAGGTGGAACGTGACAGCATGCCGCAAAAGGTATGGAAAGAATGTGTGCACTGTCCCAAATACCCGTATTGTGACGAGATAGCATTAGTAAAACATGCGTAAGGAAAAAGTTTCTCTGCTAATGGCAGAGGGCAAATAGATAGTGAGTTTAATGTGTAACCGGTGTGGTGTGTCCACACCGGTTAATTGTATCCAAGGTTTTTCCGAATACGGAGGTTCCTATACAATAATTCAAGGGGGCACGTTTACGTGCCCCCTTGAATTATATCAGCGTATGTTCTTGTCTATTAGACCGACCAACTCGTTTATTTCGGGTTTTGATACCTGGGCGGTGGCGCCAAGTGCGATGCCTTTTTTACGATTTTCTTCATTTATCAGAGACGAGAAGATCAATACGGGCAGTTCGGCAAGCTTAACATCTCCCCGTATACGTTTCAAGAGGTGATGGCCGTCCATTTGTGGCATCTCGATATCAGTGATGACTAATTGCACTGCATTAAAAACATTCTCATTCTCGTTTTTGATTTTTTGCAGATTGTCCCATGCCTCTTTGCCATCACCGTTTATGATAAGGCGGTTGTAGCCAGCTTTATGGAGGTTATCCACCAAAAGTTCACGCAAAAGGTGCGAGTCCTCAGCAAGTAATATAGTCTTGGCCCCTCGGCGACGGAGGGTATTTTCTTCAGTAGTGGCTTCATAATCAGTAAAATTCTTGTTTATTTCGGGATTTATATCGGAAAGTATGCGTTCGAAGTCCAAGAGTACAACCATTTTACCGTCCATTTTGATAATGCCGACGACCAGATTGGAATTAGCTATTTCTGGTGCCGGTTCCATATTCGTCCAGGAAATACGGTGAATGCGAGACACTTCATCCACCAGAAAACCCGCCTGATAGTTATTGAGTTCGGCAACTATTATGCGTTTAGGTTCTGCATCGGGAACATTGAGGCAAACGGCCAGGTTGACCAAAGGAATGACTTTGCCGCGCAAAGTGAATACGCCGTCAATAAAGGGATGGGTACTGGGCATTTTTGTAACAGGAAGAATATTGATGACTTCACGTACCTTTGCTACATTTATGCCATAAGTTATTTTGCCGACAACGAATTCCACTATTTCAAATTCGTTAGTACCGCTTTCTAAGAGTATTGCGCTTTTATTTTCGTTCGACATGGTGACATTCCTTTCTGGATTATAAAACAGTTTTACTTGCAACAAATATATATGCTCAAATTATATACTAAAATTCAACTTTTAGCCAGAAGGTTGGCAGGATAAAACTCTAAAAAAATTCTTCTTTTGCAATCCAGATAAAAAACTAGTATTTTCATAAAAAAACACCTTTATATACTGGACTAGTAGTTACCCTTGTGTTATTATATTAGGAATAATTATATCTAAATTAAGAAAAGAGGTTCAAGCATGCGCAGTGATAAATTTGTCAAAGAAGGACTAACCTTTGATGATGTGCTCTTGGTACCGGGGCCTTCCGAACTGTTGCCGCATGAGGTTGATGTAACTACAAAACTGACCCGCAATATTGCCATAAACATACCCATTATAAGTGCAGGCATGGATACCGTCACAGAGTCGCGTATGGCTATTGCGATGGCGCGCGAGGGCGGCCTGGGCGTCATACATAAGAATATGTCTATTTCGGCGCAAGCCAACGAGATTGACAAGGTAAAAAGATCGGAACATGGTATCATTGTGGATCCGATTTTTCTTTCCCCAGACCACAAATTGTCAGATGCCACCGCTTTGATGGAACGTTATCATATTTCCGGTGTTCCTGTTACTGAAGGGGGAAAACTGGTTGGTATTATAACAAACAGGGACTTGCGTTTTGAAACAAATCTCGACCAGTACATCAAAGACAGCATGACTAAAGAAAACCTGGTAGTGGCTCCGGTAGGAACTTCTCTTGAAGAAGCCAAAGAGATACTGCGTAGGCACAGGATAGAAAAACTGCCGCTCGTTGATAAAAAAGGTATGTTAAAAGGCCTTATAACAATAAAAGATATTGAAAAAGCCCTAAAATACCCCAATTCATCCAAAGATTCCAACGGCCGTTTGATTGTAGCGGCGGCTGTAGGTGTTGGTGCAGATCTTGTCGATCGTATGGATGCCATAGTGGCAGCCAAAGTAGATGCAGTAGTAATTGATACCGCGCATGGGCATTCGCGCGGAGTTATTGAAACAGTAAAAAAGATACGTAAAGCTTTTCCGTATGTTGAACTGGTGGCTGGCAATATTGCAACAAGTGAAGCCGCGGAAGCGCTTATTGCTGCAGGGGTGGATGCGCTAAAAATTGGCATAGGGCCCGGATCTATCTGTACTACTAGAGTTATTGCCGGCATCGGCGTCCCGCAAATAACGGCCGTTTATGACTGTGCACAGATAGCCCGGGAAAAAGGTGTACCGGTTATTGCGGACGGTGGGATAAAGTATTCTGGCGATATAGCCAAAGCGATCGCTGCGGGCGCCAATTGCGTAATGATCGGCGGTATACTTGCTGGTACGGAGGAGAGTCCGGGTGAAACCGTCATTTATCAGGGACGCTCGTATAAAGTCTATCGCGGCATGGGCTCTTTAGGGGCAATGGAAAAAGGCAGCAAAGATCGCTACTTTCAAGAAGAAGCCAACAAACTCGTGCCAGAAGGTATCGAAGGACGCGTGCCATATAAAGGTTTTGTAATGGATACCCTCTTTCAACTGGTGGGAGGGTTGCGTGCCGGTATGGGTTATTGCGGAGTGAAAAATATCGAAGAAATGATCACAAATACCCGCTTTATTAAAATGACCGGTGCCGGGCTTAAAGAAAGCCATCCGCATGACATCATAATAACCAAGGAAGCGCCAAACTACAGTCTCTAAACGGAAGGAAGGGAATCGCATGCAGGAGAAGACCGTTCTTTATGAGATCAATGACCGTACGGCAATCATCACGCTTAACCGTCCGGCGGCCTTAAATACCATGAATAAAGACCTTATAGGCGAATTGCTTGTGGCTCTCAATAAAGCGGCGTCCGACAACGACGCGTGTTGTGTCGTGCTTACCGGCGCGGGGCGGGCTTTTTGCGCGGGCGGCGATTTGTCTTTCATGGAGACCTTAACCAGCAAATATGAACGCAAGGCGTTTATTGAGACTGTGGGCAAGGTGCCTAAAACTATCTTGGGTATGACGAAACCGGTCATCGCCATGGTAAATGGCGCGGCGGCAGGAGCAGGCTTTAATCTTGCTCTGGCTTGTGACCTTGTGTTTGCCTCTGAATCGGCAAAATTTGCCCAAAGTTTTGCCAAAGTTGGCCTTATCCCTGACTGTGGCGGACTGTATTTATTGCCCCGCCTGGTGGGGAGCCATAAAGCCAAAGAACTTATGTACACAGCCCAAACGCTTACCGCCAAAGAGTGTCTGGCATTAGGTTTGGTCAATCATGTCGTGCCTGATACCGAACTGACAGGACAAGTGCTTGATTTTGCAAATGCTTTGGCTAGGTCTGCACCCAAGGCGCTGTCACTGACCAAACAGGCGCTTAATAACGCAGAAGCTACTCTTGATGACATTTTGGCTTTTGAAGCAGAGCAGCAGTCTATGTTGCTGGGAAGCGCCGATTATCTTGAAGGAGTGGCGGCTTTCAAGGAAAAACGCTCGCCGCGATTTACCGGCAAATAACTTTCACTTGTCAAAAATCGGTAGTTTTTTATATAATAAATCCATATCTGGTATGAGTTTGTGGGTATTCTCACAACTCTTTTATATCTTGTTAAGGAGTTGATTTACATGAAGCTGCTTGCCAGCATGAAGGTAAACCCAGAGGGTGTTTTGGAGATAGGTGGTTGTTCGGCTCTGGATTTGGTAAAACAATTTGGCACGCCGCTTTACGTCATGGACGAGGGACAGATACGCAAAAACTGCCAGGAATATATTTCAGCTTTTCGCGTGAATTATCCTGATTTTACTGTTTTATACGCCAGTAAAGTGTTTTTGGCTGCCGCCATGTGCAAACTGGTGGCCGAGGAAGGCCTCGGAATCGATGTGGTGTCGGGCGGAGAGATATATACCGCTAAAAAAGCCGGTTTCCCAATGGAACGAGCGTATTTTCACGGAAATAACAAGTTGCCGGAAGAAATAAACCTTGCTTTGGATAGCGGAGTAGGGAGTTTTGTTATCGACAACCTGCCGGAGATCGAACTTCTCAACACTTTGGCCAAGGCAAAGGATGTTAAAGCAAAAGTTTTACTTAGAGTTTCTCCGGGCATAGACGCTCATACACACAGCTTTATAAAAACGGGACTGATCGACTCCAAATTTGGTGTTGCCATAAGCAACGGGCAGGCGATGGAGGCTATCAAAGCTATCCTGCAAAAAGACAGTTTGGAATTTCGCGGCATACACTGCCATATCGGCTCCCAAATATTTGACCTCGACTCTTACACTGAAACCGCTGATGTAATGGTGGCTTTTATGGCTCAACTACAGGCGGATACCGGTGTTGAGATCAAAGAACTCAACTTGGGCGGTGGTTTGGGTATATACTACTCTGACGGCGACGAGCCAAAATCTTTTACATCTTTTGTGGAAAATATGACCAAAGCGGTCAAAGACAACCTTGCCAAGCACGGACTGGCTTTTCCACGTCTTTTGATAGAACCGGGGCGTTCCATGGTCGGAGAGGCGGGGTGTACCCTTTATACAGTAGGTACTGTTAAGGAAATACCTGATATAAAAAAATACATTTCGGTTGACGGCGGCATGACGGACAATCCGCGTCCGGCCCTCTATGACGCAAAATATGAGGCGGCTCTTGCCAACAGGATGACAGACGCACCGGAAGAAGTAGTGTCTATTGCGGGTAAATGCTGTGAATCGGGCGATATGCTCATAAAGGATATTAAACTGCCAAGGGCTAAAGCAGGAGATATTCTGGTGGTGTCAGCAACGGGAGCGTATAATTATGCCATGTCCAGCAATTACAACCGCAATATAAAACCGGCAGTGGTATTTGTTGACAAGGGTAGTTCACGGTTAGTGGTAAAAAGAGAAACATATGATGACCTTATACGCAACGATGTTATTTAAACACTGGACAGACTGCACGCTTTGCAGTCTGTCTTTTTTGTTTTACTATCATGATAAAATCTAGTATAATTGAGTAGTTAAGATGTACATTGGAGGAATAAATGCTAGACTTAGGTTCAGACCTTTTATACCGTATCCCCGCCTTGTTGGTGGCCTTGACGGTACATGAATACGCACATGCGGTAGTGGCAGACTCGATGGGCGATCCTACGCCGCGTTATATGGGGAGGCTTACCCTTAATCCACTAGTGCACCTTGATCCCATCGGAACACTGGCCTTGGTGCTGGTCGGCTTTGGTTGGGCTAAACCCGTGGAAGTAAACCCCTCATATTTTCGCGATGGACGAAAAGGCATGATGGCGGTTTCTTTTGCCGGACCAGGGTCAAATCTTCTGATTGCTTTTATAGGGGTGACCATTTTTGCTGTTATGAAAAAACTTGGCTTCCTTAGTATAGGAGTATACAGTTTTCTTTTATGGCTGCAACTTTACAATATATGGTTTGCTTTGTTCAACCTCATGCCTATACCACCGCTGGATGGCTCTAAAATACTCATGAGCGTTTTGCCGGGGCGTCAGGCCTATGCTATGATGCAGATAGCCCCATACAGCCAGTTTATACTCATAGGGCTGGTCATGCTGGGCGTGACCGGACGGATACTCATGCCGCTGGCGCGTCTTTTGATCAACGGGATGAACGCTTTTGTAGGGATTTTTATTTGAAATTAAAGGAGCATAACAGCAAATGTCCAAAGGTCGTATTTTTAGCGGTATGCAGCCGTCAGGGCGTTTCCATCTAGGAAACTATATGGGTGCCCTGCAAAATTGGGTAAAATTGCAAAATGACTACGAGTGTTTTTTTTCTATTGTAGATCTTCATGCTCTTACATCATCATATAGCGACACCAGTAAACTGACAGAATATACTTTCCAGATGGCCCTTGACTGGCTGAGCGCCGGCCTTGACCCGGAAAAAAATGTTGTCTTTGTGCAATCAAAGGTAAAAGAACATGCGGAACTACATCTTTTGCTGTCCATGAATGTACCGCTTTCCTGGCTGGAAAGGGTGCCTACCTACAAGGACAAACTGCAGCAACTGGGTGATATGGGCAAAGATATAAATACTTATGGTTTTTTAGGCTATCCTGTACTGATGACAGCCGATATAGTCCTTTATAAAGCCGATACAGTGCCGGTAGGAGAAGACCAGGTGCCTCATTTGGAACTGGCGCGTGAGATGGTACGCCGGTTCAATATAATATATCAAAAACCAGTGTTTATCGAACCAAAAGCAGCCCTGACAGAAGCGAAAGTATTGCCGGGACTTGATGGACGGAAAATGAGCAAGTCCTACAACAATGAAATACCTTTTGGCGCCAGCCCGGATGAATTACGTGAAAGAGTACGCCAGATGGTAACAGATCCCTTAAGAATAAAGAGAACCGACAAAGGGCGCCCGGAAGTATGTACAGTATATACTTTCCATAAACATTTCAGTGCGCTGCAATATGAAGAAATAGGAAAAAAATGCCGCAACGCTGAAATAGGCTGCGTCGATTGCAAGAAACTTTTGGCCGAAAATATGGTCCACGCTCTGGCGGACATCTATAAGCGGAGAATGAGTTTACTCGCCAAACCGGGATATATAGCGGAAGTGCTTGAGCATGGCGCCGAGCGGGCTCGCAAAGTCGCTGCGGCGACTATGCAGGAAGTGCGTAGCGCTATGCAGCTTGATTGACTGTCATGGAAGCATATAAAATAGTCGCCGGCAGTTTTGAAGGTCCGCTGGATCTTTTGGTGCATCTTATCGAAAAGGATCAACTAGATATCTACGATATACCAATAGCCAGCGTGACAGAGCAGTATCTGGCCTATATAGGCGGCATGCAGGAATTCAATATCGAACTGGCTAGCGAATTTTTGCTCATGGCGGCAACTCTTTTACAGATAAAATCGCGTATGTTGTTACCTAAAAAACCGCTAGAAAATCTTGACATCGGAGACGTAGAGGAATGCGATCCGCGCCGCCAATTGGTTGAGCGTTTGATTGCCTACCGGCAATTTAAAGCGCTAGGGGAAGCGCTTGCGGCATTATGGGAAAAGAATGCGCTATATGCAGTGCGGCCCCCTATGACTTTTGCGGTTAACACAGCCAACTTCCCCAAAAACCTCACTGTGGAAAAATTATTGATGGCAATTTCCGGCCTTTTGCAAACAGACGAAGAAATCATCACATATATTAATGATGAAGAGATACATGTACAGGATAAAATAACTGACATACTGCATCTTTTGAATATCAAAGGCAACCGTCTAACTTTAAAGGCAACACTTATCCGTTCCGGTAGTGTTACCGAACTGGTGGCTTCTTTTCTCGCCGTTCTCGAACTCTTGCGCCTTCGGGTGATAAAGATAAGACAACCGGAAAAATTTGGCGAGATATACCTTTACCTGCGGGAGGAAACGCATGTTTTATGAAAAATACTACAGCCATGTAGAAGCGCTCCTCTTTGCCAGCGGGGAGCCGGTTACAGTGGAAAGACTAGCCAAACTGCTGGACATCCCTGTTGACCATATAGAAGATATAATATTTGACCTTAAGGAAGAATTTGCCAAACCTATGCATGGACTGACTATCCGCCATATTGCCGGAGGCTACCAACTATGCAGTAAAAAAGAACTCGCCGAAACGGTCGAAAAACTGGCGCAAGCCCAAGAGAACAAGTTTTCTCCGGCAACCATGGAAACGTTGGCTATAGTGGCTTTTCGCCAGCCGGTGACCAAACAGGAAATAGAGCATATTCGGGGAGTTAAAAGTGACAAGATAATAAATTCTTTGCTCGATTTGAAGTTTGTCCGGGAAGCCGGGCGCAAGGACGCCGCCGGACGGCCGATACTATATGCCACGACCAAAGACTTCCTCGCCGCGTTTGGCATGAATTCCTTACTTGATTTACCTAAACTGCCTAAAGAATTATTTGCAGAAACAGATGTCGAAGCCGACATAGAAGAAACCCTCCAGGAGAAATGACCATGCCGAGACGGATAACAATATGGATTTTTGCTTTTTTATTGCTTTTTTCCAGCCAGTCAGCCTGTGCCGCTCCGCCGATAAATGCTGATTACGCTATTTTGATTGAAGCGTCAACCGGGAAAGAACTTTTTGCCAAAAATCCCGATCAAGCATGTTTTCCGGCCAGCACGACCAAGATATTGACTTTGATAACCGCTCTCGAAAACAATAACCGCAAAACTTCTGTTACCATTAGCAGAAATGCCGCAGGTGTAGAAGGATCCAGCGCCGGTTTGCAGGCGGAAGAGACCTATCAGTTGCAGGATCTGTTTTACGGCATGATGTTGCCTTCGGGCAATGACGCTGCAACGGCGATCGCCGAACATATCGGCAATGGCTCAGTCGCGCGTTTTTCCAGCCTGATGAACAGTACCGCACACTCGATAGGCACGACGAACAGCAACTTTGTCAATCCATCCGGCCTGCCGGACAGTAACCACTATACTACGCCGCGAGACATGGCCAAGATAACCAGTTATGCCTTGCGTAACCCGTTATTTGCCGAAATAGTGGGAACCTATGAATATACTTGGACGAAGAAAAACGGCGGGCAGGGCAATGCACTTGTTAATACCAACAAGTTTCTGGTTTCCTACGATGGCGCCAACGGAGTGAAGACCGGGTATACAAATGCTGCCCAACGTTGTCTGGTGGCCAGTGCAAAGAAAAACGGCGTGCAATTGGTGGCAGTACTTTTCCATTCGGGGGAGTACTGTTGGAACGATGCCTGGACGCTCATGGACTACGGTTTTTCACTCATAACTCCCCGCGAGATATATAAAAAAGGTGATTCGGTTTTTATGGCACAAGTATATAAAGGCAAGGAAGATGCGGCCTTGACAGTAGACGACGATCTGATACTGCCTGTGACGGATGACGACTTGAAAAAATACACGGTGGAAGTAGCGCCAGCCCCGAAGTTGTTCGCGCCGGTCAAAAAAGGCCAGGATGCCGGTTTTGTCCGCGTATTATATCAAGGCAAGGAAGTGAGGAAACTACGCCTGGTCATCAGGGATGATGTACAAAAATCCTGATAACTGGCTGTAGATATCTGTTATAATGAAAGAACGTTTGCAAAAAGTGCTTGCCCAGGCCGGGATAGCCTCGCGCCGGGAAGCTGAAAAAATAATACTCTCCGGGCGGATAAAGGTCAACGGCCAGCTTGTGAAAGAACTGGGCGTCAAAGTCGACTTGTCCTCCGACCAAGTAGCCGTTGACGGGAAAAAGATACGGGTACAAAAAAAGGTTTACTATCTTTTTAATAAACCACGCGGCGTTATCACGAGCATGCTCGACCCGGAGGGACGTAAAACGGTCGCCGATTATTTCAAAAATATACCGGAAAAACTTTTTCCGGTCGGACGCCTCGACTACAATACGGAGGGTCTTCTACTCCTGACAAATGACGGTGAACTGGCGCAACTGTTGAGCCATCCCAAACACGTCATCAAAAAAACTTATCGGGCGGAAGTGTTAGGCCTGGTGAGCGACGAACTTTTGGATAGGCTGCGCCTGGGCTTGGAGCTGGAAGACGGTCTTACGGCTCCAGCCCTAGTTGAACTTGTAGAAT
The DNA here is from genome assembly GCA_031551525.1 of Acidaminococcales bacterium. GTDB lineage: Bacteria > Bacillota > Negativicutes > Acidaminococcales > JAISLQ01 > JAVBNN01. Next base: position 28,661 of record JAVBNN010000017.1, read on the forward strand.
ACCGCCAGGAAAAAAATCAGACAGTTTTTGATATAACCATACACGAAGGACGCAACCGGCAGGTCAGGCGCATGTGCGACGCTATCGGCCATGCTGTCAGGAATTTGAAAAGGATAAAATTTGCCGGCCTGTCTTTGTCAGGGCTTAAGCGCGGAGGTATGCGCGAACTGGATGACCGGGAAGTAAAGGCTCTTTACCGGCAAGTGGAAATGACAGAAGATGTATGACGTGATAATAATAGGCGCCGGGCCGGCCGGTCTGATGGCGGGTATAAGCGCGGCGAAGAGCGGCGCCGGATGTCTCGTCATAGAACACATGAAAGATGCGGGGCGCAAGCTGCTCATAACAGGAAAAGGACGCTGCAACATCACTAATGTCTGTGATGTTGTGGAAATCATAAAAAATATCCCTGGCAATGGAGTTTTTCTCAACAGTGCTTTACGGATGTTTGACAACCGGCAACTAATGGCTTTTTTTGCCGAACTGGGCATTGCGACCAAAGTGGAGCGGGGCGGGAGAGTATTTCCGGCCAGCGATAAAGCCGTCGATATCCGTAATGCTTTAGTGAAAGAATTTAGCAGCCTGGGCGGGAAACTGCTCGTGAACAATAAAGTGGAAGAGATATTGACCAGCGGGGGGCAGGTGGCCGGAGTAAAAACTGCTAAACAGACCTTCCCGGCTAAATGCGTCATATTAGCTTCCGGCGGGGCATCCTATCCGGGTACCGGTTCTGACGGAAGCGGTTTTCTGCTAGCTCGGGCAGTGGGACATACCGTAGTAGAACCCAAAGCATCTTTGGTGCCACTGGTATCAGATTCTCCCTATCTATCGCTTTTGCAGGGACTATCTTTGCGCAATGTCCGTGTGACTATAGTGGCGGAGGGAAAAGAAGTAAAAAATGACTTTGGCGAAATGCTATTTACGCATTTTGGCTTTTCCGGCCCGATAATCTTATCTTTGAGCAACATTGCAACAAAAATTTTATCTGCGGGAAAAAAAATTGCAATGCTCATCGACCTAAAACCGGCTCTTCAGGCGGAAGTTTTGGACGCAAGGGTGCAAAGGGATTTTGCCGGATACAGCCGTAAGCAGATAAAAAACGCACTCTTTGACCTGATGCCTAAAAGTCTTGTCCCCGTCGTTTTACAGGAAGCGGGGATAGACCAAGATAAATTTGTAAACCAAATCACCCGGGAAGAACGCGGGCGGCTGGTGTCAACGGTAAAGGCGCTACGGTTTAATGTAAAGGGCGTGCGGCCGTTGGCTGAAGCTATAGTGACTGCAGGCGGGGTAAATATCAAGGAAATAGAACCCCAAACTATGTCATCCAAACTGATCGCAGGCTTATATTTTGCTGGAGAAGTGATAGATATAGACGGGTACACCGGGGGATTTAACTTGCAGGCGGCATTTTCGACAGGCTATGTTGCCGGCACCGCTGCTGCACAATTTCAGTCATCGAGAGGCAGGTAGTTGTTTTGACGGAGAAAATCATTGTAGCCATAGACGGCCCGGCCGGTGCCGGAAAAAGCACTGTAGCCAAGCTGGTTGCCGCTAAATTGGGTTTTGCCTATATAGATACCGGCGCCATGTATCGGGCTATTGCACTAAAATGCTTGCGTGCGGACATCATAAGCGATCACCCTGCTATTGAGCATACGGCTGGGGAAGTTAAGATAACTTTTAAGCCGGACGGTGAAACCAACAGGGTGTTTTTGAATGACGAAGAAGTTACGGAAGACATCAGAACGCCGGAGGTATCCAACCAGGCTTCGTTTGTATCAAGTCTGCCTGGTGTGCGCAGTGCCATGCTCATTCAGCAAAGAGCTCTTGGCGCAACCGGCAATGTCGTTATGGACGGTCGGGACGTAGGTACCTGTATTTTTCCTGATGCCGCGGTTAAGATATTTCTTACTGCTTCGAGCGCTGAACGCGCCCGCCGACGGTATATCGAACTGGTGGCTAAAGGACAGGCGGTAGATATACAGGAACTGCAAAAAGAAATAGATGACCGTGACCGCGCGGATATGGAGCGTGCCATAGCCCCGCTGAAAAAAGCCGACGACGCTATCGAGCTTGATTCCACTAAACTGAGCATTGCGCAGACGGTGGAGTCGATCGTAAACCTGGTAAAGGGCAGGCACCTAAATGTTTTATGAATTAGTACGGTTTATTTTTAGTTTCCTTTATTTTTTTCTTTTCCGGCTAAAAGTGATTGGCAGGGAAAATATTCCTGACAGTGGTGCGTTTATCATCGCTTCAAACCATGTCAGCCTGCTGGATCCGCCCACTCTTGGCGTGGCGTGTAAAAACCGCCGTATAGATTTTATGGCGAAGATAGAATTGTTTAAAAACCCTTTGTTTGGCGCAACGATCAGTAGATTAGGGGCTTTTCCGGTGCGCCGGGGCATGGCTGACCGCAATGCGATAAAAATTGCCTTAAAGCGCTTGAACGAGGGGCGTATATTGGGTATCTTCCCAGAAGGAACGAGGAGCATGGATGGCAATTTGGGGAAAGCTGAACCGGGAGCCTTGGCTCTCGCCGTAAAAACCGGTACGGCTATTATCCCGGCGGCAATCAATGGCACAGAAAAAGTAAGTCTGGCCTGCCCCTTCCCGAAAATAACGGTCGCCTTTGGCCGGCCGATAACCATACCAGCTGATATACCGGATCGGGAAGCTGGCACGACACAACTTACCGGGCTGATGATGCAAGAAATAGCTTCATTGCTGACAAAAATAAGATCTGGAGAATTAAATGGAAATAGTTTTATCTAAACATATGGGTTTTTGCCAAGGTGTAGAGCGTGCTGTGAAAATGACGCTGGATAGTGGCGCAACCTGTACACTAGGCCCTCTTATACATAATCCGCAGATGGTGGAAAAGTTAAAAGAACAGGGTATTGAACCGTTAGAGTCGCTTGACCAGGCTGAAGCAGGCAGGAAAGTCGTGTTTCGTTCTCATGGCGAGGCGCCTCAGCGTTATGAAGAAGCAAAAAATAGGGCACTGGAGATAGTAGACGCAACCTGCCCCTATGTAAAGCAGGCTCAACAGGCTGCCTGCGATCTAGCGCGCGAGGGCTACCGAGTGGTAATAATAGGCGAAGCGCGCCACCCGGAAGTATTGAGTATAAAAGCTTGGGCCGGCCCGGGTGCATTTGTAGCGGAAACGACGGAAGATGTTGCCGCGCTGCCAGACGGCGGGCGTTACGGCATAGTAGCCCAAACTACTTCTGCGGAAGAAACTTTTCAGAAATTACGTGGCTTGATTGCCAAAAAAGCAGCTATAATCAAAGAAGTACGTACCATCTGCAAAGCCACTACTGACCGGCAGGATGCCGCGGTCGAACTAGCCAAACAGGTAGACGTCATGGTGGTGGTAGGAGGGAAAAATAGCGCTAACAGCAACCATTTACGTGATATAGTATCTGGATGTTGCCCGAAAACTTTTTTTATAGAAACGGTAAAAGAACTATTGCCGGAAATGTTTAAAGGAGTTGCCCGCGCAGGAGTGACTGCAGGAGCATCTACACCAGGCTGGTTAATCGAGGAGGTTGTGGAAAAAATGCAAAACATGGAAACAGGTGAAAGTACAATGAACGAAGTAAAAACAGGGGAAATCATAACAGGTACGGTTGTAAGCGTTGGCAAAGACGAAGTATTCCTCGATATAAAGCATAAGAGTGAGGCTGTTATTCCGAGGCAGGAAATGGCGCTCGTCCCGCCGGAAGACCTTAGCGAACTGGTGAAGGTCGGCGATGAAATAAGTGCATTGGTGCTTAATCCGGACCAAGACGGCAGCGCAGTTCTCTCAAAAATGCGGGCGGATTCCTTGCAGGCGTGGGATAAATTGGCGAAAGCCAAAGAAGACGATCGCGACATAGATGTGATAGTTACTTCTGCTGTAAAAGGCGGGGTGACAGTAGATGCTATGGGAGTCAGGGGCTTTATCCCGGCATCTCATTTGGATGTACAAAGGATAGAAAATCTGGCAGAGTTTGTCGGAAAAAAAATAACTGCCAAGATTATAGAACTGGAGACCGAAGGCGATAAAAAACGGGTAGTACTCTCCCGGCGGGAAGTTCTTAAAGCGCAGAAAGCTGTTGAAGAAAAGGCTCTGTACGCTAAGGTAGCAGTAGGTGAAAAATACGAAGGCACGGTGGTGCGCCTGGCAAATTTTGGCGCTTTTATTGATATAGGAGGCGTAGACGGCCTGTTGCACGTATCGGATATGGCCTGGCATAGGGTAAAACATCCATCCGATGTTTTAGAGACCGGCGACAAAGTTCAGGTACTAGTAAAATCCGTGGATGCGGAAAACAAGAAAATATCCTTGAATATGCGCGATCTATTGCCAGATCCTTGGTTGGCCGCCATTGTCAATATCAAAGAAGGACAAATATTGGAAGGAAAAGTCAGCAAAATACTGCCTTTTGGCGCATTCGTGCTTTTGCCGGATACTAACCTCGAGGGCCTCGTACACATTTCGGAAATAGCTGAAGAACGGGTAGAACGCCCTGATTTAGTGTTAAAGCAAGACCAATTGGTCAAGGTAAAGGTATTGGGCGTAGAAAAAAAGACCAAGAAAATATCTTTGAGTATAGCACAGGCCCAGCATGACAGTGAAAAAAATGAACTTAAAGAATTTATGGGGCAGAACGCCGAGTTTACTACTTCCATAGGCAGCAAATTTGATTTGAGCAAATTGTTGGATAAGTAGTATGGATACTGCCAGGCAACAATCGCGAAAGCTAGAGCACATAGAGCATGCGCTAAAAACAGGCGACGGTCCTAACGAAGCGGGTTTTTCTGATATCCATCTGGTGCATGACTGCCTTGCCGGCCTGGCACTGGCGGATATAGATCTAAAGACGGAAGTGGCCGGTATAAAACTGCTCAATCCGGTAATAATCAATGCTCTAACCGGTGGGGATGAGGCTGTATCAGAAATAAACCGTCGTCTGGCTTTAGCTGCAAAACTCACGGGATCAGCCATGGCGATAGGCTCCCAGCATGTTGCAGTAAAAAACCCTTCGCTCAGAAAGAGTTTTACTGTTGTGCGGGAGAACAATCCGGACGGAGTTATCTTTGCCAATATAGGCGCTTATGCCGCTCCTAAAGACGCACAGACGGCAATAGATATGCTCGGCGCTCAGGCTTTGCAGATACATTTAAATATAGGACAGGAACTTGCTATGCAGGAAGGCGACCGGGATTTCAGAAACTATCTTGAGAATATAAAAAGGATAGTTTCCGCCGTGGATGTTCCTGTCATAGTGAAAGAAACCGGCTGCGGCATAGCGGTAGAAGCGGCCAGCAAACTTATTGCGGCCGGTGTCCGGGCGATAGATGTATCAGGAAGTGGCGGTACAAATTTTATTGCTATAGAATATTTGCGCAAAGCTGTTGCAGCGGATAGCGGGATGCTTTCATGGGGCTTGTCTACAGCGGCCAGTACGTTGGAGATAGCGGGCATATGTAGAAACAGGGCGTCTATGGTTGTGTCGGGTGGAGTACGCTCCGCTCTTGATATAGTCAAAGCGCTGGCCTGCGGTGGTCAGGCGGTTGGTATGGCAGCGCCTTTCTTGCGTCTGACGAAAAAAAGGGTCGGGGAAAAGGCTGTAGTTACAGCTATAACAGAACTTTTAAAAGATGTGGCAATGTTCACCTTAATGACAGGCGCAGCCAATATCAGTCAGCTACAAGAAAAACCAATTGTTGTTACCGGAAAAACCAGAGAGTGGCTGTGCGCGCGCGGCATCACAGTGGATCATCTTGGTTATGCCAGGGGCGACCAGCTTAAACAGATTGTGAGAAAAGATGTTTGATAACAGGCTGATTGAAAAAGTTAAACCACATAGTCCGGCGGAGCGGGCGGGAATAACTGCCGGTGAAAAACTTCTTTTGGTAAATAAACAGGATTTTTCTGATATAATTGACCTTAGTTTTCTGTTTGCCGACGAATATCTGGAGTTGGAGCTGCTTTCAGAGACTGGTGAAAAGCGTTTGGTAAAACTGGAAAAAGATATCGATGAAGAACTTGGCCTGGAGTTTTCAGGAGCTGTTTTTGACGGTGTACGAGAATGTGCAAATGCCTGCATATTTTGTTTTGTCGATCAGATGGCGCCGGGAATGCGTAAAAGCCTGTATGTCAAAGATGACGACTACCGGCTGTCCTTTTTATATGGAAATTTCGTAACTTTTACCAATTTTACTCAGGAAGATGAAAAACGTATATTAAAACTGCACCTTTCACCGCTATATGTCTCTGTACAGGCAACTGACGAAGACGTAAGGCGCAAGCTTCTACGCAGTAAGCGTGCGGGCGAGTTGCTGTCCTCTCTGAAACGGCTGGCGGACGGAGGTATACAGTTTCATACGCAAGTTGTAGCATGTCCTGGTATTAATGATGGTCAGGTACTGGAGCAAACTTTTTGTGACTTACGGAAACTGGATAAGGCTGTTTTATCTATGGCGGTGGTGCCTGTAGGACTTACCAAATACCGCGCAAAATCTCCCGAACTTCGTACCTTTATGCCAAATGAAGCAGCGGAGATAGTGCGCACAGTTGCTCTTTGGCAGGAGGAATGCCGCAAGACTATCAGGCGGTCGTTTATATACGCTTCAGACGAATTTTATATACAGGCGGGCATCGATATCCCACCCACTAAAAACTACGATGGTTTTCCCCAATATGAAAATGGGGTAGGCATAGTAAGAAAATTTATTGATGAATGGCGGGAAGAAAAAATACCGCTGCTCGGACAAAAAGCTCATACTGGTGTTATATGCGGCATGTCGGCGCAAAGCATTTTGCAGCCTTTACTGGACGCTGGCAACCGGGAGTTTGGTGGCGGGCATTATCTTGTACCGGTAAAAAACGATTTTTTTGGCGATTTAGTCACTGTGACAGGGTTATTGACCGGACAGGATATCATAAAAGCAGTAATGAAACTGCCAGAATATCCTCAACGTCTGGTTTTGCCGGGTATAACTTTACGCGACCATGAAGATATTTTTCTTGATGGGATGGCTTTGGGCGCATTTAGGGAAAATCTGTCTTGTGAGTTGGAAGTGGCACATGGGGCGGCAGAACTCAAGCGTTTACTGTGGGGAGGTTGAAAAAGTGGATCAACCGGGATTTATACAAGTATACACGGGAGACGGCAAAGGCAAAACTACTGCAAGTTTGGGGCTTGCCCTCAGGGCATGTGGTCAGGGGCTAAAAGTACTGATGATCCAATTTTTAAAAAAAGACGACGGATATGGTGAACTGAAAACCTTTCAATATTTGCCGGGTTTTGAGATACGTCCGGCCGGGCGCAATTGTATGGTCAATTTTGCCGACCCGGACCCTTTGGATTTGGAAATGACCAAGGATGCCTGGGAGCAATCGAAGATTGCCATAAAGTCTTTGCAATATGATATAGTCATCCTTGATGAAATAAATGTCGTACTTGGTTTTGGTCTGCTGCCCGTTGAAGATGTAGTGAATTTTTTACAGGAAGAACGTCCGCGTAACGTGGAGATAGTACTTACAGGTATAGCGGCGCCCAAAGAAATAACCGACTTGGCCGACCTGGTGACAGAAATGAAGAATATCAAACATTATTTTAGCCAGGGGATAGGTATAAGAAATGGTATCGACCATTGAGAGTGAGGATATAAAATGTCTAAACCGGTAGTAGCGATAGTAGGCCGCCCGAATGTCGGCAAATCTACTTTATTCAACCTTATTGCCAACAAACGGATCTCTATCGTGGAGGATAATCCCGGCGTTACCCGCGACCGTCTTTATGCTCCGTCCGAATGGCTGGGCAGGGAATTTATGATGATTGACACCGGTGGCATCGAAATAGACGCGACCGATGAAATACTGGCGCATATACGCGCCCAGGCGGAAATAGCCATAAAAGAAGCGGATGTAATAGTGTTTGTGGTTGACGCGCGCAGCGGCCTGACGCAGCAGGATGAAGTGGTGTGTTCCATTTTGCGGGGAACTAAAAAACCGGTAGTATTGGCAGTAAATAAAGCCGATTCACCCAAACAGGAAATGGAAACATATGAATTTTATAATCTGGGGCTAGGTGATCCCATACCCATATCTTCTGCCAACAAGCTTAATATCGGAGATCTGTTGGATGCGATAATAGAAAAATTCCCGCCGGAAGGTGAAACAGAACCGGACGACGATAACGAAAGCATCCGCGTTGCGATCATTGGCCGCCCGAATGTAGGTAAATCATCTATATTTAATGCCCTGGTTGGTGAAGAACGCTCTATAGTGAGCGATATTGCCGGTACTACCAGAGATGCCATTGATACTACAGTCGAACGTAACGGTATGAAGTTTCTGTTTATCGACACCGCCGGTATGCGACGGCGCGCTAAAGTAGACGAACCCGTAGAGCGGTACAGTGTTATCCGTTCCTTACGCTCGGTAGACCGTTCTGATGTGGTGTTGGTAGTGATAGACGCCGCCGAAGGCGTCACCGAACAGGATAAAAAGATTGCCGGATATGCCCACGAAGCCGGCAAGGGCATGGTTATCGTGGTCAACAAATGGGATTTACTGGAAAAAGACGCATCCACCCATTTGCGTTACACAGAAAACCTGCGCAGAGAATTGATTTTCATGCAATATGCCCCTGTAGTTTACGTTTCAGCATTGAAAAAACAACGCATTCATCGCTTGCCGGAAGTAATAAACTATGTGGCCGAACAGCATGCCATGCGTATATCTACCAGCGTTCTAAACCAGGTAATAGAAGACGCGGTCGGCATAAATCCACCGCCATCAGATAAAGGAGTGCGCCTGAAACTTTTATATACCACGCAGGTAAAGACCAAACCGCCGACCTTTGTTTTCTTTGTTAATGATCCTCAAATAATGCATTTTTCCTATCAGCGGTTTTTAGAAAACAAGCTACGGGACGCTTTTGGTTTCGAAGGTACGCCCATACACATGATAGTCCGCGGCAGATCGGAAGAACAGGAGTAAGCGTGGAATATCTTTTTATAGGCATAATCGGATATTTATTAGGCTGTATACCTAGTGGGCTGTTTATCGGCCGCTGGTTTTGCGGTATAGATATACGTGAACATGGTAGCAAAAATATCGGCAGTACCAATGTTTTTCGTACGCTGGGGCCTAAACCCGCCGCCCTGGTTTTGTTGGCGGATATGGCCAAAGGGATGCTGGCGGTTTATATCGGCGGACTTTTCCAGTCCGGCGAGGGAGCTCTTTTATTGGGCGGCATAGCCGCGATCATGGGGCACAATTATCCGGTCTTTCTGGGTTTCAAAGGCGGGCGCGGAGTTGCGACCGGTCTTGGCGTAGTGTTGGTATTGATGCCTTTGGTGACCGCCATAGTATTTGCGATCTGGGCCGCTATTGTCTATATGACGCGCTATGTTTCCCTGGGTTCGATAGTGGCTGCCGCACTGGTTCCTGTTTTGGCCTGGTCTTTTTCCTACCCGTGGCAGTTTACGATTTTTGGCGGGGTGGCAGCTCTTTTTATAATAATACGCCACAGAGAGAATATTCAACGCCTCTTGAATGGAACTGAAAGCAAGATAAAATCTGGCAGTATGGATAAATTTAAAAAACAGGATTAAAACAATGAACAAAAGCATTTCTGTTATTGGCGCCGGCGGTTGGGGTACAGCACTGGCCAAGCTTTTAGCCGAAAAAAATGAATACCCGGTGACCCTTTGGGCAAGGAAATCAGAGCACGCCGCCGTGATGGCTGAAAAACGGACAAATCCTTTTTACTTGCCCAAAGTCGTTTTACCGCATGATCTGGCGATAACAGCCAATATGGATATCGCGGCCAAAAGCGATGTTCTGGTAGTTGCGGTGCCTTCTCTGGTAATGCGCGATATTGCGCACAGCCTATCTGACCTTCTGCCGCCTGGTCGTACCATCGTGTCATGCGCCAAGGGCCTTGAAGACGGGAGTTATCTCCGTATGTCGGAAATAATAGAGCAAGAATGCACCGGGGCGGCGGTTGCCGTATTGTCTGGGCCCAACCACGCGGAAGAGGTGGGCGAACGCCAACCGACGGCTACAGTGATTGCCTGCCGTGATAATGAAATAGTCGAAAATTTGCAGAGAATATTTGCTACATCCTATTTTCGCCCTTATACAAGCAACGACTTGATAGGAGTGGAACTAGGCGGTGCCTTTAAAAACATTATTGCTTTGGCGCTAGGCATGTTGAACGGACTAGGGTTTCAGGACAATATAAAAGCGGCTACTATGACGCGTGGGCTAGCGGAGATAACCCGCCTAGGAATGTCTATGGGAGCCAAGTCGGAAACTTTTGCCGGTCTGGCTGGAACAGGCGACCTTATAGCTACCTGCATAAGTAAGCACAGTCGCAATCGGTGGGCAGGTGAACAACTGGCCAAAGGTTATTCGGTAGCTCAAATAACCGGGCAAACAAACATGGTAGTTGAGGGAGTAAGAGCCACTAATGTTGCCTTTAATCTGGCGCAAAAAACAGGTATCGATATGCCGATAACAACTGAGCTGTATAGGGTTATTTATCAAGGGAAAGATGTTAAAACAGCGGTGTTGGACTTAATGACCAGAGACCGTAAAGCGGAAATGTAAAAAACATATGGCCACCAAACAAGGACAATATTTTTTTTGTCCTTGTTTTTCTTTATTTGCTTGCATATTTTGCACAAGCAATGATATAATGTCTTTCGTCAGTAGAAGTATATCTTTTGCAAGAGAACTTCAGGAGGGGTATAGATGCCTAAAAATTCCACCTTTTATTTAGTGCGCGAAGAAATACTGCCGGAAGCAATCAAAAAAACTATAAAAATAAAGGAAATCCTCCAGTCAGGAAAAGCTAAAACGGTTAATGAAGCAGTAGACATGTTAGGGCTTAGCCGCAGCGCATATTACAAATATAAAGATTATGTGTTTCCGTTTTTTGAAGCCAGCAAAGAAAAAATAGTTAGTTTAGCAATATTGCTTGAACACCGGCCGGGGGTTCTTTCACGAGTGCTCAATATTATCGCGGCAGATTCAGGAAGCGTGATAACCATAAACCAGAGTATTCCATCACATGGTATTGCCAGTATTAATCTGGCTATTGAAACCAAGGAACTGAGTATAGAGCTGGAAGCTCTTTTAGATAAACTGAGGACGCTCGATGGCGTAAAACGCCTGGAAGTACTTGGACAGATATAGAACGGAGGGTTTATAAGTGAATTGTGAAGTTAAGGAAACTGTATATGTAGGTCTCTTGGGCGCAGGCACAGTTGGTGGCGGAGTAGTGCGTCTTTTATGCGATAATGCTTGTGAAATAGCGCAAAAAGCTGGAGCCAATATAAAAATTAAAACTATTTTGGAAAAAAGTCCCGCACTGGTAAAGGAACTTTTAAACGAAGGTTATAAAGTAACAGAAGAAATCGACGATATATTAAATGACCCGGAAATATCCATAGTCGTAGAACTGATGGGCCGGATGGAACCGGCCACGACTTTTATGAAAAAAGCTTTGGCTGCAGGCAAGCATGTTGTAACGGCCAATAAGGATGTCATAGCAGTAAACGGTGGGGAACTGTTTGACTTGGCCGAAAAAAATCATGTAGATTTTATGTTTGAGGCCAGCGTGGGCGGTGGCATTCCCATAATCAGGCCGTTAAAGCAGTGTCTTGCGGCTAACAATATCAAACAGGTCATGGGCATAGTAAATGGCACGACCAACTATATGCTTACTAAAATGTCTCAAGATGGTATGGATTATGATGATGTATTAAAAGAAGCACAGGAAAAAGGCTATGCTGAGAAGGATCCTACTGCTGATGTCGGAGGAATAGATGCCGCACGCAAAATCGCCATCCTTTCGTCTATTGCGTTTAATAGCCGGGTGAGCCTTGACGATGTATATGTGGAAGGCATCCAATCGGTTAGCGCTCACGATATAGAATACGCTAAAGAATTTGGCTATGCGATAAAACTCTTGGCTATAGCAAAATATTCCCCTGACCTTGGTATAGATGTACGGGTACACCCGACCATGCTGCCCCAAAATCATCCTTTAGCTAGCGTTAATGGCGTATTTAATGCGATTTTTGTTACAGGGGATGCTGTTGGCGATACCATGTTTTATGGACAGGGCGCAGGACGCATGCCTACCGCCAGCGCGGTATGCGGCGATATCATAGATGTGGTCCGTGATATTGTCACCGGAAATCCCAGCCGCATATTATGCACCTGTTTTTACAATAAACCTATCTGTTCACAAAACGATGTGCGCACACCTTTTTATATCCGCATGCTGGTCAATGACCGCCCAGGCGTCCTGGCGTCCATTGCGGCCGCCTTTGGCAGCAATCAGGTCGGATTGCGCACTGTAGTGCAAAAAGCTATCATTGGCACATGCGCTGAACTGGTACTGGTTACATATGACGTTTCCTACGAAAATATTTCTATGGCTTTGCAAACCCTAAAGGCCATGCCAGTAATAGAAAAAATATGCACGGTTATCAGAGTAGAAGACAAAGATTTTTCTTGAACGAGGTACAAATATGCCAAAAACTGTTACTGTAAGAGTGCCTGCCACCTCGGCCAATTGCGGACCGGGTTTTGATTGTCTGGGGTTGGCCTGTACGCTTTACAATACTTTTAGCCTGCATATAACCAGCGAAAATGTGGTCAAACTCCACGCGACGGGCGAAGGGGAGGGACTGTTAAAACCAAGTGAGCGCAACTTTGCCGTTAAAGCGGTGCGCAGTATCATGAACGCTGCCGGATGCAAGGAACAGGGTATAGGTATAATAATGTACAATGACATACCTATGTCGCGAGGTCTTGGCAGCAGTAGCGCAGCGATAGTAGGCGGCATGGTGGCTGCTAACGAAGCCTTAGGCAGGCCTTTTAGTAAAGCGCAATTGCTGGATTTTGCCACCGAAATGGAAGGCCATCCCGACAATGTAGCACCAGCTCTTTATGGCGGTATAACTGTCAGCTATATGCATGAAGGACATGCCGGTTATATGCGTCTCAATCCACCGGATAACTTGCAGATGATAGCAGTGGTGCCTGATTTCCCTTTATCTACCAAAGTGGCGCGTGAAGCTTTGCCGGAGAAGGTCAGCTTGCAGGATGCGGTTTTCAACGTTAGCAGAGCCTCTTTGTTTACCGCTTGCATGTGTAACGGCGATATCGCTTCCCTGGCGTTTGCTTTAGAAGACAGATTACATCAACCTTATCGCGGTAAACTCATACCCGGGTTTGACGCTGTTTTTGCAGCCGCCAAGGAAAGTGGGGCGATCGGTTGCGTAATAAGCGGATCAGGTTCAACTTTGATGGCCTTTGCTGAAAAAAATGCCGATGGAGCTAAAATTGGTAGAACCATGTGTAACGAATTTCAAAAAATGGATAAATCGGCCTGTTTCCATTTGCTGTCTTTTGATCTTGAAGGTGCAAAAATTATCTGATTTTCTTGACAGAGAACTTTAAAACAGCTACAATTAATTTTGTCAGTCGGGGCGTAGCTCAGTTTGGTAGAGCGCTACCTTGGGGTGGTAGAGGCCGTGGGTTCAAGTCCCGCCGCTCCGACCAGTTTAATAAAATCCGGAGTTTAACGACTTCGGTTTTTTCTTTTTTTTGGCCAAAAAATTGTTATTGTGATATGATAATAGCTGATATTTTTGCTGGAGGCTTTGTTATGATAAGGGAAATAGAACTGATATGTTCTGAATGCCGGGGGAATTTTTCTGCTGACAGCAAACTGTTTTATAAGGAGAATTTTAAAACCAGAGATTTTGCTGAAATAGAACTTATTTGTCAGCAATGTTTGGATAAATGGCTGGAATATTGGAAGATAAAAGAAGCGGATTTTTTTGAGGAAGGCGCCTCTTTCTATGTCGATATAACATTGGCAAATGGCACTGTCCTGCAAAAAATAGACTGCACGGCCATGGATGATATAGTAGCGCTTGACAGGGACATACCGTTGGAAGCGCAAAAAGAACTTTATCATATTTATAAAAAATGGTATGATAAAAAAATGAGGGATGCAATAAAACACTGCCAGTTTGAGGAAGTTTTTATGCGCACTTCTTTTACCTGCGAAACCTATGGCGGAGAAAAATATACAGATATAGCCTTTCGTTTTACACGCACAGGTATTTTGGAAACAGAAAAACCAATACCTGATGCCATTGGGGAGCAAGTGATAAAATTGTGGAATAAATATGAATTGGCCAATACTATGGTACGTGTCAATGAAGAGTGATTTTTAATGAAAAAGAGGGGTTTGGAACCAGATGTCTTTTTTGGAAGAAATAAATCGTCGGCGTACTTTCGCTATCATTTCCCATCCTGATGCAGGTAAAACAACGCTGACGGAAAAACTCTTGCTCTACGGCGGAGCGATACATCTTGCGGGAACGGTCAAATCACGCAAAAGCCAAAAGTATGCGGTATCGGACTGGATGGAGATAGAAAAACAAAGGGGCATTTCGGTAGCTTCAAGCGTACTGCAATTTGATTACGACGGTTACCGAGTAAATGTTTTGGATACTCCCGGGCATCAGGATTTTAGCGAAGATACATACCGGACACTTATGGCGGCCGACAGCGCGGTCATGCTGATAGATGCTGCAAAAGGCATAGAAACCCAAACAAAAAAACTTTTCTGGGTATGTAAAAAAAGGCATATACCGGTTTTCACTTTTATAAATAAACTCGACCGTTATGGACGCAATCCTTATGAATTGATGGATGAGTTGGAGAATGTACTGGGTATAAAAGCTTATCCGATGAATTGGCCTGTCGGTATAAACGGTAATTATCACGGTGTTTATGACCGCGAAAAAAAACAAGTGGAACTCTTTGAAAATGATGGCAGCCATGGTTCGCAAAAAATTGCATCAACTATTTACCGGCTTTGTGACGAAAAACTAAAAGAACGCTTAGGTGAAGAAATATCTGCTACACTGATCAATGATATAGAGCTCCTGGATATGGCGGGAGAGGATTTTTCTCTGGAAAAAGTTGCTAAAGGTGAGTTGACGCCCCTATTTTTTGGCAGCGCAATGACCAATTTTGGTGTAAAGATTTTCCTTGAGAATTTTCTTCGTTTGTCCCCGCCGCCGTCGCCCCGCCTGTTGCAAAATGGACTGCGCGAGCCGCAAAACGAGGATTTTTCAGCATTTATATTCAAAATACAAGCTAATATGAACCCCGCGCATCGGGACAGAATTGCCTTTTTTCGTGTTTGCTCCGGAATATTCAAAAAAGGCATGTCAGTATACCACCTACAGGAAGAAAAAAGCATAAGGCTTTCCCAGCCGCAGCAGTTTCTGGCGCAAGAAAGGGAGATTGTTGAAGAGGCCTATCCTGGCGATATCTTGGGCGTCTTTGATCCTGGTATTTTTGGTATAGGTGATACACTTTGCGCAGAAGGGGAGCGCATACAGTTTGAAGATTTTCCGATCTTTCCGCCTGAGCAATTTGCCCGCGTCCAGCCGAAAGATACGCTTAAAAGAAAGCAGTTTGTCAAGGGTGTGGAGCAATTGGCTCAAGAAGGTGCAATACAGATATTCCGCCAACCGGATGTAGGGATAGAAGCCTATATAGTGGGCGTGGTAGGAAGCCTTCAGTTGGAGGTGCTTTCTTACCGATTGAAAAATGAATATGGAGTGGATCTGATTATGACCACACTTTCCTATGAATTGGCAAGATGGCTGGTGACAGACAAGAAGGATCTGTCCGAGATAAAGGGCCTCGATAACGGAATGATCGTCCTCGACACAAAAGAGCGTCCGGTGGTGCTGGTAAACAGCGAATGGACGCTGAACTGGATGCAGGAACGCAATGCCGATATAAAATTTTTGGAAACCCCGCCGAATGAATTTTCCATATAGCATGATATTGGGAGGTAATCTGTGGAAACAAAGCCCAGAGGCCTTACTCTATATACAAAAGTAGTTTTACTCATTACTTTTGTTATTTTCGTTTCACTTTTGACAACCAGTGTATTTATTTCATGGAAGCTTTCTGATATAGTGGAACAGCGCATGGGAAATAATTCACTGAGCATAGCTACCACGCTTAGTAATACACCGCTTTTGGTCAATTCCCTTTTGGATCCGTCCAAACGGGAAGAAATACAGCTCTTGGTAACCGCAATAAGCAAAACGACCAATTCGAATATAGCCATATTTAATATGCAAGGATCAGTAATCGTAAGTAATGAAACAAGCCCCGATTTGAGAAGTCAGTTTTTAATCAAAGCTAAAGAAACAGCGTTTTCTTCTTCCAATATGCTGTCTTTGGGTGAAAACCCCAGTCTGTATGATTTTTATGCTTTACAGGTAGCTGGTAAAATATATGACGTGGACAAAAATCCGACAGGTATCGTCGTGGTGGGGTTGCCCGGCGATATAGTAACAAAACTGGCTGATGAAAGTATAGTATTGATTTTTCTTGCTAATGCCGTAGGGTTGATAGTAGGTATTTGTGGTTCACTAATCTTAGTAAAAAATATCAAAGATACCCTGTTTGGCTTGGAGCCTGAACGCATAGCGCAAATCTTGCAGGAACGCAGCGCAATGCTCAACTCTGTGCAGGAAGGTATTTTGAGTGTAGACAAAAAAGGTATAATCACCTTAATCAATGCACGCGCAAGAAAAATATTTGAATATGCAGGCCTCAAGATAGACAATCCTATAGGCATGAATATAGAGAGTATCTACCACGGCAACAATATGCAGGAAATATTGACCGATGGAAACCCCAAACTCAACCACGAAGAATCAATAAACAATATCACAGTTATTACAAACCAGGTGCCGGTAATAATGGAAAATGAAATAGTTGGTGCCATAACAACTTTTCGCCGCAAAACCGAGATGGAAGAGCTGGCCCAGCAGCTTACCGGCGTCCGCAATTATGCTGATGCTTTACGTGCCCAGACACATGAATTTATGAATAAACTGCATGTCGTGCTTGGGTTGACTGAGATGCATGCGTTTGATGAATTAAGGCAATATGTAAAAAATGTTGCGGACAACCGCATGGATGAGGCGCAATATGTCAACAATCGTTTGAAGGATCCTGTTCTGAGCGGGTTTATTTTGGGAAAACTCAGCCGGGCCAGAGAGCTTGATATAGAGTTCAGCCTTACCGAAGAAAGCAACCTGCCGGTGCCAGTAGCAGAGGCACATGTCCATAGACTCATATTGGTCATTGGCAACTTGATAGATAATGCTTTTGATGCAGTCAAAAATAAACTGGGCGAGCGGATAGTGCTTTTGACTATGTTGGTTATGGAAGGTGATCTTGTAATAACGGTGGAAGATTCTGGGTTGGGGATTGACGAGGGGGAGACAGAGAAAATATTTTTCAAAGGATTTTCCAGCAAGGGGCAGCAACGTGGGTTTGGCCTTTATTTAGTAAAAAAGACATTGGATGAATTACAGGGAAGTATTGATGTAGAAAGTATCAAAGGACAGGGAACGGTGTTTATGGCAAAAATACCTTATGTGAGAAAGGTGGAATTATAGGCATATGATTATAAAAGTTTTGTTGGTAGAAGACGATCCCATGGTTGCAAAATTTCACGAGCATTATCTTAGCCAGGTCAAAGGGTTTGAATTGACTGATAAAGCCCGTAGCGGCGAAGAAGCTTTAAGCCTTTTGGAGAAAAAACAGTATAATCTTGTTTTACTGGATATATTTATGCCTGGCATGGATGGGCTCCAGTTATTGCGGCAAATACGTGAAAACGACCATAATGTCGACGTCATCGTCGTTTCGGCGGCGCGCGATAAGGAGCGTATACAAAAAGCCATGCGCAACGGTGCGCTGGACTATATAATAAAGCCGTTTGAATTCGAACGTTTTAATCTTGCATTGACCAATTATCGCAATAGACTGTCCCTGATCGAGAGGCAAAATGAACTGGATCAGGAAAATCTTGACAGTAGCATACTGTATAAAGAACAACTCACTGACCTATCCATCCCTAAGGGGTTAGATAGAAACACGCTGAAAACAGTATGGCAGGAGATCTGCCGGATAGACGATGTATTCACCACTGAAGAAATTTCTGCGTTAGTGGGTATATCAAGAGTTTCTATACGCAAATATT
>JAVBNN010000040.1:0-45358 GCA_031551525.1 Acidaminococcales bacterium
ATTTTATTTATACGGATAATCTCGATTCTATGAAAAAAGTGCTCCAACAGGAAGAAAAACTCAATACCACACAAAAAAAGCTTACTGATTATACCGTACAGCTCTCTAGAGGCAACCTGAGCGGCATCCAGGCCCCCCTCATACCCGCTTTGATTATTTGCATGAACCATGTGGAACGTACCGGCGACTACGCCAAGGACTTGGTGGAGATAGCCCAGCTTAAGACAACCGCACATTTGGAATTTAGTGACATGGCACTGGCCGGCCTGAAAGAAACGGAAAGCATGGTTGTGCGTATGTATGATCTGTTAGCGGAAGCAATTGATACACCTGACACACTCCAAACCAACTTCAAAAATATAAAGGACCTGGAAAATGAAGTGGATATAAAGGCCAAGGAACTCTTGGACGGCCATGTCCACCGCCTGGAAGAAGGCCTGTGCAGCGTAGATGCCGGAGTTTACTTTATGGATCTGGTCAATTTTCTTGAGCGGATATCCGATCATATATATAAAGCCTGCCGTGACCTGCGCAATGCGGAGGCGGCAGAAACTTCAGACGCCGGGTAGCCTATTGCAAGAAATATATTTATAGCCGGACAGGTATCTTGATAAATAAAAAGGCGGTGTAGCAGAAATGAAAAAAATTCTCTTATTATTACTGTGCTTGTTATTCATGGCAAGCATCGCACATGCTGAAGAGCCAAAAATAGTAAACTCCTGGGTGCGTATTTGCCAGGACGATTTGAAAATGTTCCACTATTTCACCAGTGCCAGTATAAAGCAATATCCGCCGAACGATGGTACAGTATTTGACGTGTCTGTAAGAGCGGCAGTAACTAATGAGGCAAGAAAAAAAGATAAACGCTTTGCCCGCGTTTCTTACTTTGTGATCACTACACACTACGACAAAGGCCGGGGCGTTTATCGGACTTTAAGCACGGTAGACTATGATGCAATGGGAAAAGTTGTGCGGCGCAATGATGTGCCCGGCGTTGAAACGCCTATCGCAGCCGCTTCCCTCGAAGAACAAACAATAGCTGCCGTCCAAGCCTGGCTGGTGAAAAATCCTCAGTAAATTTATTAAATATTTTATACGCTACCCGTAATGAACTCCCCCCACTCCCCAACAAAAAAATACTCGTAAGACTTCGCCATAAGTGGCAAATAGTCTTGCGAGTATTTTGATTTTATTTTATAGCCCAAAATCCTGAAGTCTCTAATAAATTGGTGCGGGAGAGGTGACTTGAACACCCACGCCTTGCGGCGCCAGATCCTAAGTCTGGTGCGTCTGCCATTCCGCCACTCCCGCACAATCATCACAAATATAGTATCTATCTATGTTTTTAATTATTCATAGATAGATTTATATTTTATGAATACTTAAATATTATAGTATAAAAGTAGTGAAAAAGTCAATAAAAAGCATCATTCGCGACATTGACCCTGGATAGTTCATTTCGCTGATATCAAGCTTCTTGCGGTTTGGCAAGTCTCGACAGTGTCATTCGGCCAAATGGCCGCTCAGGCGGCCGTTCCTATGTTGCACCTTTTACTGTATGCTGCCGGTTGTTTTCCTAATGTTAAAGCGCCGGGCCGAACAAAGCCCTAAACAAAAATACCGGGGAAAATCCCCGGTATTTTTATCGTGTTTTATTTTACTTCGGCCAGGCGTTTGTAGTTGCGCAGCCTGATCTTGGCGTCCTGTTCGGTTTTGGCGAAGAGTTCTTCGGCCATGTCCGGGTACTGCTGGGCCAGCGAGGAGTAGCGCACTTCGCTCATAAGGAACTCGCGGAAGTTCTCGGTCGGCTCTTTGGAGTCGAGAGTAAAGGGGTTCTTGCCTTCGGCTTCGAGCAGCGGGTTGTAGCGGTACATGGCCCAATAACCGCAGTCGACTGCGCGTTTGGCTTCGAGCTGGCTAAAGCCCATGCCTTTCTTGAGCCCGTGGTTGATACAGGGCGCGTAGGCGATGACGATGGACGGCCCGGGATAGGCTTCCGCTTCGGCGATGGCTTTCAAAGTCTGGGCTTTGTCGGCGCCCATGGAGATCTGCGCTACATAGACGTAGCCGTAGCTTATGGCCATCATGCCGAGATCTTTCTTACGGGTGCGCTTGCCACTGGCAGCAAATTTGGCGATAGCCGCGGTCGGGGTGGCTTTGGAGGACTGGCCGCCGGTGTTGGAGTAGACTTCGGTGTCGAGCACGAGGACGTTGACGTCTTCGCCCGAGGCGAGTACATGGTCGAGGCCGCCGTAGCCGATGTCGTATGCCCAGCCGTCGCCGCCGAATATCCACTGCGAGCGTTTGACCAGGTAGTCTTTGAGTGAGTATATTTCGTTGAGCAGTTTGTCGCTGCCTTTTTCTTTTTCGATGAGCGCTTCGAGTTTGGTGGCGCTGGCGCGGCTGCCGTCACTGGCGTATTTGTGGTCGAGCCATTCTTGGGCGGCGGTTTTGAGCTCTGCGCTGACCGGCAGTTGCGCGGCTTCGACGAGCAGGTCGCTCAGGCGTTCGCGGACGTGTCCGGCGCCTACTTTCATGCCGAGGCCAAATTCGGCGTTGTCTTCAAAGAGCGAGTTAGCCCAAGCCGGGCCCTGTCCTTCGCTGTTGGTGGTGTACGGCATGGACGGCGCGCTGGCGCCCCAGATGGAGGTACAGCCGGTGGCGTTGGCCACGACCATGCGATCGCCGAAGAGCTGGGTAACGAGCTTGACGTATGGTGTTTCGCCACAACCGGCGCAAGCGCCGGAAAATTCGAGCAGCGGTTCTTCGAACTGCACGCCTTTGACGCTGGACTTGTTCATCGGGTTGGCTTTTTTCGACAGCGTCCGCGAATATTCCCAGTTGGCGAGTTTCGGCAGTTGGCTGTCGATGGGTTTCATGATGAGCGCCTTTTCCTTGGCCGGGCAGACTTGCGCGCAGTTGCCGCAGCCTGTGCAGTCGAGGACGGAAACGACGATGCTGTAGTTAAGGTCTTTGGCGCCGACCGCCGTTTTGCTCTCGTAGCCAGCCGGGGCTTTGGCCACTTCGTCCGCTGTGGAAAGAGCCGGACGGATGACGGCGTGCGGGCAGACAAAGGCGCACTGGTTGCACTGGATGCAGTTGTTGACTTGCCATTCGGGCACGTCTACCGCGATACCGCGTTTTTCGTAGGCCGAGGTGCCTACCGGGAAGGTGCCGTCTTCGCGGCCGTTAAAGGTGCTGACCGGCAGTTTGTCGCCTTCGAGGCGGTTGACCGGTTTGAGTATGTTGGTGATGAATTCCGGGTCGGTGCTGGGCACCGGAGCGACGTCCTCGGCGTTTTTCCAGTCTTCCGGGACGGCTACTTTGTGGATGGCGTTAACGCCACGGTCGATGGCGGCGTAGTTCATGTCGAGCACGGCTTGCCCTTTGAGGCCGTAGGAGTCGTCTACCGCTTCTTTGAGGTATTTTACCGCGTCCTCGAGCGGGATGATGTCAGCCAGTTTGAAGAAGGCGGCCTGCATGATCATGTTGATGCGGCTGCCGAGGCCTAGCTCTCCGGCTATGCCTACCGCGTCGGTGGTGTAGAAGTTGATGCCGTTATTGGCGATGTAGCGTTTCATATAGGCCGGCAGGTGGCGGCCTAGCTCTTCGTCGTTCCAGATGCAGTTCAAGAGGAACACGCCGCCTTTTTTCAGCCCGGCGAGGAGGTCGTACTGGTGGACGTAGGCCTGGTTATGGCAGGCCACAAAGTCGGCTTTGTTGATGAGGTAGGGCTGTTTGATGAGCTGCTTGCCGAAACGCAGGTGCGATACGGTGATGCCGCCGGATTTTTTCGAGTCATAGAAGAAATAGCCCTGGGCGTTCATGTCGGTGTGGTCGCCGATGATCTTGATGGCGCTTTTGTTGGCGCCGACCGTGCCGTCCGAGCCGAGGCCCCAGAACTTGCAGTTCTTGGTGCCGGGGGCGGTGGTGTCGATGTCTTCGCCATCGGGAAGCGACAGGCCAGTCACATCGTCCACGATGCCGACTGTGAAGCTGTTCTTCGGCTGGGCCGCTTTAAGGTTGTCAAATACCGCCATGACCTGCGCGGGGATAAAGTCTTTGGAGCCGAGTCCGTAACGTCCGCCGACGATGAGCGGCTGGGCGGCCGCGCCGTAAAAGGCGGCCTTGACGTCGAGGTAGAGCGGTTCGCCAAGTGAGCCCGGCTCTTTGGTGCGGTCGAGGACGGCGATCTTCTTTACAGTTTTCGGGATAGCGGCCAGGAAGCGGTCTACCGCAAACGGCCTGTAGAGGTGGATATTGAGCAGGCCGACTTTTTCGCCTTGGGCGACGAGGTGATCGACCACGGTCGCGATAGTCTCGCAGCCCGAGCCCATGGCGATGATGATATGTTCAGCGTCCGGCGCGCCGGTGTAATTAAAGAGTTTGTAGTCGCGTCCGGTCAGCTTGTTTATCTTGTCCATATATTTTTCTACGATGCCCGGTACTTCCAAATAGTACTTATTGGAGGCTTCGCGGGTCTGAAAGTAAATATCGGTGTTTTGCGCGGTGCCGCGTATCACCGGGCTATTCGGGCTGAGCGCGCGGGCGCGGAACTCGGCGAGGGCTTTTTGGTCGACCAGTTTGGCGAGGTCTTCGTAGTCGAGCAGTTCGATCTTTTGTATCTCGTGCGAAGTACGGAAACCGTCAAAGAAGTTGAGGAAAGGCACGCGGGCTTCGATAGCCGCAAGGTGGGCCACCGCGCCGAGGTCCATGACTTCCTGGACGCTGCTTTCAGCCAGCATGGCAAAGCCGGTTTGGCGTGTAGCCATAACGTCCTGGTGGTCGCCGAATATGCTGAGGGCCTGTGCGGCCAAAGCGCGGGCGGAAACGTGAAATACTGCCGGCAACAGCTCGCCGGCCATTTTGTACATGTTGGGTATCATTAAAAGAAGGCCCTGTGAGGCAGTATAGGTGGTAGTAAGCGCGCCCGACTGTAGCGAACCGTGCACGGCTCCGGCGGCGCCGCCTTCCGACTGCATCTCCACAACTTTTACCTGTTGTCCGAAAATGTTTTTGCGGCCTTCCGCAGCCCATTCGTCAACAGATTCGGCCATAGGCGACGACGGCGTAATAGGAAAAATCGCCGCTACATCTGTAAATGCGTAGGATACATGCGCCGCAGCTGTGTTGCCGTCCATGGTTTTTGTTTTTGCCATTGTGTTAATCCTCCTCTTTTTTCCCATTCCGCCGAGTGTCTCCCCCAAATCCGGCAAAAAACCGGCCTCTTGCGGAAAAATAATACCCTATCAAAGAACATCCCAAAAAGGATATCCATAAATAGCTTACCAATTACTATACAATAAAAAAATTCCTTTGTAAATCACCGCCCGACCTGTATACAACTTTACATAAAGGCGGGCTTCACTAAAAAACATCGCAGAAACACTCTCCCGCGGCACATAACAAAAACGGATATTTACCCATAAAAACAAACTATCAAGAAAATACCCCGCCCTACATGTGTAGAACGGGAACATCACTTTTCTTCCTGTTCACTCTTGTCTTCGTGGGCGCGCTCTATATAACGGCCGATCGGCTGCACCAGCTTTTGCTCTATTTCTTCGTCGGTCACATCGCGCACCCGCCGGGCCGGAGAGCCGACCAGCATACTGCGCGGCGGGAACTTATGGCGGCGCACCTGGCCCCAGTTAAGACCGTAGGTTTTGCATAGTTCCTTATAGGATGTGCCGTTTTTCTTCATTGTAAAGATCGGCATGTAGTCGCCACGATTTAGCACACGGGCTATATAACTGGCCGTGATATAGTCGTCGAGCGTCAGCTTGTTATGGCGCGCCCGGTCGAGCTCATGCCAACTGCCGTCCATAACATTTATCACCACATCGCCGCGGGCTTTACGCTCTTTCTTGCCGTATTTGCATACTGCCTCCTTCCAAGCTTGTTTTCATATATCCATAATGTAATTTTGTTGCAAAACGGCATGTCATATCTTCATATCGATTATCGGGCATGTCGATGCCCTGAGTCTCCCCTTGAAGAACAATCAACCTGCATACAATTGCTGGCCGCACAAAACTTTATGATAACGGCCTTTTGCATTATGTATACTTTAACACAAGGCGAAGAAAAACAGGCATAATGAAAGTAGGCAAGCCCGCTACTACAAACTGGCTATTGCCAATAGTTTCACACAATACCTCTATAATCACTCTTTGTCTCTCATTGTTCCGCTTTCTTCCAGCCGCAAGTGCCAGAAGAACGCTTCTTTGAGCAGTTGCGGCTGGTGGCCGCCTGCCTGCGAGATACTTTTATCCAAGTATCTACACAACTGCTCTTTATAAAGCGGGCTGGCACAGTTGCCGATAATCGCCCGCGCCCGCTCGAGCGGAGTCTTGCCCCGCAAATCGGCCAGGCCGTTTTCGGTAACGACTACATCAATATCGTGTTCACCGATATCGTTATGAGTTACCATCGGCACTATAGTGGAAACATCCCCGCCTTTAGCCTCTGACGGCATAAGCATGACCGACAGTTGAGCGTTTTGGGCAAACACGCCGCCACCGCCGATGCCGCCCAGTACTTTACCGCCCATCATGTGACTGGTGTTGGCATTACCATAGACATCCATTTCCAGCGCATGATTCAATGCGACTACCCCCAAGCGGTCAATAGTCTCTCCGTTACTGCTCACATCGGTCGGGCGCAGTACCATGACCCGCTCGAAAACATTCCGGTTTTTCTGAATTAACCGTATCGCCTTGGCAGACGGTGTAAATCCGACCCCGGACGCTGCCTTAACCCTGCCCTGAGCGATCAGTTCCATATTGGCCTCCTGAAGGACGCCACAGAAAAATTCCAGTTCGTTGAAATTTGTTTCTTTAAAAGCGCCGGCTAACTGATTGGCCATATTGCCCATACCGGTCTGTATGGGCGGCAGCCAGCCATTCCAGCGCAGCCTGACTTCCAATTCAAGAAAATTAAAAAGATTGTCGGCAATCCGCTGTATCACCGGCCTGGTTTCTTCAAATATTACTGCTTGATCCGGGATACATGACTTTACAACGTATTTGATCTTGTCCGGATCGACCCTGATAAATGGTTCGCCTATTTTTTGGTTGGTTGTGGTCAAGGGTATCGGTTTTTTAGCGGGTGGAAGTTTGGGGATATATATATCATGCATACCCACCAATTCCAGCGGTTGAGCGCAGTTTACTTCAACGATTACCGCTTCGGCTTGTTGCACAAAATGCGGCGCCAGCCCTACTGAGGTACTGGGAATGATAAAACCCTCGCCGGTTATTGCGACCGCTTCGATAACAGCCACATCTATATTACCGAAAACGCCCCTTTGCACCAGCCGGGGCATTTTATTTACAGGCACCTCCACATAATCGACCTTGCCTTTATTTATTAAATTTCGCAAGGCAATACTGCCTTGTAAAGGTATCCGCCGCTTGATAACGCCGGCCTTTCCAAGCTCTTCATCGATTTCCAAGCCTACATTGGCGGCTGTTATAAGATTTATCTCTAGTTGGTCACCAGCCTCCCGCCGCCTGACCAATTCCTGCGGTATAGCCTTCGGATAACCGGACGGCGTAAAACCGCCCATCGCCACTGTCATGCCACTTTGTATGATAGCCGCAGCTTCCCGCGCACTGGCCATCTTGCCCAGCAGTTGCCCGTTACCGATTCTGGCGTCCATAAACAGCCCTCCTTTGTTTTGGTTGGTAAACAAGCAACAAAGGTGCCAACTATATTTGTGGGTTCGGCAAAAAAACGGTCTTTCATCTGCTCACGCACAGCATTTAGGGTATGGATCTGTCAGCAATACTGACTACTGATTCAAGAGATTATTGTCTAGAAATATATAATTCTATAACAATATTACGCGCTTTTTTTGAAAACTTTCTTCTTACAACGCTTGACTCTACCGCATTGACTTGGCATAACCTTTGCTTAATGCAACGTGAGGAGGTACGGTACTTTTATAACCACGCAACATTTTTAATGATCACAGGCAACCTCATGTAACTGATTTAAACAGTCAGTTCTTATATATCATAAATATTGTTTTGTTTTTGCCGCCAGTCTCTGGCTATTGCAACCGTTTACCTTTACGCTTTAGATAGAGGGTGCTCTGGCAGTATATTGATTTATTATGGGAGGGGTGGCTATGATCGCAATCAATATCAATGACACTTTGCTTGATGTAGTAAAAGAAATGTTGGAAACAAATGATAACGACCTTGTGTATATTGATGAACATGGGGAAAAGTTCCGCATCAATTCCCGCCATTTGCTCGACCTGTTTATTGCAGGCGTAAACTGTGATATAAAATGCCCCGCTCTGCTCAAACTATCTCCCGCCCTTATAGAGGGCGCTAAACTGGAACCACCGCATCAATGCCTCGTGGATATAATACGCTACTTTATAAGTATCTTCGATTCACTCCACGACGGAGTCCTCATAGCGGACCGGAATGACATAGTACGTTATTTGAACAAATCATTTGAGCGTATCACCGCAGCGCATTTTAAAAAAGTGGTCAGCCGCTTCTCGGATGAAGTCCGTCCTGGCAAATTGCCCGGCGTTATCCGGAGTGGCGTTCCTATTTACGGATCAAGAAGATTGTTTGAAGGCATAGACTATATATCTGATGTGCATCCCATACGAAACGGCAATATAAACATGGGTGGTATCTGCGTTTCCAGGGATATCACCGAGATCAAACAACTACAAATCAAATTTTCCAACTGTGTCGAAAGCTATCGTAATCTCATCAAAAAAAACAATGGTTATAAAGCTTTTTATACTTTTGACAATATAATAGGCGAAAACAAAGAACTGCAAAAAGTAAAATCGATCGCCCAAAAGATTGCCCTCTCGCAGATGCCTGTTTTGGTCAGAGGGGAAAGCGGTACCGGCAAAGAACTGTTCGTCCACGCCATCCATCTGGCCAGCAACCGGGCACACCAGCCTTTTGTCACGGTAAACTGCGCCGCCATACCCAATAATTTGCTGGAAAGCGAACTGTTCGGCTATATAGAAGGAGCTTTCTCCGGAGCCAAGAAAAACGGAAAGCAGGGTCTGATACAGTTAGCCGACAAAGGTACCCTCTTTTTGGACGAAATAGGCGAAATGGATATCGACCTGCAAAGCAAACTGCTGCGCGCCATCAATTCAGGGGAAATACAGCCTCTGGGCAGCGAAACCAGCATCACCGCCGACGTCCGGGTCATAGCCGCCACCAACACTGATCTCGAAAAGGCCATAAGCCAGAATAAATTCCGCCAGGATCTGTTTTACCGTCTTAACGCATCGCAGATATTCATACCGCCTTTACGCGAAAGAAAAGACGACATCATAAAAACCGCCCAGTTTTTTCTGCAAAAACACTTCTCCGGCCATCCACTCGCCCCACTGGAGCTGGACGCTGATGTCCAGCAGGCCTTTGTGTCTTTCCGCTGGCCCGGCAATGTGCGCGAATTGGAAAATATTATAGTTTTCATCGGTAATATCACCGAAGACAAGATCATCTCAGCAAACTACCTGCCGCCTGTATTATACGAGGACAAACAATCCGGCTGGCTGCGACCGGCCAAATACTCATACCGGGAAAGCGTGCAAAAAAGAACCGAATTGCGCGACCTGAAAAACAATGAAGAAAAAAAAGCCATCCTGGAACTTCTGGACAAATACGGTCGCAGGGTCAAAGACAAAAAACGGGTAGCCGCAGAACTCGATATATCTATCGCCACCCTTTACAACAAGATGAATGTATTGAATATAAAATAAACGCACAAAAACCGTCGGCATGGCAGCAAGTACCGGCAGCGCCTTCCAGCCCCTTCTTAAAAGGGGGGCTGGTTTTTTATTGTTTTATGAGCTTTCGTTATTGCAAGAAAACAATTGTTTTTGCATTTTAATAAATTTCTGCTTAGAAATATATAATTCTATAAAAAAATCAGCCCTGTTTCTTGAAAAACCCTGTTCTGGCAACACTTTAGCCACTCCACTAAATTGGCATACCTGTTGCTTAGTGCTAGGTAGTAAAATGCAGCAAATTTATTAATAATTATTATTTATTGACTCAAGAAAAATACTTGCCAAGGCATGCAGCTATCTGCAAAAAAGGAGGGTTGTCAAAGAGTAAGGCATTCGAAAACATTTATCGCATACCCCGGAATAATAATAGAATAGGAGAACATGACATGAATTTTGAGATCATCAGCCTTATTGGTATCTTGATTTCCTTGGGCATGATAATGTGGCTGTGTTACAGAGGAATGAATCTTTTGATCGTCGGCCCCCTATGCGCTTTGCTTTGTTTGATGTTTGCCTTCGGCAGCGTAGACATAGTGAAAGGCATGCTGGGTCCTTATTCCACCGGATTTGGCAATTACGCGAAAAATTTTTTCCTCATGTTTGCTCTTGGCGCCATATTCGGCCGGTTGACCAGTGATACCGGCACCGGCAAGACTATAGCCCTCAAACTGGCCACCGTGCTAGGCAAAATCAACGTTAAATCCCGTTATGTCCGCATCGTGATAACCATTCTGCTCATCTCTCTCATCACCGCTATTCTATGCCTGGGTGGCGTAAGTTCCTTCGTGGTCATCTTCACTATGGTCGGTATTACGAAACCTTTGTTTGAAGCGCAGGACATCCCCTGGCATACTTCCCTGTGCGGCATGACATTCGGTTCCCAGGTCTTTACCGCCACCATGATCCCAGGTTCGCCGGCCATACAAAACCTTATCCCGATGAAGTACCTCGGTACTACCCCGAAAGCCGCCCCTATGCTGGGTTTGGCCTCGGCAGCAGTCGCCATCGTCTTGTGTATCATATACGTCATCTACGTGGCTAAAAAAGCGGAACGGGAAAACGAGCGCTTCCTGCCAACCGGCGAAGTGATCGTCAAAACGCTCAAAAATGAGATCGACATCAAAGAGGGTGAGTTTATCACCTGGGGCCAGTTCTGTGTCGCCCTCATTCCTTCCGTCACACTGCTGATAGCTCTCAATCTTTTTAACATCAAACCCGAAGCCGCCTTGTTTATAGGTATCCTGCTCAACATAATCATATTCTGGAAAAAGATCGAAGACCTCGGCAACTCTCTGGGTGAAGGAGCCTTTTCAGGCGCCCGGACCCTACTCGGCGTGTGCGCGGTGGTTGGTTATGGCAACGCGGTAACCGCCGTCCCCGGCTACAATTTTGTCGTCAGTATGCTGGACTCCATACCCGGACCACCGGTCATCCAGCTGCTCATCGCCACCAATATCATCGGTGGCATCACAGGTTCCGCTTCCGGCGGCCTTGCTATAGCCCTCGATACACTATCCGCCCGCTATCTGGCCATGGGGATGAACCCGGAAGTTATACACCGTATTGCGGCTATGGGCTGCTATGGCCTTGATTCCCTGCCGCACAACGGTTCTATCATCAATATGATCAATACCTCCGGCCTGACTCACAAAAACTCCTATAAACACTTTTTCTGGTGCACCATTTTCATCCCGATGATTGTAGCGGTATTCAGCGTCATTTTTGTCCAAATGGGCATTATTTAACGCATCGCGCAATACCAAACTATTTTTAAGGAGGACTTCCAATGAAAAAAGTCATAGTAACTGCGGCCCTCACAGGTTCCGTACCCACCAAGGAAAAGCATCCCTCGCTTCCCGTCACTGTGAATGAGATTATAGAGGACGCCATCAGATGCCATAGTGTCGGCGCAGCTATCGTCCACATCCATGTACGTGACAAGATCACCGTTAAAAACTGCCATGATGAAGACATGCAACGCGCCATCGTGGAAGGGCTAAGGAACAGATGCCCCGACCTGGTAGTCCAGCTATCTACCGGAGGGCGTTTTGAAACAGACGCCCATACCCGTAACAGCGGCCTGCGCGTTGCCCCGGAAATGGCCTCATGGACGCCCGGTTCCGTAGGCTTTCCCACCGGCGCCTATGTCAATACCACGGAGTTTTACATTGAGCAAGCCAAATACATGCTGGAACACAATATAAAACCGGAAATCGAATGTTTTGATACCCACATGGTAACGAACGCCCTCGATTTATACAAAGACGGCCTCTTGAAGGCGCCGCTCTACTTTGACTTCGTCATGGGTATCCAACGCGCCCAGATAGCCACTTTGTCACATCTCGGCTATCTTCTCAGCCTGATACCCGAAGAGGCCGAGTGGAACCTCGCCGGCATAGGCAATAATCAGGCAAGCACTATCCTCTGGGCTATGGGCGCCGGCGGACATGTGCGCGTAGGTATGGAGGACAACCAATACCTCTTTAAAGGCGTAAAAGGCACAAATCTCCAGTTTGTAGAGCGCGTGGTGCGTATCGCCAAAGAAATCGGCCGTGAAGTAGCCAGTGGCGCCGAAGCGCGGGAGATGCTCGGCATAAAACGTTAAAATACTTTTGGGAAGGATGGTATAGTAATGAAAATAAGTTTTGTAGGATTGGGCCAAATGGGCAAAGGCATGTCGATAAATCTCTCAAAAAGCGGCTGCGATCTTTTGGCTATTGACATTGACGACAAGATGTTCCCGGATTTTAAGGAAAAAGGAATTGCGACCAGTAAAAACATAAAGGATGCCTACGACTCCGAAGTCATTTTCCTCTGCCTGCCGGACACCAAAATAGTGAACAAAGTGACACTAGGCCCCGGCGGACTGATCGAACACCTGAAAGCCGGCCAGATCATCGTAGACCTCTCCACCATCGCCTATATCCCCACACAGAAAATCCACGCAACTTTCGCGGAAAAAGGCGTGCATTTTCTTGATTGCCCCACCACCGGACGCCAATCGAGGGCGGACGACGGCACGCTTACCATCATGTGCGGCGGACAAAAAGAGTCTTTCGATAAAGTAAAGCCCTATCTCGACCTGATGGGCACCACCGTCATGTACATGGGCAAAAGCGGCAACGGACAACTCTCCAAAACAATCAACAACTGCATCTATAACATCAATATCGTTGGTTTTTGCGAATTGCTGAGCGTCGCCGTAAAGCTGGGGCTGGAGCCTGAAGCCATCGCCGCTATCGTCACCACCGGCAGCGGCAAAAGCGACGCCGGCGTCTTTTTCATCCCGCAGATACTCGAGGGCAATTTCGACTACGGTTTTTCCATGACCAACGCCTACAAAGACGTCATGAGCTGTGTAGAGATAACCTCCCTCAACGCACTGCCCGTGCCTATGCTCGACACCATGAATACCATCTATAAAATGACCTTGGCCAAAGGTTACGGCGAACATTACAAGGGTGCTATAATGCTCACCTATGAAGATATTTTGGGTGTCAAGGTCCGCAAGCCCGGTTTTAAAAACACCTGATGCATGAAGCTGCTATATTTATTAACCGCTAAAAGGATGCGGTTGGCCCACACGCCAGGCCGTATACCTGGCGCGTGGGCCAATTTTTGTGGGAAAGGCAGGGCGTGTAATGAAAATAAGTTTTATCGGATTGGGGCAAATGGGTAAGGGCATGGCTCTCAATATCGCAAAAGCCGACGTCCAGTTGCTCGTCAGTGACATCAACGACAAGGTATTCCCAGAGTTTGAAGCCAAAGGGATCAAAACCAGCAAAAACATGCAGGACACCTATGATTCGGACATTATCATTCTTTGTTTGCCGGATACCAAGGTAGTGGAAAAAGTGACACTGTCGCCCGGCGGCCTGATCGAGCACCTGAAACCCGGCCAGATCATAGTTGATTGTTCTACCATATCCTATATGGGAACGCTTAAAATAAGCCAGGCCCTTGCAAATAAAGGAATAGACTTTCTTGACTGCCCGATATCCGGCATGCAGGCCAAGGCGGACAACGGCACGCTGACTATCATGTGCGGCGGCCAAGAAGAAGCCTTCAACAAAGTAAAACCTTACCTTGAGCTCGCCGGCACGACCATCCTTTACATGGGCCTGAGCGGCAACGGGCAACTGTCCAAAATGATCAACAACTGCGTCTACGATATAAATATCGCCGCTTTTTGCGAAATGCTGACCGTAGCTGTGAAACTAGGACTGGAACCTGAAAAGATCGGCCATATCCTCTCTACCGCCAGCGGCCAAAGCGCGGCTTCAGCATTTTTCATCCCGCAGATCCTCGAGGGGAATTTTGACTATGGTTTTACCATGCGGGCCGCCTATAAAGACATCACCAGCTGCGTTGAGATAACCTCCGAGCGCGGTTTACCGGTGCCCATGCTGGACGCCATGAACTCAATCTACAAAGCGACCATGGCCAAAGGCTACGCGGATACATACAAAGGCGCCATGATCCGTCCGTATGAAGATATCATGGGCGTCAAATTCCGCAAACCCGGCTTTGAACACACCTGATACACACACCCTACCAGGACTCCCAGCAAATGGCCCCCCAAACCTTACCTGAAAACGCCGATAAGGCCTGCCGTACTGTTCTGGCAGGCCTTATCGGCTGTTCATAATAGTTTTTCCTATTATCGCTATTTTTTCTTCCCGGCTTTCCGCATGAACTGTTTCATTTCTTTTTTTCCGCCAAACATGCGGTTTATCTTTTCGTCCTCGATCTGACGGGAGGACAGCCCGCTATAAGCCGCCTCCGTCTTTAGCTTGCGGTAGTTTTCCAGCCTTGCAGCGGCGAGCGCGCCCACTTCCACCGCCGCCCGCACCGCACAGCCCGGCTCAAACTGATGCGAGCAGTCGTGAAATTTGCAGTTTAAGGCTAGTTCCTCAATATCCGCAAAAGAACGCTCCGTATCCACACTTACCGCGCCCAGTTCCCGCATGCCCGGCGTATCTATCAGCGCCGCGCCGCTCGCCAGGGCGATAAGCTGGCGGTGAGTGGTGGTATGCCGCCCCTTGCCGCCCTCCCTGATGCCGCCGGTCGTAAAGCGTTCTTCACCGGCCAGGCGGTTGATGAGTGTGGACTTGCCCACGCCGGACGAGCCGATGAAAGCCACCGTCCGCCCCCGCACGAGATAGGGCTGTACCTGCGCGCAGCCGTCCTCCTGTAGAGACGAACAGACCAGTATATCTACCCCCGGGGCAACGCCCGACGCCTCGTTCGCCCTCTCAGCCACATCGTCGCACAGGTCGGCCTTGGTCAGTATGACCAGCGGCGTGGCTCCGCTGTCCCAAGCGATGGCCAGATAGCGCTCCAGCCGCCGCAGATTGTAGTCTTCGTTCAGCGCCATGCAGATAAAGACCATGTCGATATTCGCGGCCACTACCTGCGCCTCCTGCGCCCGGCCCGCCGCCTTGCGCAGGAAAACGCCGCCGCGCGGCAACACCCGGTGTATCACAGAGGCGCCGCCGTCCCTGGCTACCAGCACCCAGTCGCCCACCGCCGGAAAAGAGGCCGCGCCGTCCGCTGCATGGGCCAAACGCCCCGCGACTGTCGCATCAAAAAATCCCGCCTCGCAAACGACCCGGTATAAATTCCTGTGCTGCTCAGTCACTCGAGCCAGTTCCAGCCCCTCCGAGGCCGCTTGCTCCAAAGCCGCTGCCCGGACAACAGCGCTAGACAGCCCCCAGTCCTGTAAATCTATTTTTTGCATGGCTTAAATCCTTAAAAATTATTTATTGCAAATATCATTTGCAAATACCCCGCACTCCCCGTTATGCTCCCCCAGGTAGGGGGCACGGCGGCAGAGGCGGCCCGGCGTATCGGACAGAACGACCGGCAGGCCGAACTGCCGGTAGCGGCCGAGTTGTTCGTCCTCCACATCTGTCAGCATGCCGCATTCATCGAGGATGCCCCGTTCTATGGCCTCTTTTATATCCAGAACCGGTGTGACGCAGATGTCTTCCCCGGCGAATATTTCCTCCCACTCCGCCCGGGTCTTTTGCCGGAATACTTCTTCGAGGCGCGCGAACATGGCCGGGAACTCCTCCCGCCCGCCCATCTTGTCCGCCAAATCAGGCAGCCCCAGCACTTCGCACAACCGACGCCAGAAGCGTTCTTCGAGCATGCCCACGGTCATATATTTGTCGTCTTTGGTCGGGTACACGGTGTAGTTCGGCGTTTTGCGCGGATAGACGGGCGTGCCGGTCTCCAGCTCACCCAGGCAGTTGCTGGCCGCCACTGGCAGCATGGAGATAGCCGACCGGAGCAGCGATACGTCCACCTTTTGCCCTTTGCCGCTAAGTGTGCGGGCATGGAGGGCCGCCAGTATGCCGAGCGCGGCCTGGTTGGCCGCCATGATTCCGGAGAACTGCGCGTCGCCCACGAGCGGAGCGCCGTCGCCCACATTCACCCCCACGAGGCCGCTGATATTAAGATCGTGCGCCGCTTTGGCGCTGTAATCCCCGTAACCCGAGAGCGAGCAATATATAAGACGCGGATTTATCCCGGACAGCGTCGCGTAAGACAGGCCGAGTTTATCCATCGCGCCTGGGCGAAACGCTTCTAAAAGCACGTCCGCCTCTTTTACCATGTTAAGAAGGCCCGCACGCCCCGCTTCTGTTTTCAGGTCAAGCGCCACGCTTTTTTTGTTTCTGTTGAGCATGATATGCCAGTAGCTAAGACCCTCTTTTTGCGGCAGAAAGCCGCGCACCGGGTCGCCGCCCGACGGCTCTACCTTGACCACCTCTGCGCCGAAGTCCGCCAGCAGCATGCCGCAGTAGTTGCCCGGCAAAAGTACGCTCAGGTCTATTACTTTAATATCTTCCAGTGCTTGCATGATTGCCTCCCCTATAGTAAAGAATATTTCTTCAGCTTGCGCCACAGCGTAGAGCGGTGCAGCCCGAGCAGTTCAGCCGCCCGCCCCTGATGACCCCCGGCCAGCTCCAGCGCGTTTTGTATGCGGCTTTTTTCGTCTTTTAAGAGATTTTCCTGGGGTAGCGCTGCTGGCTCATTTTCCTCTTCCAGCAGCTTGCGCACCAGTGCGCCGTCTATCCGCCCGCCCTTATGCACCGCCAGTATACGTTCGAGAATATTTTGCAGTTCGCGCACGTTACCCGGCCAACTGTAGCTTTTCAGCGCCCTGGCCGCCTCGGCGGTCAAGCGGACAGCCGCTCCCGTGCCGGAAGTTTTCTGGCGCAGAAAATATCCGGCCAGTTCCTCTATATCTTCCGGGCGCTCGCGCAGGGCGGGCAGGCTGAGCTTGAGTACGTTGAGCCGGTAGTAGAGGTCCCGGCGGAAGGTCTGCTCCTCCACGCAGCGCCGGAGGTCTCGGTTGCTGGCAGTTATCACGCGCACATCTACCGGCAGCAGTTTATCGCTGCCGAGGCGCATGACTTTCTTTTCCTCCAATACGCGCAGCAGCTTACTTTGGGTTGCCAGTTCCATCTCCCCTATCTCGTCGAGAAAGAGCGTACCTCCGTGCGCCAGTTCGATGAGGCCGGGCTTGCCTTTCTGGCTGGCGCCGGTACACGCGCCCGCCACATAGCCAAACAGCTCGCTTTCGAGGATCTGGCTGGCCAGGGCGGCGCAGTTTATCGCCACAAACGCCCCGTTTTTTCTCCGGCTGTGGTTATGTATGCTCTGGGCAAACACTTCCTTGCCGCTGCCCGTCTCGCCAGCTATGACTATCGAAGAGTCGGTCAATGCGTACTGTTTGGCTATATGTACCGCCCGTTCGATTTCTTTGCCCGAACCGATTATGTCTTTGAAAAACAGACCCGCCACGTGTCCGGTCGCATACAGGCGCTTTCTCACGGTTTCTTCCATTTTTTGTATCTCGCCTGCGTCCTGCATGGTTACTACCGCACCGACCGGTCGTCCGTCGGCCAGTACGGGCAGTTGGTTGCACAATAGGTTGCGTCCTTTTACATTGAGCAAGAGACCGGTTTTTTCCTCGCCTTTCGCAAGTGCCTCTCCCAAAAACAGTTGCGGCCACACCACGGCTATATTCCTGCCCAGAGCGTCTGCGGCCTTGATTCCGGTGAGTTCCGCCGCCCGCGGGTTAAAGACCGTCACTTCGCCCGCGCCATTCACTGACACTATCCCCTCGTGGGCGTGCGCCAGCACGGTACCGAACAGCCCGGCCCTTTCCTGCTCCTGCCGCTGCGCCGCTTCTACCAATACCGCTTCTTCTATCGCTTGCCTTATACCTTCGGCGCCGGTCTCGATAGGCGCGTACGGACAGCCCTCCGCCCGCGCGGCCTCGCCAGTCACCACGCCGCCGACTACTATATCTGCGCCATCCCGGAGTGCCGCCCTGACCTGTCCCGGCGCGTCTTCTTCTTTTAGCAGGGGATGGTAGCGTACTTTCCGGCCCAGCACCCCGCCCAGATAAGCAAAACCGACGACCATGGGCGGGAAAGCCACCAGACCTACCTGGACGCTCTTTTTCCCCGAGCGCTCCAGGGCGCGGATGAGATCGAAGGCGGTGATCGGCACCTCCACCACTACCACGGGCAGCCCGGCCCGCCTGATCAGCGCGGCGGTGGCCCCCCGGCTGATGATGATGCGCGCGCCTTCGGCTACGGCCTTTTTTGCCAGGGCCAGCCCTTCGCTCAAGAGACCCTCCCGAACGACTATACCGGGGTATTTGCCATCTGTTTCCTGCTTGGCGATGGCAAACATGTTGCTATTTGGCGCAATGAATATTATCTGTTTCATTTTTATTCCCCGCATTTTCCCCGCATTATTCTGTAATTTCTTCACTAAAAAACATTTCGTTGCCGTTTCATTTTTTCCTGCACTATAGCAATAATGTTGCAAAAATATTTTATTTTGCAACATTATTGTTTTTTATTTTATTATCCGTCAAAATATTCGCTGTATTAGCCCCGTTTTTAACATTTGGCACATTTATTGCTTTAATAACAGAAAAAATATGCCAAAGGAGGGACATTATGTCGAAAATACCCCTGCGAGGCCACTGACAAATCCCGTCTAGTTTTAAAAAACAACAATTTTAGCAAAGGAATGATAAAATGAATACAGACTTTTTGAAAAAAATTCTGCCGGTCATTTTGATCCCGGCCGCCATCATGTTCTGCCCGGCGCCGGCCGGCCTCGCGCCGCTAGCCTGGAAGTTGTTTGCCATCTACGTTGGAGCCATCCTAGGCCTGGTTTTCCAGCCTTTCCCGGAGCCGGTCATCATGCTTTCGGCTGTCGGCATTTCGGGTATTTTCCTCAATAACATCACCAATGCCCTGTCCGGCTACTCAGACCTGACTACCTGGCTGGTGTTTTCCGCGGTACTTATCAGCGTGGCCTTTATCGAAACAGGGCTAGGCAAGCGCATAGCCTTTCACCTGATACGCCTGTTAGGCCGGACGACGCTCGGCCTCGGCTACGCCGGAACTATCCTAGACTATGTGCTTTCGCCCGGTATACCGTCCAATACCGCGCGCACCGCGGGCATCACCTTTCCCATCCTCCGAAGCGTAGCCGTCGCGCTCGATTCCGAGCCGGGGCCTACAGCAAGACGTATCGGTTCTTATCTGGCTCTTCTTACCTACGCGGCCACGTCTACAACATCTTATGCTTTTCTCACCGCTTTCGCGCCCAACCTGCTCCTGGTAAAACTGGCGGGCGACATACTCGGCACGCCGCTGGAGTGGATGACCTGGTGTAAAGCTGCGCTCGTCCCTTCGCTCATCATGTTGCTGCTCACGCCTTGGTTGCTCTATAAGCTGTACCCGCCAGAACTGAAAACACTTGACAACAAAAAAGTCGCCAAAGACGGCCTTGACCAAATGGGCCCCATGAAAGCATCCGAGAAAAAGTTGGTGTTCTTCTTTATCCTGGCCATTTTGGGCTGGATGTTCGGCTCCGCGCTCAAGCTGAACGCCACGGCCATTGCCATAGCCGTCGTGGCTCTTTGCCTGGTGTGCCGCGTGGTCACCTGGGCGCAGATCGCCAGTGACAAAGGCGCCTGGACAACGCTCGCCTGGTACGGCGGCATCATCGGCTTGGCCAATTCCCTGGCTAAAGCGGGATTTTTCAAGTGGTTGGCAGATTTTTTCAAGAGCCAGATCGACCTCAGCGCCTATTCATCCGTCACCGTCATAGTCATATTGCTGCTTTTGAGCATCGTTGTGCGCTACCTCTTTGCCTCCGGCGGCGCGTACACGCTTTCGATGATACCGGTCTTTTTCACCATTGGCCTCGCGGCTAAGGTGCCGTTCACACCGCTCATCCTCGTCATGGCCTGCTCACTTTCCTATGCAAGCCTCCTGACGCACTACGGCAGCGCCCCCGGCCCAGTCATATTTGGCGCGGGCTACGTCGACCAAAAGACCTGGTGGTCTATCGGCACTATCCTCATGTTCGTGCACCTTTTCGTAAATACGGTCATCGCCTTTCCCTACTGGATGTTCCTGGGCCTTTGGAAATAAGTGTAGTAATAAATATAATTTAGGAGTTGAAAATCATGGCAAAAAAATTCACTTGGATCACCTTTGACGCGTATTCGGCCCTCCTTGACATTGAAGGCAGCATGGTACCGGTGCTCAAAAAATATTTCCCCGATAAGGCTGACCCCGACCTCCTGACGGCTTTCCGCGCCTGGCGCACCCGCCAGTGGGACTACATCCTCCTGAGCGAAAACCTCGAAAAAGGCTTTCATACTTTCCGTTATATTACCTACTCGACGCTCGAATACACGCTGAAAAAATTCAAACTGGAGCTCGATGAAAGCGGCAAGCAGGCTCTCGTGAATGCCTGGGGCGACCTCAAAGCCTGGCCGGAAGCGCAAAAAGTTTTAAAAGAGGTGCAAAACCGCGGCTATAAGATCGCCATCCTGTCTAACGGCGACTATGACCTGCTCAAGCCCTTGTGCGTATCAACCGGTATAGAGTTTGACGATATTTTTTGCGGTGAACATGCCCAACACTATAAACCCAACCCGGCCATCTACAAAGTTCCGTTTGAAAAACACGGCCTCAAAGTCGACGAACTTTTGCACATAGCGGGCTCACCCTTCGATATGATGGGCGCCAAGTCAGCCGGTATCCTCTGTGGCTGGTCCAACCGGCTGAATGAGGTGACCATCGACAAAAAATACTCCCCCGACTATGAATGGGGAAGCCTCTCCGGGGTTCTCGACATACTATGATGGAGGGTAAAGTCATGCATGCACTGGAAAAACTCCTCGCCGCCAAGGCGGGAAAAACATCTGTAACTACCGGCGAAATAGTAAACTGTGCCGTCGATCTCGCGGGCATCAACGATCTGTACCTGCAAACCGTGCGCTCGTTTTTTGAAGTAGGCGCCCGTAAAGTACACTCGCCGGACAAAGTAGTCATGTTCCTCGACCACTACGCCCCCGCTTCCACCATCATGCAGGCGGACAACCAGCGCCAGTTCCGCGAATTTTGCCGCGAACAGGGCATAGACCTCCTGATGGACATTAACGAAGGCGTCTGCCACCAGATACTGGCCGACAAGGGGCTGTCCCGCCCGGGCGAGCTGATCATCGTCACCGATTCGCACACTACCACCCACGGTGCGTTTGGCGCTTTCGGCACCGGCGTCGGCGCCACTGACCTTGCCACCATCCTTGCGACCGGCCAGCTCTGGCTGCGCGTGCCCGAGATCATCCGTATAGAACTCGCAGGAAAACTGCCCATGGGAGTATATGCCAAAGACGTCATCCTCTACATTATCGGAAAACTGGGTGCCGACTACGCAGTCTACAAGGCGGTGGAATTTACCGGCCCCGCAGTCGGCGAGCTGAGCCTCTCTGAACGCATGGCTCTCTGTAACATGACCACCGAGATGGGTGCGAAGACTGCCTATATCCAGCCGGACGAAATAACCATGGACTTTGTCAAAACACATGTGACGCGCCCTTATAAGATATACGAAACAGACCCCGGCTACAAGTACGCAGAAGAGCTCTCCTTCGACGTCAGCGCGCTCGGGCCGCAGGTCGCCGCGCCGTCAAGCGTCGACAACGTCCAGCCGCTCACCGAGGCAGCCGGGCGCAAGATAGACCAGGCTTATCTCGGTTCCTGCACCGGAGGACGTCTCGATGACCTCAAAATCGCCGCCCGGATACTCAAAGGCAAAAAAATAGCCCCTACTACCCGCTTTATCGTAGTACCGGCTTCCAAAAAAGTCTTCCTCGACGGCATGGCAGACGGCTGTGTGCCTGTGCTGGTAGAAGCCGGGGCCACCTTCGTCACGCCCAGCTGCGCCGCCTGTCTCGGTACGCACGAAGGCCTCCTGACCGACGGTGAAACTGCCATAACATCTACCAACCGCAACTGTCCCGGCCGCATGGGTTCGGCCAAGGCCGAGATATACCTGGCCTCACCCGCCTCGGTGGCCGCAGCCGCCCTGACCGGCTGCATCACCGACCCCAGGCCGTACCTAGGAGGTATATCATGAATAAAATAATGACCGGCAAAGTATTCAAATTCGGCAAAAATATAGATACAGACCAGATCTACCCCGGCCGATTCGTCGAATACACAAACGTTGAAGACGTCGCCAAATACGCCATGCATGGCGCTGACCCAGACTTTGTCAACAAAGTGCAGCCAGGCGACATCATAGTCGCCGGTACCAACTTTGGCTGCGGCTCCAGCCGCGAACACGCCGCCATCACCCTGAAAGGCGCCGGAGTAAGTGCCGTGGTGGCAGAATCTTTCGCCCGCATCTTCTACCGCAACGCGATAAATCTTGGCCTCCCGCTCATCACCGCGCCAGGCATCAGCGAGAAAGTACAGACAAGCGACAGCATAACCATCGACCTTGAAAAGGGCGCCATCCTCGATAGTCAGGGCGAGAAAATAGCCAGTATCCAACCCCTTTCCGGCTATATATACAACCTTCTTGACAGCGGCGGCATAAAGCCGCTCCTGACCGCCCAGCTGGCCAAACACGAGTGATACACTGCCGCCCCGCATAGCGCGGGGCGGTTTTCTTTTACGGCAAACATCCGTGAAATATAGTATAATATGTTTGTAATATATGCTTTGACCATAAAAGAGGTGAGCGTTTTGGCAAAAAAAATACTGCCCCTGACTTTTGCCCTCGCGCTCACCGTTTTGCCTTTGGCTGAGGCGTCGGGAATAGTCGGCAACAAAAACTCTCTTAAGTTCCACTACACTTCCTGCCAGTGGGCCAGGAAGATGAAGGACACGAACCGCATATACTTTACCGCGCGCCAGGACGCGCTGAAAGCCGGTTACGTACCCTGTAAAGTCTGCAACCCCTGATATAAAGAATAAAAGGGAGGATAAACCATGAGAAAATTCACCTTCAAATACGGGCGGGGCAAAGTGGATTTTGAACTGCCCGAAGAGCGTTTACTGGGGGAGCTCAAGATGGCCGAACTGCCAGTCATCGCCGACCCGGCGGCTGCCATCCGCGATGCCCTGCGCTCACCCATTGACAGCCCGCCGCTCTGCGCTATACTCAAACCCGGCCAGACGGTGGCGGTCATCGTCAACGACACCACCCGCGTGGCCAACACCCATGTTTTCATGCCGGTGCTGCTCGATGAGATCAACGCCTCCGGCATACCCGACGAAAACATCTCGCTTATTTTTGCCCTCGGCACCCACCGCGCCATGACGGAAGAAGAGATGATCTCCGAAGTCGGCGCCGAAGTCGCCCAACGGCTGAAAAAATACAACCCCGACTGCCACGACCAGAGCCAATTCAAATACTTCGGCTCTACCTCCTTCGGCACGCCGGTCTGGCTGTATAAACAGGCGGTCGAGTGCGACCACATCATCGCCACCGGCAGCATAGTGCACCACTTTTTCTCCGGCTTCGGCGGCGGGCGCAAGGCCGTCTTCCCCGGCATCGCCTACTACGAGAGCATTCAGAAAAACCATTCGCTCATGCTCTCTCCCGGCTCGGCCATCGGCAGGCTCGACGGCAACCCGGTCTACGAAGACCAGATGGAAGCGGCCAAAATGTGCCCGCCTTCCTTCCTCCTTAACGTCGTATTGAACGAAAAGAAAGAGTTTCATGGCGTGTTTGCCGGACACTATATAACCGCCCACCGTAAGGCCTGCGAGCTGGTCGACGCAGCTTACGGCGTCGAGATCGCTACAGAGGCCGACCTCGTCGTAGCCACCTGCGGCGGCTTCCCTAAAGACATCAACGTCTACCAGTTGCAAAAGACCATGGACAACGCCTGGTGCGCCGTCCGGGAAGGCGGCGTGGTCATCTTGTTTGGTGAGTGCGAGGAAGGCTCCGGTTCGGCCACCTACGAACAGCTCATGGCCCGCTGCACCACTCCCGACGCCGTGGAAGCGGACGTCCGGGCGAATTTTCAGATCGGCGCGCACAAAGCCTACGCCGTCACCCGACTGATGAAAAAAGCCACCTTCATCCTCATCTCCGCCCTGCCGCCAGAAATGGCCAAAATGCTCCTCTTCACCCCGGCCAAAGACTTCACCGAAGCCATGGCTATAGCCAAAGGCCTGGTCGGCGACACTCCCACTAGTTACACCATGCCGCAGGGCAGCTTGACTGTGCCAAGGCTGAAAGGGTAACTTTCGCATCGACAACATTCGCTGTACAGACCTGTTTTTTAAAAATTTGTCTTTACTTTGGAGCAGAAATAAAATACGCTTAAGTTATCCAAAGATAACTTAAGCGTATTTTATATTTTGAAGGAGAAACATCTATGCTCAAAAAAATCGTTTTAAATTTCAAGCATCCACGCGGCCTTATAGGCTCTCTGATACTGTCCTCCATGAACGTCGGACATAAAGACGTCAGCAGTTGGGGACTGAGCCATCTTACGGTACGGCCCAACGACTATGTGCTTGATATTGGCTGCGGCGGCGGCGAAAATATCAAACAAATGACGAAACTTGCCCCAACAGGCAAAGTATGTGGACTTGACTACTCCGCTGCCAGCGTTCAAAAAAGCAGTGCTGTAAACCGTGCGGCCATCGCCGCAGGAAAGGTAGAAATAAAAGAAGGCGATGTAGGGCGCATTCCCTGGCCGGACAATTTTTTTGATAGGATCACCGCTTTTGAAACCACTTATTTTTGGCCGGATTTCCCCGGCGGCTTGCTGGAAATACGGCGCACGCTCAAACCCAACGGCGTTTTTTTGATTTGCAACGAAGCTTATAAAAAAGACAACGGCGACGTACCATTCCAATACTTTGTCAAAACCCTGGATATGGCTGTTTATTCGAAAAAAGAACTGGCAGATTTTCTGACGGGGGCTGGTTTTGTCAATACCAGTATCTATCTGGACAGCAAAAACACCGGACGGCTTTGTTCCGTGACACAAAAACCGGCGTAAAACATGGTTTGGGCAGTTTAAAGGTTGCCTGGCTGGTTTTCGGGTTTACTTTTTTTGTTTAGTTTTTTTCCTTTCTTTTTTCGTTTTAGTTTTACTTTTACTTTATAGTTTATATATGACTGTACTTTTTGCTGTAACTTTTACTGCAACATTCACTGCGCTTTTGATAGTACAAGTTGCGGTTATATTTTTCCTCACACTACTTATCCACAACCAATAAAACAAATGTCATACTTTCTGCCTATTTTGCTCTCTCACAACCTTCCCGCAGGCATCTGTGCCATTAAAACGCAAGCCCGCGCCGGGCGCCGGGCGCTGACCGGCCCCTACTATTTCCATTCCTTATACTTAAACGGCCTTGCCTGTTCATAGGCCCAGCCTATTTCGAGCAGTTCCTGTTCGCCTTTATAGCGGCCCAGCAGCATAAGTCCGGCGGGAAGCCCTTCTGCGGTAAAGCCGCAGGGAACGGAAAGCGCCGGCACACCGGTCAGATTGGCCAGGCGGGTGTGGTAGCCGCACATGGTGCGGGCGTCTTCGGTCTGGCCGTTTATTTCGAGCTGCCAAGTACCGATGTCATAGGCGGTGACGGGCGTGGTCGGCACGGCCACTGCGTCAATACCCTCCATGGTCTTCGCCCAGGAGGCTTTCACCCGCTCGCGCTCTTTGAGGGCGTTGATGTAGTCGAGAGCGGTTATCTTGAGACCTTTTTCGATGCGCTGTTTGACGCCGGGGGTATACTGGTCGGCATGCTGCAAAAAGCGTTCCTGATGAGCGTAGGCCGCCTCACAGAACATGATCGTGGCAGTGGTGGCCGGTACGGTGGCAAGGTCGGGTATGTGTATTTCTTTGACCGCGGCGCCCAGTTCCTTGATAGCGTCAATGGCCGCGCGTACCAGTTTGGCGATCTCCGGGCTGGTCTTGTCGAAGAAGAAGTTCGCCGGTACGCCTACTGTCTTGCCGGAGAGGTTTTTCAGGTCTTTTATAGTCGCGTAGTGAGTTGCAGGGTCGGAAAGCCTGCCCGGGCAGGGGTCTAGCGGATCGGGCCCGGTGAGGCAGTCCATGGTAATGGCCGCGTCGAGGACGCTTCTCGTCATCGGGCCGGGGTGGTCGAGATTGAAGCTGATAGGCAGCATGCCATACAGGCTGACCCGCCCGTTGGTGGGCTTTAAACCGACGCTGCCGCACATGGCCGAAGGTATGCTGATCGAGCCGCCGGCGTCCGTACCCATGGCCATATAAGCCATGCCGGTGGCCACGGCTACTGCCGAGCCGCCGCTGGAGCCGCCGGGTATCTTTTTCGCGTCCCAGGGATTGCGGCTGGGGCCGAAGTGGGATTCTTCATTGGTCGGGCCGAGCGCCCATTCGTGGGTATTGGTGGTACCGAGGATG
This sequence comes from Acidaminococcales bacterium, assembly GCA_031551525.1. Classification (GTDB taxonomy): domain Bacteria; phylum Bacillota; class Negativicutes; order Acidaminococcales; family JAISLQ01; genus JAVBNN01. Next base: position 26,538 of record JAVBNN010000040.1, read on the forward strand.
ACCGCGCCCGCCGCTTTGAGCCGCGCGACTGCTGTGGCGTCCCAGTCGGGTATATTGTCGAGCATCAGCCCGGAACCGGCGGTCACCCGGACACCCGCGAGGTTGAAGAGGTCTTTTAGCGCTATGGGTATACCGTGGAGCGGGCCTTTGTAGGCTGTCTTTACTTCCTTTTCCGCCTGTTTGGCCTTGGTCAGTGCTTCTTCGGCTAACAGGGTAATATAGCCGTTCAGTTGCCCGTCAAGCGCTGCAATGCGTTTGAGGCAGGCCTCGGTCAGTTCGACCGGCGACACTTCGCCTTTTTCTACCAATCCGGCCGCCTGGGCCAAGGTGAGCATGGATAAGTCTTGCACGATAACGCCTCCTAGTAGTTGTGTTGTGGGGTATAGCAGCGGTCTTGCCGCATCTTCAATACCTCACCGCGAGCATCGCGGTCGCTCGCGCATGCAGTTCTGTGGTGTCAAAAAGCGGGGTTTTGGTATCTGCCTGTTTGACTAGCATACCGATCTCGGTACAGCCGAGGATAACGCCTGTGCAACCTTGTGCGGCCAGTTTTTCTATTTCCTCCACAAAATAGCGCCTTGAGGTGTCTTTTATCTCGCCGAGGCAGAGTTCATCGAAGATGATGGCGTTGAGCCTGTCCATCACCGTTTCATCCGGCACCACTACTTCTATGCCGCGCCGGATGAGCCTTTCTTTGTAAAACTCCTCTTTCATGGTGTACTTGGTACCGGTCAGGCCGACTTTTTTGATGCCTGCCGCTAAAAGCGCGTCCGCCGTCACTTCCGCTATGTGCAGAAGTGGTATGTTTACTGCGTTCTCTACCTGCCCGGCAACTTTGTGCATGGTATTGGTGCAGATGACGATATAGTCCGCTCCGGCCCCTTCCAGCCGCCGCGCCGCGTCCGCCAGCACTTCCCCGGCCTCTTCCCAGCGCCCGGCCTGCTGGCACTCGACGACGGGCTGAAAGTCCACGCTGTACATGAGGCACTGGGCCGAATGGTGGCCGCCCAGCTCACGGGCGACTGTCCGGTTTATTATTTCGTAGTAATGCGTGCTGCTCTCCCAGCTCATGCCGCCGATCAGTCCGATAGTCTTCATGGCGCTACCTCTTTTCATGCCTGTTTGGTTAAGATTATACCATGCCAGGAGGAAACGAGGGGTAAAAAAATACAGGGCGGTTACCCGCCCCGCTATACTTAACGCACCTTGAAAGAGGTCATCTTGCCGGTCTTGACGTCGCCGTCCGCGCTGGCGTCCTTGCGTTCGCCCTTCACGCTGGCGCTAAAGTAAAGTTTTTGCCCGCGCACGTTGAACATGACCATGATACTGCTGATCTTGGCTTTATCGACACCCTGCGCCTGGGCTTCTTTTTCTACCTGGGCCACAAAGTCCGGGATGGCCTCCCAGTTGACTTCTTCGGCGTTAAAGAGGTTATCCGACAGCTTGCCGCCGCCCGACAGTTTTACCGGGGTGGGTCCTGTCCAGCCCTGGCTGGCGTGCCAGGTAAAATCGTCGACGTTCTCCGGTTTTTTCTGATCCTGGCGTTTGAAACTAATAAATTCCGGGCTGAAGTTGACGTTCTGGAAGATCATCAGCGGGGCGCCGCCTTTGGCCTTCATTTCGTCCACTGCTTTTTTGACCGCCGCTTTATCGTGCCAGACATCGCCAAAGCCCTTTTTCAACGGACTGGCGCCGCCGCCGCAACCGGCCAGCACACCTACTGCCATTACTACCGCCAATGCTACTACAACTAAACGTTTAAACATAAAATCCTCCCTTTATACATATATGCTGCATTATAAAACATTATATTGATTTTATATTATAAATTCAAGCAGGATATTTCATAAAAGGGGCAATTTGTGTTATAATTTTAAGAACATACTTTCAAAGGAGATCCCAATATGAAAATGATGCTTTCCCTGGCCCTCAAGAGTTCCAAGGTACAGATGATGCTTTTGGCGGCACTTTTGCTCGTCTCCTATATATTATACAGCAAGGGTTATTTGTAAAACGGCTTTAAGGAGAGAAATACCATGCAAAATCCCAATGAAAATAAAAAACCAGCCCCACTGCCGACAGATGGCGCCGCACCACAAAACAAACCTCGGCGGCGGCGACCCAAAAACAGTGGCCAATCTAAACCAGAGGGTACAGGCGGCAAGCCCATAGCAGCCCCGCCACCGGTCAAAACGGAGCGAGCGGAAAAAACTGAACGCCCGGAAAGACCGCGGCGGCCGGAACGTCAGGAACGTCCTATCAAGCCACCTTTTAAGCTCTCCGAAGAACTCCTTCAGATCTACAACGAACGCCCGAGGCAAAACGACAACCCTCTGCCTCGGGCTAAAGTAAACTTCTCTGAGATGAACGAGGATGATGAAAAGATACTCAGCGACATCATCAAAAAGGCGATCACGGCCAAATAGTTTTACAGTAAAACACCCTCGATGCATAGCATTGAGGGTGTTTTTGTCTCATCGGGCCACGGCCTCTTGTTCGACCGCTTTTTCATAGTCTTCCATGGAAGCGAATTTATCCTCCACGTCACAGAAAGCATCTACTACTACGGGGTCAAACTGGGTACCCCTGCCGCCGATGATGAGCTTTGCCGCATCTTCGTGCGTCATGGGCGGTTTGTAACAGCGGGTATTGACGAGGGCGTCGTACACGTCCACCACTGAGAGTATGCGCGCCGCGAGAGGTATGTCCGTGCCGGAGAGGCCGTCCGGATAGCCCTTGCCGTCCCATCTTTCGTGATGTGAGCGGCATATTTCCTTGGCCCGTGCGAGGTATTCTCCGGGGTCGGAGCTTGTTTCAAGAATACTGCTGACGATGTCGCTGCCGATCGTAGTGTGGGTCTTTATGACGTCAAATTCTTCATCGGTCAGGCGGCCGGGTTTTAGTAGGATGTTGTCCGGGATGGCGACCTTGCCTATGTCGTGCAGAGCCACCGCCTTGACTATTGTCTTGCCTTTCAGGCGCATCAATTCCCTGGCATATGTTGATTTTTCGACCAAGCGGTCGATGATGATCTTCGACAGCTCGCTGCAGCGCCTGATATGCGTTCCTGACTCGAGGCTCCGGTATTCAATGATAGAGGCCATGGTTTCCATGGTTTGTTCATGCATCTCCACAAGTTCGGATGTTTTTTGCTCCAGGAGATATTCGAGGTTTTCCCGGTATCTTTGCAGTTGTATGTGGTTGTTTACACGCGCCTTGACTACATCGGGGTTAAAGGGTTTGGCGATGTAATCCACCGCGCCTTCGTTAAGTCCGCGCGATTCGTTGATAGTTGCGTCCGCGGCGGTGATAAAAAGCACGGGAATATTTTCAGTCGTGGGATTGGATTTCATGGCTGATAAAACGGCGAACCCATCCACGCCCGGCATCATGATATCCAAGAGCACCGCCTGGGGCAGCTTGCTGATGTTAAAAAGTATATCAAGCGCTTCCTGCCCATCCTCTGCTTCTAAAATATCGTAATCATCCTCAAGTATTTCCCTGAGGATGATTCTGTTTATCTCCACATCGTCTACAATGAGTACAGTGTCTTTCATGTTCGTCTCCTTGGGTCAACCATGGGCTTTGGTGGCAAAGGTATTTTTGCCTGTCCAGGCTATATTAGTATATCGTATTATTAAAGTCATAATTTAAGTTTTTATTTATAGTTTTTCCAGTATTTTTTCAATAGCTATTTTGGTCTTTGCAAAACTTTCAAGGCTCGCCTCGAGGAGCGAGTCATCGAAAGAACCGTTTTTAAGTTTTTCTTCGAGCAACACTATGCTCTTATTTATAGCGACCAGCGAGATGTTGGCGCTCACGCCTTTTATGGTATGGGCGGTGGCCGTAGCCGCTTTTTCATCCCTTCTGGCAAATTCGTCTTTGAGTTCTTCAAAGCGGGAGTGCTTCAAAAAGCTGTTGAGTAGCGTCTTGTAGACCTTGGCGTTGCCTTTTACCCGACCGAGACCATCTTTAACGTCGACCAGTTCCCGGATATCGTTAAAATCATCCATAGCGTCTTTCCCCTCCTGTGTTGGGCGTTTTTCTTCACCCTGTTTCACTTTGTTGCGTGCATGATCGCTAAGGTATGCATGCAGCTTATTAAAAAGCAGTTCAAATTTTATCGGTTTGGCTATATGGTCATTCATGCCCACCGCCAGGCTTTTTTTGACATCTTCTGCAAAAGCGTTGGCCGTCATCGCTAGGATGGGTATTTTTTGCGCCCACTCGAGCGGCAGGGAACGTATTTTGAGCGTGGCTTCGTAACCGTCCATCTCCGGCATGTTTATGTCCATAAGGATAAGGTCGTAGCTCTCGGGCGACTGCATGAACATGGAAACGGCTACCTTGCCGTTAGGGGCGCTCGATATCTTGATCCTCGTATCCTCAAGTATCTGGTAGATGACTTCCCTGTTTATTTCAAGGTCTTCAACGAGGAGTATGTGATAGCCGGCAAACAGATACCGATTGAGGGCGGCGACGTCGGACTTTTTCGCCGGCAGGCCGACTACTTCGTTTATCACATCGAAAATAGTCGACGGAAAAAAGGGCTTAGGGATGTATTTGCTAATCCCAAAATCTCCGACGCGCGCCTTAAATTCACCCATTTGGCTCGCCGACAAGAGGACTATGATGCTCGAGCCAAACTGTTTTTTGATCTCATTGCACAGTTCGGCGCCAGTATCCGGGCTGACATCCCAGTCTACAAATATGATATTATAGTTTTCCTCACTGCGTTTGGCGTCGCCGAGCATGCGGAAAGCTTCGCTGACCGTCGAGGCGGTATCGGCTTTTATGCCGAAACTGTCCATTATTTTAAGAAAATAGGCCCGGGTTTCTTCTACTTCTTCCAGCAAAAGCACCCTGAGACTGGGGATGTCTATGCCTTTAAAGGTTTCCGTTTTAGCCACCGTTGGCGGAGCGTGCTCCAGCCTGATAGTGAAGGTAAAGGTACTGCCCGCACCCTGCGCGCTCTCTACACTGATCGTACCGCCCATCATCTCGACAATGTTTTTGGAAATGGCCAGCCCGAGGCCCGTACCGCCAAACTTTCGCGCGATACCGCCGTCCGCCTGCTCGAAAGACTGAAAGAGTGATCTTTGCTGATCTTTAGCTATGCCGATACCGTTGTCTGATACCTGTACCTCGATGAGTGAGGCTTTTTCAAACGCCTCTTTTTCATGCACATTCATGCGCACTATCCCTTCATCCGGGGTGAACTTGACCGCATTGGACAAAAGATTGTTCATCACCTGAGCGATACGCATCTCGTCGCCCCTGAAAAAGCGCGGCATAGCAGTGTCCATGTGTATGTGCAGGCGCTGTTTTTTCTCTTCCGATTTGATGGATATGACATTCGAGACGTCGATCAGCATTTTTTCAAAATCAAAAGGCTCTGCCACCAGCTCCATCTTGTTGGCTTCTATCTTGGACATATCCAGTATGTCATTGATAATGCTCAAGAGCTGCTTTGACGAAGAGTCGATTTTTTTCACACATTCATGAGCCTTATCGAGGTTTGACGACGACTCCGCTATCCGCGCCATGCCGATGATAGCATTTATCGGCGTCCTTATTTCGTGGCTCATGCGGGACAAAAAGTCGCCTTTGGCCCTCGATGCCTGTTCCGCTTGCGCTTTGGCCTCTTCCAATTTTGTCATGGCTTCTTTTTCTACGGTGATATCCACCGAATGTTGCAGGTGTACGAGCCGCCCGTCCAGCCATTTTATCGCGCTGTCCGTGTTTTTGTAATATTTTTTGGTCGCGGTGTTATGTTCTTCCCATACCGCCTGATAGTCCGCGTTGCGCGCCAGTTTGGATGAAGGGCAGAAAGGGCAGCGCTCAGTCATACCCTCTTGCAGCACCTTCCAGCACTTTTGACCGGTAACATCGCCGGTGAGGCCAAACTCTTCCATCATTTTTTTATTAATAAAGAGTATTTCATCTGTCTCGATATCGGAAACATATATATTGGCGTCAAGATTGTCAAGGATGCGGATAAGAGCCATTTCCTGACCTAATTGTGACTCGTAGTAAAAGACGTCGCGAAAAGCCACTCCCACGAGTGGATTCATCCTCTCTAAAAGCGTAAGCCGGCAGTCTGCCCCCTCACAATCTGCCAAACTATACCAGAGAGCGCCAAACAGGCGTCCTTTGAGAATTATCGGAAAAAAACAAGGGTTTTTTAGTTGAAAACGGTTTTTTTCTTCTTCACTTAAAAATTGGAGCAGTTTTTCGCCGGTCAACGGCTGAAGAGACGTTGAAGTAACACGTTTGGCAAACTCTATTATTTTCTCTGATTCACCGCAATAGTCACAGGACTCTCCTTTGTCGCAAAAAATCCGCTCGTCCCTGTTCCCGGAAAAAACCACTGCACATATCTTGTCCACAGCCAAAACAGTCTTGATGAAATTGACCACCGGCTTCATCACCTGGGTAGCGTCCGCATCACTGGCCAGTATGTTGGCCAGTTCGGCCATAATTTCCAGTTGGCGTTTTTCTGTGCAATCCAGCATGCTTATATCTCTTTTCTGTCAAAGTTATCCAATTTTATACCTGGTGTTATTATATAATTCATTTAATTATAACTTAATTATCTGCCAAATACCACTGACAGCGTATTTTTTATTACAACAATCTTCAACATATTTCCCCTTGCCACGCGAAATTTCGCCAGACAGAAAAACGCCAGACTGTCGCCTGGCGTGTGATTTATAAACATCTTGGTTTCAGCGACCGATTTTTCTTTGCGCAACGCCGGCCATAAAGTGCAGCGCCAGCCAGGATGCGACATGCGAAGAAACTCCGTTCGGATCGTTGCCGGGATATAATTCGACAAAATCAAAGGCTTTAGCGCCTGCCTTGCCACAAGCGTTCAGCGCTACCGCCATCTCAAAGCTGGTCAATCCGCAAGGGTCCGGCGGACCGGCCGGGTTGTTGGCCACATCGAGGACATCCGAACAGATAGTGATATATACTGCCTCAGTACCGTCAAAAGCAACATCTATCGCTTTTTGTACCGCCTGGTCTATGCCCATGCGTTTGACTTCAAGCGCGGTCAGCACGGTCGCTCCAAACTGTTTGGCCGCCTTGAGGCCGCTCGGGTGGTTGCGCGGCCCGCGTATGCCAAAATGCACCATCTTGGTGGCGTCGACGTTTTCGTCTTCGTACAGCCGGTAAAAAGGCGAGCAACGGGCGTATTTATCTTCGCCGTGCATATATACGTTGTCCATATGGGCATCAAAGTGTATGACACCTATCCTGCCTTTGTGTTTCTTGGCAAACTCACCGATCAGTGGATAGGATATCGAATGGTCGCCGCCAAAAATAATAGGTATCTTGCCGTATTCCAGTATCTCTCCGAGCTTCGACCTCATCTGTCCAAAGGAAAAGTCATAATCTCCGTTTTTTACCGCAGTATCTCCATAGTCGCCGCCCGACATGTGGTCGAATATGTCTATGTCATAGTCCGGGAAAAAACCGCCGTAACGCGCACTGGCCTGGCGGATGGTCTTGGTGGAAAGTTCACAGCCGGAAAAGCCGCCCCAAGTACATACTCCCTCCCAGGGTACGCCCATGACGACAAAGTCTTTGTCGGACAGTTCTTCCTTCTTTTCTATTTTCGGCAGACCGGCAAAAGTCGGCACGCCGCTGAATACTTCGGGGATCTTTCTTGAGGGTACGTAACAGATGGGTTTGTTTTCCATTTCTTTTTTCACCTTCGTTTTATTTTTGCCGCCTGTTTAACCCTGTTAAAAGGCGGGATATTAGCATGGATATTTGATAAACAGGTTGTTCTTCGTAGGGGCAAGCAGTGAATACGAAAAACATTTAATATACAATCTTCGTCGTTCTCCAAGGGGAGCAGTATAGTGTCAGCCGCTACGCATTACGGAACGCAAATAGAAGTGCTTGCGCAGTTGCGCCAGAAAATCTGACTGTCTGAGTGTAGCGAGTTTCAGATTTTCCAGCAACCAGCTTAGCAATTCTTTGCGCGGAGTACCGCGTACGGGGACACTATACACAGAAAAACATACCACGTAGCCGGAAAAGTGATACGGTTAGACACTACGCAAGCCATGTAGCAAAGCAAGTGTTTTTAAAGCCCTTGCCACCCGGCGCTATCCCCTATTCCTGCAACAGGCCCTGTTTTTTAAAAAACGCGCCTACTTCATAGCGAGTCTTGGCCATAACCAGGCAACCGCTATGTTCAGACCAGCTATCTTTTTTTTCGCCGCCTGAGCGCTTTTCGTAATATTCGCTGATCAACGCGTTATACTTGGCGATATATTCTTCGTCACGTGTTTCGTCGTAAAAGTCAGTCTTAAAGGCCACTTCTTTCGGAAGGCGCGGCTTAACGCCCGGCGAATCATCCGGCCAACCGATGCAGAGGGCAAACAGCGGAAAGACCATTCGGGGCAGTTTAAAGGCCGCCGCTACGCTCTCCACATCGTTTCTGATGCCGCCGACGAACACTCCGCCCAGCCCCATGCTCTCAGCCGCGGCCAACATGTTCTGGGCAGCCAGTGCCGCATCTATGGTGGCGTAGGTATAGCTTTCGGTATTGCCGAGGACGCGCCTATCAAGGCCGGTGAAGTATTTTTCCGCCCGGTTAAGGTCACCGCAAAACAGCACCACTAGCGGCGCCGCCAGTACCCACGCCTGGCCGCCGGAGGCTTTATGGAGGGCCTGTCGCCCTTCATTTTTTGTCACTTCTATCATGGTATAGGACTGATAGTGGCTGGAAGTCGAAGCCATCTGCGCGCATTCTACCAGCGTGGCTACCAGTTCCCCGGCGACCGGTTTGTCTTTGTATTTTCTTATGGAAACATGCCTTTTTAACAACTCTGTCACTTGTTCCACCATAGCACCACCTCATTTTTTTATGGCAAAGGTCATATGGCAACAGGGTTCGCCCTTCAAAAGATGCGTCAGTTCTTCGTGCCTTAGGTCGGGGTTGAAGCCGCGCGCGATCGAGCAGTCTATGTGATCGCAGTAGAGTCGACCCAATTCCTGGTCGCCGTCTTCAAGCCAAGCCGCTGCGAACGGGCACTCGTAAAACTTCTGGTCGATCAGGCCGCCCTCTTCATACGCCGTATCATAGACAAACAGATCGGAGCGCTCCATGTCGTAGTAAGGCAAATAGTTCTCGATGGTATTTGGCTTGCCGTCGGCCGCCGCGTTGGCCGCGATATGCCGCCCCCGCCGTTCGCCGAACTTCATCACGCCACGGCGCACCGCGTCTTCGCCCGCCCTGCCGAAGTCCTTTTTCACTTCCCGCGCCACGTCGGCAAACAGTTTAGCAAAAAGAGTATAAATGGAAACAGGTTTCAAGGTATCGGACATTTTTACCCCTCCTACAGGCCAAGATAAGCTTTTCTTATCTGGTCGTCTTTTTGCAGTACTTTGGACTCGCCTTCCATGGTTATCTCACCGGTTTCAAGCACATAGGCGCGTTTAGAGAGCAGCAGCGCCATGTGGGCGTTTTGTTCGACCAAGAGGATGGTCGTGTTGTTTTCCTTATTTATCCGCTTTATCACGCGGAATATATCTTCTACCACGATAGGCGCAAGGCCCATGGAAGGTTCGTCGAGCAAAAGCAGCTTGGGCCGGGCCATGAGCGCCCGCCCGATAGCCAGCATCTGCTGTTCGCCGCCCGAGAGGGTGCCGCCGGCCTGCGCTTTGCGCTCCGCCAGGCGGGGGAATATGCCGTACACCATGTCAAGGTCATTTTTTATCTGCAAATCATCCGCGCGCAGATAAGCCCCCAGGCGCAGATTTTCCAGCACAGTCAGATTGGGGAACACGCCCCGCCCCTCCGGCACCTGTGATATCCCCATTGCCACCGTTTGATGCGCCGGACGGTTGGTTATGTCCTTGCCTTCAAATTTGACCGAACCGCCGCTCGCCTTCACCAGGCCGGAGATGCTCTTCAGCGTGGTGGTCTTGCCGGCGCCGTTCGCGCCAATGAGGGCGATGATCTCTCCCTCGGCGACGGTAAATGATATCCCTTTAAGAGCGGGAATGACGCCGTATTTTACTTCGAGATCCTGTACTTCTAGCAAACCTATCCCCTCACTCTTCATCAAAGGTAAACGTCTCGCGTCCGAGATACGCTTCTATCACCTGCTGGTTGCTTTGTATATCGGTCGGCAGGCCTTCGGCGATCTTCTCACCGTGGTCGAGCACGATTATGTGGTGGGAAATATTCATAACGAACTTCATGTCGTGCTCAATGAGCAGTACATTTTTGCCCATTTCCCCGGTGATGTGGTAGATAAGCCTCGTCAGCTCGTCTTTTTCCGTTGAGTTCATCCCCGCTCCCGGCTCGTCAAGGAGCACCAGCTTCGGGTTTGTTGCCAGCGCCCGGCCGATTTCGAGGAGCCTCTGCTTTCCATACGGCAGGTTTTTCGCCAGTTCGGCGCGCTTTTCCTTGAGGCCGACCACTTCGAGGATGGCCTCGCACTCCTCCACGATAGCGGCGCGGCGCTCCGAAAGCGCCCGTCCTCCCAGCACCGCCTCCGCCACTCCTTCACGGTTGCAGCCTTCGTGAGCCACCAGGAGGTTTTCAAGAGTAGTCATGGTGGAAAACAGGCGTATATTCTGAAAAGTGCGCGAGATACCCTTGGCTACCCGCTGATGCGGCTTGAGGCTGGTTATGTTCTCTTCGCAGAAAAATATCTCCCCGCTAGTCGGCTGGTACACCCCGGTCAACAGGTTGAAAAAGGTGGTCTTGCCCGCGCCGTTCGGCCCGATGAGCGAGATGATGTCGCCCTCGTTTTGCACTATATTCACATTATTCACCGCCACCAGCCCGCCAAAGCGGATGGTCGCGTTTTTCACATTGAGTATTTCAGACATATCGTTTCTCCGCCTTTACTTATAGGTATTCAGCTGACGCTTTTCCGCGCCCCAAAAGCCGGACGGGCTGAAGATCATCATGAACACCATCAAAAAACCGAATATCAGCATACGGTAGCTGCTCAAGTCACGCAAGAGCTCTGGTATGAGCGTCAGCACCCCGGCGCCGATGATCGAGCCGGGTATGCTCCCCAGCCCGCCTAGTACCACCATAGCGAGAATAGTACAAGAGTCGTTATACACAAACGTATCCGGGCTGATAAAGGAGATGTAACTAGCATAAAAGCTGCCCGCCACCCCGGCGAACGCCGCCGAAATGACAAAAGCCAGTAATTTGTACTTTATCGGGTAGATGCCGATAGACTCTGCCGCGATCTCGTCAGCCTTGACCGTCTGCATGGCCATGCCCACTCCGGAGTTGGTCAGGCGGCGCATGAAGAATATCGTGAACGCCACCAGTGCCATTATCAGGTAATAAAAAGACATGCGCGAAGAAAACTCAAAACCTAAAAACTCCGGCGATGGTATCCCCGGCAGGCCCATCGGCCCGCGGGTGAGTTCTGCCCAGTTGACAAGTATCAGGCGTATGATCTCGGCAAAACCCAGCGTAACGATAGCCAGGTAGTCGCCCTTGAGGCGCAGGGTAGGCAGCCCGAGGAGAAAGCCAAATAGTGCCGCCACACATGCGCTGGCAATCGAAGCCAGCCAAAAACTGACGCCGAAGTTGAGCATAAAGAGAGCCGCAGTGTAGGCCCCTATGCCGTAAAACGCCACATGCCCAAGCGACAGCTGCCCGGCAAAACCGGTCACCAGATTGAGGCTGAGCGCAAGAATGATATAAAGACCTATGGAAATAAGGATATGCAAAAAGTATGTGTTGGTAATGAATAAAGGCAGTAACAGCGCCACGACGGCCAGCGCGGGGTAGCAGTATTTTCGTAGTCGTTCTTTCACGCCGCGTCCCCCCTTATACCTTATCGATGCTCTTTTTACCGAGTATCCCCGAGGGACGGCAAATGAGCACAATGATAAGTATTCCGAAAGCAAAAGCGTCGCGGTAGCCGGAAGAGATATAGGCCGCGCCGAGGTTTTCCACCAGGCCGATGACGAATCCCCCCAGCATGGCCCCCGGTATGCTGCCGATACCACCGAGAATGGCGGCGGCAAAGGCTTTAAGCCCAGCCGAGTAGCCCATCATGGGGTAGACCGCATCGTAATACACGCCGACAAAGATGCCCGCCACACAGGCCAGCGCAGAGCCGATACCAAAGGTAAATGAAATGATCCTGTCGGTATTTATGCCCATCAGCCGGGCGTTGTTTATACTATGCGAAGTGGCGCGCATGGCTACGCCTATCTTGGTCTTATTCACGATAAAGTACAAAAACACCATCAGCGCACAGGAAAGCGTGATGACCGCTATCTGGATATTGGAAAGCGTCACCGAGCCGAAGGTGTAAGTTTCTATGGCTATGCCCGAATCAAACGGATGCGTCTCCGTACTCCAGATGATCTGGGCCAGGTTTTGCAGAAAAATGGACATACCCAGCGCGCTGATAAGTACGGCCAGCTTGTCCGCGACACGGATGGGCCGGTACGCCAGGCGCTCAATGGTAATGCCGATAACGGCGGTCGCAAGGGCCGCCATGGGAAAAGCCAGATAAAAGGGTATGTCCATCGTCCTCGTAAAAAACAGTCCGAGGAATGCCCCGATCATAAATACATCGCCGTGGGCGAAGTTAACTATGGAGAGTATGCCGTAGACCATCGTATAGCCGAGCGCTATGAGGGCGTATATGCCACCGATAGCAAGGCCGTTTAGTAGTTGCTGTGTAAACAAATTATTAATCCCCCACACTCACTGACCGGCGATAAACGGGCGCCGCGCCGCTCGTCTTATTTTATTAAGCAGGCATCCGCAGTTTTAGCTGCGTGATGATCGCTTAGTCCAGCGGACAAAGTCCGATGAACCTTTCCTAAAAGGAAACTCCTCAACTTGTGTATCGGAGAAAGCGACCGCAGCAATGCTAAAACATTGTGCGCCTGCTTCTGCCTGCGCTAAAATACTCCTTGCGGCACGGCTCCTACCCATTTTTACCAGTCTGTCTGATTTAAAAGTTTCTGGGGAAGTTTTTCCCGTTAAAATTTTGCTGCAAGCGCATCGCGTTATTTTACTATCTGGAACTTGCCGTCTTTGATGACCATCTTGAGCGGTTCTTTCATAACGTCGCCGTTAGCGTCGAAGGTATTGACGCCGGTCGCGCCTTTAAAGTCTTTTATCTTCGCCATGTAGTCGCGGATAGCTTTTCTGTCGGTACCGGCTTTGTCGATACTGTCAAGAACTATCCTCGCGGCGTCATAGCCGTAGGCGGCATAAGTCGCCGGGGACTGTTTGTATTTTTCCTTGTAAGCTTTGATAAAAGCCTGCGCTACCGGGTTGTCGGTGCCTTCATGGAAAAAGCCTATCAGCATCACGCCCTCGACGTCTTTTTTACCAAGATCGATGAGCGCGTTGGAGTAGATAGCGTCAACACCCATGATCGGCGCTTTGAGGCCCATGTTGCGCGACTGTTTGGCGATAAGGGCAGTCTCGTTGTAGAGGCCGCCGACGAATATCATGTCAGGGCTCTGGGTTTTCACTTTAGTCAAAATAGCGCTGAAATCTTTCGTTTCGCCGGACAGATAAGAGTCGTTGCTGGTGATAGTCGCGCCGAGTTTCTGCGCCTCTTTGACCATAACGTCCGACAGGCCCTTGCCGTAGTCGCTGTTTTCATAGATAATGGCTATTTTCTTGAATTTCAGGTCGTTGACCGCCCATTTGGCTACTACTTCACCCTGGAAAGCGTCGGTCGTGATGACGCGGAAAGTGTAGTCGCCGGCCTTGGTGACCGCAGGAGAACTCGAGCCCGGGGATATTTCGACCACGCCGGCCTTATTGTAGATAGGAGCGCCCGCGAGAGTTGCCGAGCTGTTGAAATGCCCGACCACCGCGAGAACACTCTTGTCTTCGGCCAGCTTGTTGGCCACGATGGCCGCTTCTTTCGGGTCGGTCTTGTCATCTTGCACTACCAGTTCCACTTTTTTGCCTTTGATGCCGCCTTTGGCGTTCACTTCGTCGATAGCGAGCTGCACGCCGTTCTTGATGCTTTCCCCGTCCTGGGCCGACGAGCCGGTCAAAGGCGCCGCAAGGCCGATCTTGATAGCGTCGGATTTCGCGGCGCCGCCGCCCCCTCCAGACGAGCCGCAGCCAGTAAGTGCCGTGGCTAAAGCCAGGGCACCAGCCGCCAGAAGTACGGTAAATCTCTTGGTTAACATCCGTCCATTCCCCCTTGAATTACTTATTTCCAGCAGCGGCGCGAGCGCCATACTGCAAAAAACCTGTTGACTCACCCGGGAAATTACTATATCATTTAGAGTAAATATTCAAAACGATAATGTAGTTCACTAAACTATATTATCTTTCACTGCCTTTTTTATACCATGTCCGCCTAACGCCTGTCAAGAAGTTAATTCTGTTTTGCTGTAAATATATCCGCTGGCGGGAAAAGTGGCACAAATACATTTTAAGCATTTTAATTCTATTATTTAGCATTTATATACGTAAGTGAAAAGTTAAAACCATTACATTCTTAACAAAAACGGGGGTATACCATGAAAAAAACTGTCCGCCTTATACAATCAGTGCAAAGAGCCATCGACATCATCAACTGTTTTGACGCCGGTAAAAACTTCCAGCTCACTCTCCCCGAGATCAGCGCCCTTCTCGACCTCAATATAAACACCACGCGCGGCCTCATCAACACTCTCGTGGCCAACGGCTTTGTAGAGCACGACGCGGAAAAGAACCTCTACCAGCTCGGCCTCGTCTACATCACCAAAGCCGACCTCGTCAACAGCCACCAGATGGAGAGCATACGCGCCTTTGCCCGTCCCTACCTAGACGATATCGCGCAAAAATACGAAGTCAGCGCCCGCCTCCAGCTAGTCTCCAACAACAGCATCTTCACCGTCGAGACCGTCAACCCGGACGACGCCCACTACATCATCTTCACCAAGATGTACCAGGCATTCCCCCTCTACGCCACCGCCTCCGGCAAGCTCTTTCTGCGCTATCTGCCCGAAGAAACCCGCGACGCCCTCTTTAAAAGGATAGACTTTAAAAGCTTCACCCCGCACACCATCGTCGACACCAAAACCCTTCTAAAAGCTCTCGCTAAAATCGCCACAGACGGCTACTCCACCGAAAACGAAGAAATAGGCCGGGGCGTCAGCGGCATCGCCGTGCCCATCATCACCTCGAGCGGCAACCTCTTCGGCACCATCAGCATCACCGCCTTCAGTTCCATCATAAAGAGCATCCCCCAGGAAGCCATGGCCGACATGTACCGCTGCGCCCACATCATAGCCAGAAGAGTCGACCCCAACGCACAGTAGGGGCCGGCGCGGGCGGGCGCATACCCTGTATCCCGCATTTTTCCGCATACCGCATACCACTACAAGCGGAGCGCCGTTGTGCTCCGCTTGTACTATTTCCCAAATAATTATTTTCTTCTCTACACGTTTGTGTAATGTCTGACCAAATCACTTTTCCGGCTAACCGGCATGTGTTTTTTTGTATAGTGTCCCCGGCCCCAGACGCTACGCGCTAAGAGTTGCTAAGGGCGGCGCTATTTCACCTCAATATAAAACAACTCGCTGTACGCTCAAACAGCTATGGGAACGGCACGCCGCCCTAAGCACCTCTAGACGCACTCCGCAATGTGGTCCGGCTGACACTATACGTACCTAGGGGACCGAAAACCCTTTATTAAAAATCTTCGTCGTTCCCCAAAGACGCGCTATAGTACCAGCCGCGCACATTACACAATGCGAATACAAATGCTTGCCGGAATGCGCTGGCAAAGGCAACTGTCCGAGTGCAGTTTGAAGGAGCCTTTAGGCGACGCGCAAACAAACGAGTTTTAGCAGACATGCGGCACTTAAGTGGCGTCATGGTCGCTAGTTCGCAGGCGTAGCCGAGAACAGTCATATTGATGTTCGATGCAGAAGCATCAAACTAAGCGACCGCATAAACGCTAAAGCGTTTTGCGGCTGCTTAAGCATTACGGCTTAGCAGTTATTTGCATGAAGTTCGTGCGCGGAGGTACTATACAAAAAACACCTGCCTCGCTGCCGGAAAAGCGATTTGGTCAGACATTACGCAGATGTGCAGGGAAGCAACAGCCAATCCTTAAAAGCATGTTATACATATGTATATATTCTGCACACACTCTTTACATTTTTTCTACATATAAATAAAATATAATTAACATATAAATAAAATACCATCGCGCGACCCCAGGCCACAATATTTAGGAGGGATCACCGTGACTGTAAAAAACACCCCCAAAACCGCTGTCTTCATCCTCATGCTCTGTTCACTCATCTTCATACCGCCCGGCCCGGCGTTGGCCGCCGGCTACACCGTCGACCCCGGCCGGCCGGTTTCCACCACCAACTACCACAGCCTGGAGGCTCTGCGTAGCGGCGTCACCTCCTGGACGAGCGGCGACACCATCACACTTTTCGCCGACGACGCCAGCCTGGCCGCTCAGTTCGACTTCGGCGCGGCTTCAGTCACCATCAACGGCGGGGGCTTTGCCATAACCCCGCAAACCCTGAACAGCTACCGCTTTGCCCATGGCGGAGCCTTCAGCCTGAACGGGGCAAACCTGTCCGGCTTTAAATATGACGGCGGCCCCGGCGGCGCCATTTACAGCGATGGCGCGGTCAACATTGACGGCGGCCAGAACAGCTTTACCGGCAACATCGCCAGCGGCGCCACCCTGGCGCGAGCCCAAACCACTAACCCCAACGACACCCTCGTGTTGAACAGCGCCCCGGCCAACGGAGTGGTAACCTGGCTGAACGGCGGAAGAGAGAACGACATCTGGAACGCCAGCAGCGCCAACTGGGATACCACCACCTCCGGCCTGGGCCCCAGCGGCAAATTCCTGCACGGTGACGCGGCTGTCTTCAACAGCTCTGACAGCACTTTGCGCACGGTGCAAGTGCAGGACGGCCGCGCCGGCCAGGGCTTAGGCGTGCAGATACAGGCGCAGGGCGCCTACCCGGCCATGACGGTTGATGGCGGCAACTGGCTGTTCAGCGGCGGGGCCATTGAAAGCGCGGACGGCCAGGTCATGCAGTTGCAAGGCGGCGCGGTGGTGACTTTCAACAACGAGACCGCAGCCGGAGTAGACACCGGCAGCCGCACCATGCGGCAGCGGGTGGCGGTGCCCATTGGCCATAGCGCCACTATCGCCGCGGCCTACGGAGCCTCCCTCTACTGGACGGGCTACCGCCTGAGCGGCGCGGCGGTATACGCCGACGGCGCACTCACGCTGGGCACGGAGGGCGGCACCGGCCATCTCTACTTTCTAGGCAACAGCGTTAACAACACGGTGAGCAACGCCCAGGGCGGAGCGATTTCAGGCAGTACCATCACCCTCGCCGGCGCCAATACCTTCACCGGCAACATGACCTCCGGCAATATTTCCCAGGGCGGGGCGGTCTATAGCTCCGGCGCGGCTGCCCTCTCCGGCGCCAATACCTTCACCGGCAACCGGACGGTGTCCGGCAACGGCATATATTCCCAGGGCGGGGCGCTTTACGGCGCGTAGGCTATCAACATCACGGATGGCGTGAACAGCTTTACCGGCAATGCGACCAGCGGTAACGGCGAGGGCGGGGCGATCTACAGCGTAGGCAATCTCGCTATCAGCGGTGGAACGAACAGCTTCACCGGCAACAGTGCCGGGCAGGGCGGAGCCATCTATAGCACGAGCAACCTCACGGTCAGCGGCGGGACGCACAGCTTTACCGGCAACAGCGCCACGAACGGCGCCAGCGGCCTGGGCGGGGCGATCTTCGCCAACATGGACGCCAACCTCACGGCAGACGGCGGCGACCTTACCTTCCGGGGCAACACGGCCAACAACCTGCCCAACGCTCTTTATATGGCGAATTCCGATGGGAACAGAAGTATCACCCTCGCCGCTACGTCCGGCAGGAGCATCTTTTTCTACGACCCCATCGCCAGCAGCGATCTTGCCAATCTGGACGTATTCATCAACAATGGCGGGGCCACCGGCACGGTACTCTTTGACAAGTACCGGAGCGATATTTACGCCAACACCACGCTCTACAACGGCACACTCCAGTTGACCGGCGGGGCGACCTACGGCGTTTTGAGCGCGCCCGACACTGCCTTCGCCGCCCAGAGCGGCTCGAATATCGCGGCGGACGCAGCGGGCAATACGATCAGTGCCGCCAATATCGCCCTCAATGCCGGCAGCAGGATAACCGCCGACCTCTCCGGCGCGGCAGCAGGCTCTACTACCAACCTCACCCTCGACGGCACGGTGACCACGCCCGGCGGGGCGATCACTGTGGATGCACTGAACGCCGGGGCGGTCAACGGGCGTTACCTTCTTATAAACAACGCGGGCGGTTTCGCCTTTAGTTCAGCTAACGTGACCGTCCTCGTAGCCGGCACAGCCGCTCCGCTCCGGCGGTTCCGAACCATATACAGCGGAACTTTCATGCGGAACTACCAAATGAAAAGTGGCTGACCGATATAACTGACTGTGCAAGTCCGGCCGGAAAAGTTTACCTTTCTCTCATGAGTGACTGTTTTGACGGTATGCCGGTGTGCTGGAGCATCGGCTTGAGACCGAACGCCGAACTTTCCAATCGTATGCTCGACGATGCAATTTCCCGCTTAAAGGAAGATGAGCATCCTATCGTCCACACGGACCGCGGCTGCAATTACCGCTGGCTCGGCTGGATTTCTCGTATGAATACAGCTCATTTGCGGCGTTCGATGTCAAGGAAAGGATGTTCACCAGACAATGCGGCTTGTGAAGGTTTTTTCGGCAGGATGAAAAATGAAATGTTCTATGGTTTGTCTTGGCGTGGTG
>JAVBNN010000026.1:0-29386 GCA_031551525.1 Acidaminococcales bacterium
CGCTCTAATTTACCGAGCAATTGTCAAATTTGCACTGCGCCATTTTTACCGCCAGATAGATAGATTCCGACATGCTCTGGCTGTCCGCAGTGCCTTTACCTGCTTTGCCGTAAGCCGTGCCGTGGTCGACCGACGTCCTGATATAAGGCAAGCCGACGGTGACATTGACGCCGGTCTCAAAACCGAGCACTTTGAGCGGTATATGGCCCTGGTCGTGATACATGACCACCACTATGTCAAAATGGTTTTTAAGGGCCGCACGATAAAATACAGTGTCCGGCGGCACCGGCCCGGTAACGTCCAGTCCGCGTTTTTTTGCTTCTTCGATGGCGGGAGTTATTTCTTCAATATCTTCCTGCCCAAACAGGCCGCCTTCACCGGAATGGGGATTGAGTCCGGCCACCGCGATACGCGGGGCAGGTATACCTAAGAGCTTGACCGCGTCGTTGGCCAGCTCGATGACGCGCAACACCCTTTCCTTTTTTACCAGATCGCAGGCCTGGCGGATGGAAACATGAGTGGTGACGTGTATGACCCGGAGCGGCCCGCCTACCAGCATCATGGCATAGTCTTTGGTATTGGCCAGATGGGCCAGTATCTCAGTATGTCCCGGAAAATGGTAGCCGCCGAGATTGAGCGCTTCCTTATGCAAAGGCGCCGTCACTACCGCTTGTATCTTGCCGGCCAAGGCATATTTTACCGCCCGTTCCACATATTCATAGGCCGCTTTACCCGCCCGCCCGTCAACCGTGGCGAACGGCAAATCAAGAGGAAGGTTGTCGAGGTCTATGATATCTATAAAACCGTATTCCTTACCGCCCTCTTCCGGATCCTCGATCGTCCGGCACTTTACATCCGCGCCGACGATTTTTACCGCGCGTTCCATTATTTTCTTGTCGCCCACCACTATGGGGCGGGAAATATCATAAACATTGCGCTCCATTAGCGATTTGACGATGATCTCCGGGCCCACGCCGGTGGCGTCACCCATGGTTATTCCCAGTATAGGCTTCATTACTAATCCTCCCAATTTTTCAAGATTTAAGCATTCTTACCGCGTCTATGATCGCTCCCTGGTCGCCAAAACCACCGGCCTTCGTAACTACCGGCAACCCGTGGCATTTCCCTCCGACCAACCGGCCTAAAGGTATACCGGGCGAAACTTCCCTTACTATCTCTATGCCGGAAGCATCCAGTGTACGGCAGACACTGACTGCCGTATCGCCGCCGGTCAGGAAAAAACCGTCAAAACACCCGGACAGTCCGGCCGCCGCCAACCCCAATACATTTGCCAGGGCTGTGCTGGCCGCCGCCATATCGGGCAATCGCTCTGCTGAACAGGTTATGACGGCGTCCTGCGTTGCTGGCATATCGAGTACAGCTTGCACCAGGCGTGCCGCCTCTTTCCCTGCGTCTGCGAGGGCCGCTTGCGGGCTGGCTACAACGGGTTTCAGTCCACATGCCTCTCCAAAAGCCGCGACTTGTCCATTAGTAATAGTGTTCGCGCTTCCAGCCACCACCAGCACCCGATGGGCCCCGGACGTAAAAGCAGCCGTCTTTTGTTTTTCATAACCCATGGCTACCGGCAGTTGCCCGGCCAGGCCAGCCGAGCCTACCCATAATACCTTTTTTAATATAAGCGACGCCCAGGCTATCGAGAGCAGGTTTTCTTCCGTTACCGCATCGATTATCAGCCAGTTTTTCCCGCTAGCCAGCGAGCTACGGATACTTTCTTCGATCGCAGCTTTTCCCTGCATAACTATTTCCAGCGGTATCCTGCCTATGTCATTTCCACCGCCCAGTATTGTAGGCAAAAAAGCCTCTTTTACCGGCGTTTGGGGATCGGATGCAAATTCCGTCAACGATATAGGGAGCCCCTTCAATAGTTGGTACCCGCCCACCGTACCGCGCCCTGCTGGCGGGTAGGCCGGCGCAATTATAACGGCATCCGGACGAAGTTCTTTGTGGATAGCCGCAATCTCCCAACTGACATGACCACGTAAAGTAGAGTCTATTTTTTTGTATATATGGTTTATCCCGGCCCCGCAGATCCTACGGCATGCTCCGGCAGCCCTTTCGGCCGCCTGTGCGCCGGAAAGCGGCCTGCTGTCCGTGTCAAGCACCATCACATCGGTTTTCTTCACTATGGCCAGCGGCAAAGCCTGCCCCAGAAATACTGTAGCAGTCAAACCAAATTGACAAAACTGCACACCGGTATCGGTAGCGCCTGTCAAATCATCAGCTATAACTGCTATTTTTGAAAATATCATTTTATTAGCCGCCTTCTTAAATGTTGTATACAACATTTCAAGTTAATATTAAACTAAACCGGTTAATTGTGTCAATATAAATTGCCTGAATATTTGTTACAATCTTTTTCTACTCCAATTGACAATAGGGCAATTGTAAACTAAACTAAAAGTTGATATATACAACATTTATCGTGCAGGGAGGTGGTACTATATGAGTATCGAGTTGCCAAAAATCGACACAGCTAATTTGTGGGATAAAACTTATATGGTACTGAAAGACTTGATAATCCACCGAAAATTTAAGCCCAATGAAAAGCTCTCTATCCCCGACCTGGCCAGCCAGCTTGGCGTCAGCCGCACTCCTATCAGGGATGCGCTCAACCGCTTGGAGATGGAAGGGTTGGTAAAAACAATCTCCAAGGTAGGCACCTTTGTCACTGCCATCGGAGACAGTGAGGTTCTCGATATAATAGACACCCGCCTGATGCTGGAGTTGTGGGTGGTTGACAAATTGTCAGCCTGTCCAGACGAAGAATTGACGCCAAAGCTACAGCCGCTGGAGGATGTACTGGATAAATCATCCCGTCTGGTGGAAAGCCTGCCGATAGATGAATATCTGCGTTCTGATTACAATCTGCAGTTCCACATGGCGTTTATCCATTTGGGCGATAACAGACGCAATATCGATATTTATTTTTCCTTGATGAGTTACCACGGCTTGGCGATTGAAAAGGCCCTCTTTACCAAGGAAATGGTCACCAGTGCACTAAACCAGCACTACTGCATAATAAACGCCCTTAAATGCCGTGATTTTGATCAGGTCCGCGCTTCTATAAAACTGCATCTTGAAGATTCACGTGAACGCCTTATAAAACGCTTAAAAGAAAACGGCGGAGAATTATAAAACCAGGCAAACAGAATTATTTTCTGTTTGCCTGGTTTTTCTTTTGTCGCGAAAAACAATATTAAGGAAAGTGTCATTTGGCAATCTTTCCCCGTTCCAGGGAAACCACACACTCGACATGCGAGGTCATGGGGAACATATCTACCGGCTGTATCTTGTCGATCCGATAGCCACAGTCGGACAATATGCCCACGTCACGCGCCAGTGATGACGGGTTGCAGGATATATAGACTATACGCGCCGGGGTAAGTACGTCGATCGCCTCCAGTACCTTGATACTGCATCCGGCCCGTGGCGGGTCGAGCAGCACTACGTCAGCCGTCGTTCCTGCCGCAGCCAGTTTGGGCATTTCAAGAGCCGCGTCCCCGGCAATAAATTCCACATTGTCACATTTATTGAACGCCGCATTCATTCGGGCGTCTTTTACTGCGTCCTCCGACAGCTCTATGCTGAGCACTTTTTTTGCCCGGGCAGCCAAAAAAAGACTTATACTGCCGGCGCCGCAATATACTTCTACCACGGTTTCCACACCGGTCAGCCCGGCCATTTCCACTGCGGTGTTGTATAGAACTTCGGTTTGCGCGCTGTTTACCTGAAAAAACGACTTGGCGGAAATATTAAATTTAAAATCTCCGATGCTGTCGGAAATGGTTTCTTTTCCATATAAAAGCACAGATTTGCCGGACAAAGCAACATTTCCTTCTTCTGTATTGACAATGGACTGGATACTGGCTATCCCTGGGATAGTGGTTTTAAGCCTGTCCACCAACTTTTCCATATATGGGGCCTGTTCTTTACTGGTGACCAGCACTGCCATAGCTTCACCGCTCCTTGCGCCCACCCTGCCCATTATATGGCGCACCACCCCGCTGCCGGTATTTTCCGAATAGGGCGGTATTCGGCAGTCGTTCATCCAGTCCCGTACCGTATTCATTATCTGATTGTTCACTGGATGCTGGATAATGCACTCGAGCACATCCACCACTATATGTGAGGCCCGTGCATAACAACCTATCTGGGCTTTGCCCGGTGTACCACCGACCGGGAACAGCATCTTGTTGCGATAATAGAGGCTCGGCCCGTTCAATACTGGCAAAACATCCGCTACCGGCAGACGCCCTATCCTGATAAGTGCCGCCTGTACCTGCTCGCGTTTGGCCGTAAGTTGCGCTTCGTAAGATAAATGCTGCAACTGACAGCCACCGCACTTGCTAAAGAGGGGGCAGGGCGCTTCCACACGCTCTGACGAACTCTTTTCTATCAATAGCAGCTCTCCCACCGCATAGTTTTTTTTGACTGTAAGAAGCTTTACTTTGGCAGACTCTCCCGTCAGGGCTCCTTCCACAAAAACAGTAAAGCCGTTTATCCGCCCCACTCCTTCACCAGAGCTTCCCAGCCCGGTTATTTCCACGGTAACTTGCTGACCTTTTAAAAATTCAACTTTTTCCCCTTGCACTTAATGACCCCCAATAATATAGTTGAGCAGTTATTTTTTCATCCGGTCTATCTTCAGTATGCCAATCATCCTCTCGCGGACGCTTATGCCAAAAAGACCACCCACTTGGCCGAAAGCCAACTTTTTACGCCACCAGGCGATAAACGCCAGTAATATAACATCCAATAAAATAAGAAAAAATACATAGTTTGTCAGCCAGTCCGGGAACCATGCGGCAGGCAATTCTTTTTCCGCAACTACCGACCAGCCGAAAATGCCGCCGGTGTTTTTTCTGTATACGGAAATGTTTTGCCCCGAAGCCGACCGGTATTCTGAAAAACCGCCACCCAGTTCAATCCAGCTGGTCTGCTGTTCCCCCGCCGCTTTATTCTCGGTAGAAAGCAGTTTGTTGCCCTCCGGGCCGATCAACGTCAAGCTCATGCCTGCGCTTTTGTCTTTCAGCAGACCCAGAAGTTCATTTTCTTCCACCGCCACACTCACCTGCCCGCCATCACTTAACGGCAGACTGATGAAGACATTGCCACCCTTGTTTTGAGCTAAAGCCGCCAATGTTCTGTTTACCGCAGCTTCCGATAAAACATCCGCGCCAACACCCTTTTGTGCCGGAAAGGCCATAGCGGTGGTCACTATGTCACTGCTATCAGTCACAAAAAGAAACCGCCAAGTAGTTGGAGGAGCAAAGCCTGTCGACAATTCGGCCGGCAGCAGCCTGTGTTCGCCGGCCATCACATCTTTTACTAGAATGCCAAGGGCGTCGGATTGCTGCTTTTGCCAGGCGGCAAGCAGTACGCTCTTGTTGGCCGCCATTTTTTCGCAATCCAAGCGCGCCAGTTCCTGCTCTTTTTCCAACGCAAATGGCTGGCGGCATAAAACTATTGCAAACAAACATAGCAACAGTAAAAACATCCGCCCTATCCGGTTGGCCTGGTCAAGCCGGTCTGTCAATGCTAGGTCAAGCAAATTACTACCCCCAGGAGATTTTGGCTTTTCATACTTGTAGTACAGTATAACTTTTACCAGACAACTTTTGCAACACTACTGTGAAACAAAAATACTGCCGCCAGTTTTCTGTCTGTCGGCAGTATTTTTTACTTACCCGCTTATCTCCGGTTTATCATTGTCCGCCCGGCCGAACCACTGGCCGATGTTCCGGTCAAGTTCCGGGCAGTTCCACAACGCGATGCGTGCTCCGCCTATAGTCTTTATCCCGCCGCCCGTGGCGTCGACGTAGAGGACTAGGCCGCGGTTGCTGGTGATATTTTCAAAGCTGGCCAGTTGGAAATTTTCTATAGTCCCCGTCCAGGAACCGGAAAAGTTCATAAAGCGCAAAGGTTGCTCCGCGCCGTAAATATTGGCCGTCAGGTTTCGTGCTCTGATCTCGGGCAGTTTGTAGGGCGACACAGACAACGTGGCCGCCTGCGGCAGGAAACGGCAGTTCACTATGTTTGGTTGGCCGTTACCTGCATGTATATCCATGGTCACGTTGTCCACCGTTATCAGGCCGGAGAATATTCGCCCATAGGTGGTATTGAGGTTTATAAGGTCGGCGGGGTGCGAGTAGTCGGGGATAGGCTGGTAAAAGGCTGTGCAGTTGGTTATCGAGAGCAGCCCCTTGCCGTAGCCCACCTGTACCGCCCGATTATACAGCTGGCAGTTGGTGATAAAAAGATCGCGGAAATAGTGGTGGATGTCTATCCGGTTGGCCTCGCTGTTCTCCACATGCACGTCTTTCACGTTGTCCATGGCAGTCGCGCCCCAGTAGCCATTTAGACGGCAGTTGCGGATAGTAGCCTTCATACAGCCGGTCAGCCGCACCAGATAACCGGAAGTCGCGCGGGCCTCCCCGTCCTGCCCCGCCGTGTTAAAACCTGTGATGTTTTCTATCGCTATATTGTAGCTGTCCTCGGCATAAATGACCGCGCTCTTGAACACTTTGTCGTTTCTGAGAGAATCGCGGTGCGGACGGATGGTAAAGTCCCTCACCGTCGTGTTGTGCCGGTTGATATTCACTACATTTACCTGTTGGTTCGCCGAAGTGTCTATCTCAACGTCGCAGCCGGTAAAGACCAGCCGGTCAGAAGGTATGTTCGTATAAATCGCCTTAAAGACGGAGGTATAGCTCTTGCCGCCCGCCGCCAAACTACGTCCTCCGGCCTGTGTCCAACTTTCTATGAGCGGCCCGGTACAGATGCCGTTCATATCATGTACTAAGAGTTCCGCCCGGTTGACCGGGTAAACGTTCCCCTCGTCATCTCGCGCAGCAAACGGCTTCTCTTCCAGCCGCACGACCACATTGGCCGGCAGGGAGTTGTCCAGCATGGTAAAATAAGCAGTCCCTTCGAGCAGTTGCGCCTTTTGCGCCGGGGTAAAATTAAGCGTATAGTAAACGTCCCGCACATCACCGATCCTGTACCAGGAGCGAAAAGCCGCGTTAGCGTCCGTCACCTTTAAGACCGATCCCGACAGGTCAACGTCGGTCAGCACCGGTATCTGAGTGGGCGAGCCTTTCCAGATAATGCCCGAGTGATTCTCCACCCTGGCCCCGGCGGCATTCGCATAGGTGTGCGCCCGCATGATGGCCTCTTCATCGTCTGTTTTCCCATCCAGCTGTGCCCCGAACATCCGGTAAGTCACCCGGTCCGTATTGGCGATAGAGGCATATTTGCCCTTGGCGAGCGCAATATCCCACGGTTTTTCAGTTTTATCAGCTATCTTGTAGAGAGCGCCGCCCCCGTCCCCTTCCGTATAAAAGCCCCGCGTTTCAGCTAGTGCCCCCACCGGAAGGCGACCCGCACCCTTCGAGAGGCCCTCCGCGGTCGCAAATACCGCCACTTGCCCGGCTTTAGCCGTCCAAGCAGTCCCCGGCAGCCATACCGCCATGACCAGCGCCACCAGCGCGCACCTTACCGCTGTCCGCATGATGCTTCCTCCGATCATTGCTCCATTTTTCCCATCCTCAAATTGCCAGCGCATAAGTTCACAATCAAACTACTGTTTTTTCTTGTAAAAATATTCCATATCCGGCAAAGCACGCTGTAATATCTTTGCGGGAAGCGAGCGGTCTGTTTTTTGGCCATTCAGATCATAGGATTTCATAAAACCATATTTTTTCAAAACATAAACATTATCTTCATAAATAATGGCATTGTCCGAATAGCTGGAACAAATAAAAAACTCCCTTTCTTCTTTTTTCAACATATTTACACCCAATGTGTAATTTCTGGCGTCACTAGGCGAAGCGCCTAAAACTTCTTCCATGAACGTCCGCGCCACGTCCTCATGGGTAGTGCGATGGCTGGCTACCCATCCCCGGCTATCCGGGTGAAACATAATGAACGGCACCTGTATTTGGTAGCGGCTAAAATTGGAGCTGTGGCCCCAGGAATTTGTTTTCGTATCGTTGACCTCGTCGGAGTGGTCACCGGTTATGATGATGATACTATCCTCAAAACGTCCCAACGCCTTTAATTTGTCCAGAACGCCAGCAATATGGTAATCCATCGTATGAGCCGCGTTATAATAACTATTTAAATATGGCTGCCTATCAATATTATTACTGAATTTTAAATAATCCCATCTTTCCGTAGGTAAAAAAGGTTTCGGCAGATTTGGAAAAGCAGACTGACCATGAAGCGCACCGTAAAATATAAAACCAAAAAAAGGTTTAGAACTGTCGCGGTGCGTTAAATAGTCGAGAAAAAGTTTTTCCATATGCAAGTCGCCTTTGCCGTAAACTATCTGATCTTTTAACTTGACTAAAGATGTATCGAGAATATTTACGCCGTCTATGCTGCCTGATGAATACAAGCCGAACTCATAACCCTTTTCCCGTAATTTTTCCATAAGGATAGGTTCCCGGCGTTCACCAAGAAAAGTATGGAAAGAAGAAGGCGGAACACCATAAAAAAGAGAAAATACGCCGAACCGGGTAGCGTTCCCCCCACTAAAATGCTTTTCAAACACAATGCCGCCCTTCGCCCTTTCCCACAAACGCGGCATGACGGTATCGTTTAAACTGTCCACCCGCCAGCTGTCAAGAAGAATAACTATGACATTGAGCGGACGGGGGGGCAATGATAAAGCAATGGGGCCTTTGGGGTAATCCAGCGATGCCATGGCGGCCTTTTCTCCCCAATCCTGAGGTGAAGTTTCCTTAACACCAAGTGATTTGACAAATTTTCGGGCTGAAACAGGGCTCGCATACGGCAAAGCCTCCACACGGGCCAGTATGGGCGGGTAACTCTTAACAACCGCAACAGCATGTATCAAATTAAAGCCGATAAAAACAAGCAGATAGACCACGCCGGTCAATACTACGCGTTTTTGCAAAAATCTTTTTTTCGAAAAAAACAAAATGAAATACTCCATCAGACAAATCAAAGCGAAGGCAAGACCCGCCATAACATAAAACGACACTGGCGGGTCATATATTTCAAAAGGAGAACCTGAAAAAAATATTTCCAGTATA
The DNA here is from genome assembly GCA_031551525.1 of Acidaminococcales bacterium. Classification (GTDB taxonomy): domain Bacteria; phylum Bacillota; class Negativicutes; order Acidaminococcales; family JAISLQ01; genus JAVBNN01. The sequence continues at coordinate 9,081 of JAVBNN010000026.1, forward strand.
GAAGGACTCAGATGTATCCTAAACAAAGTGAATGTCAGCATATCGATCGCCAGCACACAGCTAAACATCGTTCCTGACACTATAAAACACATATCATCTATACTCCGCCAGTTCCAAGCCAGCAAACGGACACACAACAACAGTAAAAACAAGAGTAAACCTAACAGCCCCAAATGGCCGACAGCAAAAAGCACGGCAAACAAGTTCCCCCATAGATCAAAAGGCTGATCCAGCACAAAGAAATATTTTGTAGAAGCAATAGCCCAAATTACTACGTGCAAAAAAACAAAGACCGCTGCCCAAGATATCCATTCTGTTTTGTTCACAATCATCTTCTTTTCACATTCTAACGACATTCAAATTACAACCCTTCACATATAATACTTGATATAATTTTAAATAAATTATATTCGCCGGAGTCAGCGGCACATGGAGGTTCATCTGCCTGGTCGGCGCGATAATCAGGACCACTTTATTAGACTGGATCGGCATAATAATGCACCTTGTCCCCTCTTATTTCACGCAGCCCATTGCGGTCCGCTACAGTCCCAAGCTTATTGTACCTCGCCCCACCCGCTTTGGAAATGATTTTTTTATCTATTCCCCTCATAGCCTATTTCTATAACCCCTTATATTTTTTCGTCACAAAACCCGCGCGCCGGCAATACGTCAAAACAGCCTACACCTTTACCCGTTGCCGGTTTTCCACATGGTAGATCACGCCCACCAGCGCCAGGAGCGCCCCCGACACCACCAGTATGGCCTCCACCGCTATCACGTCAGCCAGCGGGCCGAATATAAGTATCGCCACCGGCACGGCGCTGCCCATGATGATCTGCACAATGGAAAACACCCGCCCCATCATGGCCTCTTCTGCGCTCTCTTGTATGAGCACGGTCTGCGCCGTTACTATGATCGGCAGAAAAAAGCCCGCGATCCCCATTATTAAAAGATACAGTTCGAGGCTCCCTACCACGCCCAGCAGGCCGAAAGTCACCCCAAAAACCACCAGGCAGCCCGCTATCACCGACACCTTGTCCCGAAAGCCGCCCTTAGCCGACACGAACAGCCCACCCACTAAAGAACCGGCTGTCCAGACCACTTCATTGGCCGTCAGAGCCCATACGCCGCCCGCAAAACTGCGCTCCAGCATGAGCGGCGTCAGCACGGCGGCCGGAGTTATCAAAAAGAAAGAACAGGCAAAGCAGATGATAACCCTCTTCAATAGCGGATGCGCCCAGGCGTAAGCTACCCCGTCGCGCAGCTCAGCCAGCATGGAAGCCGTCCCCATCCGCGTTATCCGTTCCACCTGTAGGCGGCTCAATACTGCCACCGCAACAGCGGCGGTCAGCACGTCCACCAGCATAGTCCACACTATGCCAAAAAGCGCGAGCACCAGCCCGCCAACCGCCGGAGCGACCAACAACAGCACCGAGTTGATCGTCTGGTTTATCCCCTGCATGCGCGTCAGTTGTCCGGTTGGCACGAGCTGCGGAAAGATCGCGTTTACCGCCGGCATCTGCACCCCGGCCGCCAGCGAGCGCACGACCGACACCGCCAGCAGCAGCTCAAGGCGCTGCCAACCCAGCAAAAACACGACCGCCAGAGCCAGCGTGGCCAGGGCGATAAAACTGTCTGACAGCATGATGAGCATGCGCCGGTCATAGCGGTCGGCCAGCACCCCGCCCCACAGCGACACCGCCACCTGCGGCAGCGTGGAGCACAAGGTTGACATGGTCAGCCACAGACCGGACGACGTCTCCAGCGTGATGTGCCAGGTAATGGCAAACCCTACTACCGCCGAGCCAAACAGCGAAATATTCTGGCTGGCCAGGAAAAAAGCAATCTTTCTCTGCCAGGCCGTATCTTTTTCCATTACATCGTCCATAATACTATCCTCTAACAAAAGGCGGCCATTGATGGCCGCTCTTATATGATTTCGCCGGGCCAAGGGTTTTCCCCTGCCCGGCGAAAAGTTTTCTCGTATTAACGCACTGTATTCTTACCGCATTTGCTTCACCAGCGCCAGTACCTGCGGCAGAGAAAATACCGCCAGCCCCGTCCAGATCAGCGCAAAGGACACCAGTTGCACGGAAGAAAACGGCTCGTGGTAGATAAATATTCCGATAAGCATAGACAGCGTCGGCGTGATATATTGGCACAGCGCCACCATCGACAGAGGCAGATTGTTCGCCCCGTAGGCGAAAAGTATCAGCGGCACCACCGTCACCAGCCCCGATAGGGCCAAAAGAACGCCTGTCATACCCTCTACCGGCGCCGCCGCCCCCGTATAGTGCAGATAACCCAGATAAACCGCCGCAAACGGTACCGTCACGCATGTTTCGAGCAACATGCCGGATATGGCGTCCAAACCGGCCAACTTCTTGCACAACCCGTAAAACCCATAGGTAAAAGCCAGCGTCAGTGCCACCCACGGCAGAGCGCCGAAAGCCGCCGTCATATAACCCACCCCGGCGGCAGCCAGAGCCACCGCTATCTTGTGCGGGCGCGACAGCCGCTCGCCCAAAAACACCATGCCGATCGCCACACTCACCAAGGGATTGATATAATACCCCAGGCTGCTGTCAAGTATGCGCCCGTCATTCACCGCCCAAATGAACGTGTACCAGTTCAGCGAAATAAGCGCCCCCGCCGCCAGGATGTAGCCCATCATACGGCTGGAGCCTTTCACCAGCCGCCAGGCGGCCAGAGCCTCGGGCGTCTTTTTTAACACCGCCACCAGCACCAACATGGTCACGAACGACCAAAACATCCGGTAGGCCAGTATTTCTCTGGCCGGTACCCCGGACATCATTTTCCAGTATATAGGGAACAGTCCCCAGACAAAAAAGGCCGCCAGCGCAGCCGCCGCGCCTTTTCTCGTGTTTTGTTGCATCGTTTTAGTAAATCCTTTCGCGGCCTATTACTGCATATTTATCACCTATTCGCCACAACCAGCCGTTTTCCTGCCGCCAGCAGGCAAAAAACCTAACCGCGCATACCGCCGCCCTTTCATGCTATAATAGTAGTGAATTTAATAAAAACACTGCACGGGAAAAATACTCCCGCACCAATACAAACCACCGCATCCGTAGAGGCGCAGCCTGTATCACGCCCGCGCCCCATTACCCAACAAATCCTTGGAGGTAATTCCATGAAAAAACTCGTTCTCGCTTTACTTTTACTCACCTTCGCCGCCAGTCCGGCCTGGGCTGCTAAAAAGCCGGCCAAGGCGCCGGCAAAGACGCCGCCCGCACATACTGCGCAAACATTCGCCTCCCCGGCGCAAAAATATCTCGCCGAGGGCGACCAACTCATGGCGGAAAAAGACTTTGCCAAAGCCTATGATGCCTACACCAAAGCCATCGAGGCCGACCCCAAAAACGCCGAAGCATATAAAATGCGCGCCATCGCCAGCAACAACCTCTACACATTCAGCCTGGCTTACGGCACACCTGATAACAGCCTCATTGTCCCCGCCATAGACGACCTGACCCTGGCGCTCCAGCACTCCCCCGGTGACGCCATGCTGCTCACCATCCGGGCCAACCTCTACCGCCTCTCGCGCCAGTATGACCTCGCGCTGGCCGACTGCGCCGCCCTTACCCCAAAGTCGCCCTCCAGTGTACTCTATCTCCTTGAGGGCCTCTCTTATATGGGCAAAAATGACTACCCGGCGGCCATCGGCAGCTTTGCCAAATCGCTCGACCTTGACCGCGGCCAATCCGCCCAGACCTACTCCTTCCGCGGCGAATGTTACGAAAAGACCGGCCAGGACGCTCTGGCCGGCGCCGACTATGACGCCGCCCTCGCCCGAGACAACTCCTTTTACCCGGCCTGGCAGGGCAAAGCCCGCATCGCCGAAAAACAAGGCGACCGCCAGGAAGCTCTCCTCTCCTGGCAAAACTACCGCAAGGAAGCTCAGCGTGCCCTCACCAGCCGTTCGCTCATGCTCAATGAACGCCCGGTCAGCCAAAGCGACTTAAGCCGGGCCGACGCGCGTATCTCCGCCCTTTCTAAAGACCCCGCCACCCAGATGGACGCCGCCGCCTGGCTAAAGCAAGGCGACGAATACTACCAAAGCCGCAACTACGCCAAAGCCGCCGAAGCCTATAACAAGGTAGTCGGCTACGGCGCCGCCGACTCCGCTGTCTATCTCAAACTTGGCAACTCCACCTCCGGCGAGCGGGCGCTAAGTAGCTATACCAAGGCTATTGAGCTAGACCCTAAAAACACCGAAGCCTACTTCAGGCGGGCGGCCGCCTACGCCAACCGTTCCTATGAAACCGCCCAGCCTTTCGGCAAAAAATATTCAGAAAAATTCAGCCAGCTTGCGCTCAACGACTACACTAAAGCCATCGAACTGGACAAATCAAACGTCGACAACTACCTCCGGCGTGGCGACACCTACCGCGACATGGGGCGCTACGACCTGGCCATCGCCGACTACACGAAAGCACTGACCCTAAAAAATAGCCCCTATTTTTATCTCTTGCGCGCTGTCTCCTATCAAAACAGCAAACAATACGCCAAAGCCGTGGAAGACTACACCGCCGCCCTCGCGCTCGACCCACCCACCCTCAAATACGACTTTTACAGCGGACGCGCCGACAGCTACAAAGCCCTCGGCCAATACGACAAGGCCCTCGCCGACTACACTACCGCCATCGGCACCGCGCCCGACAGCTCACAGCCTTATCCTCAGCGCGCCGCCCTTTATGCCAAAATGAAAAAGTCCACCCGCGCCGAGGCTGACTTTGACACCTACCTCCAAAAAGGCGGCTACGCCAATGGGCGTCTGCTCACCCGAGCCAATTTCTACGAAGAACACGGCCAGTACAAAGAAGCGCTCGCCGACTACGACCGCACCATACAAAACACCCCTCAGGGCGCCCACCTGTACTACGAACGCGGCCAATTCCTCGAACGGCGCAAACAGTACGCTAAAGCGCTCGACGATTACAGTCAGGCGCTCAGACTGCAAACCGACTGCTACCCAGCCCTCATCGCCAAAGCCCGCATGGCCAACAAACTCGGCCGCCGCGGCGAAGCCGTCGTCGCCTATGAAACCTACCTAGCCGCCAACCCTCCACTCACGCAAGCTGAACTGGCAGAAATAAATACCCGCCTCACCCAACTCGGCAAAACGAAGAAATAACATCTGATTTTTCGCTACGTTTGAAACGACAATGCAACAGTTGGTATTACGCCATTTCGAGCAAAGCGAGACATCTTGCACTTTAGCCAGCAAACAGCGAAAAGGCCGCCCCTTCCGGGGCGGCCTTTTCGCTGTTCAGCGCTCAGTCCTAAAAATAGAACTGCATGTAGGTGAAGAAGAGTTTATCTTTGACACTCGTATCTTCTTTAGTTTTCATGTCATAATAGTCAAAGTTGAGGTCGATGTTCTTTGCCATTACTACAGTAGCGCCAAGCTGATAGCCTTTAAAGCCATCACCGAGCGGGGAGAGATCCATATCGAGCGTAGTAGCGAGCGATCCGGCAGCCGGCACATCGTAGTATGCGGCACGGAGGCCCCAGCTGCCCGGCTTGTCGGCGTCTATCTTGCCGTAGTCCATGCGGGCGGCCCAGCCGTTTTTGCTGAGATCAGGCACTTCGTCAGTTTTACCGTAAATATATTCCGCCCATACGGAAAACATATCGCTGAAGCCATACTTGAGCGCGACTTCGGCTATATCGCCGGATTCAAAGTTCGGGCCAGGAGAGGTCATTTTGTAATAAGCGGCCTGCATGTTGAGCTTGTCATTGAAATCGTAGCCCAATACAGCGCCGTAGGTTTGGGTCTTGTAATCCATACCAGGGTTTACAGAGTACGGATCAAACCATACGTTGGTGTTGGCGCTACGTATCGCGAAAGCCTCCAGAGTAAAGCCGTTCTTGCTATAGCCGATTTTCGCGCCGTCGCCGTCCGTATCAAGGACCACGCCGTATACCGGGGTGTAGTTGAAGCGGCCGGCCGTCACATCGACGTCGCCGATTTTGCCGTCTACCCAGGCGCGCAGGAGATTGGTCGTATTGTCATTATTGGAGTTAGTGTTCAAAAGGTCGTTTTGCTCGATCATACCGCCGTACGTCCAGCGGTTGTTTATCTGGCCGGTCAGCCAGATACGGCTACGCAGTTCGGAGGAGTTGTCTCCGCCGATTTTCTTGTCATAGCTCCAGTTGGCAAAACGTATTTCGCCAGTGACCTTCACATTGTCGGCGTTCTTTTCAAGACGCGCGGTGCGCACGCCCATGCCGTTCAGTTCATTGGAGAACTCGGCTGCCAGTTTTTCGATCTGCGCGTTCATCGACGCGTCCGCCTTGTCGCTCCGGGCCATAGCCTTGGCGATGATCTGCGCCATCTCGTAGCGCGTCATATTGCGCTGGCCGACGAAAGTACCGTCGCCATAACCGTCGATGATACCGGCCTGAGCCAGTTTAGACACCGACGCGTACGCCCAGTGGTTGGCCGGTACGTCGGTAAAAGGATTTGCCGCCAGCGCCGTCCCGGCTATACCGAGCACGAACACCAGCATCAGGGTCACTACTAAAGATTTCTTCATTCCTTGCCTCCTTGAAGTTTTTTATTGTCAAACCGTCCGGCAAAGAAGCCTCCCCGAGTATCCTTGTTTCCTCATCGGATGCCTTCTTAGCCACAAACCGGCTTAAACACAACAGATAATGCATGTCAGTTAGCATGGGCTAACAAATAAATTATACCCACCCCTCCCTTTCTTGTCAATAACCCGGCAAATAAAAAAGCCGCATATCCCTTTAGAAAACACAGATCTATGCGTTATATACCTTGACACGAGGGCTTTTTTTACGGGAGGGGGGGACACCAAAGGCCCGCCGGATATGCGGCGGGCCTTTACCATCTCTCTACACAATCTTCTCTTTAGGCAACCATTTTCTTAAAACAGCCTCCAGCGTATCTATCTCAAGTGGTTTTGACAAAAAGTCATTCATGCCGTTGGTAACGAACATATCCTTCACGCCGCTGATCGCGTTGGCGGTGAGCGCCACGATGGGCACAGTGCGGCAGTTTCCGTTCGTCCTCGCCCGGATGAGTTTGGTGGTCTCCACTCCGTCGAGTTCCGGCATCATGTGATCCATAAATATCATGTCAAACTGCTGCGCATCTAGCGCCTCGAGCGCCTCCCTGCCAGAGAGAACGGTCACCACCTGGGCCCCGTAGTCCGCGATCAGCGTTTCGGCAATGATGAGGTTTATATCATTGTCATCCACCACCAGCACCGAGGTATCCCGGAGCATCAGCGCGGCCGCGGCCGCCTCATTGCCATCCTGCTTCGCCTGTGGGCCGTTTAGTATATCGGCCAGCGCATGCGCGGTCAGCGGTGCGTTGATATTGCGTGCTCCCGCAAGTTCCAGCCCTTCGGCCAGGTAGTTGCGGACCAGCGCCACCACCTTGGCTGCGCCGAGGTCTTTTCCCGAGAGGCGCGACCCGAGGTCGGAATCCATGATAATATGGCTGTATTTGGCCGGTTCGGCCAGTTCGCCGTCTATCTCTCCCCGCGCGCCCAGCTTATTAAGCTTACCGAGGATGGAGGCCGCCTTGGCCGGCTCGGCCACAGATATGCCTACATACGCCCGCTCCGGGTGTTCGAGCTCAGCTATAGGCTGTAGAGATACCACATCCTGTTCTATCTCAAAGGCAAACACCGAACCCGTGCCGTACTCGCTCTCGATGGTTATCTCCCCGCCCATCAGCTCGGCCAATTTTTTCGATATGGCAAGACCGAGACCGGTGCCTTCCACCGCGCGGTTCTTTTTTGTGTCGAGTTGGGAAAAATTCTCAAACAGCATGGGCATGTCTTCTCTTTTGATGCCGATGCCGGTATCTTCCACCACCCCGCGCAGTATAGCTTTGTTGTCCCCCTTCATGCGGCAGGACACGCCAAAACGTATGTAGCCCTTGTTGGTGAATTTGACCGCGTTGGTCAAAATATTTATCGCTATCTGCTTGATCCTCGTCGTATCACCGACAAGACCGCTCGGCAACGACGGATCGTCGTCGATAATAAAATCTATCGGCTTGTCGCCTATGCGCACATAGATCATCGCCGCTATATCGTTTATCAGAGAGGCCGGATTGTGGATCACCGGGCTTATCTCCATCGCACCCGCCTCCACCTTGGAAAAGTCCAGGATATCATTAACGATGTTGAGGAGTGAATGCGACGCTGAGCGGATATTTTTCACATAGCCCGCTATGGTCGGCGTTGGGTCCTCGCGCACGATCAGCTCGGTCATGCCCATGATAGCGTTCATCGGAGTCCTGATTTCGTGGCTCATATTCGCCAGAAACTCGCTTTTGGCACGGTTGGCCAGTTCGGCCGCCTCCAAGCGCCGCTGCTCGGTGATATCCGTGTAAAACCCTTCCAATATGAGCGGCGTGCCGTCCGGGTAAGTCTCCACCACCCGGCTGCGTTCCCATATCCACTTCACGCTGCCGTCGCGCATAACCAGCCGGAAAGTCGTATCAAGCGGCAGCCCTATTTCGAGCGTCTCCGCGTTCTGCTTGGCTAGTAGCGCCACATCGTCGTGGTGCACCATATCAAAAAACTTCACCGCATTATTGTGCATCAGCTCTTCCGGCCTGTACCCGGTCAGCGCGTAACTCCCCTCGCTCACAAAAGTAAAAGTGAAGGCCGGCGGATCGTTGAGGCACTGATATACCATGCCCGGCAAGTTAGACATAAGAGTCTGCGTACGGCGGTGGTTGGTGTTTAGCGCGTCAAGCGTCTTTTTTCGCTCGGTCGCTTCGAGCGCAAGCGCGGCAAAGTCGGCCAGTGAGCTGGCAAAATTCTGCTCCTCGAGCGACCAGTACCGCGTGTAGTGGTTCTGTTCCAGGCACACCACCGCCACCAGTTCACCGCCTACCCGCACCGGAGCATCGAGCAGCGAACACACAGTAGCTTCATACGTCTCCTTTAAGTCAGGCAGCACAGTATTCGTAGCTATATCATTTATCACGATCAACCGCTCTGTAGACAAAAGTTGCATATAATACGGACGCGAATCAAACGGAAAATCATCCAGCACGCTGAATTCGTCCGTTTCCTCTTCGTAAGCCGTCACGTTCACCAGTACCTGGCGCTTCATATCCACCATCCAGATACATATCCGCGACGCCGCCAGTGCCTCGCACCCCTCACTGGCCAGCATATCGAGCGCCGCCTTGGTATTACCGCCCGTCAGGACCGGATTTCTAGTTATCTTGGCCAGAGCACTGCTCAAACTGGTCGCCGTCGGCAGCTTTATATCCTTGTCCACAGCATCCACCCCCTGTACATTCTTGCTTCATACCTGTTTCCGACGGTATGGAAAAGCTGGCGGGCAGACGCAAAACACCGCCTCCGCGCACAGTCATTAAGTATGCAAATATTTAACATTATTCTACTATTATATAAACACTTCTGTAAACAGTTTTTGTTTTTTGGAAAGGCACCCCAAATAGGACAAATGTAAAATGGAGCAACATCTGGCTTTACAAAATGACGCCGGGGAAATAAAGAATGATCTCTTTATCATGAGCGTATTGAAATACTATTTTGCTGAAACTATCGTCGATAATGAAAAAATGTATACCCTGCTACAAAACTATCGCCCCCTGGCTTGGCTCTCCGGCGAACAGTTTGCCACCCTTGGCGAAATATATACTACTATACGTTATTTATAATCTAGCGACGACAAAAGCTGCTTTATAGTTGCCGACAGTGCAACCTAAAGCAGCTTTTTATATGCTTTAGCACTTTAAAATATACTCAAATCAAACCCTCTGGACAATTTCTGCAGCATTTTCATGTCGGCGACGCTGGTTCCCTTTTTCTTGAGAGCCGGGCCATACACGCCTATGCCCATTCTTTAAATTCTTTAAATTTTTTCAATGATTTTCAATGATTTGTCAAAATCAAATTCTTCAACAGTTTGGCAAATTTCTTTCAATTTTTCATTCGCCGCTTGGCCGTAATCATATTCCGCAAGGCTGCGCAGTCTTTCCAGCGCCTCGTCGCCCTCAAAGGTCTCAATCGCTCTTTTTACCAGCAGCAATTGCTGACTCAACAGCCCTCTATCTCCTTTGCCCACATAGTTTACCGCGCTTTCCTGTTCCATAAGCGCCAGAGAAAGATCTTGTTGAAGTTTAGCCAACCCCTCTGCCAGCGCTGGCAATTTCCCCCGGCACAAGACTGCATCGCCCTGTTTTGCGCTCATCTCGAGTTCCTCTGCCTGCCCGGCCAGGCCGGTGGCGCCGATATTATTGAGCGATCCCTTAGCGCCGTGTACTTCGATAGCCAATCCTTTCAGATCGCCTTTAGCCACAAAAGACTGCATACGTTCGATGGATGCCGGCAGGCGGTGTTCCATGATGCCAAGCGTTTTCAGGTATACTGTTTTGGCCCCGGCTACCCGCTTGAGGCCAAGCCCACTATCGAGCCCCGCTATCCCTTCCAGGCGCACGAAAACATCCCGTTGCGCCATGTGCCCTTCTTGTATGGGAAGAGTGTTACCGTGCTGTGCTTTTTCCGGCGGCAGCCATTTTACCAATATTTGATTGAGTTTGTTTCTGTCTATGGGTTTGGTCAGATAATCGTTCATACCTGCCTTTAAAAGAGTGCCGCTCACCCCTTCGATAGCGTTGGCGGTAAGCGCGATTATAGTGAGTTTGTCCTGTGCGTAGCTCTGGCGCAGTATACCGGTAGTCTCCACTCCGTCCATTTCCGGCATCATATGGTCCATAAATACAATGTCATATTTTTTATGTTTTATTTTATCTATGGCTTCCTGCCCGCTCTGGGCTGTGTCGCATGAAATGCCATACAAACTTAATAAGCCGACCGCTACACTGAGGTTTACTTCGTTGTCGTCGACAACCAGAATACTGGCGTCCGGCGCATTGACAAAAGCCGTTTCATCCTGCTCTAAAAGCAGTTTCTTTTCGTCACCGTACACAAGCGGTATGGCCAGATGAAAGACCGTACCCTTGCCATATTCGCTCTCTACTGTTATTTTTCCGCCCATCAGGCCAATGAGGTTTTTGGTAATAGACAGCCCCAGACCCGTGCCCGTGATATTGCGGTTGTTTTGCGTGTCCAGTTGGTCAAAGTCGTTGTATATTTTGGGCAACTCTTCCTCTTTGATACCTATACCGGTGTCTTTAATATCAAAGTACAGCATATCGCCCGATGCCCTGACAATGAGCGTGACCCCGCCTGTTTTAGTGAACTTTACCGCGTTGCCGAGTATATTTATCAGGGCCTGGCGCACACGTATATCATCACCATACACACAGGACGGCAAATCGCTTTCGATGCGAAGGAAAAAGGATATGCCCTTGGTCTGAGCGGCAAAAGTAAACATGGATTCCAGATTGCGGAGGAGTTTTTTGACATCATAATCAACGGGTATCAACTGGAGTTTACCTGCTTCGATCTTGGAAAAATCCAGTATATCATTGATGATGCCCAGTAAAGATGTAGACGACGTTTTTATGTCATCCACATAGCGCTTCTGTCGTCCAGTCAAGCGTTCGTTGCTCAATAATTCTGCCATTCCGATGATCGCGTTCATCGGCGTCCTGATTTCGTGCGACATATTTGACAAGAACTGGCTTTTAGCATCTGAAGAAGCCAGCGCAGCCCTCGCCTGGACTTCCATTTCCACACTGTGTTCAACGGCTTCGATGCGTTTTTGTTCTATAGCCCGTATTTCGCGCAGGTCGCGCGAATAGGCAGCCAGACGGTATTCGCCTTTCCAGGGCACACGCACCAGCGTGGTTTCCACCGGCAGCGGCTCGCCGGCGGGCGTCTTGTACATCCATTCAAAGCGCCTCATGCCTGTTTTAAAGGTCTCGCCGATTTCCCGTTCGGCTTTTGCTGCCGTAAGCTCGCCATCCGGCTGGTACTCCGGGTTAAGTTCGTAAAAATGTTCCATGTAGTCGGCTTTTTGGGAAAGTCCAAACAGGCGTACTGCTTCCATATTGCAATCCAACATGTTTCCTTTCTCATCCCAAAAAGAGGCCGCTAAAGGCGTAGCATCCAGCATGACCTGCGTCCGTGCGTCAGCGTCTGCCCGCCCCTTGTCTTCCGCCGCTATTTTGGCGGCTTTCAACTCATTTTCCAACTTGACTGTCTGGGTGATATCTATGCACATGCCAATCACCTTGAGCGCTTTTCCGTCGTCATCACGTATGGTATTGCCATAATTGCGGATATACCGCTCGGCGCCATCCGGGAAAACCAGCTGGAAATCCCTGGAGCGGCTATGGGCATAAGGATCCCTTTCCAGTAGCGCCTCAATAACATCGCTGCCGGATACCTTGAGCATATATTTTTTCAAGTGAGACACCAGCTCATCCAGCGTCAGGGTATTGGACGTCTGATCAAAAGCGAATAAACTGCCGCACAATTGGTCATAGCTGAGTATGCCAGCCACCAGGTCAATTTCCCATACACCGGCTTGTGACGCTGTCATGGCCATTTCCAGGCGTTCCCTGGTTTCCCTCGTTTCACGCTGGGCCTCAAGGATGTCCGTTATATCAGCAGAGTGTTGCATGTGGACTTTTTTGCCGTCCATCCACTCTATAACGCTGTCAACGTTTTTATAATGCCGCCCGGTAACCGTGTTGTGTTCTTCCCAAACTACCGTGGCATCGTGCTCTTTTTCCAGTTTATGATTGGGACAAAAAGAACAGCGCTCGGTAAAGCCACTTTGCAACACTTGCCAGCATATTTTCCCTATCGCGCTTTCATCTAGCTCAAAAGCTTTCTGCATACGGTTATTGATAAAGAGTATCTCGTCTGTTTCCATATCGGACACGTAAACATAGGCATCCATACCGTTGAGGATATTTTTCAGTATACCCAGCATTTTATCCGCGTCCTGCTGGACACGCCTACTCTCGGTGATATCTATAGCATAATGCAGATGGACCTTCTTCCCATCCACCCAGTCTATCACGCTATCCATGTTTCTGTGGTAACGTCCGGTAACGGTATTCACGGCTTCCCATACTATCGATGTGCCAGGCTCTTTTTTCAACTCAGGCAAAGGACAAAAAGAGCACCTTTCGGCAAATCCTTTTTGTACAACCTGCCAGCAAACTGTACCTGCAGCAATATCATAAAAATGAAATGTTTCTTTTATTTTTTTATTCACAAATAATATTTCATCACTCTCGAGGTCAGAGACATAAACATATGCATCAAGACCGTCGAGGATGTTTTTCAACACACTAATCATTTCTTCCCTGGGCTGGCCGCAAGCCGCAGAAGACGCAAAACCATCCAGAGTCTGAATTGTATCTTTGCCAGCAAGCTTTTCTTTTACCATCGCTCTACGCCCCCTTTGCTCTTTATATTTATTATTATGATACCACAAAGTACTAACTTCTACTTATACACCATACTTTATTTATAAAAAATTTTTATTTCTGTATTTTAAACATATGCATTGGGCAGATATTTATATTGATTTTAAAGGACTATAATAAAAAACAGAGAAAATAAATAAAATAATCATATTTACTACAGGAGGTCCCCCCTTTGGATATAATAGCTGCAATGGCCGTTTTTTTTATAACCTTATTATGCAGCATCTATAACGGTATATCTATCCTTTGGCCGCTCCTGCTCGGCCTCATAGTTTTTCTCTCAGTGGCCCTCTGCCGCGGGCACACCATCCGGGCGCTTTATGCCATGATGCTTGCCGGTGCGAAAAAGTCACTGCTAATAGTGGTACTGTTTATTCTCATCGGCGCTATTACCGCGGTCTGGCGAGCCTCTGGCACTATACCTTTTATCGTTTACCATGCCATAAACTTTATGAACGCCGAGTACTTTATCCTGGCCGCGTTTTGGCTTGCAGCGGCGGTTTCCTTCCTTCTCGGCACATCCTTTGGCACCGCCAGCACGATCGGCGTGGTACTCATCGTACTGGCCAAAAGTGGCAATATAGACGTCAACGTGGCCGCCGGAGCCATCATTGCCGGAGCCTTTTTTGGCGACCGCTGCTCGCCCATGTCGTCAAGCGCCAACCTGGTGTCTGTACTGACCGGCACTGATCTTTACACCAACATCAAGAACATGTTTAAAAGCGGCTGGCTGGCTTTTATTTTGGCCTCTGCCGCCTATATCTGGCTGTCACACTGCTATCCTCTTACTTTTCACGACAACGGGATCGGTGAAGATATAATACGCTATTTCGACATCAGCCCGGCTACTTTTGCACCCGCAGCCATCATGCTCCTCCTAGCTGCTTTGCGCGTCGATGTGCGCCTGGCCATGCTGGCCAGCATCGTCTCCGGCAGCCTGATCGCCATATTGGTGCAAAACGTCGAGCCCCGGCAGATGCTGTCCTTTATCCTCACAGGCTATGACACTAAAGAGAATAGCTTTTTTCTCGATATCATTAAAGGCGGCGGACTGGTTTCCATGGTCAACGTTACGGCTATAGTATTTATTTCATCCACCTATGCCGGCATTTTCGCCGGCACCGGGCTTTTAAAAGAAATAGAGATTTTTTTTGTTAAACTCGCGCAAAAAATCGGCCGCTTTCCAGCCCTGGTAACCGCCAGTTTTGCCACTGCCGCATTTTCCTGTAACCAGACACTGGCCGTCATACTTACCCATCAGTTATTTGAGAAAATATATCCCCCAGACCGCAGCGGACAACACCGCCTGGCCCTCGACCTTGAAAACAGCGTCATTCTCATCGCCGCGCTCGTTCCCTGGAGCATAGCCGGAGCCGTACCAGCCGCCGCCCTGACGGCTGACGCCGGATTTATCCCTTATGCTGTTTACATCTATCTTGTGCCCCTCTCGAACCTCTTAATCCGCCAAAACCACGCGGAAACAAACACATGATCAAGTTTTACTACTTTAACCAGGCACATCTCATATATCTGGCTTTTTCTCTCGCGCTGGCTGCGCTGTTTATTGCCCTGCCGTTCTTTATTCCCCAGAAGCGGGTGCTTTTTGCCTCGCTACTGGGCTGGTTGTCCATAGCTTTTAATATTTTTGAAGGCTTCTACCGCGTCTTTTTTGAAGGATTTTCATTTTTCCAAGCCATGCCGCTCCACTTTTGCAGCGTTTCGCTCATCATGTCGGGCATATACCTCGTCACCCGCAAAGACCTCTGTTTTCAGATAGTTTACTATTACGCATTCGGCGCTCTGGCCGCCCTCCTTTTCCCCGGCATAGAACATTATAATCATCCGCTTTTTTTGCAGCTTTTTCTCGTAAACCACATGCTGGTACTGACCGCCACCTTGTATGGCCTACTTTGGCTAAGAGAGCGCCCCACCCGGCGCGGGCTCTTAATAGCCATAATTTTGACGCTTGTTCTTTTCCCAACGGCTTACATGTATAATTCAGTCTACTTTACCAATTTTATGTTCATGAACACCTATCTCTTGCCGCAGTTGTCCTTTATTAAACCATTTTGGCTGTACCGGCTGCTGTTGGCTGGCGCTATTATACTCATCATGTGCGCCTGCTACATGCCTTTTAGAAAAAAAGAAAACAGGCAAAGCTTTTTTTCTACCTTTATGCTATTATTAACACACCATCTTTTATAGGGAGGAACACCATGACTTCAGATAAAATGCTTGCCATTCTCGATCATCTATACCAAAAGGTACTGGACAACGGGTTGCCCGGTTTTGAAAGCATAGAAAGCCTGACAGAGAAATACGCACGCCGCTGGGGCGGCCAGTCCGGCAAAGTGGACGACTTCATAAGCAGTCAGGTGAAAAAGGCCGCTGCCACAGGATTTGTCACCAACCTTCCCGGCGGGGCGGCCATGTTTGTGGCTCTGCCGGCAAACATCGTCACTGTTTTATATATACAGGTACGCATGAGTGCGGTCATCGCCCGTGTGGGCGGCTACGACCTCAGTGACGACAAAGTCAAGACCATGGTGCTCGGCTGCCTGTTAGGCGAGCAGTTCGAAAATATACTCAAAGAATCCAGCGTCCAGGTCGGTAACCGCCTGGTGACAAATACCCTGAAAAAAATCCCCTCCGAGATCATCGAACGGGTAAATAAAAAAATCGGTATAAAAGTCGCCACAAAATACGGCAGCAAGAGCCTCTTGCGCTTCGTTCCCCTGGCCGGCGGCTTCGCCGGAGGCTATATCGACTGGCAATCTACCAGCGCGTCCGGGAAAACGGCAAAAAAACTGTTTATTGAGTGATAGTTGTATCTATATACTCTTTTAATCATCTGCAAATTCTATTTTTGTTGCTAAATCATTGTTCTGAAGCGCATATCTTTGTTTCTGAAAATTTCATTAAATTTAAGCTTCAAAAACAACCCTAAACTATTACTGCACGCATATTGTATAAACCATTACAACACTATATTGCTATGATTAAATTTAGATAACGATAGCTTATTATATAAGGAGGCTTTCAGGTTGGAAACTATACAAGCTTTTGCACTGCCAGACTTACATGAACATTTTTATTCATTTTTTGAAAAATTTGCCGACAAAAATAAAACTATTTTAGACTATGGAGCTGGCGCGGGAGCCTTTTCTCAAAGATTATACAGTAAGGGGTTCAACGTATCCGCTTGCGATTATGCACCTAGCTTATTTAAATTAAAAGAAGTTGATTGCCTGGCAGTAGAAAACAATAAAACACTTTTTGCGGATAATAGCTTTGACATCATAGTAGCGATCGAAGTATTTGAACATCTTTTTGAAATAAACAGTTTTTTTCAGGAATGTGATAGACTCTTGAAAAAAGATGGGATTCTGCTCATAAGTACACCTAATATAATGTCTTTTAAGTCAAGAATTAAATTTTTATTGACCGGGCATTTTTATAGTTTCCCTCAACTGGATTTTGATGATTTTTCCGGTATGCAACATGTAAACCCTATGACAATAGATCGAATAGAATACTTCGCCCGTATGGGGAATTTTAAAATAGTATACACACAAATAGACAAAAAACAACAAACTTCTTTATTTTTTCTGCCACTTTTTCCTTTTATCAAAAATGATGATTTACTTCATCCTAATAATGGTGATTTACTTTTTGGCCGTACGCTTTTCGCAGCTTTTAATAAAATTAAATAGACCAGATTCTAAGAGTATTGTGTTTTGAAATTTTAATAGTGTTACTTTCCAAGTATCTGTTGATACTACGACTATAGAGTATTTTGGTAATAACTGCAGGAAACATGATACTTTACTTTCTGTAATCAAATATCCGTTGAATTTTGTTTGAAAAAATCTGCAAAACTACTAAAGATAATACTTATGAAACTTGTTTTTTTACTGGTATGACACTTTCAACGCATAATCAACGAGTATTAGATAGAGACAACTTAATAAAATGCGCTTTGTGGTAATGAATTTTAAAATGGAGATGATATCTTGGAAATAGTATCAAATTCGCTTGAAATAACTAACACAAAAATTTTAGAGCTATTATTTCAAAATAATATTGAAAATAATAAAATCCTTGACCTTGGTGCCGGATATGGCTATTTTACCCAACTAGTATACAATGAAATGCAAAAACACGGCATGGACGCTGCAAATAATTTGTTTGCGTCTGATTTTTCGCCAGAAGATTATAAATTTAATAAAATACCCTGTAAATTTGGTGATTTTAATAAAGGCTTACCTTATGAAGACGAAACTTTTGACAACGTGTGCTCAATCGAAGTAGTTGAACACATAGAAGATCAGTTTAAATATATAAGAGAGATTAATCGCATTTTAAAACCAGGCGGACGGCTTTTAATAACAACTCCTAATATACTTAATGCCAACTCACGCTTTGCATATATGGCATACGGAGCTTATTTTCTGTTTGACATACTAAGTATTAACGATGATGTAGCAAGCTGCAACGGCCATATAAACCCTGTATCTTACACGTATTTGGCGTATATTTTAAAGAAAAGTGGATTTGAAAATATACAAGTATATATTGATAGACGTAAAAAAGGCGGTATGTTCCTATCGCTATTTATGTATCCAATAATGTTCATTGCAAAATATTGGCATTTTAAAAAAATAAAAACCAAACAGCGTGCTTTATATAATGAAAACATTGATATTATCAATAACATAAACAGTTTTGATATGTTGACAGGAAGGACTATTATCTTAAGCGCTAACAAAAAAATATCTTAGGCATGCACATTATAACTGGGTGTTGTTTTTGTAGGAGAAACATACCGTCTGGTCTTTTGTTTCAGTCGCCTCCGGGCGGCTGTTTTTTTTTACAAAATCTTAATCCTTGTTTAACCGTTTGTTAACTTCACCGTAACAAAAATAGCCTTTCCCTTTAGTACACTGAAAACAAAAGGAGGCGTGACATGCTGGAATTAAAAAATATCCATAAAAGTTTTGGTGATAAAAAAGTGCTGGACGGGATAAGCCTCAGGCTCAGCAAAGGCGAGATACTCTCCCTGTTGGGCCCGAGCGGCAGCGGCAAGACTACGCTCTTGAACATCATTCTTGGCCTCGAGCAAGCAGACAACGGCCAGGTGATCTTTGCCGGAGAGGACATCACGAACCTGCCGATGAAAAAGCGCGGCTTTAACATCGTCTTTCAGGATTACGCGCTTTTTCCCAATCTCAACGCGCGAGAAAACATCATTTACGGATTGAAAAACAAGCCTGACGCCATGAACAGCGAGGAACTGTCCGCGCTGACGGATTTTCTAGAACTGCGGCCGCACCTGGAAAAACGCGTCAGCCAGCTGTCCGGCGGGCAAAAACAACGAGTGGCGCTGGCCCGTACATTGGCCGTTCGCCCGCGCATACTTTTGTTGGATGAACCGCTTTCCGCGCTGGACGGCGTCATCAAGGAAACCATCAAGGAACGTATCCGCGCCATCACCCGCCAGTACGGTCTGACCACTATCATCGTCACGCATGATCCGGAAGAGGCCCTGACCATGTCGGACAAGGTACTGATCATCGATCAGGGCAAGGTAGCGCAGTTCGGCACGCCACGCGACCTGGTGGGCCAGCCGCGCAACGACTTTGTACGCCGCTTTATCCTGCGCCAGCTAACAGTAAAACGCGACAATATCTACAGCCTGTTCAGCGCCTGCCATGCCTGAGATAAAGAGTCGGGCAAAACTGCTCTGGGGCCTGGCCGCAATGTTTTTCCTGTTTTTTCTGTTGGCGCCGCTGGTCGCCCTGCTCACGAAATCTTTGCAAAGCGGGGCCGGCTGGGGACTGTCATCCTATACAAACCTTCTGACAGATAAGCTGTTTTTGACTTCCTTGAAAAACAGTTTAATACTCTCTTTGCTGACGGCAGCTGTCAGTACAGTACTCGGCTTTTTCCTTGCCTACACCTTAAACTTCACCCAGTTGCCGGGCAAATTCCAAAAGGCTCTGGAACTGGCCACCCTCCTGCCGCTCCTTTTGCCCACCATAACCTACGGTTTTGCCATCATCTATTCATTCGGCAAACAGGGGCTGATCACCAGCCTGGTGGGAAGAGAACTTTTCCCCATCTATGGCTTTAACGGCCTTTTGTTGGGTTATGTTGTATACACCCTGCCGGCGGCTTTTCTCCTTATAAATGACGCCGCCGGTTATATAGATCGTAAGTTTTTTGTTGTCGCCGACTTACTTGGTGACAACTGGCGGCGCAAGTTTTGCCAGACCGTTTTGCGCCCCCTCTCGGGCAGCCTGGGCAGTGCGTTTATCATATGCTTCGTGCTCAGTTTTACCGACTTTGGCATACCGGCCTCGGTCGGCGGCATCTATCCGGTGGTCGCCAGCCTGCTCTATCAGGTCATGCTGGGTTCCATACCTGACTTTCATACCGGCGGCGCCATCGCCGGCTTCATGTTGCTACCGGCGGTCGGCAGCTTCTGGCTGCTGGCCTGGCTGGAGAAGTTTAACTTTCACTATGACTCTTTTTCCGCTGTCTATGCCAGTTCCCAGCCCATGTATGACAGGTTGGCCGGTTTTTTTGCCTTGCTGCTGAGCGGCGCTTTACTTTCGGTCTTTGCCGTTATGTTCGCCGCCCCTTTTGTGCGCAACTTCCCTTACGACATGAGTTTTACCACAGAATTCTTCTTTAGCGCTTTAGCTGACCGGAACATCCTGTTTGTCTACAAAAACTCGCTCTTTACCGCGACAGCCACCGCGCTGGGCGGTACTGCCCTGGCCTACACCGCTGCCCTCTTAAAAACGCGCACGCCTTTGGGTATAAAAGCCAAACATACCCTTGACGCCTGCGCCCTGGCTGCCAACACTGTTCCCGGCATGGCGCTCGGCCTGTCCTATCTCTTTTTTTT
>JAVBNN010000051.1:0-7412 GCA_031551525.1 Acidaminococcales bacterium
CTGGCGACAAAGATGGTCGAGGGGCCGTCCGCCGCGCCGATGATGCCGATAGCGGCAGCATGGTTGAAAGAGAAGCCGAGCATGGTAGCGGCGATAGCGGTAGCGAAGATACCAAACTGGGCGGCTGCCGCGAACAGCATAATGCTCGGGTTACGCATCAGAGGAGCAAAGTCGCACATCGCACCGATAGCGATAAAGATCAAGACCGGAAAGAGTTCGTTTTTGATACCCATGTTATAAAGTAAAAAGAGAAAGCCTTCTTCGCCGGGAGTCTTGGTGACCGCCGAAGAGAAAGGAATGTTGGCCAGTATGGCGCCTACGCCCATCGGCAACAAAAGAGCCGGTTCGTAGTCTTTCCAGACCGCCAGGTAAATAAGAACGGCGCCTACAAACCACATAATGATCATTGTGGGGTTTTCATACAGGCCAATAAAACCCATAAGCATTTCATCAAATAAAGACGCAACTAGAGTTGGATCCATTGTTGACCTCCTTAGTGGTTAACACATTTGCGATAATAAAAGAAAATAATAGCAAACTTCAAAAATGATAAGCAATACAATCCTTCTTACAGCTCCCTGACTACACTCACGATATTTTCCCGCCCCACCTCCTTGCCGGATCACTTTTTCGGTTCGCCATAGAGCTGTTTAAAAACCCTGGTTACCTGGAAGCCCTACACCGCCCGCATCATCCAATAATTCTTGGTTACTGAAAAACTAGCCCTATGCAGACTATTGTCTTCTATATATTAGTATAGTTTCATCTGTAAAAATTAAAACGTTTCTTTATTAAGAAAATCAATAAAAATACTGTGACTAATTTACGGAAAAAATCCATTTGAACGGTTTTTGCAAAAAATTTAAAACAGATTTGTCCATAAAATACGGGTGTTTACTGATATTTAAGTTTTGTTATTAAACTATTTAGTAATTTAATTAACAGAAAAAAACAGTTCCGCCCATTCACTGCTCCAAAACAGCCTTTCCGACAATGTTGTTTGTGTTTTATTTAGTAAAATAGCATAAATATTGGCTTTTTCTTAAATATGCATTGTATATTATATCTATTTATCAGAATGTTTATTCTGCGTTCTCATAATATCTTTCCCTGTTTTTTCTTGTTTTATAAAAACGGCGCGGCAATAAGGCTTATGATATAATAAATGAAGCCAATTTTTTGGTTTATCCAAATTAAAGGAGTCTTATGATGATAAAGACTTTTTTCAACATCATTTTATTTTCTGCGATTTTATGTTTTACTTCTGCGTCAATAGGCTGGGCCGCGCCAAATGCCGACAGTTGGCTTATCATGGCTTATATGCACGATAGAGAAAATAACCCCGATCTGACTATAGAAGTCTGCAACAAAGCGCTGGCGCTAGCCCCGGATTCTGCCCCCGCCTACACTTTGCGCGCGGTGGCTTATTACCGGAAAAATATGTTTAGCGAAGCCGTTGCAGACCTCGAACGGGCTGCGGCCATAAACCCCGCTATATACCGCATACCACTTTGCCGCGGCGATATATACTACGCACAACAGGACTACGACAACGCTCTCACTCAATACAATAAAGCGATCTCCATAGACCCGGCTGACGAACGGGCTTATAGCAGCCGCGCCAAGGTTTACGATATGCTACGCCAGCATGGCCCGGCCCAGACTGACAAAAATATCACCTCCAACTCGAGCGGTTCCGCGGTAAATCTTGCTCCAGCCCCCGCCCCCGCTATTGCCGCCACACCCGCCGCTACACCGCGCGCAGCCCTCCCGCCCAGCGGCAGCGCTCACAACTGGCTAATGAGAGCTTATTTAAATGATGCCGCCAACCAGCCGGATGCTACCATCGACGCCTGCAACAACGCACTTGCCTTAGACCCGGATTCTGCCCCCGCCTACACTTTGCGTGCGGTGGCTTATTACCGGAAAAACATGTTTAACGAAGCCTCCGCCGACCTTGACCGGGCCGCGGCTATAGATGCCACCATTTATCGAATACCGCTTTGCCGCGGCGATATTCACTACGCTACAGGCAACTACGAGAAGGCCCTGGCCGATTATAATAAAGCGATTGCGATAGACCCGACCGATGAACGCGCTTATAGCAGCCGCGCCAAAGTTTACGACGCGCTGCGCCGTCCCGGCCTTGCTGAGGCCGATCGCAATACCGCCTCCGGCAGCAACCAGCCGCAGGTAACGGCCCCGCAACAAACAAAAGCACAAAGCCACTTGGATCAGGCCAATATCTATAAAACCCAGGGGGATTATGACCTGGCTTTAACAAAATATAATCAGGCGATCGCACTCGCCCCCAAATCCTCCGCGGCTTATGTAGGCCGCGCGGAACTTTATACACTGCAAAAACAATATGAATACGCCCGAGCGGATTACTCAAAAGCACTGGCCGCCAGCCCCAACCAGGCCACCATCTACTATAGCCGCGGGCAACTTTGTGAAACGCTCGGCCTCTATGAACAGGCCATCGTCGATTACACAAAGGCCATAGCCATTTACCCTGGTTATTACGACGCTTATCTGGCGCGCGGCCTCTTGTGTTTCAACGCCAGGATATACGACCGGGCGGTCGACAACTTCAACAAAACCATCGAACTGCGCCCGGACAGTTACGCAGACTACTACAACCGGGCGATCGCTTATGACAGCCAGGGAATGTATAAGGAAGCACTGGCCGACTATGATACCGCGTTATCGCTTAACCCTGATTACAAAAACGCCTATCTCAACCGCGGCAATATTTATGCCCGGCAAGAAAATTTTACAGCCGCCCTGGCAGACTATAATGAAATACTCAAAAATAACCCCCGTGATTATGAAACTTATTTGAATTGCGGGAATATCTACAAAAAACAAAAACTCTACCCTAAAGCCATTGCCAGCTTCACTAAGGCAATCGAAATACAGCCCGATGCTTTTACGGCTTATAACAGCCGCGGCAATGTGTATCTTGAACAAAAACGCTATAAGCAGGCCCTAGCCGACTTTACAAAAGCCATAGAGCTCAACAGGAGTAACTACATGGCCTGCTACAACCGCGGCCTCATTTATAAGGCACAAAAGCAATATAGCAAAGCCGCCGCCGACTTTGACCAAACCCTCAAGATCGACCCCCATCTGGCAGACGCCTGGCTGCAAAGAGGTGATATAGCCCACCTGACCTCAGACAAGGAAACCACCCGTGTGTGCTACATAAAGTTCCTGCAATACGCACCCAAAGACCACTCTGATTACTCGAGGGTAGAAAAGCTGCTAGACCCGACTAGAAAGTAACCTTCTCCAGATGCACAGACCCTTTTTCATTTTTATACTTTTTTTATCTTTGCATTTGTTTTATAATGTATGCAAATAATCTTATAAAGGCGGAGATACATATGACCAAACGTCCACTTATCTTAACGATCGTTCTTTTCGTCTTATTTACTTTTATAACCGCTCCGGTTTCGGCGGAAAAACGCAAATGGTACAAAGATGGTTTTTCTTTGAAACGCCACGGCAATATCCTCGTGATGTCTCCTGTGTACACACAAAATGTGCCGCAAGACTTATACGCCGACTTTGACCGGATATACAAACAATATTCTCATATGAAAAAAGCCAACCCGTCTTACCCGGACCAGCTGCAACCCAAACTGGAAACCGCCGGCCAGGAAAACATAGTCTTCAGCAATGACCCCACCTCCTTTGACCGCAATCTTTTACCGCTTATCGCGCCTTACGCCGACTTGATAGTTTTTACCAAAGTAGGCAAATACGAAACCGGTAAACACCACATCCCAGGCCGTAACGTTACTTACACCGAATATGAGGATATCAAGATATACGATAAAAACGGCAAAGAGATCGGCACCAGCCGTCAGCCAATAGAAAAGAACCGCTGGGAGCCCGCTCAAAACCTTGAAACATTGGCCTTGTCCGCCACTTTTGAAATATATGAAACAAAAAATTTCGACCTCGTAGCCAGCTATTCCGATGACCGCTATGAAGAAAAAAACCGCAACAATCCTGCCTGGCTTTATGAACGTATAACCTCTGCATTTTTCAAAGAACTGAACGGCAAACTATAATGCCCAAACGGCCTCTGGAAATTTTTCAGGGCCGTTTTTAATGCCAGAAACGTGAGGTGAACTAAATGTCTGCTGAAATCACCATCGTCGACGTCGGCCCGCGTGACGGACTACAAAATCTCCCCGCTTTCATCCCGACAGAAACAAAAAAAGGCCTGATCGATCTTCTGGCAGATGCCGGAATAAGAAAAATCGAAGCCGCCTCTTTTGTAAGCCCCAAAGCCATACCGCAAATGACCGACGCCCAGGAAGTGGTGCGCCACGCTCTTGCCAACCCCAAACTTCGCGTGACCGCGCTGGTGCCCAATATGACTGGCGCCATAAAAGCCGTAGAGTGTGGACTTACTGAAATCAACTTTGTCATTTCGGTCAGTGAAGCGCACAATATAGCAAATATAAATAAAACTCCCCAAGACTCCCTGGCCGGACTCCAGGAAATAAAAAATGAATTCCCCGAACTCGATATACATCTTTCCTTCGCTACCGCGTTCGGCTGTCCCTTTACCGGATGCGTTCCACCTGCCAAAGTAAAGGAGCTCTGGCTGCGCGCCGAACAAATCGGCATCCGGCAATTTATTCTGGCCGACACGATCGGTGTTGCAACTCCACGGCAAACCACCGAATTGCTGGAATATCTTTGCCGGGAAATACCCACCACCCCTGCCAATCTGGCTCTACATATGCACAATACCCATGGTCTGGCCTTAGCCAACTACTACGCCGCCTGGCGGTCTGGGGTCCGCACTTTTGAAGGCGCGGTCGGCGGTCTAGGCGGCTGTCCTTTTGCTCCGGGCGCGGCCGGCAATGCGGCAACCGAGGACATCCTCAACCTGTTTGACCGAATAGGCGTCAATACGGGGGTAGCTTTTGACAAATACATGCAGGCAGTCGCTTTTGTCAAAAAGAACATTTCTGCCAACCTTTCGAGCCGCCTGTCCAGCGCTAAAAGCTATCGGGAGTTTATTTTTTAAAACCACACAACCGCACTGCCTATTTTTTTGTTGTATCTCTTTATATCCGGCACAAACTCACCTAGCTATAACTTAAAACATAAATATAACAACAAATACCCTGGCTAGAGTTAGGGTATTTGTTGTTTAAAAAACAATACTCCACAAAGCGGTAATCCCGTTTTATTGCCAGTTGCATAAATGCATGTTTGTATGTTCCGCGTTTTCAATTCTGCAACAAAATGCCAATAAATATTATAAACTGCCAAAAAGTGGATTGTAGCTGACTTTTTGGGTAAAAATATTTGCCAAAAAGAATTTTCTAACTTAAAATAAATATATTACATACTTCTTGTGGCGGGTACTTGTACGGCCCCTACCAGCTTGAAAGTTGAAAGTGGAGGGAGAAACTATGGGTAAAAAACTTATAACTAAAATGATCTGTTCCTTTTTATTAGTCGTCTGCGTTAGTATGTTTGGCTTTGCATTTGTTTTTTACAAAATAGGCCAGATAGAATCCCATGCCGTAAGTATAAAAGACCAGGAAATGCCCCGCTATGACATGATAACAAGCATTCAAAACAATGCGCTCATGCAAATAGCGGCCCTCCGGGGTTATGCATTGGGTGGGCAGCAAAAATTTGTAGACGAATACCAAAAGGCCGCCGAGGAAAACACTAAGCTTGAAGCGGAGCTGATCCGGCAAGCCCGCACCCCGGAAGGTAAAAAAATGGTGGAAGCCTTAAAAGCCGAGGACGAAAAATATTCCAACCTGGCTGAGAAAAAAGTTTTTCCACTCGTTGCCGCAGGTAAAACGGCTGAAGCGATCGCCGTTATAAATAATGAAACATCCCCGGTCGCCAAAAGTTTGTCCGAAAAAGCCCAGGCTTACGAGCAGCGCATACTCAAACAAACCACCGACAGCTTAATCGCCAGCACCAGCCTAGCTAATGAGACTAAAAACATTTCTATCATAATCGCCATATTATCTTCTGTTATAGGTATTGCCATCGGCTATTTGCTGGTCAGAAATATCGCCAATGCGGTCAATAAAGTTAATGAAGTGGCGCAAAAGGTCGCCCAGGGTGACCTGACCGTCACTGCCACAGCTTCTTCACAGGATGAAGTAGGCCAACTGGCTGCCGCCACCAACACCATGGTCAGCAACCTCAAAAGCCTCTTGCGCCAGATCGGCAGCCAGGCCGACCAGGTCGCCGCTTCATCACAGCAGCTGACCGCCAGCGCCGACCAGTCCGCCCAAGCAGCCAATCTTACCGCCGGCTCGGTCACCCAGGTCGCCGAACATACCGAAGCGCAGATCAAAGCTGTCGACATAGCCTCCAATATCTCAGAAAACATCGTTTCCGAACTGCAGGAAGTGTCAGCAAACGTCGTCTTGGTAACTGAAAAAGCGGAAAAAGCCGCCCTTACAGCGACAGAAGGCGGCAAATCCTCACAAAAAGCTATCCAGCAAATGCAAAAAGCCGAAAAAACAGTTCAGGACTCCGCCCTGGTGGTAGAAAATCTTGGTAAACGGTCCAAAGAAATCGGCGAGATAGTCGATACTATCGCCGGTATAGCCGGACAAACCAATCTCTTGGCCCTAAACGCGGCTATCGAAGCTGCCCGGGCCGGTGAGCAGGGCAAAGGATTTGCCGTGGTAGCCGAAGAAGTGAGAAAACTTGCTGAACAATCGCAGGAAGCGGCCAAGCATATAGCCCAGTTGATCAATGAAATACAGGTAGAGACAGAAAAAGCCATACAGGCGATGGCGACCGGTACCCGCGAGGTAAAGTCCGGCGCGGACGTGGTCAATGAAACAGGCACTTCTTTCGAACAAATAGTCAAACTTGTTGAAGGCGTGTCAGTGCAAGTCCGTGATATTTCGACAAACATACATAGTGTGGCTTCGGGCAGTGAAAAAATACTGGAGTCTGTGCAAAAGGTAAACCAGCTTTGCCATGACAGTTCCGGAGAAATACAGAATGTTTCCGCCGCTACCGAAGAACAGTCAGCTTCTATGGAGGAGATCGCCTCGGCCAGCCAAAGCCTGGCCCGCATGGCCCAGGATATGCAGGAAGCCGTATCAAAATTTCACATATAAAAAAGAAAAACCCGGATTTACCGGGTTTTTCTTTTCAGTTTGTAGACAAAAAGCATTTCACGTATTATCTATGCATCGTGTATTCATTTAGTTTTTTATGGGCGCTACTTGCATAAACCGTTATAGTAAGTCCATCTGCGAGGCGTCTCCAGCTGTTCGGCATATTTTTTTGCGAGCCTCGCTAGGGTTGCTATTCTACGTGCTAAAAGTTTCTAAGCTGGCTTTCTTGAAACGGTAAACTCGCTGCGCTCAAACAGTACCTTTTTCTGCGAAGCC
>JAVBNN010000020.1:0-9018 GCA_031551525.1 Acidaminococcales bacterium
CGGGCCCAAAGATATCCAGGCTGTATTTTTGGGGCAGATGTATGCTCCGGTTGGCGGCTTGGCCGGCCAACAAATGATTGATGCTTTGAAATTTAAAAATATACCGGTCATCAGAAATGAAAACTGGTGCTGCGCCGGGCATATTGCTCTCATCAGCGCGGTCATGGCGGTAGCTAGCGGCGCTTATGATGTGGTAATGGCCATGGGAGTCGAAAAGCTTAAAGACACAGGTTATCCAGGCCTCGGCGCCGGGCGCGGCATGAATCCGGTCAATGAAGCACGGCGTACGGCGCCCGGTTCTTTCGCCCTCATCGGGACAAGATATTTTGAACAATATGGGCTGACCATGGAAGAGGGAAAACAAACCATTGCCAAAATTGCGGTCAAAAACCACGCCAACGGCATGCTTTCGCCAAAAGCCCACTTTCATCGTGAAATAACTGTGGAAGACGTTATGAAGGCGCCGATGATCGCCTCGCCGCTCGGCTTGCTTGACTGTTGCGGCAACAGTGATGGTTCGGCCTGCGCCATTATAACCCGGGCCGATCTGGCAAAAAAATTCAGAGCCGACCCTATTTACATCAAAGGATTTGGCATAGCAATGGATCCGGTCATACCGCATCGTATGCCGGGCTTTGGCTGGACGAGTTTCGATGCACTAAAGACCAGTTCACAAAAAGCTTACGACATGGCCGGAATAAAAAACCCGCGTGAGGAGCTTGATATAGCGGAAGTGCACGACTGTTTTACTATCACCGAGCTGGCTATCTACGAAGACTTTGGTTTTAGCAAACGCGGCAAGGCCAAAGAGGATATTGACGCCGGTTTCTTTGAAAGGACAGGCGGTCTGCCGGTCAATGTGGACGGCGGCCTCAAGTGTTTCGGCCACCCAGTCGGCGCCAGCGGTATCAGGATGACATATGAGATATACAAGCAGTTGCAGTATAAAGTGGATAACCCGGCGCGGCAGATAAAGGATGTGCATCGCGGTTTGTCACATACTTTCGGTGGTCCGCCGCAACTTAGCTGCGTATTGGTTGCCGGAAATGAAAAAGGTTGAAGCTTGAAAACGAGGAGGAGTTTATAAATGGCAATAAAAGCTGTAGGCGTGTTGGGCGCCGGACTTATGGGACGCGGTATCGCACAGGTATCGGCTATGGCCGGTTATGATGTTGTTTTGTACGATCCTTTTGAAAATGCACTTGATGCGGCAATGAAAGTTATTGAAAAAAACCTTGCCAAAGCAGTAGAAAAGGCCAAAATTACTGAAGACGGCAAAGCAACCGCTCTGAAAAAAATAAAAACTTCGGCTAAACTTGAAGATGCAGCCAAAGTGGATATTGTGATCGAAGCTGTACCGGAAGACCTGACGATAAAATTGCCGCTATTTGAAAAACTGGACGGGTTGTGCGCAAAAGAAGTCATACTAGCGAGTAATACGACTTCACAGAGCATCACGGAACTCTCTTCCGTGACTAAACGTCCGGACAGAGTTATTGGCCTTCATTTTTTCAACCCCGTACATATTATGAAGCTGGTTGAGATGGTAAACGGCCTTGAGACTTCGGCGGAAACCTACGCTGTTTGCGAAGCTTTCTGTAAATCCATCGGCAAAGAAACAGTCAGGATCAAAGAGGCGCCGGGTTTTGTCACTAGCCGTCTGCAGGCAGTAATAGGCAACGAAGCGTTCAACATGCTGATGGAAGGCGTAGGCACAGCGGAAGACATTGACAAAGCTGTAAAACTTGGCCTCAATCACCCTATGGGTCCATTTGAAATGGTCGACTTTGTTGGCCTTGACACGCGCCTCAAAAGCCTTGAATATCTGCACAAGATGATGGGCGAGAAATATCGGCCCTGCCCGCTGCACGTCCAGTATGTAAAGGCCGGGCGGTTTGGCAGGAAGACCGGCAAAGGCGTGTATGAATACGATAAAGACGGCAACCGCATAAAATAAGCGGCCTGCCTATTCATGATCAGCCCACTTCCGTACATGCAGCAATAAATACGGCAAATATTGAATAAAAAGTAGCTGTGTAGACATTTTTTTCATAGCATAAAAAACGGCAGTCAATAGCAATGAACAAGTATACAATGTAAATCGCGGGAGTGGGAATTTTTGTAGCCAATAACCCTTGCTTTCCAGGAATTTAATTGGAATATATGAACGATAGGGGGATAAATTTTATGGAAGAGAAAAAGGCCGATAGAAAAATTTGGATAATACTGGCATCTTTGGTGCTCATGGTGGGCATCATGGCCCTGCCCACTCCCGCAGGCCTATCCATTGCAGGGCATCGTGTCCTGGCTATACTCTTGTTTGCAGTAATCATGTGGATGAGTGAATCTATGCCTTATGCGGAGAGCGCGGTTGCGCTTATCCTGTTTATGCTTCTGGCGCTGGGTTTTTCACCAGAAAGCGGCACAGCCGGGAAACTTTTGGGGACGGGTAAAGCCATACCTCTTGCTATGAGCGGTTTTTCCAACTCGGGTTGGGTATTTGTAGCAGCCGGTATCTTTATGGCCGCAGCCATCACCTCCACCGGGTTTGAGACCCGCGTGGCCTATATGATCCTTCGGGCTTCCGGTACCAGCATAAACAACATAATCGCCGGACTTATTATTACCGGTTTTGTACTAACTTTTATAATTCCGTCGGTTATCGCCCGCGCGGCCACCATGGTGCCCATCGTACTCGGACTGAACAAGGCTTTTGGTTTGCCGGTCACCAGCACTATAAGTAAGGTGCTCCTGATGACCGCCGGCATATTGCCGTCTTTGACCGGCGTCGGCGTCTTGTCGGGCAGCGCGCCCAATCCAGTTGTTGCCAACTACATAGTACAGGCTGGGCTTCCGCCTGTTATGTGGATGGACTGGTTTATTTACAATTTCCCGCTGTCAGTTTGCGTGGGCATAGTGCTCTATTTTGTCATGACTCGTATGCACAAGTTTGAATATGACGCACTGCCCGGCGGCAGTGAGTATCTAAACAAATGTATTTCCGATCTCGGTCCTATGTCCGCCAAGGAAAAGCGCGTGGCTGTCATCATGATCTGCACCATACTTTTGTGGGCAACCGATAAAATCCATGGCATAGACGCAACGGTCGTTTCCATCATGTCGGTGTTCGTCATGGTCTGCCCGTATATCGGCGTTACTACGCTAAAGCCCTTGTTCCAGAAAGTTGACTGGACGGCCATACTCATGTTTGGCGCCGGTATTTCGCTGGGCGTAGTATTGATGCGTACCGGTGCGGTACAATGGCTGGCCAAGGTATCACTCGTGGCCGCCGGAGTTGATAAACTACCGCTAATTCCAATGGCGTACGTGATATTTATCCTTAGTTTCACCATCAGACTGGCTTTTACCAGTATTACTTCTTGTATTACGGCTCTCGCTCCGGCGCTCATCGGTTTTTTGATTGGCATGAAGGATCCGTCGGTGCCGATTATCGGCATCATCATGGGTATGTGCGTTATGGCGCATGATATATTCCTCACCCCGGTCAACTCGGCCAATACCATGATCGCATACGGCACGGACGCTTTTAAGACTAAGGATATGTTCAGGATCGGCGTGCCTATAACTATTATCGTGTTTGCGTTGATGCTGCCTTTAATGATGTTTTACTGGCCGATGGTCGGTTTGATGCCTAAATAAAACTTTGGGAAGAGGTGTGGTGTAGTGAGAAGCAGGAAAGATAAACAGACCAGCCTGGCCGAAGCGGTAAAAACATATTTGCCCAATGGGTCGTCGGTTTCTTTCGGTGGCCTGGGCGCGCGTGATCCCTTTGCCGTGGCTTTTGAGATAATTCGCCAAGGTATAAAAGACCTCAATTTGATGACCACTTCGATTATGGACATCGGCAATATTTTGATCGGTGCCGGTTGCATAAAAAAAGTAGAAGGTGCTTATGTATGGATAGGCTCGGTGGGGAGCGGGCTGAATTACCGCCGGGCACTCGAGCATGGCGTGCCACTGAAACTCGAGGTGGAAGAATATAGTAATTATTCGGCTAGTTTAAGATTCCTGGCCGGTTCGATGAATGTACCCTTCATGGCTACAAAATCACTGTTGGGGAGCGACATACCTACTTATAACGATAAAATAAAACTGATAGACGATCCTTATACGGGCCAGCCGGTGGCACTGGTTTCGGCAGCAAACCCTGACGTGGTATTTATCCATGTGCAAAAAGCCGACACCGCAGGGAATGGCCAGATATGGGGCATATTGATGAACGACCCGACCCTTGCCCGGGCGGCGAAAAAAGTGGTTTTGACTTGTGAGGAGATTGTGTCGACGCGGGAAATAAGAAAAATACCAAATCTTACTGCGGTACCGTCTTATTGTGTGGACGCCGTTATAGAAGTGCCGTTTTGCTCTCATCCTATGTGGACTTCAGGATATTACTGGTGCGACTTGCCTTTCAGGCGTAATTTTATGCTGTACAACAAGACCCAGGAAGGGTTTGAAAAGTGGGTCAAGGAATGGATCATAGATACCGAGACCTGGGACGGCTATCTCGACAAACTGGGTAAAGACCGTCTGGAAAAGATCGTACGCATGGAACGGGACAACTATGTTATCCCTAAAATAATCTGAGGGCGCGGAGGTGAAAGATATGTTGGCGGAAAAATTTTCCATCAAAGAACTCATGGCGTCTTGCTGCGCGAATGAGATAAAAAACGGGGAGCGGGTATTTGTCGGTATTGGCCTCCCTATGATGGGTGGGTTGATAGCACAAAAAACGCATGCCAAAGATTCCATATTCGTCTATGAAGGCGGCGGTGTAGGCGGAGTTTCCCGCCGTGTGCCCTGGTCTATCGCGGATAATCCGACCGCGGAGAACGCTTTGATGGTTCATGAGATGTGGCGGCTGTTTAGCGATACGCAAGCCGGATGCATTGACCGCGGGTTGATTGGTGGCGCGCAGGTGGATAAATACGGTAACCTCAATACCACAGCTATCTTCGGCAAAGGCGATTATCGCAACCCCAAAGCGCGCCTGCCGGGCAGCGGCGGTGCTAACGATATAGGCTCGTCCTGCGGCGAGACTACGGTCATCATGCAACTGGAAAAGGGCAAATTTGTCGAAAAAATCGACTACATCACTACTCCGGGGCACCTGACTGGCGGAGATGCCAGGAAAAAAACGGGTTTAGTCGGGCGTGGCCCGAGCGCGCTTATAACGCAAAAATGTATATTCCGCTTTGACCCGGAGAGCAAAGAGATGTATCTGGATGCGCTCTTTCCAGGCGTGACGGTGGAAGATGTAAAAGCTATGGTGGACTGGGACTTGAAAGTCTCGCCGTCGGTGAAAACGGTGCAACCGCCCAAGCAGACAATAGTCGACCTCATAAGAAGGCTTGACCCCAAAGGCATCATGCTGGGAGCTAAATCCAATGAAGAAGAAAGCTTCGACGAGTTTTTTGAAATCATGAAGCAAGCCTATGAGGCTATGGAACTAGATATCTGATGCTGGATAACTATGAACAGGAGGACGTAGTTATGTATGAAACTATTTTAGTAGAGAAAAAAGGCAGTGTGGCAACGCTTACCTTAAACAGGCCACAGGCTATGAACGCTATGGATCTTGTCCTGCGTGAAGAGATGCGCCTGGCATTTATCGACCTAGAGCGCGACAATGATGTGCGGGTGGTAGTTTTGACCGGCAGCGGTAAAGCGTTCTGCGCTGGCGGCGATCTTTCCACTATGGGTACATGGACGCCCAACTCGGGCAGAACGCGCATGAGAAACGTACACCATCTGTATAAGGCGATAAGTAATAGCGATAAGGTGTTTATCGCCGCTATCAACGGCCATGCTGCGGGAAGCGGTTTGTCGTTGGCCTGTGCCTGCGATTTTAGGATAGCGGCAAATACCGCCAAATTCGGAGCGCCTTTTATAAATGTCGGGCTGACGCCGGACTGTGGACTACTGTACACTCTGCCACGCCTTATCGGTCTTGCCAGAACTAAGGAAATGACCATGCTGGGTCAAACGTTTACGGCGGACAAGGCTATGGAACTGGGGCTTTTGACTCAGCTGGTCGAACCGGATGGACTGTGGCAGGCAGTCGAAGACCTCGCGGATGAATTGTGCAAACGTTCCTATATAGCCCTGGCGCTCAATAAGAGCATACTCAACCGTACTTTTGAACTGGGGCTTGACGGCTTGATGGACTATGAGGCTTACGCGCAGGACGTCTGTTTTGCTTCGGACGCCCATAAAGAAGCGATAGCGGCAATAATGGCCAAACAAAAAAAATAAAAGCTTTATCAAGTTAAAAGCGCCAACCAGTTGGTTGGCGCTTTTATAAAAAATTTTATTTATTTTGAATAATGTGTTATTGTATAGTTAAACATTATTTTACGAGGTTTTTAGCTATGAATAACTACGATTGCAAAATAATTGAACGACTTATGCTGAATGCCCGGACTACTTGGGCGGAATTGGGGCAGCTATTAGGTTTATCGGCTCCGGCCGCGGCTGAACGCGTACGAAAACTGGAAGAAGCGGGAGTGATAAAAAGCTACACAGCACTGGTAGATCCGGCCATGGCAGGTTGCGGTCTGGGGGCGCTGATCGCTGTGGTATGTGAGAGCCGGGATAGCAAAGAGTATTTTTTACATTTGGTGAAAAATCTCCCGGAAATTTTAGAGTGCCACCATATAGCTGGGGCGGATGATTATGTCCTGAAAGTGCGTTGTGCTGATACAGGGGAGTTGGAAAACCTTATATCCGACAAGATAAAAGCTGTTGCCGGCATCAGGACGCAAACCACGGTCATACTTTCCACAATAAAGGAAACTTGTGTACTGCCGTTGAAGGTTTCGAGGTAAAAACATTGTGGATTGGGTGATTTTTTTAAAAGGGCTGGTGCTGGGGTTTTCCATAGCGGCGCCGGTCGGGCCGATGGGCGTACTGTGTATCAAAAGGACCATGGCGGGAGGAACGATAGCCGGGCTGTGTACCGGTCTTGGGACGGCGACCGCTGACGCGGCTTACGGCTGTATTGCCGCATTTGGTTTAACGGCTGTTTCGGTGTTCATTTTGGGTATGGGATTTTATTTGAAAGTTTTTGGCGGGTTATTTTTACTTTATCTGGGGGTTGCGACGTTTTTCGCGGCGCCCGCGGCCATGAGTGGCGGAGGGAGAAGCAAAAATCTGTTTGCGAATTGTGTTTCAGCATTTTTCCTTACCCTTGCCAATCCCATGACCATAATGTCGTTTGCAGCGATTTTTGCCGGGTTTGGCGTTGGCGGGAAAGCTATGGCAGGGCTTTTGGAGCCCGCGTTCTTGGTAGCGGGCGTTTTTAGCGGCTCTATGTTATGGTGGCTGGTTTTGAGCCTGTTTACAAGTATTTTTAGAGAAAAGCTTGGGCAGGGGAGTTTACGTTGGATAAACAGGTTGTCGGGAGTGGTAATAATTTTTTTCAGTTTGGGCAGTTTGGCGGGCGCTATATTTTAAAAATATGTAGACAGGAAAAAATTTCAGTGTTGGTCGGAAAAACTGCTATAATAAGTACATGGACGCGCTGTTTTTTGCGCCAAAAAATGGCGGGCAAAGCGGGAAATATAGTTACTCGAACAAATGGGGGGCGGATGGCATGAAGTTGATACTGGCCTCTCTTTCACCGCGCCGCCAGGAACTTTTGCGGCAAGTTGGGGTAAAATTTGAAGTAGTGCCAAGTGATTTTGAAGAATTGGGCGCTTCGTCGCTGGCGCCGGTCGACTATGTCAAAGAAAATGCCTGTGGGAAAGCTTTGGCAGTAGCCCGAAAAGTCCATGCGGACGACGTGGTATTGGCCGCCGATACCATAGTAGTGTTGGACGGCGCGATACTGGGTAAACCGGGGGATGAGAAAGAGGCCGCGTGTATGCTGGCAAAGCTTTCAGGGAGGACACACGAAGTTTTTACAGGCATGGCGGTGGCTTTTCGGGGGCGAATATTTACCAGAGTGGAGAAGACCGACGTTATGATGCGTCTGCTCACGACGCGGGAGATAGCCGTTTATGCAGCTACCGGCGAGCCGCTCGACAAGGCCGGAGCTTATGGCATACAAGGCAAAGGCGCTCTTTTGGTGGAACGCATAGAGGGCTGTTATTACAACGTAGTAGGTTTGCCACTGGTTGCCTTGTTAAAGTTGTTTGGTGAGGCAGGGGTGCGGTTTGAATATTAAATCAATCTAGACGAGAAAATAAGGGCACTGTAAATGCTTATCAATAGCCGGTGTTTGCGTAACGGCAGCGTTGCAACTATGTCTATCATAGTTTTAAACACTAAATAGGTTTTTATTTTTATCCGCTGGGATTTACCATGAGCTCTAAAAAGGCATGCCGTCTTTGATTTCGTGATGGTCGACCGGGGCTTTCAGGAAAAAGCGAATGGTTTTGGCTGGCGCTTTAATCGCCAGCTTTTCTATTTAATAGTATGCCGCGTTGAAATATGCACTATTTTTAAATAAATAATTAAAAGGTCAAAATAAAGCAATTGTATTTGCTGGCTAATAAAACAATTATTGGGGATGATCTAGCTAAAAGTAGGCTTTAAATGTTTAATTATTTTACGACAAATAAAAAGTGTCACTTGTGACGTATTAATTCATATAAAGTGTGTATATTTGATAAAAAGTGTGTTAAAATCAAATTAATTATTTAAATTTATTAATACAATAAAATATGCCATGTAATACTTTTATTGACTACACAGTTTAACTGTTAAAAAGGTGGTGAAAGCGATGTCAATACTTGACTCAATTCAGGCGGCTGAAGCTGAGGCGCTTTTTTTAAAAAAAGCGGCAGTTGTAACGGCAAGGGACCACTTGCGCGATGTGGAGCGGGCGGCGGCCCGGGAAGCAGAGACGATAGTGGAAAAAGCCAGGGGGCAGGCCAGGGAAAAAGTGGCGGCAGCAGAGAAAGAAGCTATAAAAAAGCTGGAACAACTGCTGGCCGAGCGCGGCGCCAATAACGATCTTGTGGCGGAACAAGCTCTTGCCCGGCTCGACGAAGTAGC
>JAVBNN010000006.1:0-43539 GCA_031551525.1 Acidaminococcales bacterium
TTTGTGCTGTTAAAGACGGGATGTTGTGGTTTATTACTGCTGCCATTTTTAAATTCCTCCTTGAATTTAAGTGGGCATCCTTGCCCTACTTGTTTTGTTTTTATTATTCCTTGGGTTTTGGCGGGGCGGTTTCTCCGTACGTGAGACCTGCCCCTCCTCTTGCCCTGTTACTCAACTAATATATCGCCCGACTTCTTTTTCTTCTTAAGTGCTTTTTGAAAAAAATTTTTTCTTTTTGAAAAAAATTTGTAATTTTAGGTATTTAATCCCAGTCATTCCGCTTTCGGCGGTCGTGGCAAAATCATTTCCTTGTCCGGCAGACTCACTGCGGCAGCGGCTTTATTGGCATCTATGATGGAGTCGTATACTTCCCCTCGATAGATTTTTATGTCGCGCGGCGCATCGATGGCTATACGCACTATGTCACCCCTGACGTCAGCCACCCGTATGACGATATTATCGCCTATCCGTATGCTCTCACTTATCTTGCGGCTGAGTACCAGCATGGGCTGCCTCCTCGCCACCGCGCAGGGTTTTTATGTTTTCCGGGAACAACCTGTGACGGGTATTATATTTATTGTTGTCGAGTATCATTTGCACTGCCTGACGGTTTTCTACATTGAAAAGTACCGGGGCGACCAGATTGACAGTCATATCTTCCACGTTATTCAAAACCATGGCGATAGACCATACCATGGGCAGGTTGCTGGCAGAAGTACCAAGCCCCTGTTCTGTCTCGTCATCAATAATAAATTCGTAATCAGGAAAAAATGCAAATGGATCCGCCAGTAAAAAAGTCAGTTCCGGCGTCATTAGTGATTGCAGATAGGCAAAAGTCGGTTTGTCGTCAGTTTTGTCATCATGCGGCAAAAAAGCAAATTCTCGTTCATCGGGAAATCCCGGCAAACCATTGGCAAATGTAAATACCTGCCGTTCAAGTACTTCGATTTCACCAAATCTCACTGTGTTTATTTTCATGAAAATACCCCTTTCACAAGTTTCACTACGTAAAAATCTTTTGCCAAGCCCGGAACAGTTTGCCAGCTAAATAGCGGGCCAGTGATTGCCATATAGTTTGTGTATACCAAAACGGCTGGCCCTAGCCAGCCGTTTTGGCTACCTGTTATATTATACTACTATTATATGAAGTCCGCCAGAGACATCGGCAAAACTTTTGCACCTACTTTCAGCGAAGCGTTGTAAACATTTTCCCATACTTTAAAGTCCGAAATAGCTTTCGGGTAATCGGTATCTTCATTCGTGCTGATATCCGACTGGATGATTGTGTCCCGTCCGAGCAGCATGTTATTCATCATATTGAATGAGTTCATGCGCGCGCCAAGGTTGGCATCCGCCCGAAGAACACGCCCGTGGTGTTCGTCTATTTGAGCCAGCGCCACATTGGAGAGCCATGTACCTGTAACATTGCCGTCTTTTAGTTGTTTGGCGATGTCATTTATCTCGTTAAACAGCTGCAGGTCTGTGCCAAAAGCGTCGGCAGCCGTCACATTGATAGCATCCTGGTCCGGGTTTACTCCGCCCGCCTGCAACCGCATGGAAATATAGTTATTGTCACCAAAAAAACTCACGGTACCATCCGGGTTGCGTTCAAACGGCTGGTTGTGGTCCATCTGTCCGCCAAACAGATACCGATCGCCCACACGTGTGTTGGCTGCGTCCACCATGGTGCCGACCAGTTCGTACAATTCCTGGCCGTAGGCCTTGAGCTCGTCCGAGGTAAGCGTACCCGTATTGGCCGCCCCCACCACGATCTCTTTGGCCCTTATGAGCGCTGAGCTGACTGTTTGCAGGGCATCGTCCGTGCTTTGCATAAAAGACAACGCCTCATAGGAATTGCTGGTATATTTGTCGTTTTGCGCTAAAGCGCTATGCAATCTCAGGCTTTTGGTGATCCTGATCGGATCGTCGGATGCCCTGTTGAGTGTACGCCCGCTGGACATTTGCTCTTGCAGTTTGTTTTGTTTTACCAGTGCGCGATTGAGGTCGCCCAGATATTGATAACTCATATTTTGTGTACTTATGCGTTGCATTTATGCCACCTGCCTTTACAGTCCTACACGGCCAGTGCCGTTGATTAGTTTATCGAGCATTTCGTCTATTGTAGTAAGCATACGGGCGTTGGAGTTATAGCCTTTCTGGAACATGATCATATTGGTCATTTCTTCATCGAGGCTAACATCTTTATAGTTTGAACGCACAGTATGTACCTGATTTACCAGTACCTGCTGGTTGAGCATCATGCTGTAGCTAGTTTGAGTCTGTACGCCCAGCGAACCAAGATCCTCGTTATATTTCCCGTCGATCGATTTGTTGCCTAAAGCAGCCGCATAATCAGTTGAATTCATGTACTTCGAGTAGTCGGCTACTTTTCCTTCTTTGGCGCCATATTTCAGGAATTCGGCCAGACGGACGGCATTATCGCTCGCCGCGTCGCCCGGCGGCAGCTTGAAGGTATACTGGTCGTTTATGGTGTTACCCAAATCGTTCTTTATTTCCAGTTGGAACTCGTAATCGTTGCCATCCGGCAAAGTTCCTTTAATATGGATCGTCCGACCATCGGCGGTAGCCATGATATTGTGTACAGCGCTAAAATTGGTGCCATCCAGCGAATAACTCATGGATGCTATGGAACCGTCCGCATTGACGCTGCCCACTTTTAGCGTGAAGCTATTAGTGACTTTGCTGTCGTACTGGGTGAACTGTTTGTTGATCAGTGCAGCGGTGCCGCCGGTCTTGGGGTAAAGCTCCAGTTCATATACGTCGCCAGCCGCCAGTTGGTTGTCGGCAGTCTTTTTCTCTATCTGCACTTCGATGTTATATTCGTAGGGGTT
The DNA here is from genome assembly GCA_031551525.1 of Acidaminococcales bacterium. Classification (GTDB taxonomy): domain Bacteria; phylum Bacillota; class Negativicutes; order Acidaminococcales; family JAISLQ01; genus JAVBNN01. The sequence continues at coordinate 2,853 of JAVBNN010000006.1, forward strand.
GGTACCACGCAATACCAGCCGGTTAGTACCGGTTTCGATATTTACATCGGCATTTAGCCAGGTCGCCCCGCCATCCAGCGAATAGGTAGCGTCTTCCATAAATCCGTCGGCATTCATACTGCCCGCTTTTATTTGTATGTTTGAAGCAGACGGACCTTTGAATACCATGGTAGACTGGCCGACAAAACTTATGGCAGCCTGGTCGGCCGGCGCACCAGCGGACACTTTCGCGCTGTTTACCCTGTTGGCGGTAGACAATGCTATTTCAATGTTGCCGGAGAGAGTTTTGGCGGCGATCTTATCAAGCCCGCTTAAAGGATCGAAGAATATATCGTTTACCTTTAGGTAATGTATCCAGTTCTTTTCAGCATTGTTCGCGCCGGACGTCGCCGGGTCGAAACCGGGCACCGCGGCTTCCGGCAACCCGGTGATCGGGTTGGTAACTGCGGGCAGTCCGGCATACTGTACATCCTGCGACCCGAAAAAATTAAGTCCGGCCGAGTTGTCAAGGCCAAGCCCTTCCTTGTGTATCTGGTTGAAGTCGCATAGTAAGGACTTTGATATATCATTGAGCATGTTCATGTAGGCCAGGACGCCCTGCTTATCGGAGTCCCTGCCTTCGAGCAGGCCGGACATCGCGCCGTCTGTGAAGGTAACATTGATAGACGGCACCGTGTCGGTGCGCACATCTAACGTCCTGTAGCCGTAGTTTTTGTAAAGGTCGGTGTTCTTGTTTTCATATGTAAGCAGCTTGGTAGCCATCACGCCATCAACGATAACCTGTCCGCCAACGCTTACCTGATAGTTTCCTTTTTCGTCTTCGTTGACATTGGTGCGTACAAGCTTTGATAGTTCATCTACCATCGTGTCGCGCCTGTCCCGAAGATCGTTAGCCATAGCTCCGTTTATCTCAGACATGACTATCTGTTTATTGAGGCTGAGTAATTCGGTAGATATCTGGTTGATCCTGTTGACGTTTTTGGTGATGCTTTCATTAATACTGGTAATTTCATCGCCCAGTTGCCTGGAGGTAGTTTGAATGATATCCACCATATCGACTGCCGACTGGCGCATGGTAGTGCGGCACCCTGCATCGGCCGGATTGGAAGCCACGTTTTGCACCGATGTCCAAAATTTATCCAGTGTTGCCTGGAAGTTGGTGTCCGACGGTTCAGTGAAAATGGTTTCTATGGTAGAGTGTACACTGTTTAACTGTTCGTAATAGCCGTATGTAGCAGTTTGTTTCCACAACTGGCGGTCAACTAAAAAATCACGCACACGGGTAACCGACTGCATGTCTACACCTGTACCAAGTTGGTAGGGGATGGTTTTTCCCTGCAACGTGATAGAGTTTGTAGTTACAGTGCTTACCCTTTGGCGTGAATATCCCTGCGTGTCCGCATTGGCTATATTGTGCCCGGTAGTATATAAAGATTTCTGGTTGACAAACAGCCCCAATTTAGAAGTATTAAGACCGGAAAAAGTCGATATCATGAAAGTTCTCCTTTAACGTTAGAAATAACAATCGCAAGTTATGCCTTGCGATCCAAAAAACTCAGGCCGGCGTTTTTGCCTTCCTTGGGCGTGTCCCCGCCCGATCCGTATACCGGGGAAGCCTGCGCCCGCGACAACACATTGATATTATACTCAATGATGTGCATAGCCTGTTTTAATAGATTGTTATTAATTCCGTTTAACAGAGCAATCTGCATGACTATATCAGCCAATCGTTGACCGACTTTTTTCATCTCGCCAGCAAGCTCTTCAGGCGCTCGCTCCACAAGATCAAGTAGTTTTATTTTTTTATCCGTCCAACTGCCTTCCCTGGCTATGCGTTCGACGATTTTGATACGCGAGTCCTCGAGTATATTGATCTGTTTGACAAGTTTTTCTTCCTGACTAATGATCTGAGTTACCAACTCGACATTGACATTTACCAATGCATCGCGTTTTTCTTCGGCAAGTTTGATCATCTGCTCGTAACAGCCGGACATATTGTCAAATAAATCAATAAGTTCGTGCCATGCTTGGTTCATCCCAAAAGACCCTTGTAGGAATCAAGCATCTTCGCAGCAATATCCTGAGCACTTACATGGTAAGTTCCCGACTGCACCTTGGCCGCAAGTTCACTCACCTTGTCCTGGCGAATATCGGTAGTTTCCTTTATCTTACCAACCATATGACCAAGTTCGGCCCCTCGACTGGATAAGATTACCTCGTCAGGACGCTGGAGGTGGCTATTTTTTTTGGTTTCAACGGCAGACTTCCTTGTCTGACCGCTCTGGTCCTGATACGCCTTTATACTGCGCATCACATCAGTTGGATTGATATGCATAACTAACACCTCTGTTCGCTATATATTATAGCTTGCCTTTATCTATAATTAATATCGGCAAAAAATCTAAAAAAGTTAACTGAAAATCTTGTATACATAAAAATTAGGTCTTTGTACTCATTTTTTGTCGAATGCATTTATTAAAATCCACCCGTCGCAGAAATTAAGAAGGTTTATCTTTTGCTGCATTTTAAAAATAGAAAAAATTTTTTTGTCAAGATAGGAGTTTATTTTTTTTAGGCTAATAATATAGCTATCAGAAATTCATGTATTTGATTTAGAAGGGCGATTGTAATTGTGTTGAATGTATTAGCTAACCAGGTGCTTACACTAGGCGTGGAAGGCGCAGCCAGTGAAACTACGGCTGTTTTTCTTGATCTTCTGAAAAAGAAAAACCAGTCCGTATATATACATAGCCAGCAAGTGGCAAATTATGCCGTCAGCACGGCGGCAAAAATGCGCCTCCCCGCCAACGAAATAGAGCGGATTAAAATCGCCGCCCTCTTACACGACATAGGTAAGCTGGCAGTACCAAATCCCATATTGGACAAATTACCCTATTTATCGACACGCGAACTGAGCGTCTACAAAAACCACTGCAACGCCGGTTCCAGCATGCTGGAAAACATGCCGGAATTCCATGATATAATCCCATATATCCGCTATCACCATGAACGCTGGGATGGGCAGGGCTTTCCCAAAAGGCTCAAGGGAGTGAATATCCCTCTCGGTGCGCGAATCATCAGCGTGGCTGACTATTATGACAGATATGCCAATCCTTGCGCAAAAAAATGGCAAAAAAGCACTAAGACCGCTTTAACCGAAATAATAAACCGCTCCGGCGCGGACTTTGACCCAGGAGTAGTTAAAGCGTTCTGTAATGCTTTAGGTGTATATTGACTTTCACTATCTTTATCGTACGGCAACAAAATCTTCAATATAAAAAATTTCTAAGGAGTGGTAATTCAATGAAAAAAACTTTATTATTTCTTGCTTTAACCTTGCTTTTCTGCACCAGCGCATTTGCTGCCAAAGCGCCGGTCAACCCGATTGACAAGGCTTTTGCCAAACATTACAACAAAGCGGTGACTATGGTCGAAACAAAATACATCATCGATCAGGAGCGCACCGCCTGGGAAAATGAGCTTGATAATGCCGCCGTTGCTTTGAAAGGCACTTATAAATTTGACGAAGACAAAGCCCGTGTGGACAACTATGTAGACGCCGCCAAAAAAACAGCTCTGGCTGCCGGCGAACTGCAGTGGCTGCAATGGTCCAACATAGACGTCCCCCCCAGTGAATATCGTTCGGCCGGCACCGGCGGTCCCGGCGCAGTTTTACACACCGAAGCCATGGCATACAGGGATGCCGCGCTCTATCTTATCTCGATGTACAACGTAAACACCGAGCGTCCGGCTTATGACTACATCTTCAAAGACACTATCACCTGGCCGCTCAAATACTAATCTGCTGATATAAAAACCCACAAGAACATCTTGTGGGTTTTTATTTTTCACTGTCACTCGCCAGCGCCAGCCCTATTATCAATTTGTCTTCGCCTCCCGCCGCACGCAGCGCTCTGGCACACTCTATCATTGTCGCTCCCGTTGTCAGGATATCATCGACGATCACTATAACTTTTTGCGCCGGCAAGTATTTGGCCTCTATCGCCCCTTGCATGTTAGTACGGCGCTCTACCCCGCTTAACTGGTATTGCGGCTTGGTACTTCGGGCGCGCACCAGACAAGGATGCCAGTCAAAGTGGTTTTCTTCGCTCCACCGATTAAACAGTTCTTCCGGCAAATCAAACCCCCTATCCTGCCGCCGCCTCTCATCGGTCGGCACAGGCACTATCACTATATCGCGCTCTTTCATACCTGACAAAAACCTGGTAAAGTTATTTTTCCCTTCGCCTTCCCACAGGATGGACATCTCGTGCGTCAGCACACGTAAAAGCGCCGTTTTACCGGAAAATTTCAACATATTCAATATGTCCTGCAAACCGCCCCGATATGGAGCCAGTGCCATTATGACATCAATATGAGGCCATCCCCGCTCTTTAGCGTCATACACGCGAACAAAAGAGATACTAGTGCGGCAATCATGACACAGCGCATTGCTTTCATCGCAGGGTTTACCACAACCAGGACAAGCCGGAGGATAAAAAAAGTCTATTATCGCTGTCAGTAATTTTAAAATCATAATAACCTCCTTAAAAAAATCATGCCAATATCACCTCTTGAAGGCGCTCAGCCAAAAGAGAATATCTTCGTCTGGTGCGGTCATTCAAGACTGCCGTAGAAAGAGCCGCTTTTTGTCCTACTATCACTACTTTTTGTTTTGCCCTGGTAATCGCGGTATATAAAAGATTTCTCTGCAAAAGCATGTAGTGGGAACGGGATAGGGCCAATACAACCAAGGGATATTCGCTGCCCTGCGATTTATGTACGCTCATTGCATAAGCCAGTTGCAGTTCGTCGAGCTCCCCTTGCTCGTATTTTACCAGTTGTCCGTCGTTGACATCCGGGAAGTACGCTTGGAGTACCCGCCCGTCGATACTTTTTACCCAACCGATATCCCCGTTAAACACTTCTTTTTCATAATTATTGCGTACCTGCATTATTTTGTCGCCTTCGCGCAATATTTGATGTACAGACGGGATTTCTTCCTTATCGTCGCACGGTGGATTCAGTTGATTTTGCAAAAGTTTGTTAAGATTTTGCACTCCCGAAGCCTGCTTGTGCATGGGCGACAAAACCTGTACCCCCTGTCCACCACGGTATACCTGAAAATCCGAACATATACCGACTATTTTTTCGGCTATTTCCTGATCGCTCACACAGTCCACAAAATCAAAATCCCCGCCTTCTTTTATCGTCGGCATACGGCCGCGGTTTATGGCATGCGCGTTTAACACTATCTGACTCTCCTGGGCCTGGCGGAATATTTCATTCAACCTTACCACCGGTAACTGGCGGGAGCGAATAATATCCTGTAAAACATTACCCGGTCCGACAGCCGGAAGTTGGTCGACGTCACCGACAAAAATCAGTCGGCAGCCAGACGGCAACGCTTTCAACAAGGACGCCGCCAACGTCATATCGAGCATGGACGCCTCATCTACTATGACCGCCTCGGCATCGAGCGGGTTATCCTCATCGCGGCCAAAAGAAAACATGCCCATGCCCGGAGTATATTCGAGCATTTTATGCACGGTCTGCGCCGGCCGACCGGTGGACTCGGTCAACCTCCTGGCGGCGCGCCCGGTAGGCGCGGCCAAGAGTATACGGCACCCCGCCGCTTCAAGGACGGATAGAACTCCCCGGATGATAGTAGTTTTTCCCGTTCCCGGGCCGCCGGTCACTACCAGCACTCCGTGTTCCAATACCGAATCTATCGCCTGACGCTGTACGTCAGCCAGTTTTATACCTGCACTGTCTTCCCAACGCGCTATGATCTTCTCTGTATCCTTGGCCGATATCCGGCCTGCCCGCTCTTTAAGATGCAGTCACCGCTCTGCGACTTCTACCTCCGCTTCATATAGATACTCCGGATAAATCAAGCATTGCCCGCCGAATTCTTCTGTGCGCAACAGATCTTCCGCCAAAAGTCCGTGAAGGACAGAGGCTGTTTCCTCAGTCCCCACTTCCAGTAGCCGTGCAGTTTCTCTTTCCAATATATCTCGTGGCACACATACATGCCCGGCCTGAGCGATCTGGGTAAGCGCAAAAGCAAAACCGGCCTTCAGCCGTTCACTGTGGTCATGCGTAAACCCGAGCGCCTGAGCAATGCGGTCAGCCGTACGAAAACCTATCCCGTCAACTTCGCGAGCCATCCGGTAAGGATTAGCCGTTATTCGGTCGATGGCCGCCGTTCCATATACAATTTGCAGCTTGGCTGCATAATTGGCGCTTATACCATGCTGTTCCAAAAAAATCATCAGTTCCCGCATTTCAGCCAATTCGCCGTATGAAGCAGCAATAACTTCCGCTTTTTTCTTGCCGATACCGCTGATCTCGGCCAGACGGTGCGGAGCTTCTGCTAATACAAACAGGGTATCGTCACCAAAATGGCCAACAATTCGCGCCGCCATAGCCCGCCCCACCCCTTTTACCGCCCCAGAACCCAAAAACCGCTCTATGCCTTGCTTTGAGTTGGCAGTAAGACTACGGTAGGAAGCCGCTTTAAACTGGCGGCCGAACTTGGCGTGCTCCACCCATTGACCGGTTAGCTCCACCGCCTCACCCAATAAGGGCGCCAGAGCGTTCATGGCAACAGTAACCATACCCAGGAGTGGTGCCGATAGGCGCAATACGGAAAAGGCCCCGTCATTGCTCTGAAATATTATTGTTTCTACAACACCTTCAAGGCGTTCAGACATAGACTACCTCGCTTAAAACTTGCATGTTTTTGATGAATTTTGACAAACATTGCTTTTTAGAATATAATTTAATTTTAGTATACAGGCTAATTCCTGAATAATGAGGAGGAAATACGACCATGGCGCTGGCCGGAAAACAAATCATTCTCGACCTTTATAATTGCAACTATAACATAATAAACAGCCCAGATGAACTGGAAGCGCTCTTAAAAGACATACTTGAAATCAATCTTATAAACATTCAGTCTTTTCACCGTCAAAGCTACAAAGACCGAACCGATTTCTCACTGGCCGCATTTCTCGATCAGGGGCATATAACGGTACATACCATGCCGGATAAAGGTTTTGCCGCCATAGATATTTTTTCCGAACTACCTGATAGCACACTCGACAGGATAGTCTATAAAATTAAACGTGGCCTACACTCCGAGAAAAGCAAGATCACCTACCTTAGACGCGGTGATTTTGGTTCATTGAGCGATATGAAACCCATTATCAACAAGAACACCAAACCCTGGCGGCGTGTACGCAACACCAGCGCGAAAGTGTGGAATATCATCGTCTCTCGCCATAATGCAGGCAGAAGCGGCTTTCCCGACTGACCAGCGCCCCACAACTATGTGGGGCGTTTTTTTACGCCCAAAAGCCTCAGCCCAATTCATGCTTTTTCAGCATTCTCAATAAAGTAGTCCTATTAACGCCAAGCTGTTTGGCCATTTTGCTTTTATTCCCGCCGCACTCTTTATATGCTTTTGCTAAAAACTCGTGCTCCCGGTTATACATATATTCTTCATAACTGGAATAACCGTCTTTTACTGCACCTTCACCGTCAAGAATATAATAAGGCAAATGCCTTACATCTATAGTATTGTCGCCGGTTTCCAGCATATTGATAGCATATTCCGCACAATTTTGCAGTTCCCGGACATTGCCCGGCCACTCATATTTTTTCAAAACATCCAGTACCTGTGGCGAAAATTCCAGATAAAAACCTGACTTACTCATCATCTTGGCAAATTTATGTAAAAAATAATCAAACAGCGGCACTATATCATCTGTCCGCTCGCGCAGTGACGGAATATCTACCGTAAGGACGTTCAGGCGAAAATATAGATCCGGGCGGAACCCCCCTTCCTCCACCAGCACTTTCATGTCACGATTGGTTGAGGCGATGATCCGCACATCTATTTTTACCGGAGTGGACTCGCCTACTCTGGTTATTTCCCGCTCCTGTATGGCGCGCAAGAGGCGGACCTGCAAATCAAACGGCATTTCACTGATTTCATCGAGAAACAATGTGCCGCTGTTCGCCTGTTCAAAAGCGCCGATATTCCCGCTTTTTTTCGCTCCGGTAAACGCCCCTTCCGCATAGCCAAAAAGTATACTCTCTACCAGGTTTTCTGGTATAGCGCCGCAATTTATCGCTATAAATGGTTGCGCCGAACGGTCACTGGCGTTATGTATAGCCTGGGCAAACAACTCCTTGCCGGTACCCGTTTCGCCGTTGACCAGTACCGTTGACTGTGTGCGGGCCGCGTTTCTCGCAATGCTTTTAGCCTTGTTGATCGCCGCGCTGATGCCTATAATGTCCTCCATGTGATAGCGAGCATATTGATGCCGCCGGCTCTCATCCAACAATCTTTTTTGGCGTTGGTTGCTCTGTTTGTTGTTGAACGCCAGACCATATTCTTCGGTTATAGGCACACGAACCGCACTTGCCCCTTCAGCAAAAAACGCCGGTCCTATACTCGGTCGCATCTCTTTTAGCGTTTTGCTGTATAGTTCCTGATATTCGCCGATTGCCGCCACATTTTCACTGCCATCAGGGAAAAAGGCGTTTTCCCTGATCCCCTCGCGATTAAACAGCGTGGCATCACCACCCGCTATCTGGGCGATAAACGGCAGGGCATTTATTATAGCTTTTTTTTGCTGCGCCGCCTTGGCGACTGTCTGGCTATTATCTAGAACCAGCCATCTGTTGGCGGACAAATGCATCACGCAAATGGTTATGCCTTCGTCTACTCTTACGCCCACCGGTTCGCCGCTTGCTAACGTATCCATCAAGCAGACCATGGACGGCGTCGGCAATTTGGTGGTTTTTTCTCCCGCAGCAGACACGGTCACCTCGCCCCGTTCATTCGCAATAACAGCCAAACCATCTACCATCTTGGATATTTTACTGAATATTTCCTGGTATTCACTGCGTTTCACTGCCCCACCCCCCGACATAAAGATTATAACATATTAAAAGCACTTCCGGCCTATGCTAGCTAGCTTTGTGTCCGATTACCTTTTATCCGGTAAGAATAACTGTACAGGTATGCCACGAAAAGCAAAAGGCAAAGGCCGGTAGACGCCAGGGAGATATTTGTCGGAACTCCCGTTTTGACCGCCAGTGTGTAGGCGCCTACCCCAGCAAACATAAAGGTATTTTCAACAAAATTTTGCACAGCGATAGTTTTCCCGGCCCCTACCACATTATGCCCTGCCTGCTGCAAAGCGGCGTTCATAGGAACTATGTACGCCCCGCCCAAAAAGCCGATCAAAAGCAGCATAAATACAGTGAGATATATATTTCCAACAAAAACAAAAGACAGTATGCCAAGCCCCATACCTAAGCCAAAGCGCGCAGTTTTCCAATAGGTGGCTATACTGGCAAAACGCGGCGCCGCTAAAGCTCCGAACGCCACGCCCACGCCGCTGGCAGCGGCTATAAAACTGATGGTGGTGAGATCGGCGATTCCAAGAGCTACAGGAGCCCAAGCAAATATCAGCATGCGCAATACCGCCGAAGACAACCAAAAAGAACCCGTACCGATAAGTGAATAATGGCTTTGCGGCATTTTCAGCAATGCTGTGGTATCGCCGCAAAACTCTTTTACTGCGTACCGGTAATCTATCGCCCGGTTCCCCGGATCGAGTGGGATAAATATATTTATTACCATGGAAAGAATATATAGCACCGCACAAACAGACAACCCTACCATAGCGGAAATATCGGCCAAAAAACCTCCTGCCACAGAACCGGTGAGTATCGCCAGTATCGTATAACTCTCGAGGCCGGAGTTCGCTTTCAACAATGCATCCTCACCCTTAGTCAGCAAAGGTAGTATCCCATACTTGGCCGGACTGTATACTACAGCGCCCACACCAACTACCGCATAACTGAGCGCCGGGTCACAGTGCGCAAAGAGCAGGCCGACTCCGCACAATTTGATAAAATTCCCCACCATAAGCACTCTCGCTTTGGCATGCCGGTCGGCAAACCGCCCCACCCAGGGCGACAGCACTATATAAGAAGCCAGAAACAGACTCTGCACCAGCGGCAGATAATAATCCGGATAGGTGTACTGTTGCAAAATAGCCAGCACGATGAACAATATCATATTATCAACAAATGCCGATAAAAACTGCGCCAGATAAAGAGCGGGCAACGGTCGTAAATTCAACGTCCTGCGCATATCATTCCCCATCCCTTACCACAAGGGCCTTCAAAGATACATAATCCGTTTTGCCGTTGCCAAGAAGCGGCAGCTTGTCGACCGTCAGCAAACTTGAAGGCATAGCCAAAAGATTTTCCTTGTTTGCACTTATAAATTCGCGCAAAGCTTGTTTAGTTGCGTTTTTACTTGTAGTATAGAGGATTATTTTCTCTCCGCGTTTGGTGTCCGGCAGGTTTATTGCAGCGTATTGACCAATGCCAAAGCAGTTTTCCGCCACTTTTTCCACTCCGTCCAGACTGACCATTTCGCCTGAGATCTTGGCAAAACGCTTCAAGCGCGATTTTATAGCCACAAAACCATCTTCGTCTACTTCAACTATATCACCACAGTTATACCAGGCTGGAGCCAGGACAAATCCCTGCCCAGCCAGTAGGTACCCTTGCATCATATTGGGGCCTTTTACCAGAATATCCCCGCCGCCTTCGATGCCCGCCACCGCTTCCAGCCGCCACTCTATGCCTGGCAATATACGACCCACCGTGCCGGTTTTATAAAATAACGGCGTATTGAGCGCCAATACAGGTGACGCCTCGGTCACGCCATAGCCCTCCAGCACCCTCAAGCCAAACTTTTCATGCCACAGTTGGCGTACTTCATCCTTTAACTTCTCACCACCGGCCAACACATAACGCATACTGTAAAAATCGTATGGATGGGCGTATTTGGCATAGCCCGACAAAAAAGTCGGTGTCCCGAGCATAACGGTGATATTCCGGTCATATACTATTTCCGGTATTATCTTGTAGTGCAGCGGCGTAGGATATAAAAACAGCCCCATCCCGCTAAAGAGCGGCAGAAAAGTCCCCGCCGTCAAGCCGAAAGAGTGAAACATCGGCAAAGCGTTGAGCATCTTGTCGCACGGGGTATAGTCGATGATACTGCCGATCTGGTTCAGGTTGGAAAGGATATTTTTATGCGACAATACCACACCCTTGGGCCTTGACTCACTACCGCTGGTAAATAACACCAGCTCCCCCAGATGACCCGCCTTCTTGCGCAAAATCAGCTTAACCAGGGCGGCGCACTTTCCTGCCCAACCAATACTGCTTTTGACGTCTTCCAGATATATTAGTTGGCAATGTTTCTTAAGAGCCGCCTGAAGTTCTTCAAAATGCCCCTTTTCAATAAACTGCCGGGAAGTCAGTATAGTCCTGAGTCCGGCTATTTCACTGCAGTGAAGATTATTTGCCGTACCGGCGCTGAAATTCAGTATCGCCGGCGTCTTTCCCATATAAAAAAGTGTGAACAGGGCGACCAGGTGCCCTATAGAGTTTGGCAGTAAAACACCTACCCGTTCCTCTTTGTTCAATGTGTCCGCCAGTTGGTCTGCCATGGCGTAACTGCCCAGCAATATATCACTGTAACCGGCCTTTGCGCCAACATCTTCTATCAGTTGGCCGCCGCCTTGTTCCCTGGCCGCTTCCAACAGTTTGTCAAACAGGTTTCCCGTCCGTTCCGCCGCTTCTCTGGCTTTAAACATATTGTACTGCAATATGGTAAGTATATTGTCACTTACCTGTTTTTTCTGCTTACGCAAAGGCAGGCCGGGTGCAAGTGCCAAAGTATAAGGCTCACCGGCAAAAATACTTACCTCCGGCAACCAGCGCGAATGCACCATGTTTTTTATCCTGGTAACTTTAGATAGATGCGTGCCCAAGAAAATCACCGGATATATGCGGGCAGCGCTCCTGAAGGCAACCAGCCCTATGCCGTTGTACACCTTCATCAGGCCGCCGGTCATAGTCAGCCTTCCTTCGGGAAAAAGCACTATCGGCTGTCCGGTTTTGGCGACCGTTATAATCTTTTTCAGGGAATACGGGTTGAGCGGATCTATTTTGATATGATTTATCCAACGCAAAACCGGTGATATTTTCTCCGCTATCTCGGTATTTATCACAAAACAGGCTTCTTTTGGCAAGTACGCATAAAGAAACACGGCGTCGAGAAACGAAGCATGGTTGGGCATTATGATAGAGGGCCCCGCAAATTTAAGCTTTTCCAGGCCAAAAAACCTTGTTCGGAATACAAATCTCAGCAGCCACTTTAAAAAATTTTTCACAACCTCTTTCCATCCTTTACCAAAGCTGAAAAACTCAGCAACTTATGCAACATATCCTTGACCTGTGTTCTTATCTCAGGCAGTCCGGGAAGTTCGTCGGAAAAATACTGATAATGCTCCAGTGGTTTGAGCATGAGGCCGCTAAACAGGCTTATCCATAAATAAACAGGTTGGCGCGGTATTTCACCTTTTTCCATGCCTTCTTTCAGTATTTTTTTTAGCACAAAGTGCGGTTTGATCTGCTCTTTCACCTGATCCCAAAATATATACTGGGATAAAAGCGCCACCTTGATCTCAGCAGGATGTTCCTCAAACAACTCATAGGTAACGTCCACCACCCGGCAAAGCTTTTCCGCCGTTCCCCTGGTTTTTGCGTCTATGGCAGTCAGGCGGCCGGTGTAGTAGGTAATGATCATCGTGAAAATATATAAAGCCATTTCTTCTTTTGTTTTAAAATGTTTATAGAGCGCCGCTTCCGACACTCCGGCTGCCTTTGCTATATCGCGTACAGAGACGGCATGATAGCCCCGGGCGGCAAACAGCTCTATGCTGGCCTGCAACAGATCTCCTTTTTTCCCTTCATGTGCGAACAAAGCGCGCATTTCCACCGCCCCTTTGGTTAACTTTTGTTAACCAAATATTAATAAAAAAAACCTGCTTTGTCAATCTTTATTTAACAATACAAACAGGACAAGACCCGCCGCCGCAACCAAATGCTTTAAGGTATGCCCGCTCAGTTGCATGTAGAGCGTGCGAAAAAGCACCTGATCTCCTACTTCGCACAATTTGGCCACTACATAACAACCGGCCAGCCCCCAATACCTTCTGGCTCCGTCTTTGCCCTGATAAAGTGCGACTATCAAAGGAACGAGTACCAGTGGCAAAAACTGTACCAATATATAGAGCCGCAGATCGCCGGCGCCCATCGCTTCGCTCAAATGCCAGTAACCCACGCTGGCCGCCCCGAAGGCTAGCAACGGTAAAAATAATAACTTACCGACTTTCAGGTTTATGCGTTCTCCCACAACTGCGGCGAGGAGTCCGGCAAAAGCCATTGTCATGGGCAGTCTGTCCCAAACAAGTGTGGCATTATCCGGACGCCAGTGGTAATAGCCTGACCCCACTGCTACCAGCAGCACCATACTAAAAAAGAAACGCCACAGCCAAACAGTTTCTGACTGCCGTACACGCATCAAGCCTGCCAGACCCGCCAATAAGAATGCAGCGTTTGATAATACGTTGCAAACATTCGGTATACCTGCCGCTCCCCGGTCATCGGCAAACATATGGTACGCAGTGTCCTGCGCCAGCGGCGGGACGGACAACACCGCAAGCACAGCTGCGATGACCAGTCCCCCAATACACCATATCCGTCCGTCAAATAGTTTGCCCATACACAATACTCCTTCCTAACATTCGCAAATTATTTGGTAATCATTCGTTAACCTATTGTGCTGAAAAATACTCCCGGTTGGAGTCGACGCGTTGGTTAACGTTTGTTAACTAACAATAACATTATTTTTCTTTGCTGTCAATAGAAAAAACTTCTGCATCCCTGACGCAGGATAAAAAAATACCCGCCCGTTTTCAGGGCAGGTATGCAAAACCCTACTCGTTCGGTGCTGCATTTATCACGCCTTCGGGTAATTTTTTCGCCAACTCCGGCTTGATATTGACTGCTTTTTGAAAATATTTTCGGGCGGCCTTAAAATTACCGTCTTGGGAATAAGCCATGCCCCGCTGAAAATAAATCGCGGCGCCTTCTTTATCGAATGTGCAAGTATCAGTAACTTCGGCAAACAAGATGAGACCATCCGCACGTTTTTTCTTGGCCGTCTTTTTTAATAACCGCAAAGCTGCGTCATAATCATCGAGCGCTTTTTCGATATCTCCTTTACTTTCATAAATAAATCCGCGCGCGTAATAGAGAAAAGCATTTTTGGGCTGTATACCCATAGCAGTTTTTATATCAGAAAGCGCCCCGTCATAATCGCCCGACATATAAGCGGCATAACTTTTTATGCAGCGGCTCTCCATATCAGAAGGATTCAGCCTGATGCTTTCTTCCAGATCATTGATCGCCTGCGGGCAGTCGCCCATTTCCATCCAGGCCCGGGCGCTGTTGAGGTATGTGTCATAACGCTCAGGTGCAGCCAGTATGGCTTTATTGAAAAGTTTGCCTGCCAGATTGTAGCGGCCTAACTTGCAGGCGTTTTTTCCTTCCTGTAAAAGTTTATCCACTTCCAGCGGCTCGGCAGCGCCGACTATGTTGGCTAAAGAAAAGCTCAACGCCAGCACTAAAAAAAGTTTTTTATGCATTCCATTACCTCAAAATTTTTATTCTACTGTCACACTCTTGGCAAGGTTTCTCGGCATATCCACGTTGCAGCCGCGCGTAAGAGCTGCGTAATACGCCAACAGCTGCAACGGGATGACTGTAACCAGCGGGGCCAGGTATTTTTCTGTGCGCGGCACAAATACAGTGTGGTCTACATATTTGACTAAAGTATCGTTGCCTTCCATCCCGATGCCGATGACTACTGCGTCGCGCGCCTTCACTTCTTTGATATTGCTGAGTGTTTTTTCATAGACATCTTCCTGGGTAGCCAGCGCAATGACCGGTACATTGTTCACAATGAGCGCCAGGGTGCCGTGCTTGAGTTCACCCGCCGCATATGCTTCTGCGTGGATATAAGATATTTCTTTGAGTTTGAGTGAACCTTCGAGCGCCACCGCGTAGTCGAGCGAACGCCCGATAAAGAATACGTCCTCATTGGCAGCGTATCTTTGGGCAAATATCTTGATCGGCTCAACATCTTCCAGCATCTCGTGTATCTGCCCCGGCAAATTATGTAAGCCCTTGACCAGTTCTGCGCATTTTTCGTCCGCAAGATTGCCGTTCAGCTCGCCCATATACATGGATAACATCAAAAGTACCATGATCTGGGTAGTGTAAGCCTTGGTGGAAGCGACCGCGATTTCCGGGCCGGCATAGGTATAAAGCACCTGGTCAGCTTCCCGCGCGATGGATGAACTTACCACGTTGGTCACAGCTAATGTCCGCGCGCCCAGGCGTTTGGCTTCCTTGAGCGCCGCCAGGGTATCACTGGTCTCGCCGGACTGGCTGACTACGATCATCAGGGTATCTTTATCCACCAGCGGGCTGCGGTAGCGAAATTCTGAGGCTATGTCGGTTTCCACCGGCACACGCGCCAATTGCTCTATGTAGTATTTGCCTACCATGCCGGCATGATAGGCGGTGCCGCAGGCAACGATAAATATTTTCTTTATCGCCTGCAGGTCTGCGTCCGTCCACTTGAGTTCCGGAAAATCTATCTTTCCGTTCTTCGTTACCCGGCCACTCATGGTATCGCGGATGGCCTTTGGCTGGTCGTATATTTCCTTGATCATAAAATGTTCGTAGCCGCCTTTTTCAGCAGCTTCGGCATTCCAGTTGACAATAAATTCCTTTTTGTCCACCTGCTGACCACGGCGGTTTTCTACATATACGCTGTCCTTTTTCACTATCGCCAGTTCACCGTCATTGAGGATATATGTGCGGCGAGTATAGGCAATGATCGCCGGGATATCGGACGCTATGTAGTTTTCCCCTTCGCCCAGTCCAATGACCAGTGGGTTGTCTTTTTTCGCGCAGATGATCTTGTCCGGTTCATAAGAGCTCATAAATACCAGCGAATAAGAGCCTTCTATAATATCCAGCACGTTCTTTACTGTGGCGAAAAAATCTCCTGTATAATGTTCTTCCATCAGTTGCGCCACTACTTCGGTATCTGTTTCCGACTGAAAGGCATAGCCTTTTTTTAAGAGCTCTTCTTTGAGTTCCAGATAGTTCTCGATAATGCCGTTGTGCACGACCACAAAATTTCCGTCCTGACTGAGGTGAGGATGGCTGTTGGCGTCACAGGGGCGCCCGTGGGTCGCCCACCTGGTGTGGCCTATGCCTATTTTCCCCTTGGGCAGTTGTTTCCCTATCTTCTGCCGGAGCGCATCTAAGCGGCCGACCGTCTTTTCCACCACGATCTTCTTGCCGTCAAAAACCGCAATTCCCGAAGAATCATAACCACGGTACTCCAGCTTGGTCAAACCCTCAAGCAAAAACTCAGTAGCTTCTTCATTTCCTATATAACCTACTATACCGCACATTTGCCGTGTCCTCCTTAGTACCGGCGGTACAACGCCCGCCTGCCCGTTTTATATTTTACCGCTGATCAGCCAAGTTCCCGTTTTACTGTATCGGCCACATATTGCGCAAGCTCGTCTAGCTGTCTCTGGTCAGGCCCTTCGGCCATTACCCTGATAAGCGGTTCGGTTCCGGACGCACGCACCAGCACCCGCCCCGTTTCTCCCAGCAATTCTGTGGCATAAGCAACAGCTTTCTTGATGGACTCATTGTTCTCCCAGCCCTGCTTGCTTTTCACCCGGATATTGGTCAACACTTGGGGGTAACGCACCATTTGCCCGGCCAGTTCAGAAAGCAGCCGGTTGTTTCTCACCATCGCGCCCAGCACCTGGGTAGCCGTCACCAAGCCATCGCCGGTAGTCGCATAGTCGCCGAATATAATGTGCCCTGACTGCTCTCCACCCAACGAATAACCCTCTTTCAGCATTTCCTCCAGTACATAGCGGTCGCCCACCGGAGTTACCACACAACGCCCGCCATGTTCTTTTATGGCGGCATGCAGGCCGATATTGCTCATCACAGTTGTGACTAATACATTATCTTTTAGTTTACCTTTTTCCATCAGTTCCAGCGCACAAATCAGCATCATCTGGTCGCCGTCCACTTCATTGCCCTGCTCGTCTATCAACAGGCAACGGTCGGCATCCCCGTCGTGCGCCACACCTACACTCGCTCCGTGCTCACGTACAGCCGCCGCCAGAGCTCCCGTATGTGTAGAGCCACAGTTTTCGTTTATATTCACCCCATCCGGCTTATCGAACATGACTATAACCTCGGCGCCCAACTCGCGCAATATTTCGGGGGCCAGTTCGTAAGCCGCCCCATTGGCACAGTCGAGTACCACCTTGAGTCCACGCAAATCTATATCTGCTGTGGCTATAACGTGTTTCACATAGTCTATAGCCAAACCCGGCCGGCAGATGACGTCGCCAAGCGACTGGCCTATCGGGCGGTCTTTCACATCACGATCGTTAACCAGCGCCTCTATTTTGTCTTCCACTACATCGGGGAGTTTGGTGCCTTTATGAGAAAAAAACTTGATGCCATTATCGGCAAATGGATTGTGTGAAGCGGAAATCACAACTCCGGCGCAAGCATCGGAATTAGCAGTCAGGTAAGCTACCGCCGGGGTTGGCATCACTCCCAATATATGCGCCTCGCCGCCGGCCGAACAGATACCCGCCGCCAGCGCCGCCTCGAGCATGTGTCCGGACAGCCTCGTATCCCGCCCGATAAATATCTTGGGGTTATCGGCGCCCGCATCCGCAAAATATTGCGCGGCCGCCCGCCCGAGGTCCATAGCCAATTCAGGCGTTACCTCCCGGTTGGCCAATCCCCTCACACCATCTGTACCAAAAAGTCTTTGCATGTGTATCCTCCTCATAAAAGCCTTTTATATTCTTTCATCAGAGCGGCGGCAGCATGGTAGCCATCTATGGCTGCGCTCATTATTCCGCCAGCGTAACCCGCGCCTTCCCCGGCCGGATATACTCCCGGCCAGCCCACAGCCTGGCGGCTGTCCGGCGAGCGCAAAATACGCACCGGTGACGATGTGCGCGTTTCTACCCCGGTCAAAAGAGCGTCTGTCTGGTCAAAACCTTTTATTTTGCGGCCAAAATCCGGCAGAGCCTTGGCCAAAGTATCTATGACAAATGCTGGCAAAACTTCCCGCAGTTCTACTGCACGCACCCCCGGCGCGTAGGTAGGATTTAGCGCGCCCAAAACCGGGCTGCCGCCTTGCAAAAAACTCCCTACATTTTGCGCCGGAGCGCAATAATCTTTGCCTGCTTTTTCAAAAGCCAGGTTTTCCCAATATTCCTGAAATTTCATGCCGTCCAGAGGCTGTCCGCCGAAGTCTTCCGGCCCCACTCCCACGGCAAGCGCGCTGTTTGCCCGCCCAGAGTCCCGTTTATAAAGACTCATGCCGTTGGTCACTACCTGTCTTTCGCCGGAGGTGGCCGCTATTACCACCCCGCCGGGACACATACAAAATGAATATGCGCTCCGCCCGCTGGCTCTATCATGATAAACCAGAGCATAATCCGCCGGCCCAAGTTTTTCATGCCCGGCAAAAAGACCGTATTGAGCCCGGTCAATGATCTCTTGAGGATGTTCTATGCGCAAGCCTATGGAAAACGGCTTCCCTGCAAGGGCAAACCCTTCTCCCTGGAGCATATTGTATGTATCTCGCGCGCTATGCCCGGTCGCCAGGATAAGTGCATTACATTCCAAGCGTTCGCTGTTGACGCTTATTTCCCCCAGCGTACCATCTACCAGCCCTAAATCAGTCAGTTTACTGGAAAACAGCACCTCTCCACCATTTTTTCGTATCCTGTCCGTCAGTCCGCCGACCATGTTCCTCAGCCGGTCTGTACCTACATGCGGTTTATATTCATAAAGTATCTCTTCCGGCGCACCGGCTTCTACAAACCACTCTAAAACCAACCTGCCCGCCGGGTCGTTCACCCGGGTAGTCAGTTTGCCGTCAGAAAAGGCTCCCGCTCCGCCTTCGCCAAACTGAACATTATTATCCGGCGACAGTTTTCCATTCTTCCAAAAATCCGACACAGCCAGTGCCCTTTCAGCCGCCGGGCGGCCACGCTCTATAAGGAGCGGCCTGTAACCGTGTTCAGCCAACAAAAAGGCGGCTATCAGGCCGGCCGGACCGGCTCCTGCCACCACAGGACGACCGACCAAAGGCTTGTCACCGTAAACTATGCCGTCGAGCGGTTTGTCTTCCTGCAAAAGCGAGATGTCCCTATTGGCAGCAGATTTTTTCAGCAGCGACACTTCATCCGCCACCTCGATCGCCAATGTATAGACAAATCTTATATCGTCTTTGCGCCGGGCATCTACCGCTTTACGCAAAATAGACACCTTTTTTATATTGGAACTATCTATCCTCAGACGGCGCGCCACTATTTCGGTTAGCGATCGTGCATCCGGCACGGCTACCCGCAAGTTAGCAAGTTTTAGCAAAGCACTTTTCTCCGCTCATTAATTTTTTCCCACTTTTATCAACACATCTACTACATCCGGTTCGGCTATAAGGCCCTGCGGAACCCTCAACCGCACTTTACGCACCGTATCTCTCTTCAATCCGTCAAGACTAATCTCTTCCGTAGATATCTCCTTGACTGCACCGACCAGGCTATACGCTCCGCTCAACATTATCTGCGTGGGATTGGAAGTTATGCTACCCACATTGTACCCGGCTGACAAAGAACCGCTGGTAAATATTTTCACCGGCAGGGGAACAGCGTTTTCTTTTTCCACAATATCGATTGCCAGAGAAACATATGATGGGTCTATTATTACTTTTTCCACCGGTTTATTTTCATGGTCAACCGCCAGCAGCGGCGTGTCAGCCTTTATCGCTCCCGCTGTTTTATGATCAAGGTTAAAAAGCGTATCGACACGGGCTACCCTGCTCACAATACTTTCCGCACCGCTTATGCGCGCCGATCTAGGAACTACCGTCATGGACGCCACATGCAGTTCGACGGGCAACTGTCCTGAATAACGCACATCTACCGGCATACTGCGTTTTACTGCGTCGTCAGTACGCACAAGCACTACTTCCGGCATAACTTCTACCAGTTGCATATCATTAGGCAGGACGATTTGTGGTTTCTTGCTGTATTCTCCCTTTTGCGCACCGCGCATATCGACAAAAGCCTTTATATCCTTGCCGGAAACTTCCGTCACCACAGAACGCGTACCGCGCACCTTAACTCTGACCGCCTCCGGCGCGGACAATAGCAGGATGTTGTCCGGCAGCCCCTGTACTTGCAAGTTCACCGTATAGGGCAGCGTTATCGGCGGATTTTGCTCATTCATCACGTACAACCAGAGCGCAAAAGCCATTATAACCGATAATATTTTTGCTATGTTTCCGTTATGCGGCAAACTGATCATTTTGTCCGCCTCCAGTTCGCAAACATGGCCTTTAGCGCGTCTCTCCAATTGACACTGGTATTGTTTATCGCCGGCCTGATAGCATTTTTAACATCATCACCCGTCATGTCACGCCTGAGGTGCCCGCCACTGGCCAGTGACACCGTACCCGTCTCTTCGCTTACTACCAGTATCAACGCATCCGTCTGTTCGCTCAGTCCGATAGCCGCCCGATGCCTGGTGCCCAGCTCTTTACTGAGCGCGCGCTGGTCGGTCAGTGGCAGCAAACATCCGGCAGCCGCCACACGGTTGCCGCGCAGAATGACCGCGCCGTCGTGCAAAGGGGTATTGGGAATAAAAATATTTATCAAAAATTCGCTGGTAATAAGCGCATCGAGCTTTATACCTGTCTCTATGTAGTCGCTCAAGCCGGTCTCGCGCTCTACAACGATAAGCGCGCCGATTTTATGCTTGGCCATAGACAAAACAGCCGTGCTCAAAGCGTTGAGTATGTTTTCCACTTCTTCGTCATCAAGAAGGCTCTTGCTAAAAATGCGGCCCCTTCCTAATTGCTCGAGGCCACGCCTGAGTTCCGGCTGAAAGACAACCGGCAGGGCGACCAGCAGTACGGTTATACTTTTTTGCAACAGCCAGTGCACAACGTGCAATTCCAGCCAATTGCTAAGGAGCGTGGCCAAAACAAGCACGATCAGGCCTTTGACCAAAGACGCCGCTCTTGTATCTTTAAGCATCATATATACGCGGTATAAAACTACCGCCACTATCAGGATATCTACGAAATCCCACAGGCGCAAGGTAGCGTATAAAGTCTCAAAATAAGACAGCATTTTGGCGCTCCTTTCCTACAAAATGTAAAATGCACGTTCATTTTATTATACAAAAAAAAAACCTTGCGTTCAAGCAAACACAAGGTTTTTTTTCCAACATCAAATCATTTTATTAAAACCTGCCAGGCATTCTTTTTGCCTTGCCAAAGCAGCACGCCCCAACTCGATTTGCCTCATAACCTGTTCAGGAGACGTCCCGCCGTAAGACTTTCTGTTATTCACACAGATTTTCGGCTGGATAACCGGCAAGAGGTCTTCCGTAAACAACGCGGACAAACTTTGGTAAAACGCCAGCGGCAAATCGATAAGCATGCAGCCCTTTTCAATAGCATGCTGCACACATTTTCCCACTATCTCATGAGCCTCCCGAAAGGGCATGCCTTTTTTCACCAGATAGTCCGCCAAGTCGGTAGCGTTGGCAAAATCCTGACGAACAGCTTGTTCCATTTTTTCCGAGTTTACCTTCATGCTCGACAGCATGGCCGCATAAACAGCTAATGAAAATTTCACCGTATCTATTGTATCAAACAGGCCTTCTTTATCTTCCTGCAGATCCTTGTTATAGGTAAGCGGCAGACCCTTGACGACCGTAAGAAGCGCCACGAGATGCCCGTACACCCGACCGGTCTTCCCTCGTACCAGCTCGGCTATGTCAGGGTTTTTCTTCTGCGGCATCATAGATGATCCGGTCGCGTAAGCGTCATCGAGCTCAATAAAAGCAAATTCCGTGCTAGACCATAGTATCACCTCTTCGCTCAGACGGCTAAGGTGACCCATAAGAATGGACGCAAAAGCCAGGTAGTCCAGTATATAGTCGCGGTCACTCACCGCATCCATGCTGTTACTGTACACATCACCAAAGTTAAGTTCGGCAGCCACAAAATGCCGGTCTATTGGGAAAGTTGTTCCAGCCAGCGCCCCGGCGCCCAGCGGCATGATATCCGCGCCAGCCCACACCCCTTCCAGGCGGCGAAAATCGCGCGCCAGCATATTGAAATATACCAGAAGATGCTGGGCCAGCGTGACCGGCTGCGCCCGTTGCAAATGGGTGTAACCGGGCATGATGCTGTCTTTATGCTGTCCGGCCAGGTCCAGCAGAACTTCTTCGAGGTTTACGATAAGCCCGGCCGTTTGCGCGACCTCTTTTTTTACATACATATGCAGGTCAAGCGCCACCTGATCGTTGCGGCTCCTGGCTGTGTGCAGACGTGCCCCAGCCGCGCCGATGCGATCAGTCAGCCGTTTTTCTATATTCATGTGTATGTCTTCGAGTGCCACAGAAAACTCAAAGTTCCCCGCTTCGATGTCGGCCAGTATGGCGTTGAGGCCGAGCACTATCTCCTCCGCGTCAGCGGACGGTATGATGCCGCACTTGCCCAGCATGCGGGCGTGTGCGATACTGCCACGTATGTCTTCTTTGTACATGCGCTGGTCAAAACTGACCGAGGCGTTGAACTCCTCGACCAGTTTGTCCGTGCCTTTGGCAAATCGCCCGCCCCACAGTTTTCGGCTCATACGCCGCGCTCCTTTTTCATCAGCGCGCGCACTTTGAGTGGCAAACCCAAAAGATTGATGAAACCTTCTGCGTCGGCCTGGTTGTATACCTCATCGCGTCCGAAAGTGACGAACCCTTCGTGATAGAGGGAATAAGGTGATTTAGCGCCGGCGCTCTTGATATTGCCTTTAAAGAGTCTAAGTTTTACCGTGCCGGTCACCGTCTTTTGTGTTTCGTCGACAAAAGCGGCCAACGCTTCCCTAAGCGGCGCGTACCACATGCCGTCGTAGACCATTTCAGCGTATTTGATGCCAACCAGTTGCTTATAGTGGATGGTCGCCCGGTCAAGAGTGAGTGCCTCAAGCTCGTTGTGCGCATAATGAAGGATAGCGCCGCCCGGAGTTTCATACACGCCGCGCGACTTCATGCCGACCAGGCGGTTTTCCACCAAGTCCACGATGCCGATGCCGTGCTTGGCACCGATGTCGTTAAGCGTTTCCACCATTTCCACCGCGCCCAATTTTTTCCCGTTCAGGGCGACCGGAATGCCCTTTTCAAAGTCCAGTGTCACATATTCTCCTTCATTAGGCGCTTTTTCGATAGTATTACAGATCATATAGAGGTCGTCGAGCGGCTCATTGGCCGGATCCTCGAGATCGGCTCCTTCATGGCTGAGGTGCCAGATATTGCGATCCATGCTGTACGGGCGTTTTTTGGTGACCGGTATGGGTATGCCGTGCTTGTCGGCGTAGTCTATAGCATCCTCGCGCGAACGGATATCCCACTCCCGCCAGGGCGCGATGATGGTAAGATGTGGCGCAAGGGCCTTGACGGTCAGTTCAAAGCGTACCTGGTCGTTCCCTTTGCCGGTAGCACCGTGCGAAATGGCGTCGGCGCCTTCTTTTTCAGCTATCTCCACCAGTTTTTTCGCAATCAGCGGACGGGCGAAAGAAGTGCCCAGAAGGTACTTTTTCTCATACACTGCACCGGCTTTCAATACCGGCCAGACGAAATCTTCCAGAAACTCCGTTTTTAGATCTTCGATATAGCACTTGCTGGCACCGGATTTGAGCGCCTTATCGTAAACCGGATCCAGTTCCTCGCCTTGCCCCAGATCGCAGCACATGGCGATGACTTCACAGTCATAATTTTCCTTCAGCCAGGGGATGATAACCGAGGTATCCAGTCCGCCGGAATAGGCCAACACTACCTTTTTAACGTCTTTTTTCATCAAATTAACACTCCTTGTTTGATCATTAAGATATTTATTTGTAAATGCGCGGGTAGCTGTGTGGCGTCCGTGGACGGCCCAACAGCCACCCTGGCAAAAGCATTCATCAAAGCACCATATCACTCATCAACAGTGCCATAACCGCCTTTTGCACATGCAGGCGGTTTTCCGCCTGGTCAAAGATGACCGACTGCGGACTTTCCATTACTTCTTCGGTTATCTCCTCGCCCCGGTGGGCGGGCAGGCAGTGCATAACTATAGCGTCCGACTTGGCGGCGTCCAGCATATAGCGGTTTATTTGGTAGTCACTGAGCGCTTCCTGGCGGATGGACTGCTCCTGCTCCATGCCCATACTTGCCCATACGTCAGTATAAAGAACATCCGCTCCTTTGGCCGCCGCTAAGGGATCGGTCATTACGCTCACGTTGCAGCCAGTCTCAGAGGCCATATTTTGCGCTATAGCTACGATCTCCGGGTCGGGTTCATAGCCTTTTGGACTGGCGCATATGCAGTCCATGCCCGTGCGGGCGCATGCAAACATCAAAGAATGCGCCATATTGTTCCCATCGCCCACATAGACGAACTTGCGCCCTTTAACATTACCCTTATGCTCCATGATAGTAAAAATATCCGTCAGGGCCTGGCAGGGGTGAAACTTGTCAGTCAGACCATTGATGACCGGTATTCCTGCGTATTTGGCCAGTTCTTCCACTATTTCGTGGCCATAAGTGCGGATCATGATACCGTCCACATAGCGCGACAGCACGCGGGCGGTATCTTTTACCGGTTCTCCACGCCCCATCTGGGTAGCCGCTTCGTTCAAATACAGTGGATGCCCGCCTAGTTGGTAAAAGCCCACTTCGAACGATACGCGCGTCCTGGTGGAGGCCTTGTGGAAGATCATGCCCAGCGTCTTCCCTGCCAAATAGTTATGCGGTTCACCACTTTTTTGTTTTCTTTTTATTTTTCTAGCCACGTCCATTATCGTCGCCACTTCACCCACAGTTACATCCTTGAGCGACAAAAGGCTCCTGCCCCGTAAAGCCATAATACTACCTCATTTTCTGATTACTGGAGCGTGCCCAGTTCTTTGTCCATAATGGCTACCGCGATGTCTATCTCTTTTTCTGTCACGATGAGCGGCGGCACCAGCCTTATCACATTGCCGGCCGTACAGTTTATTATCAGCCCTGCGGCCAGGCAGGCGTCTACCAGAGTTTTACCCGGCTGGCTGAGTTGCATCCCGAGCAGCAGTCCTTCACCGCGCACGGCGGTTATCAGAGCGGGGTACTTCTTTTTCAGGTCATTCAACTTTTCTTTGAAATAGGCTCCCTGCTTTGCCGCATTGGCCAAAAGGCCTTCTTGCTCTATAATATCAATCACTGTGTTAGCCGCCGCACAGGAAAGCGCATTGCCGCCAAACGTCGAACCATGGTCTCCCGGACCGAAGATCTCGCTGACCTTCTCCTCGGCCAGCACCGCCCCCATGGGGAACCCTCCGCCGATGCCCTTGGCTACCGACATGACGTCCGGCTTGACCCCGCTATGCTCATAGGCGAACCATTTCCCTGTGCGCCCCACGCCGGTCTGTATCTCGTCGAACAACAAAAGCGCCTGGTATTTATCACACAA
The DNA here is from genome assembly GCA_031551525.1 of Acidaminococcales bacterium. GTDB lineage: Bacteria > Bacillota > Negativicutes > Acidaminococcales > JAISLQ01 > JAVBNN01. The sequence goes on from JAVBNN010000006.1 coordinate 28,435, forward strand.
AGCGCGCACTTCGGCCAGATAGCCGTCCGGCGGCACATGTACGCCGCCTTCGCCTTGAATGGGCTCTAAGAGCACGGCGCAGACATCTTCACCCATCACCTTTTTCATTGCGCCCAAGTCGCCATATTCCACATGGTCAAAACCAGGCGGCAAAGGTGAATAACCGGCCTGATACTTCGGCTGTCCGGTGGCGGTCAGGGTAGCTAAGGTGCGACCGTGGAAAGAATGATGAGTGGTTATCACCCTCGACTTGCCTTCTTTCAGGCGGTTACCGTATTTACGGGCCATTTTCAAGGCCCCTTCGTTAGCTTCGGCGCCGCTGTTACACAGGAAAACCCGCGGAAAACAGGTTACACGCACCAGTTTTTCCACCAATTCCGACTGCACAGCCGTATAAAACAGATTGGAACAGTGAATTATTTTGCCCGCCTGCTGCCCGATAGCCGCCGCCAGTTCTTTATGCCCGTAGCCTAAGGAATTGACCGCTATCCCTGCGAGAAAATCGAGATACTTCCCGCCCTCACTGTCATACACCCAGCAGCCCTCACCGTGGTCAAGCACGATAGGCAAGCGGGTAAAAACCGGCAAATAATGCCGATTTTCTATTTTTATGGTTTCATGTTTGTCCATAGGACTACTCCTTTACCACTTCCGTGCCAAACCCGGCGTCTGTAAATATTTCCATAATGATAGAATGCGGTTCGCGCCCGTCGATGATACATGCCTTTTTAGTGCCGGCCGATAGCGCTGTCACACAGGCTTTGACCTTGGGGATCATGCCGCCGTCGATATTGCCTTTTATCATGAGTTCCTGCGCCTTTTCAAAAGTCAGGGTCGAAATGAACGTACTTTCATCGCGATAGTCAGAGAAAATGCCTTTTACGTCGGTGAGCAGCACTAGTTTCTCCGCTTTGAGCGCCCCGGCGATTTCGCCCGCCACACTGTCCGCGTTGATGTTGTAAGTCTCGCCGCTTGCACCCACGCCGGTCGGGGCGATGATAGGTATATAACCGGCGGCCAGAAGGTCTTCCACCAGTTGGATGTTCACTTTTTCAACCGCGCCGACAAAACCGATATCAATGAGTTTTATATCACCGTTGTCGTATACTTCCGCCATATGTTTTTTCGCCACAACCAGGTCCGCGTCCTTGCCGTTGAGACCGATCGCCTTGCCGCCCTGGCGGTTGAGGAGATTTACCAGTTCGGTGTTCAGCTTGCCAACGAGTACCATTTCGGCTACCGCCACCGTCTCTTGGTCGGTGACCCTCAGTCCGCTGACAAACTCGGATTTTTTATCCATCTTTTTCAGCATGGCAGTGATCTCCGGGCCGCCGCCATGCACTACCACAGGCTTCATTCCGGCGCACTGCAGGAAAACTATATCCTTCAACACTTTGTTCTTCAGATCTTCGTTGATCATAGCATTGCCGCCGTATTTTATGACCACCGTTTTGCCCTTGAAATGCATCATATACGGAAGGGCCTCTACCAGGGTGTTTATCTGTTCAGTAGTTTTAATCATGCGCGATACCTCCATAATCTATGATAGTTATATTATACTTCTATCAGGTATGATATTCAGCATTTATTTTTACATAATCATAACTAAAGTCGCTCGTCCAGACAGTCGCTTTGCCCTCTGCGGCGCCCAGTTTCACTGTTATAGTTATATCGTGCTCGGACATAACGCCTTTGAGTTTTTCGAGGTCAGGCACAGTGCCCAGGCCATTTTCAAATATAATCTGCCCGTTGAGCGCTACCGATACTTTATCCGGCGAAAAACTGGCACCCGAATAACCCGCCGCGCAGACTATGCGTCCCCAATTGGGGTCCTGCCCGAAAAAAGCCGTTTTTACCAGTGGCGACTTGGCGATGGCCATGGCAACCACCTTGGCGTCCGTGTCGTTTTCCGCTTCGTTAACCTCCACCGTAAGAAACTTGGTCGCTCCTTCACCGTCGCGGGCAATAAGTTTGGCCAAATCCTGGCTCACCGCAAGCAAGGCTTCATAAAAAATAGCGTAGTCCGGATGCTGCTCGCTGTCGATGGCCGGATTGCCGGCCAATCCGTTAGCCAGTACGATCATGCTGTCATTTGTGCTGGTATCGCCGTCTACCACCACCATATTGAAAGACTTGTCGGCAACCTCTTTTACCAGTTTTTTCAGAAACGCCGGTTGCACAGCTGCATCGGTCGTTATAAAGGAAAACATGGTCGCCATATTGGGGTGTATCATGCCGGCTCCTTTGGCTATACCGGCGATCACGGCCTTTTTGCCGTTCAGTTTGAATTCATAGGCGCTCTTTTTGACAAAAGTATCGGTTGTCTGGATAGCCAGAGTGGCTGCTTCGCCGCCCCCCACCGCCAGATCTTTATAGGACTCCCTGATGCCTTGTTCCACCTTATCCATCGGCAAAAGATGTCCAATAACACCAGTAGAACAGACATACACCTGATTTTTTCCGGCGCCCAGCAGTTCTTCGGATAGCTGGGCCATGCGCTTGGCATCCGCCATGCCCTGCCCGCCTGTGCAGGCGTTGGCGCAACCAGCATTAAATACTATCGCTCTGGCGTAATCCTGTTTGGCTACTTCCCGGCTGAAAACAACCGCCGGAGAAGCCATGACGTTTTGCGTGAACACCGCCCCGGCCGCCGCCGGAACCAGGCTTGCGATAATGCCTACGTCATAGTTGCCGCTTTTTTTAATACCCGCCTTTACCCCGGCGGCCACAAACCCTTGAGGCGCCGTTATCCAGCCGTTTATCTGTTTCATACGCTCACAAGTTCCTTTCTTTGATAAAGATACCTCATGGGTAGAGCGGCAGCTGGGTCAGCCCCATGTTTTCCGCCAACCCGAACATTATATTCATATTTTGCACCGCCTGGCCGGAAGCTCCCTTAACGAGATTATCGAGAGCCGCCATAACGATGATCCTGCCTGTTCGCTGGTCAAACTGCCAGCCTATGTCGACATAATTGGAGCCGCGCACATTTTTCGTCTCGGGAAATTTCCCCTTACCCAGCAGGCGGATAAAATACTCCCCACCGTACATTTCTTCAAAAGCTTCCCTAACCGCCTGTTCGTCCGCGCCCGGCGAGAGATCGGCATAACAGGTCGCCAGTATACCGCGGTCGATGGGCAACAGGTGGGGTGTGAAAGATATGGTCACAGGCTCTCTGGCAAACTCCGAATATACCTGCTCAATCTCCGGCGTATGCCGGTGCGAAGCTACCCCGTAAGGGCGGAAATTGCCGAACAACTCGGTGAAATGCACTCCGAGGGACAGTCCGCGCCCGGCGCCGCTGGCGCCCGACTTGGCGTCTACTATTATGCCACGGGCAAAAACCAGTTTTTCCTTTAAAAGCGGAGTAAGAGCCAGTATGGAAGCAGTCACATAACAACCCGGATTGGCCAATACTGCAGCGGTTTTTATCTGTTCGCGGTACAATTCGCACAGCCCGTAGACCGCCTTTGTGTCAGGGTCGGTATGTTCGACTTTGTACCATTTTTCATATGTTTTTATGTTTTTTAGGCGGTAATCCGCCCCGAGATCAATAAGCCTGGCTTTTTTACCCTGCAATGTTCTCCCGATCTTCATGGCGTGGCCATGCGGCAAACCAACGAAGATCACATCGCTGGCCTCCGTTATCTCATCTAGTTGTTCCATGCTGGTCAGCTTTTGTCCATAAAACTTCGCCAGATGGGGATAGTTTTCCGCTATCGGCGCGCCGGTAGAGCTTTCTGAGGTTATATACGCTATTTCAACCTCCGGATGGCCGGCCAGCAGCCGCAACAACTCGGCGCCGGTATAGCCGGTCGCGCCAATAATACTGGCTTTCACAAAAGTCACTCCTTTTTAATTTATGCATTTTGCGTGCATAAAAAATATCTTTCCTGGCGAAAATTTTGTTATGTATATATTTATATACTTCCAGTCTACATCTGTCAATAAGTAAAACAAAAAAATTTTATATTTTTAAATATTTCCTGTATACACATTCGTTAAAAAGTTTTTTGCCACAGCTTCCAGCTCATATAGCTTCTCGCGTGGAGTAGCCTCCGCCGCCAGCTTGTAACAAGGGAAGTAGCGGTTGACGTGAAGGGGTATACCCATATCTATATTTGCCAGCCAGGCGGCCAAACCGGCCATCTCCTTTGCACTGTCGTTGTGCCCCGGTATGATAAGCGTTGTCACCTCCACATGGCAGTAGTCGGCCAGCAGTTTTATATTTTCTTTAACCGGCTCCAGACTGCCGCCACACATCGTATAATAAAAACCGTCCGTCCAACCCTTCAGGTCTATATTGGCCGCATCCAAAAGCGGCGCCAACGCAAGAAGCGGTTCCTTATTTATATAACCATTGCTCACAAGCACATTTTTCAAGCCGGCCGCCCGGCAAAGTTCCGCGCATTCTTTGACGAACTCATAACAGACCAGCGGCTCGGCGTAAGTATAGGCTAGGCCGATATTGCCGTCAGCGCGAGCCTGCCCGGCCAGCTCCACCAGTTCCCGCGCCGTCATTTTGTTCACCGGCGGCCTGTTCTGGGCGATCCGCCAGTTCTGGCAAAACCGACAGGACAGATTGCAACCCCAACTGCCCATAGAAAGTATCATGCTGCCAGGGTAGTAATTACGCAAAGGTTTTTTCTCTATTGGATCGAGCGCCAGCGCGGACACTTCACCATAATTCAGTGTTGCCAGGTCCCCTCCGTCATTACGCCGTGCCCGGCAAATACCACTTTGTCCTTCGACCAAACGGCAGGCCTGAGGACACAGTTCACACACTGCAGCCTCTCCGTCCCGCCGCCAGCAATCAGCTTTCATGGCGCGCGACCGTAAATCTGTAGAGGTCTATGCTTTCCTCCGGCCTGATGCCTGCTTTTTGCATAGCGATAGACACCTGCTGCTCTACGCCGTCCACCCCGTCGAGATCGGGCAAGAGGAGGCCCCGCCTATGGCCATGCGACACTATGACGCCGTATTTTTTTACGTCCAAGTAGTCAAGCGAAGGTATTTTTTCCGGCGCGGAAAGTATATCTACCGCCACCGTCAGTTCAGCCAGTTCTTCCGGCCGCACCGGCGGAAAACGAGGGTCTTCCCGCGCCGCCAGAAGTGCGTTTTGCATTATTTCATGCGACACATCTTCCCGGCAGGGCAGAAAAGTACCCATACAGCCACGCAACTTCCCCTGTTTGTGCAAAGAAACGAACACCCCATGCCGGCCAGCCAAACCGGCCGCCCAATCCGGCACCTGCTCGGGTGAAACGCCTTTTTGCAACCAATAATCGAGCGTCCAGCGGGCCAAACGCAAAGGCAACGATAAATCGTTCTTTTGCCATAAGGCCACTGCGTAACCCACGCCGAAAGTGTCTTCATACGATAGAAATTCGCTGGCTGCTCCTTCTCCCGCCGCCATAGCAAACAACAATGACCGCAAACCACATTCCCCGGCCCGGGCAATAAACGTTCTGTCCAAGCCAAGCAACAGCTGCCGGTCATTATCCTGCATCGCCGCCACAGCCATTCGGTCAAATTCCGCCCCCTCCGGGCGTTGCCCATACGGCGGCCCTTCTTTTAGGTAATGCGACAGATCGCCTGAGCCGATAATCACTATGTCATTTTCTGTTCCGGCCGCAGCCTCGGCCAGCGCTACATTCAAAGCAGCTATTTCCTCCAGTTCGAGTAGCCCTGGGCAAATGTGCACTATTTTTCCTTGGAAACCCGCTTCGGTCAGATAATACAGCGGCACAAAGGCGCCGGAATCCAGTTCGGCCGGATAACCGGTCTTTTCACTAAACGCGCGGTCAAGCCGCACCATATTTACACCACGGGCGGCCGCCTTCTGCAAAAACGCCTCCGCCAGCGGCAAATCTACCAAAAAATCCAGCCTGCACTGTGGTACGCCGAACTTTTCCATGCTTCCGGTCAACTCCGAAAAAACTGCCACAGTAGCCGCATCTTGAAAACTCACGCCATGCGGTGTCATAACGATAACCGTTCCCGGTTTGAGTTCGGCCAGACGCTGCGCCGCTATTTTCATAGCGTCCACGGTTTTTTGCACCTGGCGGCAGTCGTTTTTCCCCACCTCCGGTATGATGAGCGGTGGGTGCGGCATAAACGCCGCGGCCAATATTTTACCCATAAGGCACCTCCCGGCATTGATACAGCCGATATGTTCACTGGATATAATCATTCTCCGAAAAACTGCTATTTCCTTCAATAAAGATATGACAAATACTGTTTGATAAGTTAAAATTAGAAAAGAATTTCATTTTTCAGCAAGGAGTTCCTCATGAAAAAACTCTTATTCATACTGTTCTTGCTTGGCGGCACAGTGTTCGGCCTGGCCACCCACCAGAGCGGCGCGGCTCCCGCGACGAACTCGCAAGGCCTGAACATCCCCGCTATAGCGCGTGACTTTTTGCCGAACGAAATGCAGGGCTTTTTACGTATTTTCACGATTGAAGATGAAATAAAAGGGAAAATGGCCTCACCAAACTGGGTAAAGATAAGCGATATCCCTCTCACCATGCAGCAAGCCATCATTTCTGTCGAAGATAGCCGCTTTTACCAGCACGGCGTTGTAGATATAAACGGCATTCTGCGAGCCATCCTGGTCAACATCCAGGCCGGGGAAATAGTGGAAGGCGGCAGTACCATCACCCAACAACTGGCCAAAAACATTTTCCTTGGTCAGGGGCAGACTTTCTCCCGCAAATTCCAGGAAATAATCTACGGCATACTACTGGAAAGCAAGTTCTCCAAAGAAGAAATACTGGAAATCTATCTTAATACCATTTATTTCGGATCAGGTGCCTATGGCATCAAAGACGCTTCAGAGGTGTATTTTCACAAGACGCCGGATAAGCTGAATCTGGCCGAAAGCAGTATGCTAGCTGGCCTACCCGCCGCGCCCTCCAATTATTCGCCCCTCGTTAATTTTGACGCTGCCAAAAAGCGACAGGCCATCGTGCTCGAAACAATGGTCAGAAACGGTTTTATCGGCCCGCAAGCAGCTAAAGAAATCCTTGCGCAAAAACTGTTTTAAATGTTTTAAAGCCTGCTGCCAAATGGCAACAGGCTTTTTTCTATAACAAAACCTTTTCAAAGGCGATCTTCTCACTGTTATCAAAGTACACTATACCGCAGTATGAAAAGCCCAATTTTTCCAAGAGGGACTGCATGGCGAAGTTTTTCCCGTCCGTATCCAGCTTTATACTGTGTATACCCTTACCAGCGCAAAGTTTTTCTATATGCCCGAACATCGCCTCGGCCAGCCCCTCGCCTCGTCGGCTGGCCGATACCGCCATACGGTGTACCGCCACGTACGGCTGCTCGCTCTTCCAGGCGCCTTCGATATTTTCATATATTTCTTCAGCATCAGAAGTGACCATGACCGTCCCCACTACCTGACCGCCTTTTTTAAGGATATAACTTGTACCGTCCGCAATATCGCCCTCGATAGCCGTCCGGTCAGGATAACCTTTTTGCCACTGGTCAACGCCTTGTGCTTTAAGAAAGGCTTTGGCTTCGTCTATAATTTTCATTATATCGTCGATATCTGACTTTTCTGATTGACGAAGAATTGTTCCCTGTTCATTCATTTTGCTCTTTCCACCCATTCTTTGGCTAGCTTTACCGCCAGCACACCGTCTTTGGCGTAAAGGTCGGCCTCTATCTCTTTGGCATAGCTTTCGGTCAGTACCGCGCCGCCCACCATTATCCCGCCCGGATATCCCACTTCATGCAGCGCCTTGATGCTCTCTACCATCGCCCCCAGCGTTGTAGTCATCAGAGCGCACAAACCGACTATATCTGGCTGTTCTCGTTTAACTGCCTCCACTATTTGTGCCGTCGGCACATCTTTACCAAGGTCTATAACAGTAAAGCCGCTATTTTCCATAAGCGTAGCCACGATATTTTTTCCAAGATCGTGTATATCTCCTTCTACAGTCGCCAGCAGTACTTTACCCAGGCTATCCATTTGTTCGCCTTCGCCCAGCCCGGACTTGAGTGCATCGAATGCCGCGCGCATAGCCTCCGCCGACATCATCACCTGTGGCAAAAATGCCTTGCCGGTGGCAAAGCGCTCGCCCACTTCATTCATCGCACGGGTCAGGGCGCCGGTAGCTATATCATATGCCTTGTGCCCGGCCTGGAAAGCCGCGGCAGCCAATTTGCCGGCGGTTTCCTTTTCGCCGCGCTGCACCGCCCGCATCAATGCAGACAGAACATCTTCCGCCATCGGCACAATAGACGGTTTTTCTTCTGTCTGAGCAGCATAATATCCACTATACCGCAATCCTTGATAGTCTTTGCCATTGATCACGCTAGCTGCCGCCAGCATTTCACTAATATTCGGCGCGCCCGGGTTTATGATGGGCGCGTCCAGCCCACTATCAAGCGCCATAAGGAAAAAAGCCGTATTTACCAATTCCCGCCGCGGAAGACCGAAAGAAACATTGCTCAAACCCATCGTACTGGGATAGCCGAACTTCTCCCGATACAAGCGAAGCGTTTTTAACGTTTCACCCGGCGCCTTCCCGTCCGAGGCCGCGGTCAGCACCAGCGCGTCCAATACCATATCGCTGTCCGACAGTCCGGCCTGTTTGGCCTTGTTTACTATTTCTTCCGCCACGACTAGTTTTTCTTCCGCAGTCACTGGCAGTCCTTTTTCTCCTAAAGGCAACACAATAACCGCCGCGCCATATTTTTTCGCCAAGGCCAAAATAGGCTCCGGCTGTTTGCCGCTCACCGAGTTTATCAGCGCCCGGCCCGGATAATAGCGTAACCCAGCCTCCACCACCTCCGCCTGGGTGCTGTCGATGGAAAAAGGCACATCTACCAGGCTGGACAGTTCTGTTACCGCTCTTTGCATCAACTCTTTCTGATCGAGGCCCGGCACGCCCATATTTATATCGAGTGCGCCGGCGCCGGCTTCCACCTGTTCGAGCGCGTCCCGCTTCACCGACACCAGACTGCCCTGCCGTATCTCTTCCGCCATTGCTTTACGGCCGGTCGGATTTATTCGCTCGCCGATCAACACAGTCGGGTGATCTTTGCCCAGCCATACCGTCCTTGATCGTGACGCCAGCCGCACCCCATGCGGCAAAACGCTACGCGTGGCCGAAATACACTGTTTCAGCCCCAAGGCCATAGCCGCTATATGCTCCGGCGTAGTCCCACAGCAGCCGCCGATGAATGTTGCCCCCGCCTCCACCAGCTTGGGCGCCCAAAGAGACATTTCATCCGGCAGTAAAGGAAATACCGTCTCGCCGTTTCGCAGCACCGGCAGGCCAGCGTTGGGTTGCACCGATATGGGAAGAGTGGTTGCGGCAGCCATTTCTCTGATTACCGGCAAAAGTTGTTCTGGTCCTAATGAACAGTTGGCGCCGATAATACTTACCCCGAGCGGCTCCAATATGGCGGCGGCAGTCGCCGCATCCGTCCCGGTCACCGTCCGGCCGCTTTCATCAAACGCCAGCTGGCTTATTATCGGTACATTCGAAACCGCTTTAGCCGCCAGAACGGCTGCCCGCATTTCCTGTATATCTATGATCGTTTCAAATAATATATAGTCCGCGCCGCCTCTAACCAGCGCTCTTACCTGTTCTTCATAAGCGCTGCATACTTCGTCGAAAGAGATGTCCCCCAGCGGGCATATCAGTTTGCCGGTAGGCCCGGCGGCCCCCGCTACAAGAGTCTCTCTGCCGCAGGCGGCACGCGCCGCTTTCACCGCGGCCAGGATGATCTTTTCCACTTCACCCTTTAAGCCGAAATGAGCCAGTTTTATCCGGTTGGCGCCAAAGGTATTTGTCTCTATGATATCGGCCCCGGCCGACACATAAGCCTTGTGTATGCCGGTAACCGCCTCCGGTGCGACCAGCGCGGCGTACTCCGGGCAGGGTTTGTCGGCGATACCCAAAGCTTGGAGTTGTGTACCCATCGCACCGTCAAATATTTTTATCATCTATTCTATCCTCCTGAACTCGCAACTGTCATTTTCACAACTCGAACAGGTTTTTCTCTCTTCTGCCTCTGCCCCCCGTGACCACAACGGCAGTACTGCCGTAATGCTTTTGCGAGGAATGAGCATAAAAGCTCTGGATAAAGACATCCCCAGCACTTTACCGTTTGCCAAGCGCAACACCTCCGGCTGCTCAGTCAGTGTCCAGTCGCCATAGCCCGGACTAAACCGCCGGCCGACCATCAAGCCTTCTTTACCCGCCTCAGCGGCAATAAACGCACCCGCAGCATCCGCAGCATCTTCGACAGCCGTAGTGGCCGCAGCGTCCAGCAAAAGCGCCAGCGTACTTTGCCCTTCGGCAAACAGCTGCCCTATCCGCGTTTCTATATCTTCGCCGATAGTTACCGCCAGTACCGCCACTTTCTGCGCGCCGCCCAGATGCTTCGCCAAATTGCGACTGCTTGGCCGAAACACTGTCTCCGCCAGGATATAAGGCGGCTCATAGCGATATACCTCCCAGGCGGTCTCTGGTCGTGCGTATAAAAGCGCCTCCCGGCAGGCAGTCCGGATAAACTCTTCCGGCAGGACTTCGTCCTTAGCCATACCGGCGTAACGCAATAATTCTGTGCTGTTTATTTCATGCAATACAGGCCGCAGCAGAGGCAAATACGTCACTCCCTAACAATAAATACTCTTTTATTATAACATAATGCGACAGATTTGTTCCTGTTGACAATAAAGACAAAAAAGCAGCAGGCTTACGCCTGCCGCAAAAAATTCGGGGCTACATATAGAACAGTACATACAGCCCCAAGCTTTTTATCTAATTTACTGTCGCCACCTCTTTAGTTTTCACGGGCACTACCAGTTGCTGCCCAGGTTGGATGACCGCCCGGCCTCCCAAATTATTCTCTTTATATATCCTCGCTACTACCATGCGTATATCTTCGTCTTTAGCGGCAAACTGACGGGCGATCGCCCACACGGTATCGCCATTGAGTACAGTAACAGTTTGTTTCTGCCATACTTCCGCCTGTTCGCTTTTCGCGAATAAGACCGGCGTAAATATCCCTGACAGCAACATCCCGGCAATAAGCAACCGCATAGCCAGTTTATTCATAAAGATCGCCTCCTGAACTTTTGTTTGTTTTAAGTTTACCAAACATCTGTTCAAAAAACAAAGAACATAAAAGAGCATTTAGCGAACTTATATTCGCTTTTGCTCTTTTATGTTCTTCTAGCTCTTTATTGCTCCTGTTTAATGCAAAATCCACATATAAAAAGGTATGGCCAACATAAACAATACTGTGGAAACAGTCGTAAGAAAAGCCGCGTACTTGGTATCGAGGCCGTAGGTAGCGGCCAGGATGGGCAGGGATACCGCTGCCGGTGTCGCCGCCTGGATGATAAATACCTTAAATTGCATATCTCCGGCCGGAATGAAAATATGCAGCCCCAGCAAAACCAGCGGAGACACCGCAAAACGCCCAACCAGTGCAACTATGCTTTCCATATCCAGCTTTATCTCAGATATATGCGTTTCACTGAGCACATAGCCGATAAAGATCATCGACAGCGGAGTGGTCATCGCGCCCAGGTAGCGGCAGGTATCTTTTACCAGTGGGGAAAGCCCTATACCCAAAACGATCAGGATGATCGCCGTTATAAAGCCCAGCAATGGTGAAAAAATGATTTTTTTAATTATTTGCCAGAAAGCTGGCCGCGAGGTCCTCGCCGCTCCCTCAGCCGCGATCTGGTATACCGCTACCGCCCACAGAGCCACCGTATTTGCGGCAAAATACTCCAATACAAATACCGTGCTGCTTTCGCCAAACAGGGCCAGATTTATCGGCAAGCCGATGTACATACAGTTGGAAACATAAAACATCGCTTTAAACAGCGCACGCCGTCCTTGTGGCACTTTCAACAAACGAACGAAGAGCGAACCAACGTAATAGCTAATAACCACTGAAAGTATAGGCAATACCAGTCCATAGGCCAGTTCACCAAAATTATCACGGTTAAAATTGCTGGTTATGTTTAACAGAACTACGCAGGGAAGCGATACTTTACTTACCAGGTCAGCTATGAGTTTGGCGCTTTCTTCATTAAACCAGCCGCGCCGGGCCAGTATCACACCGACCGCGATCATGACCACTATGCTAAGTACGCTCTGTATGGCGTGTATAACTACCGACACTGTTTTTCACTCCATGCGGGCACACACCCGCTCAATTTTGTTCTTTCCGCGCCGCCAATACGTTTTTCATCCAGGCCGTCATAGCCAGTTTGCCAAAATCATGCCATTTTTTGCACCTGGTATGTTTTTCTATATAGGCATCCCAGCGCTCGGCCGGGATATTTTCTATTTCCAGAGGATTCATTATGCCAAAACCGCTCCGGTACAACATATCATCCAGGGAAGAAAAGTCGCTGTTTTCCGCCATAAATTTATAGGAAAAAAGCCCCTCAAAACTAACTTTCTGCAAAGCCGCATTCAGTTCCGCATCTGCCTTGAACAGTGCTAAAAGTTCGGCGAACTCTTTTTCTTCGGTCTCCCCAAACATCAGGCGCCCTCCTTGTCAGTTTTCACAGCTGAAGTATTATCAGGCGCCCCGGCATAGTTATTATTAAAAATAAAGTTGCCAGCCGCAGAATCCCAGTATATTTTTATATTTTTCCCGCTTACCCCGAGCGGCATCAATATGCTGCGGGTATTATCCAACTGCATATGTGAATTCAGGACTGTTTCAGATACAAAACCTTTGATCGGCAAAGCTTCGAGCACACCGTCTTTATTTTCACCTATAATACATATTTCGTTCAGCTGCACCCGGCGTCCGTCTTCTTTCCCAAGACCCAGTATTACTATCTCTTCCCGGCTGTCGTCACGCAGTTTTGCTTTATAAATGGAATATTCACGACTGTTGAACATCTGCAGCGCAAATATTTTGTCCTTAACATAATAAGCTACCAGCAGCAGTTTGCGGTCTGACGACAAATGTTTTGTCTCTACATGAGCCGTCTTGGCATAACTTCCAAAATCGGCGGTCAGCGGCGTAAGCAACGCGCCGGTGGCATCAAACTGGTATTTGTGGGCCAAATATCGGTCGGCGGCCTCCCCTTTTCCGGAAAATCCCATAAATATAAGGCCGACCACCAAGAGCGCCGCCCCAAACATCTTACAGAGCGATATTTGTTTCATCAAAGATACCTCGCTTTTCTGATTTTTCATCTTTTTTCTTTTCTCCACCAGCACAGGCTTTTCCTGCCAAAATATTTTTTTGTTAAAAATATACACCAGAGTCACCGTTTTAAATAATCCTGATAAAAAAACAGGCCCTATCTCAAGATAAGGCCTGCTGCATTTACTTCATTAGTGTTCCGGGCGCCCGCAGCAGCTTTCAGTAGCGCAGCAACTGCCACCATGGCAGCTATGTTCCTCTTCTATCTTTATATCGCTATAATCAAGACCCCTGCGTTTTTTATAGTCGACAATAGCGGCCTTGAGCGCGTCGGCGGCCAGATTGGAACAGTGCATCTTTATCGGCGGCAGGCCGTCGAGCGCCTCGGCCACCGCTTTATTGGTAAGTTGTAATGCTTCTGTCAAACTTTTCCCTTTGGCCAACTCAGTTGCCATGCTGCTGGTAGCGATAGCAGCCCCACAGCCAAATGTTTTAAATTTTATATCTGTTATCACATCATCTTGTACTTTAATATAAAACTTCATTATGTCGCCGCACACGGCGTTACCAACTTCGCCCACACCATCCGCATCCGGTATCTCCCCAACATTGCGGGGGTTGGCAAAATGATCCATTACTTTTTCTGTATACATACCCTCTACCTTCTTCCTTTTGCCTTGCGCTGTCAGTTTTCCGCGCCGGCATTATAGATTGGGGACATTGCCCGGAGGCGTTCAACGATGCCCGGAAGTTTTTCCAGTACATAGTCCACATCCGCCTCACTGGTTTCATGCGACAGACTCAACCTCAGCGACCCATGCGCGGTTTCATGATCAAGCCCGATCGCCAAAAGCACGTGCGACGGGTCGAGCGACCCCGATGTACAGGCTGAGCCGCTAGACGCCGCTATACCGGCCATATCGAGCAATAACAAAAGCCCTTCCCCTTCAATAAATCTTATGCTTACATTTGCGTTGTTTGCCAGACGCTCTTGAGGATGTCCGTTCAGCCTGGTGTGAGGTATTTTGAGCAATCCATCGATCAATTTATCCCGCAAAATCTGCATATGTTCGTTATTCGTCTCCCGGTTGGCTTCCGCCAACTCACAGGCAAGGCCCAGCCCCACTATGCCCGGTACGTTTTCCGTACCCGCCCTGAGGTTCCTTTCCTGCCCGCCGCCGTGCAATATCGGTTGCAGCCGCACGCCCTTTTTAACATACAAAGCACCCACGCCTTTAGGGCCATGTATTTTATGTCCCGTCATGCTCAAGAGGTCTATATTGTCGCGCGTTACATCTATCTCTACATGACCTGCTGCCTGTACTGCGTCAGTATGAAAAAGCACCTTGTTTTTCCTGGCGACAGCTCCGATCTCAGCGATCGGCATAACCGTACCGATCTCATTATTGGCATACATGATGCTAATAAGAATAGTATCAGGCCTGATAGCCGCTGCCACATCCGCGGGTGACACTCTTCCGTATTCGTCGACCGGTAAATACGTTATCTCGTAGCCTTTCTTGGAGAGGTATTCACAAGTATGCAGTATAGCATGGTGTTCTATCTTGCTGGTTATTATATGTTTTCCTTTAGAAGCGTAGCTCTCCGCAATGCCACACAAAGCCAGGTTATCCGCCTCCGTGCCGCCTCCGGTAAATATAATTTCTTCCGGCGTGGCTTTGAACAAGGCTGCCACCTGCGCCCGCGCTTTATCAAGTAGCTTTTTCGCCGCCCGCGCTTCCTCATACACACTGGAAGGATTGCCAAATGTATCTTTTAGAGCATCGCTCATCACTTGTACTACCTGACCATCCAACTTAGTAGTGGCGGCATTATCCATATATACACGTTTCATACTATCCGTCCCCCTGTAACATGCCCCAGCTTTTATTTCCGACTTTTTGAGTCGGGTTTCATGTATATAATAACAAAGAAATTTTATTTTGTAAATAG
>JAVBNN010000045.1:0-12801 GCA_031551525.1 Acidaminococcales bacterium
ACAAGCCCGTTTAGATATTTTTCAATATACAGAAACTTACTACAACACCAAACGCATACATTCTACCCTTGGGTATTTATCGCCAGTGGAGTTTGAAGTTCAAAAAGCTTAACTTTGTGTCTGCTTTTACTTGACTACTTCCATGTAGGCGCTTCTTTACTGGATCAATCTGCATCGTAGGCATGTGCCACTTTATTTTTGGTGTTCAGCTCAAGTGCGTAAAAATCAACGTCCCCTTTGCGGATATCTTTCGCGTCATAATCTTCATAAGTGTCACCTACTACATCATATTCCACCCCGGCAGTCTTTAGCCGGAAAACCTGGAAGTAGTTCGATCTGTCAAAAACAATGACCATGCGGCCATCGGCTCCGGCGGCTATTTCCTTGATGCCGGCCTCAGTACGATAGACTAGGGTAAGGTCTTTCATAACCTGATTGCGATTTTCATCGAAAACGACGAATACAGCCTTTACTTTTCCTGCTTCCCGCATTTGCTGTGTTTCATATTTGTAGCGGTCATCGTAGGGATTGAATTTGTGGTCGGATTTACCGGCTAGTGCGGCAGTCGTCATTAAAAATAACGCCATTATAGCCATACTCAGTATTTTTTTCAAGTTTTACCAGCCTCCTTTATGCATCTATATATTATATTCTATACTAAAATTTGTATTATCTCAACTTTATTGCCTTAAATAAGTAATAATTACTATTTTCATAAAGAAATTTTTTTGCAAAAAATTTCTTTTTTTATTAGCAGGGAATTTTAAAGTTTCTGCCGAAATATTGCAATTCAAGCAGATTTTTCACTTTGTCCACACAAATCTACAACATGCTGGGATGCAGTATTATATACAGCCTCATTCTACTAAGGAGGATACCATGGATGTAAAATTGCTGGCGCCGTTTGTCGAAGCCATCGCCAATGTAATGCCAAAGCTTGGTTTTCAGAGCGTCAGCCGCAGCGGCCTCCGAATAGCCCAAAATACCGTAAAATGTGATGGCGTCATAGCGAGCATTTCACTCATTGGTATGCTCAAAGGAAACATCTATTACAATATAGATACCGAGTCAGCCAAAAAAATAGCCTCGCAGATGATGATGGGAATGCCGGTAAATGAACTTGACGAAATGGCGCAAAGCGCGATCTGCGAACTCAGCAATATGCTGGCCGCCAACGCCGCCATCACACTCGAAACTCAGGGCGTACAAATAGATATTTCCCCTCCTACACTCATTACAGGCTGCTCTGATGTTTCCACTAATACCAACGCCAAAGGCATCGTAGTGGAAATGAAGATAGACGACGCTACTATCGAAGTAAACATGCTCATATCTTCCTGAAGATCACATGCTTGGTGTGGGCTTTCCCGCCAGGCTTTTTTATTTAAACTGAACGGAGCAGCTTTATGGACAGGCATATTTTGCATGTAGATATGGATGCTTTTTTTGCTTCCGTCGAACAGCGCGATAACCCTTCTCTCGCCGGGCGTCCTGTCATAGTAGGCGGACTCTCCGGGCGGGGCGTCGTATCCACCGCGTCTTACGAAGCAAGGCGATTTGGCGTACATTCGGCCATGCCCATGGCTACCGCCCAAAAGCTCTGTCCGGGAGGCGTTTTCCTGCAACCCGACCATCGGCGGTATAGCCAGACATCACGTGAAATAATGGAAATATTCCACGAGTTTTCACCCGCCGTGGAACCGCTTTCTCTTGATGAAGCTTTTCTCGATCTCATCGGTATGCATCTGGTTTCGCCTGATCTTCTGGCCTGGGCCAGGCAACTCAAAGAAAAAATAAAAAAAGAGACTGGCCTTACAGCTTCGGCCGGTCTAGCGCCCAATAAGTTTTTGGCCAAACTGGCTTCCGACCTGCAAAAACCCGATGGACTGGTCGTTATAACCGCCACTGAAGCAGAAGCGCTTTTAGCACCCATGCCGGTCGGCCGATTGCCTGGCGTAGGCACAAATACAGTGGCCGTACTCCATTCTTACGGAATAAAAAATATCGGCGAACTGCGTAGCGCCGGGCTGGGTGTACTGAAAAAGGTATTCGGCAATCAGGCCGACAGCGTATTCGACCTGACCCTAGGCATCGACCACCGTCCGGTCGTGCCGGAGCACGCCGCCAAATCCATTGGCCGGGAAGACACTTTTCCCTCCGATATAAGCGACTTCCCGTTTGCGCAAAAAGAACTGCTGCGCCTCGCCGAAGAAGTAGGCTGGCGCCTGCGCCGACACGCTCTGTCCGGGCAAACGCTCACCCTAAAAGTGCGCTACGCCTCTTTTAAGACCATCACCCGCAGCCACTCAGGTGAGCGCATTTTTTACCATGACGAGGACATCTACCAAGCCGCGCTGGCCTTGGCCGAACAAGTACGCTGGCGCGACGGGGTGCGGCTGCTCGGCATAAGCATATCACGGCTTTTGCCGTACAGCGGTTCTAGTGAACTTGATTTTGACGGCAGTAGCCAAAAAAAGGAACTGCGCACCAAAGCGGTCGACCAACTAAAAGCCCGGTTTGGTGAAAACATCATCAACCGCGGCGCCAGGGACAATAAATAAACGGACGGGCGTATACGACACCCGTCCGTGTTTATTTGGAAAGACTTTTGAGTTGCAGCTCACTTTTGAACTCTTTTTTGAACCAGGACAGATCGTTTTTCAACTCACTTATCTCTATATCATGGTTGGCTTTGGCTGTAACAGAAAGAACCGCTTTGCCGTTAGCCCGCACGGACGGGTAAATCTCCCTGACCGCCCCGGTTTCGGTAAAGTCGAGATTTTCCGCCATGCCAAGAATAAGAGCCAATTTTCTAGCCATCTCCCAGTCTTCTTCACTCAAAAAATCCCGGTACACTTTATAGCGCGTGTGCTTCAAAGTCACTCCGTTGTGCCAGCTAACTATGAGTGCGGCCAATATCTGTTCCCGGTGCGTCAACCCCATCAGCGGCGCGTTTTCCACCAGGTACGCGCTATGCCGGGGATGATCGTAATAGTTTATGCTTATACCTATATCATGCAGTTTTGCGGCTACCCGCAAGATTTTTAGTTCTGACGGGCCCATGCGATGGATGTCTTGCCAGCCGATAAACATTTTTTCCGACAGTTCCACCACTTTTTGCGCGTGCTCTACGCCCTCGAGTGCAAACTTCAGAAGATTACCGACACTGAAGTCCAGTATATTCTCAAGCACTTTGGGTTTTCCTAGTTGCTCGAAATAATGGTCATAAAATAAACCGTCGCGCAAGCCGCAGCCGGAAATAATCAGTTCCTTGCTGCCTACCGTTTGTATCAAGGTATTGATTATCGTAGCTCCGGCCATGATGATGTCCGCACGCTCGGAATTGAGTCCGGGTATTTTGCGGCGTTGCTCACAACTCGTACCTTTCAGGGAAAAAAACACTTCGTTAAATTGACTGGCATCCATCCGGTAATTGTGTAGTTTAGGATACAGGTATTGGACGCGCCGTTGGTATATTTTGGCAATATTACGCGCAGTACCGCCGATGCCGATCACCGGCAGACCGCTGTCTTTCAGCCAGGGAAACTCTTTTAGTTTTTTATTCATGTACGCGGCAAGTTTTTTAAAGGACTCCTCGCTAACCTTATCGTTCATACCGAACTTTTGTGTCATGTTGGTGCTGCCGGTCGGCAGGCTGGCCAGTTTTTCGGCTTTACGGTTCCTGATAAGTACCAGTTCTATACTGCCGCCGCCGAGGTCAAACAACAGCGCGTCTTTTTCATCTATGCTGTTCACCACGCCAAGATAGCCTAGGGCGGCCTCTTCTTCACCGCTTACTATCTTCATATCGATATTGGTTTCTTTTTTTATCCGGGCGATTATTTCAGAGCCATTTTTTGCGCTGCGCATAGCGGCCGTTGCTACGCCCGTGATTTTGGTAGCCTTAAACAATTCGCACATGTGGGCGAAGTTCTTGATAGTGTGGACGATATCGTCCGCCGCCTCCGGAAGTATCTCCCCTTCTTTTGACATGCGCTGACTCAGCCTGAGCGAGGTTTTTTGACTGTAAATAAGGTGATTGGACAAATTATTATATATGCGCACTATCACCAGCCGGGCCGAGTTGGAACCCAAATCTATTATTGCCACTCTTTGCATCGCTTCACCTCTTTTTCCTGCTAAAAAATTGCCGACCATTTCAACTTTATGTATTTAATTATAACACCCTTTTTAGCAAAAAGTTTAATGAAAGATACAAAATCGCCGTATCTGCAGTAGTCAAGTGAAAGTAGACATGCTCTTTTTGCATGTCTACTTTGAGGTTACTACTTCACCTTTCGGGCGGCTCTTTTAATTTCTGGCCTTTTGCAGACAATAAGCCGTCACCGACAAGAGCACCACCGCCGCGCCCAAAATCGACCAACCGGACGGCACTTCACCGACCAGAAAAAATACCCACACCGGATTGAGAACAGGTTCGATCACCGGGATGACCACGCCCTCGAGTGCGCTGACATGCGGTATCGCCCTGGTATAGAGCACATAAGACAACCCCAGCTGGAATACCCCCAGAAAAACCAACGCTGCCCAGCCGTACACATTCGGCCAGGGCGCTCCCCAAAAAGGCAATGATATGAGAAACGCCATGATATTGCCGATAAATACCACTGCCGTCGGTTCAGCTGTTTTGACATACCTCAAAGCGATGACGAACAGAGCAAAACACACGCCACTGGCCACTCCGCACAGATTGCCCAGCAGGCTGTCGAAGGAAAAACCGCCCATAAAAAACAGCACCATGCCAAAAGCGGTCGCCAAAACGGCCAGCCAGTCCTTCCGGCCGACCGGCTCTTTGAGCAGCCAGGCCGACAGGAGTGCCACATATATCGGCGCCGTGTATTGCAAAAAGATCGCGTTAGCCGATGTAGTCAGCTTGGTCGCGGTGACCAGCGTCAACACCATGCCCGCGTAAAACAGCCCGCCCAGCCAGACTGCCAGGCTGCCGGGAAAGCGGCGGCTCTCCGGCACCAACAGTCCAACCGCCGCGGCGGACAACAGACTGCGCGCGCCGACTATACACACCGCCGACCACTGTATGTATTTAATGAACATGCCGCCCGTACTCCATAAAAGAGCGGCCAGCAGGAGGAAAATCAGCGCCTTTTTTCTGCCGCCTACTTTAAGCATTTCCCGCACAGTGCATCTCCCTATTACAAAAACCCTGGTAGCAAGCCAGGGTTTTCACTATCCCCTATATCTTTACCAATTCATACTGCCGGGAACCCATGCCGATCTTTTCAGCATACTCGAGCGCATGGCGCCCATCCACGCCCGGCCGGAGTGCCATGAATTTATCTTCACCCGCCGGCACTGCCTTGCCGAGTTCCGAGTCGGCCAGCCCCACCTGGGCATTCACCAAATCAAGCGCCGCCTGGTCTATCGCCACCGGATCGGTGGAAGCCAAGAAACCTATGTCCGATACCAAAGGAGCATCGCTCCAGGGCACACAGTCGCACAAAGGCGTAACCGCCGCCACCAGTGTGATAAAAGCGCTCTTTTCTTCCTTGCCGACCAGCGCGGCATAGGCGTATTCCACCATCCGCTCCAAAAATTCGTTTATATCCGTATTCCAGTCAAGAGCGATCGCTTTGACCGGGCAAACCGTCATACATTCACCGCAGCCGATGCATTTATTCCTGTCTATCACCGCTTTTTTGTCCTCATTGAAAGCTATCGCCGTCTCCGGGCATACGCTGATGCACTTACCGCAGCTAATGCATTTTTTCTTGCTGGCAAAAAGTTTTATCTGGTGCTGCTCTTTCTTGCCTTCTACAGGGGCGCAGCCCATGGCAATATTCTTTATCGCCCCGCCGAAACCGGCCAGCTCGTGACCCTTAAAATGGCTGAAGGCCAGCATGAAATCCGCCGCCACAATATCGCCGGCAATGGCCGCGTCTTTAAAATGCTTAAGTCCGACTTTCACCCGCTGGTAACTGCCGCCTTTCAGCCCGTCTGCCACAACGAAAGGCGCGCCGGTCACCTCGCTGCCAAAGCCATGTCCGATAGCCGTCCTGGCGTGACTCACCGCATTGTGTCTGCTGCCCGAATAAAGCGTATTCGTATCGGTCAGGAAAGGATCTCCGCCCGCCTCTTTTATCTTCTCCACCACCGGACGGACGAATACCGGGTTTAGATAAGTATCAAGACCCGCCTCACCTACATGCAGTTTGACCGCCGCCAAGTCCCCTTCCCCGACGAGCTTGTCAAAACCGGCCGCCGCAAACAGCTGCTCTATCTTCTGCCTGTTACTGCGATGCTTATGCCCGTCGTTCAGATAGGCGACATATACTTTGCTTTTCATCTAAAACGCTCCTCCCTTGACATCCCCAAAAGTCTGTACTACTTCTCCCCATAAAGGCAAAACTCCTCTTTTGCGAGAAAACCGCGCTCAGAGGATCTTTTATAGTCACGAAGGCTTGCTTACCTTGCGGCTCATAAAAGCCGCCCCTTCGGATAAAGCAAAAAGCAGTGCCGCCGCCAGCACGATCGCGCCGCCCGGCGCCAAATCGACATAAAAAGACAGGGTTAGCCCAGTCACCACCGCCACCACCGCAGCCAGCACCGCCAGCAGCATGGTCTGGCCAAAACCCCTGCGCCAGGGCAATGCGCAAGCCACCGGGATGACCATCATGGCCGAAACCAGAAGGATGCCCACGATACGCATGGATACCGCTATGGTAAGGGCTGTAAGCACCGCCAGCAGCATGTTGAGCGCGCCCACAGAGAGCCCGCTCACCCGCGCCGCCGCCTCGTCAAAAGCCAGATAGACCAGCTTTCTGTAAAACAAAACTATGAGCAGTATGGAAAGCAGCCCTATACCCAGTACGATAGCCACTTCGCTTATACTTACCGTCACTATGCTGCCGAACAAAAAACTAAAAAGATCTACCCCTCCGCTGCCCTTTAAGCTGGCCAGCACCACGGCCAGCGCCATACCGCAATAGAAAAATATCGCCAGTATCATATCGCTGAACTCCGTTCGCATACTGCGCAACTTTTCTATAGCCACCGCGCCCGCTACCGTAAAAGCAGCCGCGCTCAGTACCGGCTCGAGCCCCAGCAGCCATCCGGCCGACACCCCGGCAAACGCAATATGCCCCAGCCCGTCGCCAATAATGGACTGACGTCTGACCACCAGAAAAGTACCCATGACCGGGCAGATGACCGCGATCAAAAGTCCGGCCAAAAACGCCCGGCGCATAAAATCAAACTCAAACATTTCCATGCCCGATCCCCCTTGTCTCACAACACGCATACTAGCGCCCGGTCAACCCGCCGGCGGCATAATAAAATCCGCCCTTGTGCCGGTGCTCCATTATCTGTGACGCCTCGCCCCAGTAGCAGACCCCGCCCGCCTCCAGACACAGCGCCTTGCGGGCAGACTTGGCCGCCAGTTCCATATCGTGCGAAACCATCACGATCGTAACGCCCTCTTCTTTATTCAACGCACAAAGAAGTTCATATATGCCGCGTTTAGCATCAGCGTCTATGCCGCTGGCCGGTTCGTCGAGAATGAGCAGCTCCGAATGACCGGCCAACGCTCTGGCCAAAAAGACCCGCTGGCGCTGCCCGCCGGACAGTTCTCCGACCAGGCAGTCGCGCCTCTCCCACATACCGACCCGCTCAAGCTGCTTTTCAATCTCTTGCTTTTCACTTTCCGCCACCCAGGGCAGGGCAAAACACCGTCGGCCCAAAAGCCCCATACTGACGACCTCTTCAACCGTCGCAGGAAAATACTTCTGCTGCTGTGAAGTATTTTGCGGCACATAACCGATCCTCCGCCAGTCGCAAAAAAAATCCAGCGGTTCGCCAAACAGCCGTATCTCGCCTTCGGTCGGCTTGAGTTCCCTTAATAAAAGACGCAAAAAAGTACTCTTGCCACTGCCATTTGGCCCGACAACAGCCACAAAATCGCCTTTTTCCACAGAGAGGTTCACTTCCTTGAACAGCCAGGTACCGGGAAAAGAAAACCCCATATCTTTTACTTCGATAACATTATCACTCATAGCCTATCTGGGCGGCAAAGCTTTCTCCAGCATAGCAAGGTTTTGCCGCATCCCCTTTATATAATCACCTGTTTTATCCTTCGCCGGAGTTTCCAAAGGATCGAGCGTCAAAAGTTCCGCCCCCGCCTGTTTTGCTACCTCCCGCATGGACTTGTCACTGATCTGCGGCTCGGCAAACAGGTAGCGTATCTTCCTCTCCTTCACCTGATTGACCAGCGCAGCAAGAGCCGCCGGAGTAGGTTCGGCGTGCGGGTCAAGCCCCATCACGGCGATTTGCCTCCAGCCATACTGGCGGGCCAGATAGCCAAAAGCAGCATGCATAGTGACAAACTCCGCCCCCTTGGTCTGGTCGGCCAATTTGCGGTAATCAGCATCAAGGCTTTGTAATTCAGCTATATATTTAGCCGAATTTTCCCTGTACTCATTGGCGTTTTTCCCATCCAACCCGACCAGCGCGTCGCGGATAGCCTCCACCTCTTTTACGGCCAGTAAAGGATCCAGCCAGATATGCGGATCAAAAGCGTGGTCATGGTCATGGTCATGCCCGTCGCCCTGAGCCATTCCCGCGCCGCCCGGCGTTACGAAGAGGCCTTTTCCTGCCTCGACCCCCACCGGCTTGTGTTCACCCAGGCTGCTCAATATTTTAGGAGCCCAGGGGTCCATCCCGCCACCATTATAAACAAACAGACGCGCGGCCTGCACTTCTTTCAAGTCGCCAGCCGAAGGCTGCCAATCGTGCGCCTCCGTGCCCGGCGGCACCAGAACCGCCACCGTCACACGCTCTTTGCCCACCGCGCGGACAAATTCCGCCATAGGATAAATACTAGCCACTACCCGGAGCTTTTTGTTCTCAACCGGCTTTTCCTGTGAACACCCGGAAACCGCGAAAACTAATGCCAATACTAAGAAACACAACTTTTTCACTGTACTTTTACTCCTTTTTTGCTACAACTACCACACAAGCCATATAGATCGAGCTTATGCCCCGTTATGCGAAAACCGCCGACCTTTCGGCCCTCCAGTATACGATGGTCGACCGCACACCCGTCAAACACCTTGCGCTTACCGCAGCCGGTACAAGTTATATAGTGCACATGCCGTCCGGCGGCAAACTCATACTCGCTGCCCTTGCCAAGCTTGTCCACCCGGCACAAGACGCCTAAAACACACAACGCATTAAGATTCCTGTACACAGTATCGAGACTGACTGCCGGCAAACGCAAGTGCACATGCTCCAATACCTCCTGGGCAGTCACCGCGCATTTTTTTTGCAGTACATAATCCGCTATCAGCCGTTTTTGCGGAGTAATCCGCTGGCCGCCGACGCGCATGGCTTCGATAAGTTCTTCCAGTTTTGACATATGCCGCCCTCACTTTAAATAACAAATCCTAAATAGTATCATTATTATTTAGCATTAATATCATAAATAATAACGCCGCTTTTTGTCAACACTAATAAAAATAACCCTTTATTTTTACAATAAAATGCATTACCATATAAATAGCTTATACTGCAGGGAGGGTTGTCCCATGGCCTTTACACTGCCCGCAAAAAATTTAGTCGCCAGCTTTGACGTGGACGCGCAAAACACCTTCACCCCACTTTGCCCCCATGAACTTGCGGTAGCAGAAGGAAACCTCATAGTACCGGAACTCAACGCGCAGGCCGCGTTCGCCTCTTTGCGCCTGGCTTCGCGTGACGCCCACAGCCCTAGCGCGGTCTGGCTGGCCGACGAAAAACATCCGCAATTCTCCCCGGTCAAGGGCCACCCTGATAGCGACATACACTGGATCGCGCACGCCATAGTCGGCACTCGCGGCTTTGACTTCATCGACGGACTCGACCCGGCTAAATACCACTACCAAGTCTACAAAGGAGTGCAGCCAGATATGCACCCCTACGGCGCCTGTTTTCACGACCTCGGCAACAGGCTGTCCACCGGTGCGATCGAATTTCTCAAAGTACACGGCATCACCACCGTCCTGGTGGGAGGGCTCGCCACCGACTATTGCGTCAAAAACACCGTACTCCAACTTCTCGACGCCGAATTTTCCGTTGTCCTCAACCAGAGCGCCTGCCGCGGCATCGCCCCAGACACCACACTGGCCGCCCTGGCCGAAATGAAAGCGCGCGGCGCGGTTGTCATTGATAGCGCGGCTGAATTATCTCAATAACATATCATAATGAAGATAAATTTTCACACCCGCACTATAGCTTGTTTTCTGCCTTAGTTTATGTTTATCCAACCGCTAACAACCTTTACCCACTTCACTTTTTTGCTGTTTTTTGTTTTTTGCGGCGCCTTTTTCATAGAATATTTATAGTTCTATTGAATATTTTTTGAAAAACGCTTGCAGTATAAAGATTTTTAATATACAATTAGGTCTGGTACTGGATGTTTTTTACTTTTAAAAAATCACTCGTCTAGGACTTTAGTCTTGACTTTTCGCAAAAACCCCTTTTAAAGCCTTTTTTTGCATATAAAAAAGAAGGGTTTTATTATTACCAATAGAATATTATCTGCATATGCAGTATCTATGCAGAACATATTAAAATTTTTTAAAAAATTTAGGAGGTTTTTTTAATGAACAAATCTGAATTAGTTAGTGTCATTGCAGCGAAAGCCGAGATTACCAAAAAGAGCGCCGACAAAGCCGTAAACGCCCTCTTCGAAGCGATCAAAGACTCTGTTGCAACAGGTAACAAAGTGCAAGTAGCTGGTTTTGGTACTTTCGAATCCAGGAAACGCGCTGCCCGCAAAGGCAAAAACCCGCAGACCGGCGCTGAAATCAGCATCCCGGCCGCTACCGTTCCTGCTTTCCGCGCTGGCAAAGCTTTCAAAGAAGCCACCAATGGCAAAAAGAAAGTTGCAGTTAAAAAAGCTGCCCCGGCAAAAAAAGTAGCTCCTAAAGCCAAAAAGAAATAATTCATTTACTTAATCTATAATAAAAAAAACCCGTGTTCTCACGGGTTTTTTTATTTCACCTATTCCCTATTGTTTAAAACCAACGGAGTTTCAAAATACACGCTCTGGCTAGGAAAAGCCATCGTCGTCCCGGATTTTTCCACTATATCCATTATAGCGAAATTCACCTTTTCCTTGATCAGGGTATGCCCGGAAAAATCAGTCACCTTCGTGTAATACAGCACCAGTATATCCATACTGCTCGGCCCGTAGCCGCTGAACGCCACAAAACTATCCCCTTCTTCCTGCGAAATATCCGGCACTTTGGATAAAAATTCCTTGATCCCCTGGATACATTCTCTCATCTGGCCCTTCTTGGTACTATAACTAAGGCCTAAAGTAAACCTCGCCCGGCGTTTTTTCATTCGCGACATATTGGTGATCGGCACAGAAGACAGGTTGGTATTGGGTATATGTATCAGCCCCTGATCGAAGGTCTTTATCCTCGTACTGCGAAAAGTCACCGCCTCCACCGTTCCTTCAAGACCCTCAGTCTGTATCCAGTCACCGATGGAAAACGGCTTGTCAACCAAAATGACGAACCCGCCGAACATATTGGCCAAAGAATCCTTCGACGCCATCGCGAGCGCCAGGCCACCCAGGCCGAGGCCGGCAACCAAACCGCTGATATCATAGCCCCACTCCCTGGCCAACGTCAAAAAACACAATATAATGCTCATAACCCTTATCGTACTACCCAAAAGATTGGACAATATAGGATCGATCTTCCACTTGAACTTTTGCATAAGCTCCTGCAAATGGCCGTGGCTGTTGTCACCGATATTATAGATGATAGCGTAAATACCGACAGCCATAGCAGAACGGTAAAGGTGTAAAAACAAAGTCGGCGAAAAGCCATGAAAAGGCGTACTGCGCAAACCTAAATACAGCGATGTAGTCAATATGATAAAATGTATCGGCCATTCGATGATACTAACGATAAGCCCGCTATAATTGCTGCTCACCTTGTTTTTTATATGATGGCGCCCCCAGGGGAAAACTATCCGCAATAAAAACTGCTGCGCCAAAAAACCCGCCAGCAAGAAATAAAGACAAGTCGACCAGTCATGCCAAAACTGCCCCACCGTATACATATCCGTCCTCCCCTATATCCGCTCTTTTAACTGTTTTCTAAAAAATATAATACCACAATATCGTCCGTCTGACATCACCTATAACAGAAAGCATAGTAAAGTGCGCTGCACCTTTTCACTTTTTCCTGCTCTGTTTTGCCCTCTTCCCTGCACTATTGTGTCAAATCTGACCAGCTCACTTTTCCGGCGACCCGGCTGTTGTTTTTTGCGATCCGCGCTAGGGTTGCGGCTATTGCGTGCCGCCACGCATAGCATGGATAGGCAAACCAGTTTTAGCAGACACACGGCGCTTCAGCGCCGATGTGGCCGCCAGTTCGATGCCGCAGGCATTCGAACATACCAAGGAAAAGACGGCTTAGCAATTCTTCGCGCGAAGTACAGCGTACGGCTAGTCCTTGAACAAGAACGCGTAGCATTCCCGCAGGAGGACACCATACAAAGAACACATGCCCGCAGTTGGAAAAGCGCTACCGTTAGACACTACTCAACAGCGCAGAAAAAAGCGCAAAAAAGCACGCGACCTCACGATCACGTGCTTTTTTATCTCCCATCAAGCCAGCATCAATTTTTCCAAATCCAGCGGCTGGACATATGTGCCGTCCTTATAAGCGCGCATATTGCCGCCCGAAATCTCGTCGATAAGGGCTATATGTTTGTCAGCGCCTATCCGGCCAAACTCAAACTTTATATCATACAGCTCGAGATTCTTTTTAG
>JAVBNN010000003.1:0-106667 GCA_031551525.1 Acidaminococcales bacterium
GCTAAAAAGCGGCGCCTTCAGCTTTTCTTTAAGGTTTATCTCTAAAGTCCAATATTCTTCGGGGATAAAGTCCTGTATTTCTTTTTCCCGTTCATAGATCAACCGTACAGCCACAGACTGCACACGACCTGCGCTAAGGCCTTTTCTGATTTTGCGCCAGAGCAGCGGGCTTAATTTGTACCCTACCATGCGGTCGAGTATGCGCCGCGTCTGTTGTGCGTCCACCATATCGCCGTCTATCTTGCGTGGATGCTTTATCGCCTGTTGCACCGCGCCTTGGGTTATTTCATTGAAAACCACCCGGCAGGCTTTGTCTTCAGGTATACCTAAAATAAAAGCCAAATGCCAGGCTATTGCCTCGCCTTCACGATCAGGGTCTGTCGCCAGAAAAACAGAGTCCGCCTTTTTTGCTGCGTCTTTCAACTCTTTTATCAGATCGCCTTTGTTGCGGATATTTATATATTTAGGCTGATAGTTTTTTTCTATATCTACGCCGAACTGGCTTTTCGGCAAATCGCGCAAATGCCCCATTGAAGCCTTGACAAAATAATTTTTACCCAGGAATTTTTCAATGGTTTTTGACTTTGCCGGTGATTCGACTATAATCAGTGTCTTGCCCACTAAATAGTCCTCCCTTGTTTTAAAAGATAGCGGCCCTCTACAGAAGATACCCATCCGGTCAACTCCAGCTCCAAGAGCGCGCAGTTCATCTCCGCAGGAAGGAGACCGCTTTTTGTGACCAGTTCGTCTACGGAAATTGATTGCCCGTCAATAAACAGCTTTAATAGTTTGCCAGCGTCACCGGCAGGAAGGTTGTCTTTCCCTGCGTCTTTTTGACTGGCTGTCGGAAATAGCCTCCCCATATCATCAAATATGTCTTCCGGCCGGTCGACCAGTTTGGCGCCCTGTTTTATCAGGTTGTGTACCCCTGCGCTACCGGTGGAATATATGCTGCCCGGTATGCAGTATATGTCACGGCCGCTCTCCAGGGCAAAATTCGCGGTGATCAAAGAGCCGCTCTTTTTGTTGGCTTCGACCACCATAACCCCTTTTGAGAGACCGCTTATTATCCTGTTGCGCGCTGGAAAACGCCAAGCCGCCGGTTCTGCATCCGGCAGATATTCTGACAGCAAAGCGCCGCCCTCAGTGACTATCTGTTCAAACATTTTCCGATTTTCATACGGATAGGCAATATCAAGTCCGCAACCGAAAACTGCGACGGTCGCTCCACCAGCGGAAAGTGCTCCCTGGTGCGCTGCCGTATCTATGCCTTTGGCGCCGCCGCTGACTACTGTAAGACCGCCTTTAGCAAGGTCGGCAGCAAACTGTTTGGCTACTGAAATACCATAAGGGCTGGCCTTTCTGGCCCCTACTATGGCTAGTTTTTCCCCTGTCGGCAAAAAGCCGCGTACAAACAGCGCCAAAGGCGCTCGTCCGCTGTTGAGCAGCGCCGCAGGATATTCCTTGTCTTCATATGTAATGATATTAAAAGATTTTTTCTGACAGATTTCCGCCAGCCGCTCCGGGAGCAATTTACCGCGTCCCATAGCGATACTTGCCGCCACCTGCCGCTCAACGCCCGGAACTGCTGCCAATTCATCATAACTGGCTTGCCAGATGTCAACTGCCGATGGAAACAGTTTTAAAAGTTCCGCTGTTTTAAAGAGGCCAACGCCTTCCATGTTGCACAGCAAAGCCAAGCAATATTTTTCCAAAGCCACGGCACACTCTTTTCACAAATTTTCTGTATCATTCAATAAGTTATAACACAAATAATATCTTTGGCAACATTTTTTTAAAATCGTGCACAAAATCATTGTCTGTGCAAGTATTCTTCCAACTTGCCAGCTATTTTTTCAGCCGCAGTAAAATATTTCCCACTTTCCCCCCTGCAAGAAGCATCTTTAGGTGAAAAAACCTCTAGTTTGCTACATAAATCCGGCAGATCTTTGGCAACTTCAGCCAATTCCCGACTGCCCAGGTAAGCGGCATTGATCAGTTCCTGCCCTGGCAAAGGCCGGTATATAATGAGCCGTTTACCCGCCGCCAGAGTTTCCGTGGCGGTCACCCCGCCTGCCTTTGAAACAACTACATCAGCGGCCTGCATATAATCAGCCATATTATCTATAAAACCAAGCACTCTGAGATTATCATATTTAAACTGCAAAAGTTGCTTCTCTAGACATGAGTTGCGGCCACACACGGCTACAAAAAAGATTTGTTTCGTCTTGTCGCGCATATGCCATGCTTTTAAGATATCACACATCGGCAGGAGCCCCTCTCCGCCGCCGGTTAAAATGCAGACAATAGCATCCTCTGGCAATGCCAGTTTCTCGCGCACAGCCGTTATATCGCCTTTTTCACAGAACTGCTGCCGCACCGGTATGCCAAACGGCCACACCTCCTGCCCCGGCTGTATATCTTTTTCATAGCCGGCCAAAATATCTACGTCGGCTACTACATACACGTCTATTTCTTTATATATCCACCATTTATGCATTGCATAATCTGTGACTATACCCACAAGCGGCAGTTTTTTGCCGTATTTTTGCTTATATAGGGCCACCACGCCCGCCGGAGTAACATGTGTGGCTACCACCAGGTCAGGTTGCGTCTTTTTTATAAAGTTGTCCGCCCCCAGCGCAAATAGCCGGTTGACGAGGCTCCTGAAACCTAGAGAGTCCTGTTTGTCGCCCCATTTATATAAAAAATCATAACCCGGAGGATATAGACGCAGCAGCCATAGATAGGCAGACAAAAGCAGTTTGCCCGCCCATTGTGGGAAAAAGTCAAAAATATTGGCCGTCTGCACCTTTATTTTTCCACTCGCCGAAAGTACCCGGGCAACAGCTTCGGCGGCCTGAACATGCCCTGAACCGATGGGCGCTGATACAACAAGTATGGTTTTCTCTTTTTCCTTGCTGTCGTCCACTTTTACCCCTGCCTTTTCTTTACTATTGCTAATAACAATGGTTATATTGTATCATACTTGTTATATAAGGATAGTTTGGTTGTAAAAATTTTTGTGGGAGATGGCGCGATGCAAAAAAGACTGCCCGTGGAAACCTTTGAGATACCAGTGGAACTTATCAAAAACGGGTTTTACACTGATGCTTATTTTCTGCGTACTGAAGAAATACTTAACTCAGCCAATCATCATCCCCGGGTGCTCATGCAGGTCTTTCAGCGTGAACACAGCATACTTTGCGGGATAGACGAGAGTATAGCCATACTAAAGACCTGCTCTAAAAAACCCGTGAAGATAATGGCGCTGCATGACGGCGATGCAATAGCCCCCTGGGAGACTGTGATGACCATAGAAGGTGACCTGGCCGACTTCACTTATCTGGAAACCCTTTATCTGGGCGTACTGGCCCGCCAGACCAAGATCGCCACCAATGTCCGCGCAACGATAAATGCCGCTCAGGGCAAAAAAGTCCTGTTTTTTGGCGCGCGTTATGACCACTATACCATGCAAAAAACCGATGGTTACGCCATATATATAGGCGGCGACCTGGGCGTTTCCACCGATGCCAACGGCTACGCCAGCGGAAGAAAAGGTCTTGGCACCATACCCCATGCGCTTATCGCCACTTTCGGCGGAGACACTGTGGCCGCCACAATGGCTTTTGATGAATACATATCCCCTAATATAAACCGGGTAGCCCTGGTAGACTTTGACAACGACTGTGTGAATACTACCTTGGCGATCGCCCGTAAATTGGGCAAAAAACTTTTTGCAGTACGCCTTGACACCTCAAACAGCTTGGTGGACAAGTCTGTGGTACCTCTGATGAGTACTTTCCCGCCCACCGGGGTTTGCCGCGAACTGGTGCTAAATGTACGTCAGGCGCTCGACCGGGAAGGTTTCCCGCACGTGAAAATCATGGTGTCCGGCGGATTCAATCCGAAAAAAATCGCCGAATTTGAGTCGCAACATGTGCCGGTAGATATTTACGCGGTAGGCAGCAGTTTTTACGACGGTAATATAAACTTCACTGCCGATATCGTGCTGGTAGACGGAAAAGCTTGCGCCAAAGTAGGCCGCACCCACTTGCCTAATCCCCGTCTCCAACCGGTAGACTGACCTTTACAAAAAGTGTGGTTTTTTCTGTTTTTTTGAGTAAAAATTCACGTTTTTTATAAAATTGCCTCTGTTTAGAGGGCTCATATATTGACACTTTATACTTTTTATATTACATTAACTAAAGTATATGTTCTTATTATTATTATATTTTTAAGGAGGAGTACAATGAGTAGTAACCCCAATGAGTGCAAGGTGCAAATAGTGGTGGCCGACCCTTCTGCTGTCGGACTTTTGGGTCTTGCAGTAGTGACTGCGGTTGCCGCATCGCAAAAACTTGGGATCACGACCGGTCTTTCCTGGGTCATCCCCTGGGCTATTTTCCTCGGTGCTATCGCCCAGCTTATTGCGTCTGTTTATGACTTTAATCACAATAATGTTTTTGGTGCATCAATCTTTGGCGCTTTTGGTCTTTTTTGGCTGGGTGTTGCAACAAGCTGGATGTTCAAAATGGGCGTCTTCGGCGCTTCCTTGACTACGGTCGACGGCAAGCAGATCGGTTTTGCCTTCCTTATTTACTTCCTGTTTGCAGTGGCCGGTACCATTGCAGCGACCGAGACCAACAGGACTCTTTTCTTCGACATGATATTCATTGACTTTCTCCTCTTCGGACTTGCTGTAGACGCGCTCGGCGGTGGCGTACACTGGGCACACAGCCTGGCCGCCTATTCGGAAGTCATCGTATCCGCTATCTCTACTTATGCGGCTTGCGCAACTTTTTTGAACAAGTTCTTCAACCGTCCTTTCTGGCCGCTGGGTGGGCCGCTCGGTATTTACAAAAAGGGCTGATTCACAAAAGCTACCTCGCATTTGGGGTAGCTTTTTTCATGCCCATATGCCCTGTTGACAGCAGCAAAGGGATATAGTATGGTTCTATTAGGATATATGATGAAAAACGCTGGGAGGAGATCATGTTGGATAAAAATGCTATGATTGCAGTTTTCGACTCGGGCGTAGGCGGACTCACTGTATTAAAAGAGCTGCTGGAAATCATGCCAAATGAGAATTTTCTTTATTTCGGCGATACCGCCCGCATACCCTACGGATCACGTACTTCGGAGGAAATACGCAGCTTCACCGCCCAAATATTCCGTTTTTTAACCACACAGAAAGTAAAGCTGGCTGTTATCGCCTGTAATACTATTACATTCACTTTGCTGCCGCAGGATAAGGAAGGCTACCCTTACCCCATCATCGGGATGAATACCGGCATGAAAGTGGCCCTTGCTGGTAGTATAAACAGGCGCGTAGGCGTTATCGCCACCGAAGCGACGGTAAGAAGCGCCAAACATGTAGAATCCGGCAAGGAAATAGATCCGCAGGCTGAAGTTTATTTGCAGGCTTGCCCCAAATTTGTTCCGCTTATCGAGCAGGGTATTTTTTCCGGCCCGGAGATGGAAGAAGCCGCCCATGAGTATCTCGCATCTCTGCAAAAAGCAGATGTGGACGCCACTATACTTGCCTGTACCCACTACCCGATGATTAAGGATTTGGTCGGTGGGATAATGGGAGAGAAAGTAACCATCGTCAACCCGGCTTATGAAACCGCACTCGACGCACAGCGTCTCCTGGCCGGACGCGATATGCTCAACTCCGCAAAAGAACCGGGGAAACTTAGGATAGCCTTTTCATCTGTAACAGATGAAAATAAAAAATTGGCACAACATTTCTTGCAACGTCCCCTACCTGAAATAGAGACCGTTGACGCGTCCGCTTACTGACACAAACAATAAACCGGCTAAAGTTAAAAACTTTAGCCGGTTTTTTTGTTTACACCTGTCAGGCCAGTACATACGCGTAGAAAATCAATGCCATACAGTGAGCGATAGCGACAGTAAAGCCGTTGCGGATGAGCGACTTTATGTCCGACGACTGGGCAAAGCCCATGGAACTGAACATATTGGCGCCCGGATAGATAAAGTTGGTGACCCTGGTGGCTATGATAAGCGCTACCGCCCAGGCAACCATGGATACGTTGTTTTGTTTGAGCATATTGGCAAACATGCTGTGCAGCATTTTCAGTTCCGCGACGGTCGCGCCGGAAATGCCGAAAGCGCCGATAAGTCCGCCTGATATAATGACACTGGCTTTGCCGCCAACGTCTACCAGAGGCTGTAAGAGTACGGTCAGGGCTTTGAAGCCGCCGCCGCTTTCAATGAGGTTGATGAAGGGTTCGAGGATAAGAAACAAGAGAAACAGCCCGACATTGCCCGCCATGCCTTTTATGACATGTTTGCAGATCGTATCGAGGTTCAGGCCGCCGGCAAAACCGGTAGCCAGTGACAGGCCCAGCATGATGATGACGACGAACGAGGTGCCTGCGCCTTTAAATAGGCCATATACTATGGCGGCGAGGAAGAGGAGGGAAAAGACTGTCGTTGCCCGCCTGCTTTCTTTGGTAGGTACAAACTGTTCTATTTCGTCATTTTGTTTGGGGTACGGAGTTACATTTTCAGTATCTCTTTGTATCCTCTGCATGTTGCACCAGGTAATGACCAAAGTGATAGTGGCGATCGGCAGGGCGGCATACATGAGCATAGTGCCGTAACTAAGTCCAGTCAAGCCGAGGAGCGTTACTACCGGCGGCGTAAACGGGCCTATGATAAGAGCCTCTTCGCCAACTGCGTGGAAAATGACGCCCATCGTGCTGCGCGACAAGCCGACTGAGGCGGCGACCGGAATGACTATCGGCGCCAGGATGGCGTTGCCGCCCGCCATGGTACCCAAGAGCCCGACGATGATGAAGCAGGATATGCATATACCTGCCATAGCTTTTTTCTGTGTGTCGATGCCTATGCCGTAAATTATTCTGTGTACCAGGGTGTGGCTGACTTTGGTCGCAGTCATTACTTCGCCGAGGCCGCGCCCCAGCATAATGATCAAGCCGACCACGGCCAGGAAGGAACTCATGGCTTTTACGATGATATTGCCCATAGATACAAGTGACTGTCCGGAAATAATCGCGCCAACAATAATACATATGATAGTGGCCGGCAAGGGCTCCATGTCCCTGAAAACAAGTATGATATAGAGTATTAGAGGCGATAGGGCAAACAAACCCCACCAAAGATTGAAATCTGCTGCTACAGTTGGCATAAAAATTCCCCCGTTCTTATTTCTTCAGAACTTTACCATGAAATTCTCTGGTCATTTTGCCATTTTTGACGGCAAAACCACCATTCACCAGTACGTGTACCACTCCTTGGGCATATTGGTGCGGCTGGTTGAAAGTAGCCACATCATTTATCTTCGCAGGGTCAAAAACGGTTATATCCGCAACTTTCCCCACTTCGAGCACTCCGCGGTCTTTCATGCTCAGCCTGGCTGCCGGCAGTGCGGTCATTTTGTAGATAGCGGCTTCCAGTGGCAATATGCCCCGGTCACGCACAAATTCGCCCAAGACTCTGGCAAACGTCCCGTAAGAACGCGGATGACAGGAAGAGTGCGCCGCTTCTTCGATATCGAGGCAACGACCGTCTGAGCCGACGCAGACTATATCACTGGTAATTATTGAGTCTATATCGTCAGTTGAGATAGAAAAATATACTGCATGCACCATGCCTGCCTGTTCGGACAAAAGGCGTATTACAGCGAGGTCAGCCGGCATATCCCATGCTTTGGCTATTTCGGCCATATTTTTCCCGATGAAGTCTTCACGGTCATTGGTCATGTTTGTGATGAGTATGCGTTCCGGGCCGCCTCTGATGGCCATTTCTTTATTGAGATCGGCCAGCAGGCGCTCCCGGCACCCCATGTCCTGTAACCGCTCCAGCATTGCCGACACACCGCCAGCCTGGCTCCAACCAGGTAAAAGCACTGACAGACCGGTGGCCGACGCTTCGTATGGATACTGGTCGGCTGTGACGTTCACCCCTTCGTTGTGTGCTTTTATGATATTATCTAAAGCTATTTTGCCTTTGCCCCAGTTAGGTACGCCAATAGCTTTCAGGTGGGATACCTGGACTTTTGCACCGCTCTTGCGGCCAGTTTCTATGGTTTCGTCGACTGCCTGCAAGACGGTATTGCTTTCGCCGCGCACATGAGAGGTGTACAGCGCATCATATTTGGCTATGACCTTACATAGCGCCGTAAATTCATCGAGGTCGGCAAAACTCCCCGGCGGATAGATAAGACCGCTGGACATGCCCCAAGCGCCTTGCTTGAGCTGTTCTTCCAGGAGTGCGCACATGGCATCCAGTTCTTCCGGCGTAGCTTTACGGTCATCATACCCTACAACGGCAATACGCACCGGTCCATGCCCGACTAGTGGCGCCATGTTCACTCCAAGCCGACGGGTGGAAAAATATTCGCAAAAATCGTCATAATCTTTATGACACACGACCTCTCCGTCAGGAGGCGACATGAAATCATGCAAAGACATAAAACGCAACAGTTCTTCCCTGTCACCCGCCTTTTTGCCGGTCGGAAAATTGCTGAGGCCGCAGCTGCCAGTTATTTCCGTTGTCACGCCTTGCATGACCCGGCTGCCTGACGAAGGATATTTATAAATAGTAGCGTCGCTGTGTGTGTGAATATCGATAAAGCCTGGCGCAACTACCAGCCCTGTTGCATCAATGATCTCACCCTCACCCTTAAGGTCTGGCCCGATCTTTGTAATGTACCCGTCTTCTACCGCTACGTCAAGAAAAACGGACGGTTTACCTGTGCCATCTACAAGTTTGCCGCCCTTGATAATCACTTTACTCACAAGGGGTCACCTCCTATAGCTTATGTTAACTTTAATGAAATTATAGCATGCTTTTATTGGAAATTTATGTATTTTTTTGTCGTTATTCCATTTTTTTGATAATATTTATCTGTTTTATGAATAAATAGTGCCGTTAGACTATTTTGGCGCATCTAATTTTCCTTGGCCATAAATGGCGATAGAACACGTGGCAACAGGCCTTTCATGTAAGCCAGCGCTACATCCGTATTCACTACTGGTACTTTGGCCGCGTTGGCTTCCATAAGGCGCGACAGCATTTCATTGCGGCTTATCATGCAAGCTCCGCAGTGCAACACGAGTTTATAGGAAGAAAGGTCTTCGGGAAACCCCCGCCGCCCCTGCCAATTAGTAAAGGTCAGTTGCCCCCCCGCATGCTCACTCAGCCAGGAGGATAACTGGGCAGCCCCCACATCGTCCTCGATAAATCTGTCCCGGCAGGCATTGCAAACAAGTACTTTATCGCCGCCCCGCAACTCGTCAATTACGCCCGTACCTTCTACCATGGCTTTCAGATCGCCTTTATACCTGGCGAACAATACCGAAAAAGTAGTAAGTGGTACATCTTCCGGCAAAACACCGTTTACTGCCATGAAAGCCTGAGAATCAGCCACTACCATACACGGTGGTTGTTTTAAGCCAGCCAGCGCTCCGGCAAGCTGTTCTTCTTTTATCAGTATGCCCTGACAACCGCTGTCTATTATATCGCGCAAAACTTCTATATGCGCTGGAGCCAGCTGCCCCTTTGCCACTTGTCTGTCCGCCGCCACTGCTAATATTACCGCATCGCCCGCCTTTAAAAGGTCGCCAATGACCGGCGCGCTGTTCCATGTGCCTGGCGCATTGCGTACCAATACCATTTTCAGATCCCCCAGCCCCTCACCCGTTTTGGCGCTGACCGGCACGACTGGAATTTCGCCCAGGCGGTGGGAATATAAATCCAAAAGATCTTTGGAATAAAAATTGGCGTCGCTTTTACCGGCTACTACTATGACCGGCAGGTGGCGGGACCGTCCTTCGTCGATTACCCGTTGTTCGTAAGAGCCGATCTCCACGCAGTCGCCAACCACTAAAAGTATCATCTGGGCTTTTTTTATGACTTCCAGTGACCTTTTCACCAGCAGAACTCCCATTTCACCATCATAGTCAAGGCCCACCGTATCTATTAGCGCTACCGGCCCGAGCGGCGGTATGTCTATATCTATTTCTACCGGCTCGGCAGCCGCCCTGGTACCGCCGGAGTCCGCCACCACATGCCCGGCCAGAACATTGATCAGGCTTGATTTTCCGGCGTTGCGCCGACCGAAAATAGCTATCTGCAACCTGTTGTTGCGCGGAGTATCATTCATACTGTTCACTCCTTAATAGTCATAGTAGGAAAAGATAGGCACTTCTATAATATAATTATCATCCTTTATCGCCTCATATACAAGAGGTTTGCACATATTTATACAAAATAAACAAGTGGCCCGCATGTTTCCATGCGAGCCACTCTTTAAGCACGCTTCTGTCCAACAGAGTCAGAAACAATCTCCGCATTGCCATCCCCTGCAATGCACCACTTCTTGTTTCCACAATCCGCTCTGATCCTAACCGCTCTGTTTTCCATTCCGCCCGTGCTTTAGCGGGTAACCCTCATGCATCTTCCGCAGTTAACATGAAGATTTTCTTTCTGATTTCATGTTATTACATTTATCTGTTTTTGTCAAGATTTTTTAAGTTTAATTGTGAATTTTTCTGATTTATTATTTGGATTCAGGTAAAGCCGTAATAAGTGTATCAAAGTTGGCGGCATCGGTTTTTATTTTTCCTTCCCCGCCCATGGCACAGCGATAGCCGCTCGACAGGAGATCTTTTACCGGCCCGGCCAGTTTTTGGATCTCGCCCACTGTAGCGTTCAGCACTTCTTCACGTTCTTTTTGCAGCATATCATAGGTGATACCGCGCAGGAAGAGTCCCACGGCTTTATCCAGTTGCAGAGAGGGCGTCAGCGGCCTGTCCAGTTGGCTTACTGTGCCGATAACATATTTGGCCATTTCCCGCTCGTCGGCGGAAAAGTCGCTGAGGTAGGCCGGGATACCGTCGAATACCGCTAGTGTGTCGGCCAGATTGGGATCGCGATAAGAGGTGAACACAGTGGCCCCGTTAACGTCAAAACGGGCATTGGCGCCATAGGCGCCACCTTTTACCCTGATCTTGTTCCATAGATAATCATAACGCATGATATTTTCAGTCACACGCATAGCGCCAGTGTATTCGTGCCCAAACTTCCTGAAATTCCCTCCAGCGGCTACATGCTGCACCTGGGCGGATGTAATGAGCGCTTCGTTGCGCTCTGTCCGGGCAAATTCGCAGACCAGCTCCGACCGGCCGGTAACCGGCAGCCCGGCAAAAGCCTTTGTGACTTCCCCGCGCACTACCGCTTCGTCTTCCTGTTCGCAGCAATAGGCGACCATCAAGCCGTCTTTTGCAAATAAAAGGCTGGCGGTTTCCTGCAATTTACCGGCCAGTACGGTAAGGGGCTCTTGCAAAAGCGCATGTAGGAAACGGTAGTAGCTTAAGAGACCCTGCTCGGCATAGCGCCCGCCCCGTGAAAAATAAGAAAAAAGACGGTAGATTATAACGTCCTGCCCGCGGGAAAATAGTTCTGAGTCCCAGCTGGCCTTACTTTCTTCCAGCAGCTCTTTCAGGCGTTTTTGATCTGAGAACAGGCTGGCGGTAGTTATCTCATTCATCAAGGCGCATAGTTGTTTTATGTTGCGCAAGAGCGCCTTGCCGCTTACTGTGAAGCGGGCGGCGTATTTATCTGCGTCATCCTTGTGCCAGGCAGTACTGAGGTTACAGCCTATGCCACCCGTATAAAAGTTTATCTGCTGGGACAGTTTGGCGTAGCTGTAGTTTTTCGTATCTATCCGTCCCAGCAGTTCTTTCAGCACATGGGCATAGGGAACCAGTTCTTCCGGCAGGACATTGGCATCAAAACAGAGTTTGATATAGGCTATCTTGTTGGTGAATTTATCCAGATACAACCAATCTATATCGTCTGCACGGCTGGTTTTGTAATCGATCTTTTCCGCGGTTTTACCGATATCACCTCTAGCCAGAAGGGGGATTTTGGCCAGCATTTCCGGGCTATCTACCGCGCCCTGCAATTCGAGGAGTTTTTGGGTGTTTCCCAGGCAAACCGTTATTTCTTCTTTGCTCCAACCTTGTTTTATGGCAGCCAGCTTTTCCCGCAGTAGCGCTTCTTTTTCTTCCTGCAAGCCTTCCTTGGGCAAAAGGGCTATGATCGCGCGGTGGGTATTATCAAGCAGATAATTTTCGATCAGGCTTTCGTAATAACGGCCGTTCATTTTTTCGCGCAAGTTCTTTAAT
Source organism: Acidaminococcales bacterium (assembly GCA_031551525.1). Lineage (GTDB taxonomy): Bacteria > Bacillota > Negativicutes > Acidaminococcales > JAISLQ01 > JAVBNN01. Next base: position 12,186 of record JAVBNN010000003.1, read on the forward strand.
ACGCTGTCGTAGCGAAGATACTGTAGCGGGTCACCATCATACAGCCAACTGTCCATGCAGGATATGGCGTAGACCAGCCCTTTGGGGTATGCGCCAAAATCCGCTTCCCGCAGTAAAAATTCCATCAGGTTGAGCGATGCCGCGAGCATTTCTTTGTCTATGCCCGCTATAGTGATGTCCTGCAGGGTCTTATAGATGACGCTGACGAACTGGTCTTTATTCTCCGGCTGGGCGCCGGAGGCCCGCACGGTGAATATCGGCTGCAAGAGGCTATGGGTAAAGGAGCCGGATATTTCTTTGGCTACCCCTGCGTCGATGAGCGCCTTTTTAAGCGGCGCGGCCGGAGTCTCCAAAAGGTAGTGCTGCAAAAGCTGGAAGGCAAAGTATTGTTCCGGCAAAAGGTTCTGTCCAACTACGGCGTTCCAGCTGAAAAAAGTTTTGTCAACAGGGTTTTCGCCGCTGGACAGAGGATAGTAGGCGGTCTTGTCCGCCGTACGTGCCGGCATAGTTTCCGCCGGCATGGCCGAATCTACCTGTATCCGGTCAAAAGCCGACAGGTATTCCCGGTCGATAAAAGCCAAATCGTCCTCTATGTCCATGTCGCCATACAGGAATATGTAGCTGTTGGCGGGATGGTAATACTGGCTGTGAAAAGCCTCGAACGCTTCCTGCGTCAGCGTGGGAATAGCGTCAGGATAGCCGCCTGACTCGAAGCCGTACGGAGTTCCGGGAAATAGCGACTGCATGGCGGACTGCTCTAACACAGCGTCCGGCGAGGAGTATACGCCCTTCATTTCATTATATACGACGCCTTTATATTCAAGCGGCGCGTCTTCACTCAACAGTTCGTAGTGCCAACCCTCCTGGGCCAGAGTGTACTTGTTTTCGTATATATTGGGATAGAGGACGGCGTCGAGATAAACGTCCATAAGGTTACGAAAGTCTTTGGCATTCCTGCTGGCCACCGGATACATGGTCTTGTCGGGAAAGGTCATGGCGTTTACAAAAGTATTGAGCGAGCCTTTTACCAGTTCGACAAATGGCTCTTTGAGAGGATATTTTCTCGATCCACACAAGACAGAGTGTTCGAGGATATGCGGCAGTCCTGCGTCATCATGCGGCGGTGTGCGGAAACTGATGGAAAATACTTTATTGTCGTCTTCGCTCTTCATGTACAAGAGCCGGGCGCCGCTTTTCACATGTTCCAGCATATAAACTTCGGAATGAGCTTCCGGCAGTTCCTGTATATCTTTTACCCGAAAACCTGAATACATTTGATTTTTTTTCATTGTTCCCTCCTATGCTTTTACACTGGTGCGCAGTTGTATGGCTTCGGCCAGATGCGGGCTTCTTATCACATCTTCGCCCGCCAGATCGGCGATGGTCTGCGCCACTTTTATTATGCGGTCATGGCTGCGCGCGCTTAGCCCGAGCGTAGAAAAGGCTTTCTCCAAGAGGTGCTCTGCTGCTGTGTCCAGTTTGCAATGTTTCTTTATTTCTTTGTGCCCCATCTCTGCATTGCAGCTGAGCCCCCGACTGTTCAGCCTGGCTAGTTGGCGCTCCCGCGCCGTCTGCACGCGCTGGCGGATGGTTTCAGATCTTTCTCCGTTCTTTTTCTCGTGCATCTCTTTGTATTCCATACGCGGCACGTAGACCTGCAAATCTATCCGATCAAGCAATGGCCCTGATATCTTCTTGCGGTAGCGTTCCACTTCCCCGGCACGGCAGGTACATTCATGTACATTGTCGCCCTGATAGCCGCACGGGCAGGGATTCATCGCCGCTACCAAAATAAATCTGGCCGGGTAGCATAAAGATGCCTGCACCCTTGAAAGCGACACCTCCCCGTCCTCCAGCGGCTGGCGCAATACTTCGAGCGCCGCCCGGGAAAACTCCGGGAATTCGTCCAGAAAAAGCACTCCGTTGTGACTGAGTGTGACTTCACCGGGCTTGGGGATGCGCCCGCCGCCGATCAGGCCGCCATAAGATATGGTGTGGTGAGGACTGCGAAAAGGCCTTTCCCGTACCGGTCCGGCCTCCCGGTTTAACAGTCCCGCGATACTGTATATCTTCGTCACTTCAAGCATTTCCTGTTCGGTCATACCGGGCAATATGGTGGCCATTCTTCTAGCCAGCATGGTTTTGCCGGAACCTGGGCTCCCTAGCATCAAAACATTGTGCCCGCCTGCGGCGGCTATTTCGAGTGCCCGTTTGGCCACGGGCTGGCCTTCTACGTCAGAAAAATCTTCTGCCAACGCATTGCCGCCGGAGTGTCGTCCGCTATACTTTTCTGGCCGGGCCGGGGTGAGCGCGGCTTCGCCCTTGAGGTGCGCCACCAGTTGTTGCAGATTTGCCACACTATATACTTCTTCCACTCCGCCCAACAGCCCTTCGTTGACGTTACCAGGCGGCAGAAATATCTTTTTTCTGTTTTGTACGGCGGCATTGATCGCCATGGGCAATACTCCTGTCACCTGGCGTACTGTCCCTTCGAGCGACAGCTCACCGATAAAGACCGCGTCGCTACAGTCAAGAGCCTGTATCTGTCCGCTGGCTGCCAGTATGCCTACGGCTATGGGCAGATCCATACCTGATCCGTCTTTTTTGATATCGGCCGGAGCCAGATTGACCGTAATGCGCGTAGACGGAAAAGAAAAGCCGCTGTTTTTTATGGCCGCCCGTACCCGCTCCCGCGCCTCGCGCACCGCTGTATCGGGCAATCCCACAATGTCAAACATCGGCAGTCCGTTAGCTATATCCGCTTCCACAGTTACCAATACTCCGTCCAGACCGTATGTGGCTTCGCCAAAAGTGCACGCGTACAATATAGCTTCTCCTTTTCAATTGCAGTCAAAAGCCTCTGCGATATGATTTATTTCTTTAAGTTTGCCGTCTTTTGTCATATATACTTCTATAACATCAAAGCGAAAGTTCTTGTAGGCGGTTTTTTCCTGCTGCAAAAAAACCAGCGCCGCAGAGATGATATGGCGGCGTTTGGTCCAGGTGACAGCCTCGGCGGCTCGGCCAAATTTTTCACTGGTTCTGGTCTTGACCTCGACGAAAACCAGACTGTCTTTTTTTCCGGCGATGATATCAAGCTCGCCCCGCGAAGTAAAATAATTGCGAAAAAGCACTTTATATCCGGCTTTTTGCATAAAATCTGCCGCCAGTTCTTCGCCCTGTTTGCCGGTAGTTTTCTTGTCCGCCAAAATATCCGACCTTTACATGGTTTTTTAGAAAAAATCCTCTATTAATTTTACCATATCCGCTTTAATTTATATATCTTGTTTTTCTATGTACCGCTTTATTTCTTCTTAGAAAAATTTGTACCGGTAGCCAATCATAAAGTTAAAGCCCAGTTGATAGAAAGCCGAAGTAGTAGAAGTATTGCTGGTAATGCCTCGTTTATTGAGAAGGTTGTCCAGGTCGCAGTATATTTCATGCCGGGCGCCAGGCCGGTAAGTCATGCGCGCGCCGGTCAAAAATAGCGGGGCTGGATGCTCAGTAGCGTTGGCGTCGGCTATCGTCCTGTCACCCAGGTAGTTCCCGTACAAACTGGCCGACCATTTGCCTTGTTCGTATTCGAGACTAGCATTGAACTGATATCGCCCGTATTGCTCTTGCCAGGCTCCCTGACTGTTACTAGTGCGGTAGCGTGGATTTGAATATACTGCCCCCAGTTTTATGCCCAGACTGCCAGACAATTTCGTTCCGTAGGATAGCTCCAGGCCGGTATTCTTGCGGTCTTCGTTTGTATAATAAAGGTCGCCCGGCCGCCCCGGTATATGGTTGGCCGCTATGTAATCTTTTATATCCATATTGAAAACAGACACGCGCCAGGAATGAATACCTTTGTCATGTTTCAGACCTAGTTCATAAAGGTTGCCGCTTTCCGGGCGAAGTCCGCTGTTCCCCTGTGTAGAGCCAACGCCATAAGTCTGCGCCAGTGTGGGCATCACAAAAGTCCGCGCTGCGCTGGCGTAAAAACTGGTGTTTTCCTCCGCTTTATACAGAATATGCAGTTGTGGTGAAAAGCCATCATAATCACGCCCACCCGCTGTCCAGTCTTCCCGTGCACCAACAGTCAACGACCACTTCCCGGCAAAAGACGTCTCCCACTGAGCGAACAGGGCATAATTCATGCGGTCATATGCAGCCAGCGGCATATTTTTCAAGGCCCGACTGGCTGTATATTCCTGTTGCACGTCAAAACCCACAGTCAGGTTGCCTTTTTTTACACGCGGACTGTGTTGCAGGCGAAGGCCGCTCAACCTGTCTTTATTGGTGCTTTGCAGACCCGGCAAACTCTCCGTTTGGTTATATATAAAGCGGTAACTGTTGTAGAGGCTCGCCGTGAGGCCGCCATTTTCATAGTGCGCATTCAGCATATTGTGATAGGCATTGTAGTTGTTGCGCGCAGTAATAAGGCCGCTTCTTTTATTCTCGGTAGAACGCGCATAGCGGTTGCGAGCGGATATCTGGCTGACCGACAGGTGTTCGTTAAAACGGTAACGCCAGCTATACATGTCTTTGTCGCTTTTTTCGAGATTGTAATACACGCTGGCCGGGCCAATAAAACTTTCCCCATACCTGTTTACCTGGCCAATGTGGCTGTTTTGGTAGGAAAAGCCAAGTTTTCCCTCCTGCCAGCCCATGCCCGCAGTGTATTGGCCGTAATTGCCACCACTTAGAAAAACTTCTTTTTCGTGGGCTTTCTTGCTGCTGATATTGATGACGCCACCGGCCGTGTCCCCGCCATATAAAACGGAACCGGCCCCTTTGACCACTTCTACCCTGCCTATGGTGCCCAGCGGTATGTTTTCCAGGCTGACAGAGCCGCCCAGATTGAGTGGCACACCATCAAGTAAAATCAAAGTACCTCTGTCTTGTCCACGCAATACCAGCTTGCTGGCCATCACGTCTATCGACTGTCCGGCCGGCCCTTGCGAATGATAAACTATGCCTTCCGAGTATTTTAATGCTTCTACCAGTGTAGTAGCTCCGGTACCTGCCAAATCTCCGGCAGTATATGTGTTTGTTTTTGCCGGTACATCAAGTTCTTTTTTGCCGGGGCGGGTAGCGGTCACCACCACCGGCTCCAGTTCGAATTCGTTTGTCGGGTTTTCCGCCCATACTGCTCCGCTTGGCAGTAAGGCCAAAGATATGCCTAAAATTATACTGTTTCTTTTAAGTCTGCTAAAACTGTTTTTTCCCATCTTGCCGCGCGCCCTCCACAATGAACATACAATAATTATACTATATAAAATAATATGCGGGCGGTGGTATTTTATATGCCAGCCATCTTTATGGCATATAAAGTGAAGAAGCAGCCGCATGGCGGCTGCTTCTTGGTTTACTTATGTACCCGCGCCAAGGCGCTTGCTCATCTCCATGATATTGTTGGTGCGGTAGATATATGACAATACTTCCGCTACCGCCTGATAAAGCTCCGGCGGTATCTCGCTGTCGAGTTCAAGCGCCATCAGCATCTGGGTCAGGGCGCGGTTCTGGTATACGGGCACAGCATTACTGGCCGCCGTTTTCAGGATGTTTTCCGCTATAGTTCCCTTGCCTTTGGCGATTATCTTCGGGGCGCCGTCGTTGCCGACGTCGTATTTAAGAGCTATCGCCTGGGTTATTTCTTTTTCTTTCTCATCTGCCATGCCGCCGCTCCTCACACTACCATTATGCTGTTAAGTTTCATATTGCTGGCCACGAGCGCATCCTGAATATTGGGTACGAACCGCGAAAACTCTTTCATGCCTTCGGGGTTTTCAAATACTACCCGGACATCCAGAAGATTTTCCTGGTACAGGTGGAATATTGCTGTCACAGCGCCGGTAAATTCAGGCGCGGCGTTTATACGCAGCCAGGTTTCCGGGTTTTTCGCGCCATTTGCGCCGCCCGAGCCTTCCTTGTCATGGTAGATGTTTACATAGACCGGCTGGTTTTTTTCCTGTCCGTCCGGCGCCAGATAAAACATGAAGGAACTTTGGATATGCTGGGCATTGCGCTCGCTTGGCATCTGCGTGGTGCGGGCCATGCCGGCGGCGATGTCACGCAGGGAGTGGGCCCAGCTGTCTACCTGTTGTTTGGAGTATTGGAGGCTCTCACTGTTTTTTAAGAGTTTATTAAATGTTTCAAGGTCGGACCCTTCGCTGTCCAGTAAAGAGCCTTCTTTACCGGTCAGTTTGTGCAAGGCTTTTTCCAGCAGGGAAAATTCTTCAGGTTTTTTGAAGGTATCTTTAATTACATTGGCGATCAAAGAGTGCAGCATGGCTTTTTCACTGCCCGAGAGGTCTTCCGGGCGGCTGCTCAGCGTTTGCAGCGCCCTGGCCACTTCCGGTCTTTGCGCGCTTTCTTTTTGCAGTTCGAGGCCCGCTCTTTGCATGGTATCCATAAAGCGGGCTATGTCTTTAGTGGTAGGCTGCGGCAGTTCCTTGCCGGAAGGCGGCATATGTGCGCGGGCCATATTCAAGAGGCTGTTATCCTGCTTGGGCTGGGTGGCCGGTTCGGCAGGGGCTTCTTTGCCTCCAGCCGTCTGCTGCGCGGGAGCGCCGTCTTTCGGCGCAGCGGTTTTGTCGGCAGAGTTTTTCAGTATATCTATAAGTTCGGTCAGCGAGTTTTTGCCTACTACTTCGGCCAATCCTTTGACAACTGTGGCATTGCGGAAAAATTCCAGATTGGGATTTTTCCCCTCCAGGTTTTTTGTTTCACCCTTGGCCGTCTGCTCTTTTCCGTCCTGTGACAAAACCGGCTGGCGGGCGTTATTGCTATTGATCGTAGTGCCATGTTCGCGCGGCGCCGTTTGCGCCTGTTGAGGCGGAGCGGACTCGCCGGCTGAGGGTTTTGGTTGCTGCTCTCCCGGAGGCGCTTTGGGTGCATGGTCTGCCGTAATGGTTTTGGGTGCTTGTTCCGCCGGAAGCGGTTTGGCCGTTTCCCCTTGCTGAGGGGCGCTTTCCTTGGCAGCAGGCTGTCCGGCGGTCTGGCTGGAAGCAGTTTTGCCTTCGCCGGGTAAGGGCTCGCCTTTGGCTGTGGTCTGAGCCTGCTGCGGCGCGGCGGCATCTTTCGGGGCTTGCGTAGCGGCCTCTTTCGGCATTTGTGCGCTAGCGTCCTTATCCGGCTGCGCCTGTTTGCCCTCCGGCAGTGGTTCTTCCGTTATTTCCTTGCCGAGGATCTGCAGTTCTTTTACGATAGCTGCTCCATCTTTGGCGGCGATGCTTTCCAGCAAGCTCTTTATAAGTTGGGCGTCCAGTTTTTCCGCCACCGCTTCTTTGGTGACTGGCATGGACGGCTGCTCCGGCATACGGAACTTGGGCAGAGTTTCTTTGGTGCCAGCCTCTTCCGGCTGGGCTGCGTCGTTGAGAAATTCGGCGACACTGGCTAAGGTATCCGCCAGTTTATTGAGATTTACGGCGACGTCTTTCTGGCCCTGCAACAAGTTGCTAAGACCGTCGCCCAAATCCATCATGGCGGTCTTGTTGGTAAACAGCTGCCTTATGGCGTCTTTCAGGCCCTGCGGCATGCTATCAAGGTTTTTTTGTGCCGTTCCGAGTTTATCCGACAACTCTTTTAAAAGTGAGTTTATCGCTTCTTGTCCGGCCATTTTAACGTCGGACGGGGTGCTGCTGGCAGTAGCGGCTTTCGCCTCCACCCCTTCGGACGAGGTTTGCGCTGACTGCTTGATGGTCTCACCATTCTGGATGTTGCTGACCAGATTGTTAAGTTGTTGTACCACGCCTTGGATATTCAATCATTCCACCTCCACTTAACATGCTTTTAAGCGGTTCGAACGTCTTTCGGTGTACGGGGGTCGCCCCCTGTCGGGCTAGCGCCTCCATGTGAAGCTCAGCTCCATAGCCTTTATTCCGGGCAAAACCGTAACCAGGATAACTGGCGTCAAGCTCGGCCATTATCCTGTCCCTTGTCACTTTCGCTACAATGGAAGCGGCCGCGATAGACGCGCTCAAACTATCTCCATGTATTAATGATATCGTAGGAAATGGCAGATTTGTTAAGGGCATGGCGTCGATCAAAGCGCAGTCCGGTTGTAGGGGTAACGTTAAGAGCGCGTTTCGCATCCCGTCCAGCGTGGCCTGGTAAATGTTCTTTGCGTCGATGGTTTCCACCGCGATGATGTCGACAGAAACCGCCAGAGCGTGTGCATATATTTCGTCAAACAGCTCGGCACGGCGTTTTTCCGGCACTTGCTTGGAGTCGTCCAAGCCATGGAACAAATGGTTTTCCGGCAACGCTACCGCCGCCACCACCAGCGGTCCAGCCAGAGGACCCCGTCCGGCCTCGTCCACTCCGGCGATGATTTTATGACCTTCTTGGCGAAGTTTGTTTTCATATTCATATAAGGTGTTTAGTCTCTGTATTTCCTGCTGCTCACGCACAACTTTTTTCTCATAAGACGCCAGCAGTTTTTGTACGCCGACCCGTCCGTCCATGCGCAGCATGGCCAGCAGGTCTTCTGTCGGCTGGTTCTCCAGTTGCTTTTTGATTTCCTGTATCTGCATATTAGTACCTCTTTGCAAAAAAGGGCCCTTATAGGCCCTTTTTAAGAATTATTCGGTTTGTCGAGCGATATCCTGCCTAAAAGCCCGGCGCGGAATTCTTTCAACACAAGTTGGGCGGCTTTTGCCTCATCGGGCAAACCGCCCGGACGCAAACATCCCCGTTTGGCGGCGACTGCCTGCAACAAACTTTGCCCGTCTGGCAAGGGTAAGACAATATTATAGCGCTGCCTCAGACAATCGGGGTATTCTGCTTTCAGATAGTCTAAAAGTTGCCGCGACGCTTCTTCCATATCAAAGACCTCGTCCTTGATGGCTCCGGTCACGGCAAGCGAAAAAGCTACGCTTTTGTCTTCGAACTTCGGCCACAGTACGCCGGGAGTATCCAGTATCTCCAAACCACCGGCCACGTTTATCCACTGTTTTCCTCTGGTAACGCCCGGTTTGTCGGCTATTTTCACTTTGGCCTGACCACCGGCAAAACGGTTGATCAAAGAAGATTTGCCTACATTGGGTATGCCGGCTATCATTACGCGCACCGGGCGGTTTTTCACGCCACGTGCCTGCCATTTTTGCAGAACCGGGGCCGCGGCTTTCTTAAGTTCCGCCAGAAGTTCTTTCAATCCTTTGCCTTTAGCAGAGTCGATCTCGACTACAAAAAGCCCTTTGCCGGAAAAGAAGTCCTTCCAGGCGTAAGTAGTCTCCGGGTCGGCCAGGTCGCTCTTGTTAAGGGCGATGATTTTCGGCTTTTTTCCGAGGGTTTCCAGCAATAGCGGATTAGAACTGGAATAGGGTATCCGGGCATCCAGCATTTCTACAACTACGTCCACCAGTTTGAGGCTTTCCTCGATCATGCGCTTGGCCTTAGTCATATGGCCGGGAAACCACTGAACGTTCAATTCGCGCATATCTTTCACCTCGGTGTTTCGTTTTTACGGCAAGGTGCGCCAGGCGTCAATAGGCCAGAAAACCAGCGACGCTTTGCCTTTTACAAGTTTCAAAGGAACAAATCCAACATCGGGGAAACGGCTGTCATCCGAGTTGTTCCGGTTGTCGCCCATTACGAATATATGTCCTTGCGGTACGATGACCTTATTGTAGGAACCCTGGGTGGGTTCCAGTATATAGTCTTCTTTTTTGAGTTCGCCGTTCACATATACCCGGCCGCTCCTTATCTCGATAGTATCACCGCCGGTCGCGATCACGCGTTTGATGAAGTCGCGGCTGGGATCGCGCGGGTATTTGAAAACGATGATCTCGCCTTTTTTCGGGTCACTGAAATAGTACAAAAACCTGTTTACGATGAGCCGCTCATGGTTTTGCAGGGTAGGCCGCATGGATGGGCCTTCCACCATGTAAGGTTCCACGATAAAGGTCCTGATGATCAACGCCAGGACCAGGGCGATAAGTATTGAAATGGCCCAGTCTTTCAATTCGGCCTGCCAATTTATATTGGCCACTTCTCCCACTTCCTGTTCTCAACATAAATTAATAAAGGGACTGTTGTACAGTCCCTTTTTACTTAGCGTCTTTCGCGGATACGCGCCGCTTTGCCGGTGAGACTGCGCAGATAGTACAGTTTGGCTCTTCTTACTATACCGCGGCGAACGACTTCCAGCCGTTCCACTCTCGGTGAGTGCAGAGGAAATGTCCGCTCTACGCCGATGCCATAAGAAATGCGCCTTACTGTGAAGGTTTCCCTTACTACACCGCCGGAACGGGAGATGACTACCCCTTCGAAAACCTGGATACGTTCACGGGTGCCTTCAACGACTTTCACATGCACTTTCACCGTGTCGCCAGGACGAAAATTCGGGATATCGCTCTTTAACTGTTCCTGCTCCAAAACCTCGATGATGTTCATAAATATCCTCCTCAATTCATAGACGTTCTTGGACCGGATCTAGGTACAGAGGACCGCCCGTTTACAATACTAGTAAATTTTATCACACAAAATAAATATCTTCAAGCCTTTTTATACCATTCTTCTCCGGCCAGCCTGTCCATGATTATTGCGGCTGCCGACCTGACGCACAAATGGTTATAGTCGGACGGCCCGCACACCGGTTCAAGGATATAGTCAAACTCCGCCATAGTCGCCTCTTCTATACCCCAGCCAGTGCCAAACAGTAACAAGAGCGGACGCTTTTCTGCCTGCATGATTTCCCGTAAAGCAGTATAAGAAACGGTATTGGGGTACCGTCTGGCATCAGTCGTGACCACCAGAGGCTGGTGGCCAGTTTCAGCGGCTATAGCGCGCACAGCATTCCCGATATCATCTGTCCAGGAAACACATTTAAGCGCTTCGTTACGGTCAGGGTTGTATATCTGCCCATAACCTTCCTGCCAGTAGTGGAGTATTTTATTTATAATCTCCCGCTGAGTATCGAGCGGGTGAATGACGTAATAGCGGCGCACCCCATAAGTTCGGCAAGTGCGGGCTATATCGTGTATGTCAAAGTTAGTGACGGCGGTCGCGACCACCTGCATATTTTTGTTATAGACAGGATAGTGAACCAACCCTACATATATATCAGCCATGTGCCTTCATCTGTTCTTTTATTATTTCCAACAGCAGTTTGCCGTCATCTTGCTGAAGTTTTACTTCGCGCAACAGTTCCGGCCTGTTTTCGAGTGTTTTTCTCAGCGACTCTTTACGCCGCCAGCGGCTTATCCTGGCGTGGTCCCCCGAGAGGAGCACTGCCGGCACTTCTCCTTCTTCCATAGCTGCCGGCCTTGTATACTGTGGGTATTCCAAAAGACCGTCGGAAAAAGATTCCGCTTCCGTGCTTTCAAATGCACCCAGCACACCGGGCAATAACCGACATACAGCATCGCTTATCACCAAAGCGGGCAATTCGCCGCCGGTAAGCACGTAGTCGCCAATAGAAAGGCTCATATCAGCAAATGCCTTTATCCGTTCGTCAAAGCCTTCATAATGGCCGCAGACAAAAATAATCCCCTTATTCTTCGCCAGTTCAACTGCCTTACCCTGAGAAAAAGTCTGTCCGTCCGGGGAAAGCATTACTACCGGCGCATCGGGCAAAGTTTCCCTGGCTTTTTTGATCGCGGCGATAAACGGCTCCGGTTTGAGTACCATGCCCGCCCCGCCGCCAAACGGCGTGTCGTCCACGGTACGGTGCCGGTCTTTTGTAAAACTGCGCGGGTCAATGGAGAAAACCTCAATAAGCCCGGCCTCCCGGCCGCGCTTTAATATGCTGTGGGAAAAATTATCTTCTATAAGGCCGGGAAAAAGCGTTATAAAGAGGATTTTCACTTGTCATCCTCCCATACGGGCGGATCGACCAGCATTTTTTTGTTTTTGATGTCGATATCTTTTACGACCTGTTTTATGGCCGGCAAGAGGATGTCTTTGGCTCCGGTTTTTTTTACTACGTAAACATCATTGCTGCCGGTCGGCAACACTTCAAAAAGATGGCCCAGTTCCTCTCCTGCGGTATCTACTACCAGCATGCCCAGCATGTCTTCTATGTAGTAACGTCCTTCCGGCAATGGCCCCAGCTCTTCCCTCGAGACAAAAAGGCTTTTGTTTTTCAACTGTTCCGCCTGTTCAATGCTGTCGACTCCGGCAAACTTCATCAGTATGAACTGTTTGTGAAAACGGGCGGCAGTCACCTCGAGACGGCCCTGTCCCGCTACTTCGACTTCTTTTAAAGCTGCTACCTTGTCGGGAAATTCCGAAAGCTGCACTACACGCACTTCACCCCGCACACCGTGCGGGGCGACTATCTTACCTACTTCGACCGGTTTTTCTCCGCGCATAGCCGTCACATCCGGAAGGCGACTATTTTGCCGTCTTCGAGTAATATCTCCGCACCCATCAGTTTGTGCAGGTCATCGCCTATCTTTAAAGTGACGGTGCGGTCAAGTGTGCCCTGCCCTATTTCCGCACCGGTTTCGAGCCGCCCCAGGTGCTCCAGCCGGTCCTGGGCCTCACGCCGAAAATCCAGTCGTTTTATGCGTTCATTATCCAAATAGGACCGCAATTGCGGCAGAGCTTGTGGGTCGGCTTTTTCCTGTTCGTGCAGCATGCGTTTGGCGTGAAATTCCAATTGTTGCAGTTCCAGTTCGACATTTTTCAGAGCCTCATTGATGTCCGCCGCCAGTTTTTCTTTCAGGGCGGCGGTCACCCGGGCTTTAATATTAACAGGCACTCTAAGCGTCATTTCTTCCATGGTAGACACCAGCCTTTTAGACTATTTCTACGGTCACTTTCACGTTTTCACGGGTAGCGGCCGCTTTTACCACCAGGCGTATGGCTTTGGCGATACGTCCCTGTTTACCGATGACTTTCCCCATATCCTCCTGCGCTACGTTAAGTCGAAGAGTGGTGGCCGAACCTACTGTTTCCTCTTCGACTTGTACCGCGTCAGGATTATTTACGAGGGATTTTGCCACGATCTCCACCAATTCTTTGAGCATAGCGGGTCAATCCTCCTTTTTGGCGCGCTTGAGAGCGTCCCAACGGGCTAATATGCCTTCCTTGCTCAACAAGGACCTGACGGTTTCGGTCGGTTGGGCGCCTTTGCCCAGCCATTCGACTGCTTTGTCGCCATCGATTTTTACACTAGCCGGCTGTTTAGTGGAATCATAGTAGCCGATGCTTTCGATAAAACGGCCGTCACGCGGGGAACGCGCGTCTGCAACTACGATACGATAAAACGGAGTTTTTTTCGCACCCATCCTTTTTAGTCTGATTTTTACTGCCATACTTTTTCACCCCCTTAAAATTTTTCTCATTTATTTCATAAAAGGCATCTTGAAGTTGCCCTTTGGTGAAAACTTATTCATACCCTGCAGTTTTTTCATCATTTTTTTGCTTTCTTCAAACTGTTTGAGAAGTTTGTTCACATCCTGCACCCGCATACCGCAGCCAGCCGCTATGCGTTTTCGACGGCTGCCGTTTATGATGGCCGGTTTTCTGCGTTCCGCCTTGGTCATGGACTGGATGATCGCCTCTACGCGCACCAGCTCTTTGTCGTCTATATCGACGTCCTTGAGTTTACTCCCGAGGCCGGGTATCATACCGAGGATGGACTTTAAGGAGCCCATCTTTTTTACCTGCTGCATCTGTTCAAGAAAGTCTTCGAGCGTAAAATCTTCTTTACGCAGGCGTTTTTCCATTTCCTGGGCTTTTTCCATATCGACGTTGGCTTGTATCTTGTCGATAAGGCCGAGCATGTCGCCCATTCCTAGGATACGCGACGCCATGCGGTCTGGATAAAATGGTTCGAGGGCATCGAGTTTTTCGCCCATGCCGACAAATTTTATCGGCTGGCCGGTCACCGCTTTGACGGAAAGGGCTGCGCCGCCCCTGGCGTCGCCATCGAGTTTGGTCAGGATGATGCCGTCTATACCGAGCTGCCCGTTAAAAGCCTCCGCCACGGTCACAGCGTCCTGGCCGGTCATCGCGTCCACCACCAGAAGGATTTCGTGCGGTTTGGCGACCGATTTGACGTCTTTGAGTTCCTGCATGAGTTCTTCGTTGATATGCAACCGCCCGGCCGTATCCAGTATGACGATGTCACGCCCGGTAAGAAGGGCCTGCTTGACAGCATTTTCCGCGATCGTTACCGGCGATGCGCCGCTTTCCATAGAAAAAACCGGTATACCAAGCTGTTCACCCAATACCTGCAGTTGTTTTATAGCTGCCGGACGGTAGATATCCGCCGCAACCAGCATGGGTTTTTTATTGCCGTCAGACAGAAGGTTAGCCAGTTTTCCGGCAGTAGTCGTCTTGCCGGAGCCCTGGAGGCCGACCAGCATGATGACTGTGGGCGGACGGGACGACATGAGTATCTTGCTCTGGGAGCCGCCCATGAGATTGGTCAGTTCGTCGTCCACGATTTTTATGATATGCTGGGCCGCGGTAAGGCTTTCCAAAACTTCCTGCCCCACGGCGCGCTCTTTTATCCTGCCGACAAAGTCTTTTACGACTTTGAAGTTTACGTCTGCCTCGAGAAGCGCCATGCGCACTTCGCGCAATACTTCGTTTACTTCGACTTCGGTTATCTTGCCTTTGCCGCGCAGTTTTTTGAACGCGCCCTGCAAACGCTCGGACAATCCTTCAAAAGCCATCCGTACCGCCTCCTTTCAAAAACTGCCCCAGCTTTTTTTCCGCGTCCACTACCTGTGCCAAGCGTCCGCCCGGCCCTTGTACTGCTTTTTTCAAGAGGGCGGCTATTTCGGCAAGCTCAACGGCCTGCTTTTCATATCTGGCCACCAGGGCAAGCTTATCTTCAAATTCCTGCATTATCTGTACGGTGCGTTTGAGCATGTCGTGCACCGCCTGACGGGAAACTGCAAATTCTTCGGCTATTTCGGCCAGGGAGAGGTCGTTTAAATAGTGAAGCTCTATGCACTGTTTTTGGCGTTCGGTCAAAAGCGCGCCATAAAAGTCATAGAGCATGGTTATTTTCAAGGTCTGAGAAATCATTTCACCCTCACTACTGACAAGCTCTTTTACTTTACAGAGTGATTATAATATGTCTTGTAAAGACTGTCAAGTTTTTTTACTTGTCACTTGCTGCCAAGACGGTTGGTCAATATCATACCAACAACGACTACTATACCACCCAGTAAAGCCAAGGGCGGCATAAGCTCGCCCAACCAGAAATAAGCTATCACCATGGCGACAAAGGGTGTGAGATATAAAAACATCACGACATTAGCCGTGTTGTACGCCGCGTGCAGGGCGTAGCTCCAGGAAAGATAGGCTAGCCCGGCAGGAAATATACCCATGTAGATTATTATGAGGTCGGCTTTTAAGGGCGCCGCCGGAAATTCACGCATCAGGTCGGGGAAAAAGAACAACCCGAAAGCAGTACCGATAAGCACAGCATACATCGTGGACTCCATGGGCGTGTATTTGCGCAGTATTTTCCTTTGTATGATATTATAGAGAGCCGTACAGACGGCCGCCCCGATAAGGATAAACACGCCTTTATTTATTTCAAAGCCGTGTACCTGGCTGCTGGCGATCATAATGAGCCCGCCCCCGCTGGTCAGCATACCCAGCCAGCTGAAAAAATTGGCTTTTTCTTTTAGAAAAAATATCGAAAACAACAGCGCAAATACCGGCGCCGAGGCTATGATGAAGCTGCTTACGCCCGACTGCATCATGGCGGTGCCGCTATTGAAGAGCCACATATAGGCAAATATTCCGATAAAACCGCCGGCAATAAAATACGGCCAATCCTCTCTGTCCGGCCAGCGCACCGTTTGCCGCCGTCCCAGCAAAACAAGGACTATAGAGGCCACGATAAACCGCAACAACATAATAGCCGCCGGTGAATACCAGGTCAGGCAGTATTTTACGGCCGGGAAGGCCGATGCCCACAGGATTATGGTGATTGTCGCCGCCAAATAGGAAAATGACGGACTGTTTTTTGCCGGTAATATGATGATCAGCGCCTTACAAAGTTATTTCTCAAACAACGCTTTGCTGAACTCCGCCGGGTCGAAAGGCCTAAAGTCCATCTGCCCTTCGCCGACTCCTATCCACTTGACCGGGATGCCTAGTGCGTCCTTGACTGCGACTACCACGCCGCCTTTGGCCGTGCCGTCGAGTTTGGTCAGTACGGCGCCGGTGACTTTGGCCACTTCGGTAAATACTTTGGCCTGGCTGATGGCGTTCTGTCCGGTGGTAGCGTCCAGCACCAGAAAGGTCTCATGCGGCGCGTCGGGTATTTCTCTTTGTATGACTCGGTAAATCTTTTCCAGTTCTTTCATGAGGTTGGTTTTGTTGTGCAGCCGCCCTGCCGTATCTATAAAGAGTATGTCCGCCCCACGCGACTTTGCGGCCTGCACGGCATCAAATACTACCGCCGCCGGGTCAGACCCCTCGGCCTGTCTTATGACCTCTGCATTGCCGCGTTCGCCCCATATTTCAAGTTGTTCGGCGGCGGCGGCGCGGAAAGTATCGGCCGCGGCAAACATGACTTTGTAACCCATCAGGTTGTAGTAGTTGCCCAGTTTGCCAATAGTAGTGGTCTTACCGACGCCGTTTACGCCTACTACCAAAACAACGGTCGGTTTGCCGACGATCCGGGTGCCTTCCATACCTTCCGATAATATAGCGGTGACGCGTTTTTCGAGAAATCCCCCTACCATGGAAGCGTCTGCTATTTCACCGTTTTTGACGCCTTTTCTGACGTCGTTTATCAGTTTTTCCGTGGTAGTCATGCCGACATCGGCGGTCAAGAGGATAGCCTCGAGTTCTTCGAGAAAATCTTCGTCTATTTTTGTTGAGCCGCCGACCAGGCGGCCGATCTGTTCGGTAAAGCCTTTTCTGGTCTTACCCAGCCCATCTTTTAAGCGTTCAAAAAAACTCATGCTAAAGCTCCTTTTTTCTCCTGCATTTTTACTGACAATAATTTAGACACACCGGACTCTTCCATGGTTATGCCGTGCATCAGGTGGGAGGCCTGCATGGTACCCTTGCGGTGCGTTATAACGACAAACTGGGTATTTTGCGCAAAGTCGGTCAAAAATCTGGCGAAACGTTCTACATTGACTTCGTCTAGCGCTGCGTCCACTTCATCGAGCACACAAAAAGGCGCCGGACGGTAGGACAGCATGGCAAACAAGAGGGCAATAACGGTCAGCGCCCGCTCGCCGCCGGACAAAAGCGCCAGCGTTTGTAGTTTTTTCCCGGGCGGTTGCACTATAATATCGACGCCGGTAGAAAGTATGTCCGAGGGGTCGATAAGTTTGAGCGAGGCCGAGCCTCCATCAAACAACCGCGAAAAACACTCGGCAAAAAAGACGTTTATCGCGTTGAACGCTTCCCTGAAGCGTTTGCTCATAGTTTTGTTTATATCATTTATCAATGTTTCCAGTTGCTCTTTGCTGCTCACCAGGTCCTGGTACTGGGCATACATAAAGTCATGCCGTTCCTTCAGTTGGGCGTACTCTTCGATAGCCGCCGGATTGACCGGTCCCAGTTCGAGAAGCCCGGCCTCCAGTTTTTCCGCCTCGCGCAGCAATTCAACATCGGTGATATTATCGAGGCACAACTCCTCTGCTTCTTCCATGGATAGTGCATATTGTTCGGCCAGCTGCTCTTTAGCCAGGTTCAGTTCTGTTTCATAACGTACAAAGATGGATTCCGCGTTGCGCAGCCGGTTTTGTATGCCGGAGAGGCGGTTTTTCAGTTCCCGTCCGGCTTGCTCCAAAATTTTTTGCTCTGACAGTAGTTCCAACTGTTCGCCCGTAGTCGCGTCGCGCTCCTGGCGCAGTGCATCAAGTTGCACGGCATTTTTTTCTATTTCTTCGCCTATATTTTCCTGTTCGGCCAGTGCCGTGGCGACACTTTTTTCAAAGTCGGCCAGTTCTTTAGCCAGCCGCTTTTTATCAAGGTCATATTGTTTGCCTTCTTCTTCGAGGGCCGCCGCCTGCTCACGCAGCATGCCGGCTGCATTATGGGCGGTTTCATAGCGCACCCTGGCGTTGTTGAAGTTGTCGTTCGCCGTGTCCCTATCGTCTTTTGCCTTTTGCAACTCCCGGGACAGTTCGCCAGCCAACCCGACCAGTTTTCCATCATCATCTTCCGCCTGTTGTCTGGCTTTTCGCAGTTTCGCCAGAGCGGTCTGTAACGTTTTCCCCTCTTCCAAAGCGGTTGCGTGTTCATATTTCACGGTTTCCAGCCCTAACAGATACTGATTTTCCTGTTTTTCCGCTTCCCGGCAATAAGCGTTTGCGCCAGCCATTTCCACTTCTACTGCGCTCAAGTGCCTACTGTGAATTTTGGCTTCTTCTTCCAGCACATTGATCTCATCGGTCAAGGCGTTTTGCCTGGCCGCGCTCTCTTCCTGCCCTTTTACCAACGCAGCCAGTTTTTCCCTGATTTCGGCGATTTCCTGGCCGCGCGACAAAAAACCGCTCTCTTTCACCGGGCGGCTACCGCCGCTCATCGCCCCGCCGGCGTTTATAACGTCACCCTCGAGAGTTACTATCCTCAGGCGCAAGTTGCGCTGGCGGCTGACTTTTATAGCGGCTTCAAGGTTTTTTGCAATGACCGTCCGCCCCAAGAGAAACTCTATCGCCGGAAGAGCTTCAGCGGCACAACCCACTAATCTGCCGGCAAAACCCAGTATGTCCGGCATAACTGCCGCTTCTTCTTCTTCTTTGTTCGGTCGGGTAATTTTTAGGTTAGGTAAAGGCAAAAAAGTCGCCCGGCCTGCCTTTTCACGTTTGAGATATTCTATCGCGCCTTTAGCCGCCGCGTCATCCGCTGTGACAATATTTTGCAGCGCAGGTCCCAGCGCAGTCTCTACAGCAGTGACAAGGTGCGCCGGCACGTCGAGGAGTTCCCCGACCACCCCGTTTATGCCCACTCGCCAGTTTTCCTTGGCGGACATGACTTTTTTTACGCTATGGCTAAACCCTTCATATTCTTTTTGTAGCCTGTCCAGTACGTTTCTCCGGGCGTCGAGAGATACCGCGGCTTCTTCGAGTTGCTTGCCTTCAGCCAGTGCGCTTTGCAACGCGGTCCGCTTTTGCGCGATTGCTTGTTGTGTGTTGCCGCTATCTGTTTCATGCGCCTGTTTCTTTTGCAATAGGGTTTTTATATTTTCTTTGTGGCCGGACAGGTCGTTTTGCACAACAGACAGTTTTTGCGCCACAGTATCCATTTCCGTAGCCAGCTGTCCCATTTGGCGGGCAGACGCAGCAATAGCCGTCTCCTGTGCTCGCAGGTCGTTGCCCAGTTGCAGGATATTGCGCTTGCGCTCAAATATATTGATCTGCTCTTCTTCCTGTGCTTTCCCGATAGCGGTTATACGTTCCTCTTTACCGGCCAGTTCGCTTGCCCATTTGTCTTTATCTTCGGCTGCCGCCTGTTCGATTGTCTCCTCATCTTTAAGCCGCCCGGCCAGTTCACCCGTCTTTTCTTTAAATTGCGCAGCCTGGTTTTCCACGCGTTGGATATTTTCAGCGATGCTCCGGCAGCGTTCTTTATGTTGCGCCGCCCGCTCCGCCAGTACCGCCTTTTGCCCGGACAGGCGTTCCGCCAAAGCCTGCGTTTCGGCGATATTCTGTTGCTGGTGCCCGACCAGTTCGGCGATAGAGTTTAGTTTTTCCGTAAACAAAAACGCCTTGTTTTCGTGTAAGGCGGTTTCCGTGCTGACGTCTGTTTCCTCGGCGCGCAGCCCTTCTATCTGCCCTTCGGCGTCTTCGGTCATTTTTTGCGCTTTGCCGATCTTCCTGATTGCCAAAGTCACCCGCCGTTCCTTGAGACCGGCGGCAAGTTCATTATGTTTTTTGGTTTTTTCCGCGCTTTCGCGTAACGGTTCGAGGTTGGCCGCGATTTCGGCGCGTATATCGTCAAGCCGGGTCAGGTTGTTGTCCGTTTCTTCCAGCCGCCGCATAGCGTCCTTTTTGCGCAATTTATAGCGGGTTATACCGGCCGCTTCTTCAAAAAGAGTTCGCCGGTCTTCCGGACGTCCGGTTAATATCTCATCTACTTTATTTTGCCCTACTATGGACAAAGAACCCTTCCCGAGGCCGGTATCAGCAAACAGATCCTGTATGTCTTTTAGGCGGCAGGGGGCTTTATTGATAAAATACGAGCTTTCACCTGAGCGGAACAGGCGGCGGCAGATAGTCACTTCCTGGAAATCTACCGGCAATATGCCGTCCTGGTTGGAAAAAAACAAAGAAACCTCAGCTATATTGAGGGCCCTTCTCGTGCCGCTGCCGGAAAAGATGACGTCCTCCATGGAGTTGCCGCGCAGGGTGCGAATACTCTGCTCACCCAACACCCAGCGTATGGCATCGGCTATATTGCTTTTTCCACTGCCGTTCGGCCCGACGATCGACGTTATCCCGTCGCCGAAAGATACCTCTATCTTGTCGGCAAAAGACTTGAAGCCTACGGTCTCTATTGCTTTGAGTTTCAAAAATTATCACCCGTTATACACAGACTTGATGAAATAATACATTAAATTATACCATGCCGGTTTGGGCAAAACAAACGCTATATGTTTGAGCAAATATACAACAGACCTCCCCGGTAAACTAGCAAAAGTCCGCTTCATAGCCTGATCTTTATCCATAGTCCGCCCAGTAGCATCACTCCCCCGGCCAGGATAAACGTGTTGCTGGCGCCTAAAGTGGAGACTAACAATCCCCCGGCCAAAAGACCGCTCAAGGACGCGCCGCTGAGCATGCTACCCAGGCTGCCGAAGGCCCGCCCGGAATAGTCTACCGGGATATTGGCCTGCACGTAGGTGTTGAATTTCACGAATATGAGCGCACCGCAGACGCCCCACAAAAGAAAAAACGGCAAAAACCCGACCGGATGGCCACCGTACCTGCCCCATAGGCCTATCCCCAAAATAGACGCGCTGTAAAAGATAACGCCTAAAAGAAGGCTTCTCTGTACAGGAAAATCCCGGTGGTTTTTTAGGTAAAAATAGGTAGTCAGTATGCTTCCGAGACCTGAGGCCATCAGGCAGTAGCCCAGCCATGACTGCCCGGCATGCGGCATATCCCGTAACAATACTACAAATTGTGAGTCGACCACTTGAACCGTGAATACCACAAATACCTGAATAAAAGCGCCGTACATAATAAAAGGCACTGTGCGCATTATCCTGAGCCCTTCGTGAAGCTCCCCGCAGAGACTATGGCTGGACGTTGCGCCAGTGGGCAACCCGTGCTTTATGTGCGACATGAAGTAAAGTATGCCTGTCCCAGCAATATAAGCGACAGCGTTGATATATATAGCGGTCTCTATGCTAAATACGGCCAGAAGTGTTCCGCCGAGCGCAGGCCCTGCCACCTTGGCGCCCTGGTCGATGAAACTGCTGTATATCACAGCGTCGTTTATACTTTCTGTCGGTACTATCTCTTTCAGTTTGCCGTTTTTTGCCGGAATGAAGGAGGCGTCCAAACCGCCCAGCAAGATTAGCAATAAACATAGGGCCGGAAAACTTTGCGCCGTAGCGACAAAAACCAGTGTGATAGCGCGCAGGGTATTTATAACGATCATCATGCGCCCGCGTTCCACCCGGTCGGCCAGCACTCCTGCCATAGGCCCAAGAAAAACCATGGGGGCAGCCAGAGCCAGTATGACCATGCTCATCTCAACCGGCGTAGCCTGCCAGCGAAAACCGGCCAAGGCGATGATGGCGACAATGCCAAACCAGTCGCCCAGCACTGATACCACCTGCGCCGACAAGAGCAGGCGGAAATCTTTTATTTTAAAAAGTTTATTGTCCATAACGGCACCCGTATTTGATTTACCTTATCACTTCAAAAAGTGGCTTTTCTACGTCAGCCACGCAAAAGTCCAGTTCATACTGTGGGTAATGCTGCTTAAAATACTCTAAATTGGTTTTTTTATGGCCATAAACTTTGGACAGTTCCCTCGCCGGCAGTAAAATCCTTACCCGGCGCACCGTTGCCGGCAATACAGCAAGCTTTGTGCTGAGCCATTTTCTATATCTCTGCCCGGCCACCAGTTCTCCAAATGCCGGATGATACGGTCCTCCCAAGATAGCTCCTTGTTCGCGAAGACCTTCGTCATCCTGCAACCCCAGGCGTATTACCTTTATTCCTGCGTTTTCAAACGCCTCCGCCAAGTAGGCGGCTTGTTCTGCCGCTGTATCGATATCTAGCGGCTGAAAGCGCCCGGCGTGAAATTCGTCGGCCAGTTTGGTATCGGCAAATATAAGCACTGGATATATGCGCACTACAGCAGGTTTCATCTTTACAGTCAGATCTGCGGTCTCCCGCACGCTCTCCCAGTCCTGGCCCGGCAAACCGAGCATCAATTGTATGCCAAAAGCTACACTGTTTTGTGTCAGTTTTGCCGCCGCACGCGCTACGTCAGCACTGGTATGCCCCCGGTCAGCCAGCGCCAGCACCTGATCGTCCAGCGACTGCACACCCAGTTCCACCATTTTAACGCCATGGTTTTTAAGACGGGTTATGGTTGTTTCGTCGATATAATCTGGCCTGGTGGATATACGAAGAGAAGTCACCTCTCCTTTTTGTTGGTATTCCTCTGCCAGTTCAAGCAAACTTTCCTGCGCGGTTTCCGGCAGGGCGGTAAAGGAGCCACCGTAAAAAGCCAGCTCTTTTGCTGTTTGGGCAGGCAAAAACGCCAGATAGCGGTCTATCTGCCCTCTGGCATCTTCTATGGAAAATTCTCTATGGCCGCTTATGCGGTGCTGGTTGCAGAATGCGCAACGGTGCGGGCAACCGGCATAACTTATAAAAACCGGAATAATATGCGGCATAAAACGCTCCTAAAATATCCATCCTATTTGTAATAGTATATAATTTAAAAATTTTGGTCAACATATAAAAGCAAAAACCGGAACGCTGATGCGCCCGGCCTGTTTTTTACAATTCGCCCATTGCCTCGAGAGCCCGTTTGGCTGCTATCTGTTCGGCCTCTTTCTTGGAACGCCCTTCACCGTGCCCGACTGTTTTGTCGTTTATCAGAGCGGCCATCTTAAATATCTTATGATGATCCGGCCCATCTTCCGCAATCAGTGTGTAACTGACCGCCGACTCGCTGTCGCGCTGGACGATTTCTTGCAGTTTGGTTTTATAATCGAACACCCCGTCTGAAACGGCGCAAGCGTCCATTTCAGCCTGTAAAATAGCCAAGGCCATTTGGTTGGTCTTCTCCCAGCCCTGGTCGATATAACAGGCTCCAATGACCGCTTCAAACGCGTCCGCCAGTATGGAATTACGGTTGCGGCCGCCGGAAGCCTCTTCGCCCTTACCGAGCAGTATGTACTTCCCGAGGTTAATGCCGCGCGCATACTGTGAAAGCGCGGCTTCGCATACTACCCGCGCCCGCAGTTTGGTCATGGCGCCTTCGGCCATTTCAGGAAAATTGCTGTAAATATAGGTACAGACAACCAGGCTAAGTACAGAGTCGCCTAAAAACTCCAGCCGTTCATTGTGTACCGGCCGGGGCATGGTTTTGGCCTCATGTGCATACGAAGTATGGGTCAGTGCATTTTCCAAAAGAGCTGCATTATTTATTTCGATGTTCAACGCTGTGCATAATTCAGCAAGCTGTCCTTTACGCACTGCACTATTATTTTGCATGTTATCGCACTCTTATTGATATTTTTTGAATAAAAGCGTGGCGTTATGGCCGCCAAAACCAAACGAATTGGAAAGAGCGTAGTTAACTTCCTTTTCGCGGGCTTTATTGGGTACATAGTCAAGATCCATGCCTTCATCTACATTTTCCATATTAATGGTCGGCGGGATGAGAGAGTTTTCAATGGTCAAAGCCGTCGCTATGGCCTCAATGCCTCCGGCCGCTCCCAAAAGATGGCCGGTCATGGATTTTATGGAACTGATAGAGAGTTTTTGTGCGTGTTCGCCAAATACGCGTTTGATCGCCAGCGTTTCGTTTAGGTCATTCATCGGGGTAGATGTGCCGTGGGCGTTGATGTAGTCCACCTTCTCAGGTGTTATGCCAGCATCGTCGAGCGCCAGTTGCATGCATTTTGATGCCTGCAAACCCTCGGGCGCCGGAGCGGTGACGTGGTAGGCGTCGGCATTTGAGCCGTATCCTACTACTTCTGCGTAGATATGGGCGCCGCGTTTCACTGCGTGTTCCAGTTCTTCCAAAATAACAATGCCCGCGCCTTCGCCCATGACAAAACCGTCGCGGTCTTTATCAAACGGCCGGGAAGCTCTTTCCGGTTCGTCATTTCGGGTGGAAAGGGCTTTCATGGAGGCAAAACCGCCTACGGCGATAGGGGATACTGCTGCCTCGGTGCCGCCGGCTACCATGACGTCCGCCCCGCCGTGCGCAATTATACGAAAAGAGTCGCCTATGCAGTTAGTACCTGTGGCGCAGGCTGTGACAACACAAGTGTTTATGCCTTTAAGGCCAAACATGATGGATATCTGCCCGGCCGCCATATTGGCAATCATCATGGGTACAAAAAACGGGCTTACCCGGTCAGGGCCACGGTCAAACAGTACTTTATACTGGTTGTGCAACGTTTCTACACCGCCGATGCCTGTGCCGACGCAAGTCCCCATACGGTCTTTGTTTTCTTTCTCAAGGTCTATCCCTGAGTCTTCAAAAGCCAGTTTGGCCGCGGCTACCGCAAATTGGGCAAAGCGGTCCATGCGTTTGGCTTCTTTTTTATCAAGGAAATCACCCGGTTCAAAGTCTTTTACTTCGCCCGCAATATGGCAGTTGATACTGCTGGCGTCAAAGGCAGTTATCTGGCCGATACCGCTTTTTCCCGCTATCAGGGATTCCCAGAATTTATTTTTCCCTATACCAATCGGGGTTATTGCCCCCAAACCCGTTATGACTACTCGTCTTTTCAAAGAAAACACCTCACGCTTCAATAGTTTCTATTTCTTGGAGAAGTCGGGCAAAAATCTCTTTTACAGGTAAAATTTCCTTGATTTCAGGCATCCTCTCACCGGTAAATACCAGTCCTGTATCTACATCGCCTTGCTGGGCGCGGGTAAGAGCCCTTATGATGCAAAACGCTTTGGAACATTGTTTGAGGCAGGCATCGCACTGCGTCGGCCGCGGCGCCTCTCCCGCCAGATGCTTTTGGGAAAAAGGATTCTTTATCGCCCGTCCAGGGTAACCGACCGGGCTATCTATCAATACAATATCTTCAGGTTTTACCCTTAGATAAAATTCTTTCAAAGCCGGGGCGCCGTTGGATTCGACGCTGGCAGCAAATCTGCTGCCCATTTGTACGCCGTCCGCGCCAAGTTTCAAGGTCTCGACTATATCCTTGCCGGTAATAATGCCGCCTGCCGCAATAACAGGTATGCTGACAGCCTTTTTTATCTCCGGGAGCAATTCACGCATGGGCACATCTGTGCCAAGATGCCCGCCAGCTTCCTTGCCTTCCACTATAACAGCAGAAGCGCCAAGGTTTTGCGATATCCTGGCCAGTTTCGCGGTTGCGACTATCGGCACTATGGCCGTGCCCGACTCTTTGCCTAAAGAGAACATGTCACGGGAAAAACCAGCGCCGGCAACGACAAGATCTATCCCTTCGTCTATTGCGGTGTTAAGCAAGCCCAAAAATTCCCGGGCGGCAACCATTGCGTTTATGCCTATTATACCTTTACCGCCGGTAAGTTCTCTTGCCAGACGGATCTCTTTTCTCAATTCATCAAAGGCCATGCCGGACGCGGCTATCAAACCTATGCCGCCTTCATTGGCAACAGCCGCCGCTAAACGCGCCGTAGACAAACGTATAGCCATCCCGCCCTGTATGATTGGAATGTCTGCTGTCAATTTGCCAATTTTAAGCGCCGGTAGTTTCAACAATTATTCCTCCATTCGGAATTTACCTTCAGGAAAGTCCTGCACAGCAGGACTTTCCTGGCATAAAATGCAATGCGGTAAAAGTCAGGCTTGCTTTTCTTTGTCGATAAGTTCTACTGCATCACGCACAGTGCGGATTTTTTCAGCTGTTTCGTCGGGGATCTCGATATTGAATTCTTCCTCAAAGGCCATGATAAGTTCTACGATATCCAAAGAATCGGCGCCGAGGTCGTCAATAAATGTAGAATCCATACTTACTTCGGCTTCATCAACGCTAAGCTGTTCGACAGTGATTTCTCTTACTTTTTCAAAAGTGCTCACAACAATCACCTCCTTCCAAAAATGGATGATTTTGTACAATAACTACATTACCATGCCGCCATCTACATGTAAAGTTTGACCAGTAATATATTTTGCGGCATCACAAGCAAGGAACAGTACTGCCTCGGCGACATCTTCAGCTTGCCCGAGGCACCCCAAGGGTATTGCTTTTAGCATATCTTCTTTTACATTTTCTGGCAAGATAGAAGTCATATCTGTTTCTATAAAACCGGGGGCGATGGCATTGGCTGTAATGTTGCGCGAGGCCAGTTCTTTGGCCACCGCTTTGGTAAAACCGATGACACCGGCTTTGGCGGCGGCGTAGTTGGCCTGTCCTGCGTTGCCGTTCACTCCGACGACCGAGCTCATATTTATGATGCGCCCGTATCTTTGCTTCATCATAGGTTTTGTGGCCGCTTTGGTGCAGTTATATGCGCCTTTAAGATTTGTGTTGATGACAGCGTCCCAGTCTTCGTCTTTCATCCTCATCAAAAGACCGTCACGGGTAATGCCGGCGTTGTTAACAAGGATGTCGAGCCGGCCGAATTCTTTTACCACTTTGTCTACCATTTCGGCAGCTTCTTTGCCGTCAGATACGTCGGCTTTTATTAAAATGACGCGCCTGCCCATATCTTTGATGACTTTTTCCACTTCTTCAGCGGCAGCCTGATTGCCGGCATAATTGACCGCAATATCGGCGCCCGCTTTAGCTAAAGCGATAGCACAAGCCCGCCCTATGCCACGAGAGCCTCCCGTAACTAAGGCTGTCTTTCCTTCTAAGCTCATTTTCCAGCCTCCTTTAAAGCAGTGATGGTTCTTTCCAGGCTATCGAGGTCGCCCACGTTGAACGCGGACACGCCCGGTTCTATTTTTTTCGCAAAACCGCACAGGGTTTTGCCTGGGCCTATCTCTACAAATATCCCGGCGCCGTCTTTAATCATTTCTTTGGTTAAATTTGTCCAGAGTACCGGACTGGCCGCTTGTTTTACCAGGAGTTCTTTTATTTCTTCTTTTTTCACCACCGGTTGGGCTGTAACGTTAGAATACACCGGCCGGATGGCGTCTTTAAATTCTATCGTGTCAAGAAATTTTTCCAGTTTAGCCGCCGCCGGTTTTAAAAGCGTACTGTGAAAAGGTGCGCTGACCGGCAACAACAGGGCACGCTTGGCACCCGCCGCCTTCAGTCTTTCAGCCGCCACTTCAACGCCTTTAGCGCTGCCCGCTATGACCACCTGTCCTGGACAGTTGAAGTTGACTGCCTGCACTACCAGGTTTTCTTTTTCGACTTCCTCACAGATGGCGATTATTTTCTCGTCTTCCATGCCCATGACAGCTGCCATGGCGCCTTCGCCTACCGGTACGGCTTCTTGCATATATTGTCCGCGCATGTGCACAGTCTTGACTGCGTCTTTAAAGGACATGGCCTCAGCTGCGACCAGCGCCGAATATTCACCCAGGCTGTGCCCGGCCGCCATCGCGAAAGTCATGCCTTTTTCTTTCAACACTTCGTAAACGGCTATACTGACTGTCAAAATAGCCGGCTGAGTGTATTTGGTCAGGCGCAGTTCTTCTTCCGGCCCTTCAAAACACAGTTTGCTGATAGAAAAACCCAGCGCCTCGTCAGCTTCAGCGAAAATATGTTTCGCCGCCGGATAGGTGTCGTAAAAATCCCTGCCCATTTCCACGTATTGAGCGCCCTGTCCAGGGAAAATAAAGGATGTTTTCATGGCAAAAATTCTCCTTCAGTTCGCTGTTTTGTTTAAAACTTTTTCACCGAATCAAATACTTTTGGCAGATTACCAACGATGTCCTGGATGATTTCTCCAACACTCCTGATTTCTTTTATCATGCCGGCAGACTGTCCGGCCATTACCGAGCCAAAGCGTACATCACCGTCGCAAACGGCGGCTTTTAGTTTGCCCGCTCCCATTTGGTCTAGTTCTTCCACACTGGCGCCGGCCCGTTCCATTTCTTCAAACTGCTTGGTCAACATATTTTCAAGAACCCTGACCGGGTGTCCGGTACTGTTGCCGGTAGTGACCGAGCTGCGGTCACGCGCCTTTAATATGGCGTTTTTATAGTTTTCATGCGCTATGCATTCGTGTGAAGCGACAAAACGCGTCCCTATTTGCACGCCTTCGGCTCCGAGACACATAACGGCAGCTAAACCGCGAGCATCGACGACGCCTCCGGCGGCGATGACCGGCACCGATACCGCATCCACGACTTGCGGTATCAGGCACATGGTGTTTACCGCGCCTATATGTCCACCGCTTTCATTGCCTTCGGCGATCAAAGCATCTACACCTGAACGCACCAGGCGGGTAGCGAGAGCAACCGATGCCACCACCGGAATGACCTTGGTGCCTATCTCTTTTAACACAGGC
The DNA here is from genome assembly GCA_031551525.1 of Acidaminococcales bacterium. GTDB lineage: Bacteria > Bacillota > Negativicutes > Acidaminococcales > JAISLQ01 > JAVBNN01. Next base: position 40,724 of record JAVBNN010000003.1, read on the forward strand.
AGGTATTCAGCCGGGTTGCCGGCGCCGGTAGTGATGACTTTAACACGTTCATCTATGACTACTTGCATAACGTCTTTGACAAACGGTGATCTGAGCATGATATTTACGCCAAACGGTTTATCCGTCCAGCCTTTTATTTTTCTGATCTCTTCGCGCAGTACTTCCGGCGGCATATGCCCCGCCCCGATAATACCAAGCCCTCCGGCATTAGATACGGCAGTAGCCAGTTCACTGGTGGCTACCCAGGCCATACCACCCTGCAATATAGGGTATTTTATTCCTAACAGTTCACAAATACGATTATTCCCCACTTAACGTTACTTCCTCCCTATTTGTTCCACTTTAACGCGCAGGCCGCCCAGGTCAAGCCAGTCCCGAAGCCGACCAAAAGTACGTTGTCGCCTTTTTTTATACGCCCTTCGTCCCATGCCTCGCTAAGTGCGATAGGTACGGACCCGGCAGAGGTATTGCCGTATTTTTGCACATTGATAAAAAATTTCTCCAATGGCTGTTTCAGGCGTTTCGCGCCGGACTGTATGATGCGTACATTGGCCTGGTGCGGTATGTAAATATCTATATCGTCAGCCTGTAGGCCAGATTTGGCAAGTACAGTATTTATAGCTTCCGGCATGATGCGCGAGGCGAATTTAAATACTTCAGTACCGTCCATCTGCGCCAGGTGAAGCTTTTCTTTGAGTATTTCTTCGGTAACGGGCGTACGCGTTCCCCCGGCCCTGGCAATGATAGCTTCGCCGCCGGAACCGTCCGAGCCCAACGTGTATGAATAAAAGCCGTATCCTTCTTCGACTGGACCGATTACCGCAGCGCCCGCGCCGTCGGCAAACAGGACGCAAGTATTGCGGTCTTCCCAGTTGATGACTCGTGAAAGTATTTCCGCACCGATAACGAGAACTTTGTTCATGGAACCGGTGGCTACCATTTGCGATGCCACCGAGAGGCCGTAAATAAATCCTGAACAGCCGGCAGCCAGGTCAAACGCACCCGCGTTGACCGCGCCAAGTTTATCCTGCACCAGGCAGCCGGTCGCCGGGAAGGGATAATCACCCGATAGTGTACACATAACGATGAGGTCTATTTCTTCCGGTTTGACACCGGCATGTTCCAATGCGCGACGCGCGGCTGCAACTGCCATATCCGAGGTGTTTTCTCCGGGCGCGGCTATGTGCCGCTCTTTTATGCCGGTGCGCTCGGTTATCCATTCATCGGTGGTGTTCACCATTTTTTCCAGGTCTTTATTGGTAAGTATTTTCTCCGGAGCGTAATGCCCTACGCCAAGGATACCCACAGGTCGTAAATTTTTCATCGCTCAGCTTCTCCTTCATTATTTATAGTAGCCTCGATATGTTCCAATAGATTATTTTTGTCAAAGGTTACCGCCACGCCTATGGCGTTTTTGATCGCTTTGGCTTTGGAACTGCCGTGACAGATAATAAAAGTGCCATTCACTCCCAAAAGTGGCGCGCCGCCGTATTCTGATGACTCCATCTTTTTTTTCATGCCGCGCAGGGCGGGCATGAGTACCATAGCTGCCGCCTTGGAGAAAAATCCGCCTTGTTTGATGGCGTCTTTTAGCATCTCAAGGATCACCATGGCAAGACCCTCGGCGCTTTTGAGCACTACATTGCCAACAAAGCCGTCACATACTATCACGTCTACTTTTCCGTTGGTAATGTCACGTCCTTCAGCATTGCCGGTAAAGTTTAAGCTTTTTTCGTCTTGCAGCAAAGGATAAGTGGCTAAAACCTGTTCATTGCCTTTGCTTTCTTCTTCACCGATATTTAAAAGCCCGACACGTGGCTTATGTATTTCAAGTATGTGTTGGGCATACAGTGAACCCATTATAGCTGCCTGTACCATATGCTGCGGTTTGCTGTCAACGTTGGCTCCCGAGTCTAAAAGCACGGTCACACCGCTCTTGTTTGGTATATGGGTAGCTATGGCGGGGCGTTCTATACCTCGGATACGGCCAAGGCCGAAAAGTGCCGCCGCAACTGCGGCGCCGGTACTACCAGCCGATATTACCGCCTGGCAATCGCCCGTTTTCAATAGTTTGGTAGCTATAACTATTGAAGAGTCTTTTTTCTTGCGCACAGCCACACTAGGTTGCTCGCACATCTCTATCACTTCACTGGCGTGGCAAACAGATATTTTGTCATTTTTAAAAGATTTTTCTTCTTTTAGGACTTTTTCTATTTCGTTTTTATCCCCTACCAAAGCCACTTCACAGCCATAAGTATGCACTGCCTGTATCGCCCCACGCACTATTTCGCCGGGGCCATAGTCAGTACCCATAACGTCAACAGCTACTCTCATTTACGTCTCACTCTCCGCCAATCAAGGATACAACGATAAATTTTGCCCGAAAAACTTCTTCTTGTTCATTGCGTATTTTTACCCAAATAAAATACTTATTGCCGCGTTGGCGGATTACCTGCGCTTTGGCAATAAGACGTTCCCCTTTATGGATAGGTTTGATGTATTTTACGTTGGCCACGCCGGTCAAGGCGGCCGGAGCGTCTATGATAGCCAGCGCCAGTGTATTGGCCTGGGCAAACATATAATAGCCGCGCGCTATCCCTGTCCGGTCGATCACCATATCGGGCGTCACAGTCATAGTCGATATACCGCGCAAACCAAGTTCTATATCCAAAAGTTCGCCTACTACGTCAGCGCTGTCGATCGCCCGGAGCTTTCTTTGCGCTGTGTGAGCCATGCTTTTGACACGCTCGCGCAGTTCCGGGATCCCGAGACGCACTCTATCGAGCCTTATCGTCTGAACGCTGACCGACAATTCCCGGGCGAGTTGCTCGTCCGTGCAAAAAGGGTTGTCAGTCAGACGCTCGCGCAAGGCCTCGTGCCTTTTTATTTTTAGCATAGGTTTCATACGACATCACCCTATTTATGACTTGGTACTAAGACCTAAGTAATTATAGCTCGCTATTAAAAAATCTGTCAAGAAAAAAAAAGAGACTCCGATATAGATCAGAGTCTTTTTGCATATAGGCTTATTTTTCCATATTTACGATCTGCTGTCCCTTATACGAACCGCATTTTGGGCAAACACGGTGTGGCATCTTAAATTCGTGGCACTGTGGGCACTCGATCAAGCCTGGAACTGTCAGCTTCCAGTTGGCGCGGCGCTTGTCGCGGCGGGCTTTGGACATTTTACGCTTCGGTACTGCCATTTATATACACCTCCTCAAGCTTTTCGAATTGACTATTTTTTTCTGAATTTTTCCAGTGCTGCCAAACGGGGATCTATGGTTTCCCTGAGGCAGGCACAGTTTTTTATGTTCAAATTTTGGCCGCATATAGGGCAAATCCCCTGACAGCCATCTTTGCACAGCATCTTGACCGGTTCTCCCATAAGGAGATTCTCGCCGACGATTTGTTTGATATCAATAAAATCGCCGTCAAAGGTATAGGCGTCTTCTTCAATATCGACGGCAGTCACAGGAAATATTTTTTCGCAAAACTCAACTTCAAGTTCTTGTTCCAGTGGCTCCAGGCAGCGGGCACATTCGCCTTTATAGTGTGCTGAAGACACGCCGCTTAATAAAAGTACGTCGCCTACATTGGCTATGTCGCCACCAGCCGAAACATCACCTGTAAAACAACCGGCAAATCCATCTGGCAATACTTCCGTGACCGGCGAGGTGAAAGAAAAATTTTCCCGACGACCGCGCTCTTTTTTTACTGAAGATATGTTTACTTTCATTTGTTCACCAACCTGATTAATTATATACACCAGGTTACCCTTTGTCAAGAAGCTTTCAAGCCCTGAACAGGGGGCGGCAAATGATGGAAGTGTCGCGTGCAATGACCAGTTCTTCGTTTGTCGGTATGACAAATATTTTTACCGAGCTGCGCGGAACGCTTATTTCCTGCGCTTTGCCTCTTGTCTGGTTACGGTCTGGATCTATACGGGTACCCAGATACTCAAGGCCGCTGCATATTTTGTCACGCATGCTAGGCGAATTTTCGCCCAACCCTGCGGTAAAGACTATAGCGTCTACTCCGCCCAGAGCTGAAGCGTAACCGCCGATATATTTTTTGACCCGGTAGGCGAATATGTCTATCGCCAACTGTGAACGTTCGTCTCCTTCGGCCGCGGCAGCCTCCAGGTCGCGAAAATCGCTGGAACGGCCTGATATACCGAGTATACCTGATCTGCGGTTGAGGTATTCTTCTACTTCATGGATATCCATATGTTCTTTTTCCATAATGAAAGGAACTATGGCCGGATCCACCTCACCGCTGCGGGTCCCCATAACCAGCCCTTCGAGCGGAGTGAAGCCCATGCTGGTGTCGACTGATTTGCCGTATTTTATAGCGGTCAGGCTGGCGCCGTTCCCAAGATGGCAGGTGATGATGCGCAGGTCTGTCATGTGTTCGCCCATCATGCTGGCTGCCACTTGCGCTACATATTTGTGTGATGTACCATGAAAACCATAGCGGCGCACGCCGTATTTCTGGTAAAGTTCATAAGGAAGGCCGTAAATATAGGCCATTTTGGGTATGGTTTGGTGGAAAGCCGTGTCAAATACCGCCACCTGTGGTACAGACGGCATAAGTTTGATGCAGGCCTTTATACCGCATATGTTGGGTGGGTTATGAAGAGGAGCCAGTTCCGAACATCTTTCGATGCCAGCTAGCACTTCACCGGTGATAAGCGTAGAGTCGGTAAAACGCTCGCCGCCATGCACTACGCGATGCCCTACCGCATCTATCTCGTCGACGGTTTTTATGACGCCGTGCTCATTGTCGAGCAATGCGTCCAATACCATCTTGATCGCTGTTGTATGATCCGGGATATTTTCATTGATCTCAACAGTTTCGCCGTTCGCGGGAGTATGTTTCAGAAGAGAACCATCAAGCCCTATTCGTTCCACCAGACCCTTGGCAAATACGCTTTCGCCCTCCATGTCAATAAATTGATACTTTAAAGAAGAGCTTCCACAATTGACAACAAAAATTTTCATCAATATCCTCCTTGCAATGTTCCTCTGTTATAATGTATACAACAATATTTATATTTTACTCTATTATACGAATTTTTTCGAGTATTTTTACAAAATTTTTCCATCAGGAAAGACCCGGGGTAGTTTATTATGCAAAAAATAACCGGTATAATCGCTGAATACAACCCTTTTCACAACGGTCATGCCTGGCAGATAGCTGAAATAAAAAGACGACTGGGAGAAACACTGGTGGTAGCCGTTATGAGCGGACACTTTACTCAGCGCGGAGAGCCTGCTATAGGTGGCAAGTGGTTGCGCGCGGAGGCCGCCGTCCGCGGCGGGGCCGACCTGGTGCTGGAGTTGCCCTTTATTTTCGCTTGCCGCAGCGCGGAGTATTTTGCCCGCGGCGGAGTTGGCATACTCAACGCGACCGGCATAGTCAGCCATTTGTGCTTTGGTGCCGAAACCGCCGACCTTTCTCTTTTACAAAAAATTGCTGTACAAAGTTTGCAGCCGGATTTTATCGTTAGGGCAAAAGAAAAAATGCGCACCGGCTGTACCTATGCCAGGGCGTTGTCTGAACTCTTTTCATCCGAGCTGGGTGTCCCCGAAGAAGTAATCCGTGGAGCCAACAACATTCTGGCAGTGGAGTACCTCAAAGCGCTTACGGTCTTGCAATCTCCCATCCAGCCGCTGGCTATCGAAAGGCAAGCCGCAGGACATCTCGACGGGGAAATATCCAGCAGTATAGCCAGCGCCACTGCCATCAGACGGGAAATGCAAAAATACGGTTTGAGCGAAAAATCCTGCCGGGCAATGCCGAAAGACAGCGCTAAGTTGCTGGCGTCCGCCCAAGAAGCCGGACAGCTTTTACTTGACGGCAAACTTTTGCAAAGCCTGCTGCTTTACCGTATACGCCAGCTCAGCCCGGAACAGATAAAGGGATTTTCCGATTGCAGCGAAGGGCTGGAATACCGCCTGAAAAAAACCGCCGCCACTTCGGCTACGTTGGAAGAACTTGTCTTAGCGGCAAAGAGCCGCCGTTATCCGGCAACCCGGATACAAAGGATACTCTCACAGCTCCTGGTGCTGAACGCGCCTTCTTTTAGCGCGCCGCTGCCACCTTACTTGCGCGTGTTGGCATTTAACGCACAGGGACGTGAATTGATAAAAAAAATACGGTCTGTGACCGTATTTCCAGTGATAGGCAATTTGCCCGATTATGCAAGTGATGGATGCCCACACAGCCAGTTATGCCTGGCTGCCGACATAAACGCTACAGATATATACCAGCTGCTGCTGGGAAAAAACCTGACCGGCCTCGATTATCTAAAACCACCAGTCTATGTGGGTTAATATTCTCCCCGGGACTTTTTGGCAAGCACTTCCTTGCTTTGCCCCAAAGACTCGCCTACTTTGTCCATGGTTCCCTCAAGGTATTCAAAAACCTCTTTTACATAGGTCATGGTTTCTTCGTGCATGTTGTTGGCAAAATCGACCGCTTTGGTATGCATTTCTTGTATTTCCTTGTCGGCAACCTCACGCAGTTCGTATACTTCCCGTTCGGTAGCCGTCCGCAGTTCATAAGCTTCCTGGTTAGCGGCATCCATTATTTCCTTGGCGCGTTCCTGGGCCTGTTTTACTATTTCTTCTTCCATGACGAGTTTTTCCGCCACGACTTCGGCCTGCCTTATGATGCGCTGTTTTTCTTCCATCGCTTCATTTATGCGGCGCTCGCGGTCGTTCAAAAGTTGCCTGGCCTGTTTTATCTCGAGCGGTATGGAAGTCCTGATGGCGTCCATGATCTGCCCCAGTTTCTCTTCATCCACTATACGTTTATTTGTAAACGGAACACCTGAAGCGTCCATCATCATATTTTCCAATTCGTCAAGTATCCGTTCAAGTTCCATAATCAATAATCCCCCCGTCGCTTATTTGTTCGCCACGACTTATATTTGCGGTACAAATCTCACGGCTGTACCTGTTTTTCTTTTATCTTTTTTTCCACACACTCCGGCACCAACTCACTGACGCAACCGCCAAAAGCCAGTATTTCCCTGACGCCGGTCGAACTCAAAAAGGAATAGTCCGTGCCGGTCATCATAAAGATAGTCTCTATGTCAGGATCCAGCTTTTTTATCATCAAAGCCCGCTGGAATTCGTATTCGAAATCAGTCAGGGCGCGCAGGCCGCGCAAAACCACATTGGCGTTTTGCCCACGCACATATTCATGCAACAGTCCTGTAAATGCGTCAACCTTTATATTCGCTATGTCCCGGGTACATTCCTGCAACATGTCCACTCTTTCTTGCATGGAAAACATTGCTTTTTCCTTGTTTGGGTTATGAAAGACAGCAACAACGATCTCGTCGAACATTTCCGACGCCCGCTGAAAAATATCCAGATGCCCATTGGTTACCGGGTCAAAACTGCCTGGACATATTACTTTTCGCACTATTTGTCCCCCCAAGATTTATTCTGCTGCTACAAAAAAAGACAAGCTTGTTTCACCGTATTTTTCCATGCGCCATAAAGATATTCCTTCCGGCGGAGAAAATTTTTCGTGTTTGGAGTGTTCAAGAACAAGTATACCATTTTTTTCCAGGATGTTGTATTTTTTTAACTGGCTGAGTATAACCTCACACCAGCCCCGCCCATACGGCGGATCGCAAAATATCAGTTCAAAACGCCTGGCTTGCCTGAAAAAAGCGGCAATTGACTTAGCCGCGTCGCTGCGATATATTTTTATTTGACTGGCCGCTTTTGCCTTTTCAATATTCTTTTGGATAAACTTTAAGCTGGTGTCGTCATCATCCACGCAGATCACTTCAAAAGCGCCCCGGCTCCAGGCCTCCAAGCCAAGGTTGCCGCTGCCGGAAAACAGGTCGAGCACTTTAGCTCCGTCCAGTCGGTCAGCCAAAATATTGAACAGCGACTCTTTGACCCGGTCGCCAGTCGGCCTCACATAGAGCCCTTCCGGCGCGACCAGTTTAAGCCCTCTGGCCCGGCCTGCTATTATCCTCATAAAAATCCCCCGGATTTATGTTAGCCCCATCATTGACGCGAGGCGGGTATTATGAAATATTCAGTAAAAATTTTTGCCGCCATTTTAATACTAGCTTTACTATTATACAATAATTTTTTTCTAAATTGTGTATTTTTCTATACGAAAGAAAATAAACCTGTACCGGTAACCTTGTCTAAAGGAAAACCGCTGGGCAGTGTCTTGTTTTTGCCTCTCGACAGTCGCCCGCCCTGTCTTTTCTTTGTCACCGCACTGGGTAGTATGAGCGGGTGGAATATACTATCTCCGCCACCAGCGCTGCTCGATAACTACTACCAGCCGGCCGATTATTACGCGCTCCGGCAGTGGGCCTTTACGCGAGCGCCTTCGGCTGACGCCGCCATAGTATCGCTTGACATGTTCACCTATGGCGGCCTTATCGCGTCACGGCGCGGACAAATAAACGCCCTCGAAATGCAAAGCGCGCTCAAGGGGATCGAGTTTTTAGCGGGGCGGCAGAAAGAGCTTTATGCTTTTGCCATCATTCCCCGTCTTTTGATCGCCGAAGACGACGCTACCAAGCTTTGGCAATACCATATGATGGTCTATTCGACGAAAAAAGATATGGAAGATACTTTTGGCAATCCGGCCGACTTTGCCCGCATGCAGGCAATGCTTTCCCGCCTGCCGCCCGAATTGATAGAACGATTTAACGCTCTATATGAAAAGAACGATGCTTTCAACCATAAGTTGGCCCAAACCGCAACGCGTGGCATTTTCCGCCAACTGTCCGTCGGCCAGGACGATGGGCAGCCTTTTGGCAGACCCAATGCCAATATGCACAAGCTGGCGGAATACTGCCGTGGTCTCAAAAATACGCATTTGACACAAGGCGCCGACGAAATAGCCATGTTGCAGCTAGCCTGCCTGTCTAGCCAAAAAACCGGCTTTTCGCCCAAAATAAAAGTAGTCTACTCTCACCCCAGCGTGCCTGACCTCGTAATGCACTTCATGCCGATAACGGTAGAGGAGACTGTACGGGAAAAGATAGCTCTGTTAAACGGCCAAAAAACAGAAAAGACTGAAGATGCCGACTTTGTCCTCTTTGTGCATTGCGGCAGTAGTGAAACAGGCTTCCTGCTGGGAGAAATAGCGGAAAAAGCCATTGCCCTGGCCGGGCAAAAACCACTGGCGCTCATCGATTTGAGCGCGAATTTCAATCGGCACGAGACTATACTAGGCAACCTACTCGATAAGAGTTTCCCCCTCGCCTCGCTAGCCGCCTATGCCGGCTGGAACACCAGCAGCAACTCTATAGGTACAGCGCTCTCGCAAGCCGCGTTATTCATCAATCGAAAAAACTCCTTGGATAAACAATATTGGCCGCAACTGTACCGGGAAAATTTCGAATTTACTATTGCCCGCGTTCTTGACGACTGGCTGTATCAAAAAAACGTACAGGACTCGGTAAACGATTACCTGCGCTGGAAGGGCATAGACCCCTACCGACTGGGCGTTGAAAAAAATTACGCCCTCGAAAAGATACGTTGGCGCATGTACCTGCCGCAGCGCAAGATGTTTTACGGCAATATCGGCAAATATCCTTTTTACCAGGACAGCAGCGGTGACTACTATGTGACCGCCCTTGATGCAGAGGTGACACTGCCCTGGGAGCGCACTTTTGAAATAGCGCTCAGTGTAAAAACACAAGTCGGAAGAGTAGAGAACTAACAGCCTGCGGTAAAAAACCGCAGGCTGTCGTATTACCCTTGAAGGGAAAGCTATAAAATGGCGTCAACTTTTTCAGACCACGTAAAACTGGCCATTGTCGTGTTCATATTGTCTGTTTGACTTGTTCTACCGAAACAACGAGGACTTTCCTTAGCCAGGGGAATTTTTCTTTCATCAGGTCATATTCCCGCCCCTCCTGTAAAAAGGCGGCTTTCCCTTCAAGGTAAAAACCCGCGCCCATGCCTTGAGTGCCTTCGACTTCTTTGCTGCCGAAAGTTATTTTTACTTTGTTCTGTATCGCTGTATCTTTTTCTGTTGAATTCATGCCGGCCGCCGGTATCAGTAACTGATTCGAGCCGAGGATATTTACATACGAGTTCCAGGTGTTTGTTACGTGCGCTTCTTTACCGTCACAGGTCACTATCGCCACAGCTCCTTCGTGAGCGAGGGTTTCTCTTAATTTTTCATTAAACATTTTTTTGCTCCTTTATTTGTATTTATCTGGTAAAAATTTTTACTAAATCGATTTTATAGATTGGATAAATATTATATTGTGAAAAACACCGGAAAAGGTTAAATCCTCTTCCGGCGAAAATACCGTTTAACCATATTTTTTGTTGTTAATACAAGGTGTTTCTTGACGTTAGAACACCAAGCGCTTGGCGCCGAGGTATCTTTCGACATAATAGGCCTTGGACAAAGATGTTATGGTGACTTGCGCAGCCGCCGAGCTGGCGTGAATGAAGTTGCCGTCGCCCATGTATATGCCGACGTGCGAGGGGCCCGGCTCGTATGTTTCAAAGAAAACCAGGTCGCCGGCTTGGAGGTTTTGCCGCTGTACAGGTATGCCGACAGTAAACTGCCCATCCGCCATGCGCGGTATCTGCATGCCCCGCATAGCGAATATATAGTAAATATAGCCCGAGCAGTCAAAGCCGCCCGGCGCCGCACCGCCCCAAACGTATGGAGTGCCAAGGAAACTCTTTGCCGCCGCCAGCACTTCCAGCCCGCCGCGCGAGAATCCGCGCGACGCGTCAACTGCCGGCGGTTTGGCTATCTTTTCTTTAGGCAGGTTAAGCGCGGCGATGGTCGCCTCGCCCACGATGCCGTCGGTATTCAAATTGTTGGCCGACTGAAAAGTATATACCGCACTAAAAGTTGCGCTGCCAAAATCTCCGTCCAACAGGCCACGGTAGTAACCGAAATCTTTGAGTTTGTTCTGTACTTTTTCTACTTCCAGCCCTTGCATGCCAAATTTAAGAGCTTTACCGGAATATTTTAAAGGAAGGGTAGCCGGGTCAGGTTCCGCGGGCTTCTCATCCGCTGCCTTGGGAACTATTTTGACGACAGTTATCGCCGCTGCGTTTTTCGGCTCTTCCTTTTGCTTTTTGGGGGATGGCGTTTCGGCAAATACGGCCGAACTCATTACAGACAACAACAGGGCCAAAGATAAAACAAACAGCCTATTTTTCATCGCATCACAGCCTTCTCTATTATTTTCGCCAAAGGAACACAGATATATCATTATTTTATCACATTTTGCCAAATATTACCAAATAATAAAAAAATTCAGAAAATTACCCTTGTGCTATTATAAAAAACATATTAAATTCTCGTCAAGTAAATTGACAAAGCCAAAGGCCTGATATATAATCATATTTGTTATTCGGGGCGTGGCGCAGTTTGGTAGCGCGCTTGGTTCGGGACTAAGAGGCCGCAGGTTCAAGTCCTGTCGCCCCGACCACATCAAACGCAAAAAGCATTGCAACTACAGTTGCGGTGCTTTTTATTTTTTCATTTGAGAAATACGACCGTGGCCCCGCTGCCGCCTTCGTTGAGCGCGGCCAGGGTATGGCTTTTTATCGCGGAGTGTTTGTTGAAATACTGGATGAGCCCACTTCTCAAAGCGCCGGTCCCCTTGCCGTGTATTACCCGTACCTGCCCTATCCCGGCGATGAGCGCGTCGTCAATATATTTATCGAGGTCAAGTATCGCTTCGTCGACCGTCTTGCCCCGCACGTCTATTTCGCTGCTAAAGTCCACCGTCTTGGCCAGTTCCCGGCTGGCTCGCTTGCGTCCGGTTTTAGCGGTTTCTTTTACACCGGTAGCGTCGGCCAGCACACATTTTGTCATAGGCAGGGTGGTTTTTAAGAGACCTAGTTGGATTATAACGTCTTTCCCGCTGACGCTTACCACAGTGCCTTTTTGCCTGAGCGACGGGATATATACCCACACACCCGGGCGGGCGGCCTGTTCTGTCAGGGCCTCCCCTGCTATTTCTTCTTCTTCATCGAAAACCACCGGGGCCAGTTTTTTGCGTGTTTCGTCGATCACTTGCTGGCGCTTTTTACTGCTTTCTTCCTGGTTGAGCGCCTTTATCTCCCTGATCGCCGCTTCGGCGTTGAGGCGGGCTTGCCGGGTTATTTCCGCGGTCTCCGTCCGGCATTTGTCGATTATTTCCTGTTTTTTCGCTGCTATTTCCTTTTCTCTGTTGGCGATCCGGCCTCTAAGTGTTTCCGCTTCCTGCCGCAAACTCGAGAGGGTGGCGTTCTCCTCTGCCAGACGTCGGCGCTCTTCTTCGAGGTCACGCAAAAATTCTTCCATCTTTTTGTAGCCGCTGTCGAGGTATCCCCGCGCTTTTTCCACTATGTCCGGCAAGAGGCCCAGCCGCTGGCTGATATGAAATGCGTTGCTGCTGCCCGGCATACCCATAAGCAGCCGATAAGTCGGCTGGAGCGATACCGTGTCGAACTCCACACTGGCGTTTTGCATGCCGGGAGTCTGGAAGGCAAAAGTCTTTAGTTCACTGTAATGACTGGTCAAAACTGTAGTAACGCCTTTGTCCTGCAAATGTTCAAGGATAGCCATAGCCAGCGCCGCGCCTTCTCTCGGATCAGTGCCGGCGCATATTTCGTCGAGGAGGACCAGCGAGTCTTTGCCCGCTTTGTTCAATATGCCGACCAGATTGTTTATCTGGCCGGAAAAGGTGCTCAGGCTCTGTTCTATGCTTTGTTCGTCGCCAATATCGGCATAAATGTTTTTAAAAACCGGCATGATGCTATCCGTCCGGGTAGGCAAAAACAGGCCGGACTGGCACATTAGGGCAAACAGGCCGATGATCTTGAGCGTGACCGTCTTGCCGCCGGCGTTAGAGCCGGTGATGAGAAGTGTGCGCACCTCCCCGCCTGCTTTCACGTCTACCGGCACTACCACCGCCGGGTCGATGAGCGGGTGGCGGCCTTCGATAATATCTAAATGCCCGTCTTTTGAGAGTATGGGCAGCGTGGCTTTGGTGTCCCGCGCCAGTTTGGCCTTGGCAAAAATCAAGTCGAGCGCGGTCAATACAGTCAGATTTATAGCTATTTCCCCTTGTGACCGTCCGATTTGTCCCGACAGGAGACGGAGTATGCGCTCCACTTCTTCTTTTTCTTCCGATAGCATGCGTTTTACGTCATTATTGAGTTCCACGACGGACAGCGGTTCAATAAAAACCGTCGCGCCACTGCCCGACTGGTCGTGCACTATACCGGGGAAAAACTGGCGATATTCCTGTTTTACCGGTATAACATAACGCCCGTTTCTCATTGTTACCAGCTGTTCCTGAAAATATCTCTGGTATTCGCTGGAACGCAGTATGTTTTCCAGTTTTTCCTTCACCCTGTTTTGCGACACCCTGATGTCACGGCGCAAACGGGCCAGTTCCGGCGAAGCGTTGTCCTGTACTACGAGGTTATCTGAAATGGTATTTTCTATCGTTTGTTCCAAATGGCGCAATACGGTTATCTCGGCGGTTTTTTCCGCCAGGAGCGGTGCTTTTTCCAGCAACGGCAAGAAAAATTCCCGCACTCTGCGCGAGGCATAGAGAAAATTGCCTACCGCTCTTATACGGTCAGGCTCCAATACCGCCCCGACTTTGGCCCGCCCGATATCCGGGCCGACATCTGTCGCTCCGCCAAAGGGCGGCGGCGTGCCTTCATTGGCCAGCAAAAACGCTTGAGCCGTTTCATCCAGAAGTTGCTGGACGGCTACATGGTCGCTCAACGGCGAAAGTTCCAGCGCGGCTTGTTTACCAAGCGACGTGGCCGCGGAAAAAGAGAGCATTTCGAGGATTTTCGGGTACTCCAATGTACGCAGTACAGTTTTGTCCATACCGCCGTTTATCATCACACTACCCCCCTGAAATAATGTCCGCGCGTTATGCCGCTATATTTTGAGGAAGATACAGCTCGCCCGTCGAGGGCAGCCCGGTAGTCGTCCGTAGCTGTCCTTAGACCGGCTACATCCATATAGCGCCCGTCGATCCTTATCCGTTCGACGCCGGCTTTTTGAAAACGCTCCACGCTGTCGAGGAGGCAAAGCTCCTTGGCATTGAGGATATGCATGCGGCAAAACTGGTCGGTAACTATGGGAAAATGCTCCCCCTTACGGTCCTCCAGAAAATATTTCCCGCTCTGGCAGGCCGCTTCACCCAATAAACTCCCGGGAGCGCAGTATTCGGATACCATCATTTCCATGCGGCCGTGTACCACACACTCTACCGGCAAAAGATTTTGCGCGGCCAGTTCTTCCACCTGCTGCATGGTCAGTTCGAGTGATAAAGCGACGCCGTTCGCGCCTTTTTTGCGCCAAAAATCCAGCGACCAGCTGTTAAACGCATTGAGCGGCCAGTCAGCCCGCAAAGGCACATTCAAACGCCCGGCCAGCTGCCAAACAGACAGGCTGCCCACCAAAAAACCGTCCGGTTTAAGCCCGGCCAGCAAAGAAAGCCGTTCTTGCAGTTCCCTGCTGCCCGCTTCGCTGACGATGCGCGGCGTGGCGAAATATATTTGTTTACCGAAGTGGCGGGCAATATCAGCCGCTTTGCGGCATTCGTCAATGCTCAGCTCTTTATGGGAGTAGGTTTCCCCCCCGAAAATAAGTATATCGGCTCCGGCAAGAGCGGCTGCTTCGGCTTTATCCAAGCTGTCCGCATGCACACTCAACAGCGTACGCGAAGAGAGCGCGCCGGGTCGTCTACCTATCAACGAAAATGCCTTCCCGCCTTTACTTCGCAGCGGAAAATACTTTACCAGCCGCCGTTCTTTAAGTTGCTCTATTGCCGCGCGGCGCGCCTCGTTTATCTCGCTAACCGGCGCCATGATATTTTCTGGAAAATCGCAGGAAATATTCACCAGGTAAAAGTCTGTACTGCCCAGCCGTTCCACCTGTTTCTGGACACCGCCCACCGTAAGCGGGTGCTTGCGCGCGGCTTCGCAGATAAAAGCCGTTTCCGCTTCGCCTTGATTGCCTTCGTCATCAGTAAAAACTATTTTCAGCGGCTGGCCGACTTGTGCGCTCACTGTAGCGCTCACCGGTATCAGCCGTTTGTTGCCCGGCCCGAAAAAGCTTTGCGCTTTCTCCAAAAGGGCAATGTCCGCTATTCTAAATACCCGGTCCCCCGCGCTGGCTCCGGCAGGCAGTTTTATACCCACTACCTGTCCGGCGGCAGCGCCCGCCACCGGCTGGCCAGCTAAGAATATGCTCTCTGCGGTGACGCCTGCGCGTCCGCCCACACTTACCCATACTTCGAGTCCGTCGCCGGTTGTTATATCTTCTTCCAGTTTAATATAGGCCAGCCCGCGTTCGCAAAAACTTATCCGGCCAATGTAGACGCCGCGGTTGTTCGGGCGGCGGTCGCTCAATATAGTCCGGCCAGGACGTTCTTTTAGGTAGGCCGTGGTAAAATCACGGTTGAATATCTGGCGCAAATCGCGCAGGGCGTTTTCCGGCAGTTTGAAGTCACCGCCCAGACAGCTGTCTATGGCCTGTCGGTAGATGGAAGTGACCACCGCTACATATTCCGGGCGTTTCATGCGTCCTTCGATTTTGAAGGAGGTTACTCCCGCTTCTATAAGTTCCGGTAACATTTCGAGCGTATTAAGATCTTTAGGACTTAAAATATATTTACCGGCACTGCCCTGATCAAGCAGCCCAGCTCCATTTTCGTCAACCAGGCTATAAGGCAGCCGACAGGGTTGAGCGCACTGCCCGCGGTTGCCGCTGCGTCCGCCGATCAGGCTGCTCATCAGACACTGCCCGGAGTAGCACATACATAGTGCGCCGTGCACAAAAACCTCTATCTCGCTTTTGGCCTGGCGGCAAATATCCTTTATTTCGTCGAGGCTGGCCTCTCGCGCCAAAACGCTCCGGCTAAAGCCCATTTTCTCCGCAAACGTGACTCCGGCGGCATTGGCCACGGTCATCTGCGTACTGGCAAATAGCGGCAGTTCCGGCACCAGTTCCCGTGCCAGAGCAGCTATGCCCATATCCTGAACGATGGCGGCGTCCACACCTATGCAAGACAAAAATTGCAGATAGTCAGCCACATCGGGCATTTCACTATCCGCCACTAAGGTATTTACTGTCACATATATTTTTACACGGCGCAGGTGGGCAAAGTCGACAGCGCGAGCCAGTTCTTCACGGTCAAAATTATCCGCGTACTGACGCGCGCCAAACCTGCTTCCACCGAGGTATACTGCGTCAGCACCCGCGTTCACCGCAGCTTCCAGCGCTTGCCACGTACCGGCCGGAGACATGAGTTCTACTTTATTGTTCATTATTCCCTTTCCCAAAACTTCCTAAGCTTTGCTACCCTGCTGCTCTTTTACCGCCGCCAGCAGGTTTTCGTAAGCCGCCTTGCTGGTATTAGCTTCGTCCGCCAGTTCCAGCGCCACCAGAACGGCTATCCGCGTACCAGTGAGCGCCGGTTGCATACGGGCTATTTTTTGCATGCGCGCGTCCACCTGCCCGGCCAGTTTTTCTATACGCTCCTGGGACAGGTCTGATTTTAAGGTGTACTGTTCATTGTAAATATTAACTACTATACGTTGCTTGCTCATGGGTCACCCTCCCCAAGTATGTCATGTAAATATTTTAACAGTAATTCCTCGTAAAAACAACGAGCCCGGTATTTCTACCGGACCGTTTCTTTAACCGCGCAATTTTATTTGCAACTTACCTTCCAGGGCGGCGGTTATCCTCGTTACCGCCTGGCCGATTTCCTCATCAGTCAGTGTGCGGTCAGCCGCCTGGAACGAAAGGGCGTACGCCATGCTCTTATGACCGGCCTCCACCTGTTTTCCGGTGTAAAGGTCAAAGAGGCGCACCTCACGCAAATGTTTGCCGCCGCTTTCTCTTATCGTTTCTTCTATCAAACGCTGGCTTATCTCTAGCGGCGCCAGCATTGACAGGTCACGGTATATTTCCGGGTATTTGGGCAGTGCTGTATACTGCGCCAGTTTGCCGTAGTCGCCGACCAGTGGGGATAGTTTTATTTCCACCAGACAGGCGGCTTTAGAAATATCAAAAGAGGCCGCCACCACTGGGTGTACCTCCCCCACCACACCCACGGTTTCGCCATTAAATATTATCTGCATGGATTTCCCCTGATGCAGATAGGGGCGCCCGCCTTCGGCGAACTGGTAACCGGTTATATTTATCTTGTCAAACAGCTCCTCGACCAAACCTTTGGCATCGTAAAAATCCACATCCGCTTTATCCTGGTTCCAGTCATTCGGCCAACGGCGCCCGGTAAGCGCAGCCACCAGGCAAACTTCTTCCGTCGGAAAAGATGATAGCGGCAGGCTGTCTGCCCGATAGGTGCGCCCGATTTCGAAAATGGCAGTATCTTCGTTGCGGTGCGCCAGGTTATACTGCATGGCACCTAAAACGCTCGGCACAAGTGTAGTACGCATCACGCCAAATTCATCGGTTATCGGGTTGAGTACGGGAATAGGGGCTAAAAGCGCATCTTCTTCCGGTAGGTTGAGTTTTTTCAGTTGCGACTGATGGGTAAAGCTATAGCCGATTATCTCATTGAGACCGGCCGCACATAGAAAATCTCCGGTTTTATCAATAAGGGTAGCCAGTTTGCTTTGGCTGCCCTGCATGACCGCACCGTCCGGCAAAGTGCTGGGGAGAAAGTCGTAACCGTTTATGCGAGCTATCTCTTCGCTGATATCAGCCGCGATAAGCACGTCGTTGCGCCAGGAGGGCACTTTTGCCTGTAGGGCACCTTCTTTTTCAGCTACGCTAAAGCCAAGCCCTTCCAATATTGCTACCATGCGCCCGGCAGACAGTGCTGTACCGAGTCTATGGTTTATGCCGTCCACTGTAGCAGAGATGGTTTGGGGAGCCCGTAAAAGCGGATAATTATCGGTGTGCACCGGACAGGCTCTGGCCGCGCCCAGTTCTTCCAGAAGGGCAGCCGCCCGGTCGAGCGCCCAGGGTATATTTTCCCGGTCTATGCCGTGTTCGAAGCGGTTGGAGGCTTCACTGCGCAGGCCGACAGCGCGGCTGGCCTTGCGGATGGCAACCGGTTCAAAACAGGCGGCTTCTAAAAGAACCGCTTGCGTCTGGCCTGATATTTCCGTCTGAAGGCCGCCCATAACGCCGCCCAGGCCGATGGCCTTTTCTCCGTCGGCGATGACTATCATACCGCCCGAAAGTTTTCGTTCATTGCCGTCGAGGGTAACCAATGTTTCGCCGATTATCGCCGGACGGGCCTCGATAACGCCGCCGACCAGCGTGTCTTTGTCGTAGGCGTGCATTGGTTGTCCTGCTTCGAGCATCACATAGTTGGTTACGTCGACCACATTGTTCAGGGGGCGCATGTCAGAAAGACGCAGCCTGTTTTGCAGCCAGAGCGGCGAAGGCTGTATTTTTATATCGGTAAGTACCCGTCCGACAAAACGCTGACACAAGCTGCTGTCCGCAATTTTTATATCGAATGGTTTTGTGTCTGAACCTTCCGCCTTGAGTTTCACTTCCGGCAGTTTCAGTTTTCCGCCAGTCACGGCCGCTACTTCGCGCGCGAGGCCAATAACGTTCAAGCAATCGCCCCGGTTTGCAGTGAGTTCAAATTCGAACACCACGTCGTCGAGGCCAAGTATCTTCCTGATATCTACGCCAAGCGGCGTATCAGGTGGTAGTATCATAATGCCGTCGCGTTCTCCCGGCTGCAAAAGCTTGTCCGGGATCGCCAGTTCACTGGCGGAACAAAGCATGCCGGCCGAGTCGATGCCACGCAATTTTGCTTTTTTCATCTTGCGTCCGTCCGGCAGTATCGAACCCACCTGCGCCACCGGTACTACCGCGCCCTCTGTTACGTTGTCAGCGCCGGTCACGATCTGCAGTTTTTCACCATTATTTATATCCAACTGGCAGACCCACAGTTTGTCTGCCTCCGGGTGGCGACGGATCTCCGCTACCCGCCCTGTTACCACATTTTCTATCCCTTTGCCCGGATACTCGAGGTACTCCACCGGTATGCCCGCGCGGGTGAGTTTTTCCGCCAACACTTCCGGGGCCTCGGTTATTTCAACATATTCTTTCAACCAATTAAACGATACCTTCATAGCCTGCTCCTCCTAGTTAAACTGGCGGACAAACCGCAGATTGTTTTCAAAAAATAATCGCAGGTCGTCTATGCCGTAAGACAGCATAGCGATACGCTCTACGCCCATGCCAAAAGCAAACCCACTGACTTTTTCCGGGTCGTACCCGCTCATGGAAAGTACATTGGGATGTACCATGCCGGAGCCGAGTATCTCCAGCCAGCCGGAGTTCTTACATACCCGGCAGCCCTTTTGCCCGCACATGACGCAGGAAATATCCACTTCCGCGCTAGGTTCGGTGAAGGGAAAGAAGCTGGGGCGCAAACGCACTTTTACAGATGAACCGAACATTTCTTTGGTGAACAGCTCGAGCGTGCCTTTAAGGTCGGACAGGCCTATGCTTTTGTCGACAACCAGTCCCTCCACCTGATGAAACATCGGCGAATGGGTGGCGTCGTAGTCCCGGCGGTAAACTTTGCCCGGCGCGATCATGCGGATAGGGGTATTGGGCGGGTTTGAGCGCATAACGCGAGCCTGCACCGGCGAGGTGTGGGTACGCAACAGGTAATCTTCCGTTATATAAAAAGTGTCCTGCATATCCCGCGCCGGATGGTTTTTCGGCAGGTTCAGCAGTTCAAAATTGTAATAGTCCTTTTCTATCTCCGGCCCGTCGCATATTTCAAAACCCATACGCATAAAAATATCCTTCATGCGGCGCATAGTGAGGGTGACCGGATGCAGGCGGCCCTGCGGACGGCGGCGCCCGGGCAGAGTAATGTCTATTTTTTCCGAGGCCAGCCGGCTTTGCATTTCTTTTTCCGCCAGTTCGGCTTCTTTGGCGGAAAATACCACTTCGAGTTGTTGGCGTACGTCATTGACGATCTGTCCCATGCGCGGGCGTTCTTCAGGCGATAATGCGCCCATACCGCGCAAAGCTGCAGAAAGGGTGCCTTTCTTTCCCAAATATTTTACTTTCAGTTCATTGAGTTCCGCCAAACCGGCGCAGGCGGAAAAGGCAGCAACCGCCTCTTCGTGCAATAATGCCAGTTGTTTTTCCATCTGTAACAGCTCCTTTTACCTTGGTAGTTTATAGTGTCCGTCATTCTGCCAGGGCATAAACAAAATAAAAAACCCTCCGCCCTCAAGGGGCGAAAGGATATGCTTCCGCGGTACCACCCTACTTTGTACTCCAGTTCCTTAACGCGGAAAAACGTTTCCGCCTACTAAAAGGTTCAGCGGAAAAACTCAAAAGTGAACTTCACCGACAACTGCCGAAACCCCTCTCAGTCTGGGAGGCTCTTCCTGTACAGCTTCATGCCGGGTACTCTCTTTGTCATAGCCTTTTAAGATATGTGGTTAGTTACAGGTAATTTTTCTGTACAAAACATAGATTACTACCGAACCGGTGGCTTCAAACAGCCGCCAGAGAAAATCGGGGGTCAACAACATGGGGACCACACCTTTCCTTGCGGGGATGCTATGTTTTATTACTATATAAATTGATTATACACAAATATTCTGCTTCTGGCAATATCAGTCAACCAATGAAGCCTGGTACATTATTATAGCGGCCGCTATAGCGACATTTAGTGATTCAGCCCGGCCCGCCATGTGTATACTTCTCTCTGCATCCGCTGTTTTGTGGAAAAAGGCTGAAGGGCCATGTGCCTCACTGCCCATAACCACAGCCGTCCGGCCAAAAAAATCCGACCGGGAAAAATTTTTCCCGGACATATTACTTACATAGAGGCAAAAACCTCTTTCTTTCAACCATACGGCTATTTCCCGTTCGCCACAGCCTAAAACGACCGGCAAATGAAACAGTGAACCCATTGTGGAACGCAGAGTTTTCGGCGAATACAGGTCGGCGCAGCCTTCGCTGAGCAGCACGGCTCCCACGCCTAAAGCGTCTGCCGTGCGTATGATCGTGCCAAGGTTGCCCGGGTCGGCTACGCGGTCAAGCACTAAAAATAACGTTTTTTCCGGCACATTTATACTGTCTAGTTGAAAATCAACTTTACGCGCCACCGCCACTATCGGTTGCGGGGTGTGAGCGTCTGATATTTTGCAAATGACAGCATCATTGGCAGACCAAAAGGCTATACCTTGATCTTGCGCCAGCCTCTGAAAAAATAAAAACTCTTCTTCGCCGAGCGCCTCACGTGACGCAAATATTTTGACAAGCGGCCAGTTGCTAACCGAAGCTTCTTTGATCATTTTGGCGCCTTCCAGCAAAAATGAAGCGCTGCGTTCGCGAAATTTTTTTTCTTTTAATTCCGCCGCCGCTTTTACTGCCGGGTTTTGCAGGCTGGTGAGCAGTTCATTCATGTTGCCTTCTCCAGTTCCCTTATGCCGCTACTTTTGCCCGCCACTACCAGTACGTCATCTTTTTCGAATACCCTGGTAGGCGGAGGTGTGACCATGATATCCATCTTGTTTCTTATGGCCACTACTGTCAGTTCATAATTTTCCCGGATGCCGCTGTCCATAAGTTTTTTACCTATCATGTTGTCCGGCACCGATAGCTCTACTATGCCAAAATTGGGCGACAGTTCGATAAAATCCAGTATATTGCTCGATACCAGGCTGTGCGCCATCCTTTTTCCCATATCATGTTCAGGATACACTACCTTGTCCGCGCCGATCTTCTCAAGCATCCTGCCGTGGCGCATATCGAGCGCTTTGGCTACTATGTGTTTGACGCCCAGTTCTTTCAGGATAAGTACGGTCAAAAGATTGGCCTGGAGATCATCTCTGCCGATGGCTACTACTACTACATCAAAGTTTCTGATGCCGATGGCCTTGAGATTTTCCTCATCGGTAGTATCAGCCGCCACCACGTGGGTAAGCTCATGGCTGTGCGTCTGTATAAGTTCTTCGTCTATATCTACGCCCAGTACTTCCTGCCCCAAAGCACAAAGAGTATTGGCCAGGCTTAAACCAAACCGGCCCAGTCCCAGTACAGCATATTGTTTTTTGGCCATTCTCCACCCTCCTAGCCTATATTGATGTTTTCATCCGGATAACGTACCTGCCCGCCGTGCGTTTCTTTTAGTGCCAAAGCCAGTGCCAGGGTGAGCGGCCCTACCCGCCCGGCAAACATGATGGCTACCAGGATAGCCTTCCCCGCGCCGGTCAAGTGGCTTGTGATGCCGCAAGACAGGCCGACTGTACCAAAGGCGGAAGTCACTTCAAACAGTAGCGGTAAAAATAGCTGTGTTTCCGTCACGGTAAGCGCCAGCAGGCCAAAAACGACCAGAGCGCCGGAAATGACTATGATGGCAAACGCCTTGGTATATATCTTTTCTCCGATCCGCCGACCAAACATCACTGGTTCGGCTTTGCCGCGGATTATCGACCAGGTGGCCAGAGCCGCGACGGCAAAAGTTGTGGTTTTTATGCCGCCGCCTGTAGACGTAGGCGATGCGCCGATGAACATCAGGATAACCGTAAGAAACAGTGTTTCATCTGTAAGGCTTGCCATATCGATAGAGTTGAACCCGGCCGTCCTCGCCGTTACCGAGTGAAAGTAGCCGGCCAAAAGTTTGCCGGTAAAATCCAGTTTGCCCAAAGTTGCAGGATTTCCGTTTTCAAAAGCGTAAACGCCCGACATTCCCGCGCTAATAAGCAAAAACGTAGTGACAAGCACTATCTTGCTGTGCAGGGAAAGCTTAGCAAAACGGCGGGCCTGCCATACATCAACCATCACGGTAAACCCCAGTCCGCCCATTATAATCAGGCTGGTAATGACAATGTTTACCGTCCAGTCGCTTACATAGCCGGTGATGCTCTGATAGTTACCCAGCAAATCAAAGCCGGCGTTGCAAAACGCGGAAACCGCGTGCCAGTAGCCAAAGTAAACACCCTGCCAGCCGTAGTCGGCAAAAAAGCGTACCGCCAGGATACTGCCGCCGATAAATTCTATAAGCAAGGTGATTTTTACCACCGCCAAAGTCAGGCGCGCCACACCGGAAATACCATCCTGGTTGAAGGCATCCCGCATCACCATGCGGTCGCGGAGGTTGATCCTTCTGCCAAGTATGATGACCATCAGGGCCGCCAGCGTCATAAGACCAACACCGCCGCACTGAATGAGAAAAATAATGACCAATTGCCCGAACAGGGAAAAGTATGTGCCGGTATCTACAACAACCAAACCGGTCACACAAACCGCCGAGGTGGCGGTGAAAAGAGCGTCGATAAAGGACAGGCTTTCCCCTTTGGCGCTGGCTGCCGGCAGCATGAGTAAAAATGTGCCCAATAAAATAAGACCGGCAAAACCTATAGCAACTGTTTGATAGGTGGAAAAAAGCTGCCTGTTTTTCAGGGTATCCGCCATAAATGCACCGCCCCGCAACAAAAAAATAGAGCCGCCCTGAGACAGCTCTATTATAGCATTTTATTGTTTTCTTGCGCATATTTTTTATCTAAAATACTATTGTCAAATATAGAAAAAGCAGGTCCCGTAGAAATTATAGCCGTGGTAACCGCTGCTGCCGGCCTGGTTGTCTTTCATGTAAAACTGTTCGGCTCGCAGAGTCAGCTTAGTTTTAGTGTTTATGCGGTGTTCGTAATCCAGTCCGACAGTATATTTAGTGCGTCCGTTACTTCTAAGGTCGGTCAATGGATCATAAACACTGCCAAATTTACGCATGAAATCAAAACCTATTCCCACGGTTCCCTTGGCGGATACATCGTTTTTCCACCGTGTCCCCGCATAATGGTTACGACCGGTGGCGACTTTAGGCAGAGTAGGATCAAAGGAATCGTATGGTTGCTCATTGTTGTACCAATAGTAGAACATGAGGTTTTGCCTGTTCGCCAGCTTTCTGTTGTACACAAGGTGTACTTCGAACTGGTCGCCCTGCCGGTACTCGGACGCCGCTTCGATGGTTTTGCTGTAAGTGCTGTATTGGACTTCGCCTACAAACTGCCAGTTTTCTTTTATTTTTTTAAAGCGCCCCAGAAATGTCCAATTATTTGCCGGGTCTATCCAGCCATCCGGCCTTGAGCTGTCATAGTCATAACTGCCGGTGCGCGTGTAGCTGGCCCCTAGCGCCCAGGTTTCGCCCGGTCTGGCTTCCCAATTGAACAATATCGCCGGTATATAGTTCCATCCTTCACCAAAGCGGCTCATTTCTACCAGGTCGTCGGTCATTATCGCGTTGTTGCCGTATAAATTGGATTTACCGGTGGGCAGGTTGACATTAAGGCTGTAAATCGTCTGGTATTTTCCGTGCTTGCTGTTGTATGCAACACCGAGGTTGCTGTCCGTCCAGCCGGTATACTTTCCGTTATCAATGCCTGTTTTGTTGTTGGAATACATATAGGCCGTCTTGAAGCTGTATTCCATATGGCCGTCGATAAATGTATATACAGCCGGCATGTACAGCTGGTAACCACGGTCTCCTTCATCGCTGTGCCAGCGATAATATTTAATGTCGGCGCCAGCGCCTTGCCAGCTTCTGTCAGAGAGGCTGGCTTTATCCATGCTCTCAAGAGATTTACCTGTCTTGTCCCGTGTTTTTTCCGCTCCCGCCAGATCACTTTCTGCGTCCAGCAGGTATTTTTCCAGCAACGCCACTTGTTCGCGCGCTTTATCGCGGCTGCTTATAAAATCATCCAGATTGGCCTGTCCACTGGCAGTCACCATGGTCAAGTCCTGGTCGGTCTTTTCGTAAAACGCTCTGGCGTCGGCCAGCCTTTTTTGTGTTAGGGCAATGAATTCTTTGACATCGGAAACTTTTTTCTCGTCGTTCGCGAGATACTGTTGCCAGAGTTCTTTGGCTTTCGCCTGCTCTACCGCCAGCTTCGCGTCGTAAATAGCCCCGTCGGCGATCTGCCGCGCGGTCGGAGGAACATTGATAGCCGTAGCCTCAACCATCTGCGGAATCAAAACAAGCAACATGGATATAAGTAGATACCGTTTGTCCAACACTTTTCAACACGCCCTTTTCTGCTCTATATATAAACAAATATAATATGTTAATGTTTTTTAGTCTGTTTTCACGTTTAATATTTTTACCAGGAAGGTGTGGAATAAAGAATGGGCGAGGAAATTATCTCCGGCAGCGGTAAATTGCCCGAGCGGCATATTCACGTACAACACCTGCCCCTTCCCATAGGTGGTCAATACTATAGCCGGCTGCTTTTCCGTTTCGCCTTCTTGTATAACATAGGCGTAAATGGCCGACAATGGTATCTCTTTTAACACCTCGTTGCGGTGTACAGCCATATCCTGAGGTTTATCGTTGCCAGCGCTGAAGGTTTTGCCACCTATCAGCTTTTCCGGAGGGAAATCAAATACCGCCTGGTGTTTGGGAGATAAAAATTCTATTTGCCCATAGGTAAGGGCTTTTTCGCCTTCTTTTTTATGTGTTATGTTATTTATACCTATGATATCGGCAAATATCCCTTCCGTGAGAAACGTACCTTGGGGATGCTTAGTCCCTGCGTCGTGTATTATCGCAATATTTCCGCCGTTATCAAGGTAAGAGCGTGTCCATTCACCTAAATGATCCGGCGCCTTTTGCAGTATCAGGTCGGGCAGTATGATGACAGGTACCCTGGTGGCAATTGCCGCCGGGTCTATATTGAGCAGCTTATACACTTCCACTGCGTCATTGGCAAATTTTTCTTTTCCCAAAACGCTCTGGTATGCTTTGAGCACTTCCGGCGCCCGGCGCAGTTCGTCGGCGTTATAAACTATTAGTATTTCACGGGTGCTTTTGCCCGCCAGTTTTTGTATATCGTACAGTTTGGGCATAGCAAAGGCCACTAGCGCGGCTATCAGCGCCAACGCTATAATAAGGTTCCTTCTCATGCTTTTAACCCCTCCTTCCCCGGTTCATTGCAACGCAAGCTCTAGGCCGTACGCCCATCGCCTTCTGTGGTTATATACCCATATATCCTTACGCCCTGGTTAAGCGTTATATTTTTCATGGCTACCACCGAGCGTATTTTATCCGGTTCTCCGACTACCACGTTCTCGCCTATGACGACAGCCCCCTGGGAAAAAATCGTACCCCTGACAAAACAGTGGTCTCCTATATACACATCGCCCTCTACAAACATACTCCCGAGGATAGTGACGCGCTCTTCGAGCGTGACTGTGCCGTGGGATTTTATATTGCCGGCAACCAAGCTGTTACTGCCCACAAAAAGCTGGTCTTTGCCGATGAGGCTGCCTTTTACGTAGCTGCCGGTCGGGATGCCGTTTATATTGCGCCCTACTACTTTTTCTACCACTACGTCTTCGACCTTGGCCGGGGCGGCCAGTTCAGCAAAGCTGGTGGTGATAGGAAAACCGTATAACCGTTTGAAGTGGCAGTCTTTGCCTAACGAAAGGCGTTTGAGGCAAGTGGCGCTCACGGCTATGTTGCAGCCGTCTTCTATGGTTATTTCGCCATTGGCGTCCAGCCAGCGGGAAATGCGCGTATCTTTGCCCACATATATACTGTTGTCGGCAAGTACCGCGCGCAATGCATTTTTTTCACCAATGTCGGCGTTGCCTTTGGCATACACTTCTTTGTCGCCTTCTACCCCGGCTCCTGAAAAAAAGTTGTTTTTTATGTAGTAAATGTTTTCCAGCGTTTGCCCGCTGGGGATTTTGACATTATCACAAACTTCTACGGTTTCGTCCTTTGACAGGTGCATGGTATAAAGTCCGTCCGGCAATTTTCCGTCGTTCGTCCTGTAGAATGCGTCATTGAAGAGATCACGCAGAGACAGCGCGAAGTAGCGCGGGTCTTTCTTGTATTCCATATTGATATATAGCGGCAAAGGGTCTTCCCCCAGCCTAAGCTCGCGGAATCCCAGGAAAAATACCCAGGCAAAAGATGCTATTAATAATATCGCGCATAAAAGTACCAGCATGGTCAAAAACTTCCTTTGGCTACTTGTGGATCGTCTCCTACAAGAATAACTTCGTTGTCTTTCCTGAAACGGTCGGTTTTATGCCATTTAGCCTCGCGCGACGTGAGTTTGTCTATTATGGCGTCTATCAAACCACGCGAAATATACCACATATAAAAGAAGAAGTTAAAGATCAAAAGCGGCAGGAGGAATATCCGCTGGCTCATACCATCGAGGAGACAACCTACGCCGATCTGGTAAAATGGGGCGAAGTTGCCGAAAGTATTGTAAACGCCCATGAAAATAAGGAAATATACTCCGGTAAACAACTGCATATCGCCCATGGCGAACAGTATTACCGATATGATCATCGCCAGAATAAGGAAAAATGGTACTGCATAGACCAGCATCAAGAGGATGCCGTCTACTTTTTCTCTGGTTGTCAGGTAAGGGGTTTTGATGACCGGCCAAAAATACCTGAACATGACGTCATTGTGTCCGCGCGACCATCGTCTGATTTGGCGGGCCCTGACCGCCCAGGTTTCCGGTACTTCTTCATAGCATTCCACCCGGTTGGCATATAATATTTTCCAGCCGTTTATCGACAGACGGTAGGTAAGTTCGGTGTCTTCCGCCAGTATTCTTTCATTGAAAGAGCCCAGGTTCATGACCGTTTCACGGCGAAATCCGCCGACCGTGCCGCCGTACTGCGGCATGAGCTTCATGTTGTAGCGGGCCTGCTGGTCTACCTGATAGCCGCCCGAACGTTCGAGGTCGAGCAGTTGAGTCAAAAGGTTGGTGCGGGTGTTTATAGGCACTACCCGCCCCATAACGGCTCCTACCTCGGGATCGTTGAAACAAATGGCGATATTTTTTATGATACTTACCGGCGGAAGATAATCTGCGTCAAAAACTATTATCACCTCTCCGCTGGCTTTTTGCATGGCTTCATTGAGCGCCGCCGGTTTGCCGCGGGTGCCGCTGTACCGGTGCAGGGGTTTTATGATGTCCGGATGACGCGTGGCATAGTCGTCCAGTATGTTTTTCGTATCGTCATCAGAGTGGTCATTGATCGGTATGACCTCGAATTTGGTCATATCATAGTCGACTTTGAGCAGTCTTTCCAAAACATTGCGGACAACTGCTTGCTCATTGTGCATGGGTACTAAAACTGTAACCGACTTGAGTTCAGAGTCCACTATGTCCTGGTAATAGATCCGTTGCTCGCCGAATAGCCTGTTAATGGTGAAAATGAAATGCCGCACGGTATATATGACCATGAAAAAAATAGTGAAAATCAGGTAGCCTTTCATGATGCTTACCATGTTGTTCGATATGATGCTTATTATCTTGTCTGCTGATGCGCTTATTGCCATTTCCATGTAGTAAACTGTCCTCTCAGATCAATGGAAAGCCTATTGAGATAAATACTGTATATGCCCACTACATAAACAAAGTCGACTAGTGGCCCCAGGCCGAAAAAGAATATCGGCATATAGATCATGGATACCTTGGAAAGAATGAACAAAAACACAACATAACGGACCAGGCCGAAAAGAATGGCATACAGGTAGGTAACGCACATAACGAGTACCTTAGAGGCAATGGTCGTCGGCAAAGGCAAGACGGCCAGGCCCATGATGAGCGGTATGAAAAACCATATGCTGATCTCCTGCATCATGTAAAGATGCGCATAGTCAGAGAGTCTGTACGGGAACTTTTCCGGAAAATACAGAAAACAAAGCGATGCCAACAAGTAAAGGAAAAACATATATATCAAAAATATCATCAGGGGCTTTGCCCGTTTGATGAAGGGAGATACCGCGACCAAGAGCGCGGCAATGACAGTATTAACAAGGGCGTTGATGTGGCTGGGGAATACGCCCGGAAGATCGAGAAAATATATCAGTCCTATGCCCGGGATGTATTCGATATCGGTCATTTTGATAGCGCCGGATGAAAAATACGGCGCCAATATGTCTCTTGTAATTATGCTGACATGACTGGTGATGAGGGGATAAAAAAATATGCTCAGCAAAGACAGCGGCACCGCAATAAGTATGAACTGCCACAAAAACTTGCCGAAAGAACCCGGCAGCCTGCGGTAAGCCCTATGATATAGAATTATCTCTTTGGATTCTTTTGCCATCGTAATCTTTGCCAGCCTTCAAAAATTCATACAATAATATACATACTTTTTTATTGTATAAAAACATTGCCTTTTTGTCAAAAAAAACCTTCCCAATTATTGAAAAAGGGAAGGTTCTTTAGTGTTTGTCTTTGCTATATTTTCGATATGCAATCAAAAGCGAGCATATATTTGGTCACAGATTCTTTTACCGCTTTTTTTACATCATTCATCAAAGTAATATAGTTGGCGTTTTCATTTTGCGGCAATTGCACCTTCAATGTCCGGCTGGCGACATTGGACATATCGGTAGCAACATTCACTTTATTAACGCCGGCATCAATATACGGGCGATAGTATTGCGGATTATGACGGTCACGTTTACCGCCGTGCATTACCATCGGTATGCCGAGCGCCTCTTCTATCTTGCGCAAAAACTCGAGATTCACTCCCGGCAGATCGATATCCATGCTTATCGAGTCCACTTTGGTCCGCTCGACAAACTCTATTATCTTCTCCAGCGTATATTCATTCCCGTGGCCCATCTGTCCTTCTACGGCTATACCTATGGCATGCGCCATTTTCACAATGTTTTTGGTTTGCGCAAGATTTTCGCCGTAAGGAAGTTTGGATCCGTCATACATGATCGAAGTGAAACCCCAGCGCACAGCCTTCATGACCCCTTCGTAGGTCTGCCCGTGATCTAGATGCACGGCAACCGGCACACAGGCTTTTTCCGCTGCTTTGACCATTGAATGGGCTAAAAGCTCTACATCAACAAATTTGAACAGGCGTTCCGGCAAACCGATGATCACCGGTGTTTTAAGTTCTTCCGCAACTTCGATGATGGCGCTTATAGTCTCAAAGTTGAAAACGTTGAAACCGCCTATGGCGTACTTTTTGTTATGGGCTTCTTTCAGTAGTTTGTTCGTTGCTGCTAAAGGCATTGGCATCTCCTCCTTAGGGTTGGTCATTCGCTGTCCCGTACGGTACCGGGACGCGTTCGAAATACTTTTATGTCATGTTATATTCGGCTTTGATATTTAAAATCCCTGCCTCGGTGTTATCCTTCTTTAATTAAAAATAACAAGCAAAACAAAAACCCTGCCGCAGCAGAGTTTTTGGTTGTTATTTCGCTGATTTTGCCAGATCGGCCAGTTTGCTGAAGGCCGGAAAATCATTTACCGCCAGATCTGCCAATATTTTTCTGTTCACTTCAACGCCGGATTTCGCCAGCCCATTGATAAGTTTGCTGTAACTGATGCCGTTCATACGGGCAGCGGCATTTATGCGCGCTATCCACAGTCTCCTGAATACGCCTTTTTTGGCGCGGCGGTCGCGCCTTGCATAATACAAGGCTTTCATGACTGTTTCATTGGCTTTTCTGAACAGTTTGCTCTTTGTGCCACGGTAACCCTTGGCCAGTTTTAAAATTTTCTTGTGGCGTTTATGTGCTGTCACGCCTGCAGTTGCTCTCGGCATGGTATGACCTCCTAAAAATTGATTTTACGCGTAGGGCAGCATTTTTACCACGCGATCGTGATCCGATTTGCTGACAAGGGCTGCTTTTCTCAAATTACGTTTGCGGGCGGGAGATTTTTTCTCCAGTATATGCTGTTTGAATGACTTGGAACGTTTGAATTCGCCAGTACCTGTAACTTTAAAGCGCTTGGCCGCGCTCCTTCTTGTTTTCAGTTTGGGCATGATTACCCTCCTTGCTTAGTATTTTGTAGATTTAAAATAGTTTATGTCTTCTTTATGCAGCATGCAAAAGACGGCATACAATTATTTAGCGGCTTTGGGCGCAACGATCATGATCATATTTTTGCCTTCCAGTTTGGGTTCGCGTTCAATAGCGGCCAACTCTTTAAGCTCATCCGCCATGCGATCGAGCAGTTTTCTACCCATTTCCGCGTGCGAGAGTTCGCGTCCACGGAATTTGATGATCATTTTCACTTTGTCGCCGTCTTCCAAAAAGCGAATGGAGTTTTTCAGCTTGACGTTGAAATCGTGTTCTTCTATCTTAGGCCGCAGTTGCACTTCCTTGAGGCTGACCACTTTTTGTTTCTTGCGAACGTCTTTATCGCGTTTTTGTTGTTCATACCTGTACTTGCCGTAATCCATAATCCGGCATACCGGCGGTTTGGCCTGCGGAGCTATCTCCACCAGATCCATTTGACGGTTGATTGCTTCGTTTAGCGCGTCACGCAGCGTCATTATTCCTAGCTGTTCGCCGTCTTCCGTATTGACCCGCACTTCTTTTGCCCGGATTTCTTCATTGGTCCGCAAGTTTTCTTTGCTAATAGCTGTTCACCTCCGTAAAATATTGAAGCGGATGGATATAATCCACCCGCTCAAAGACGACATATGTTGCCTTATTTTACCCGTGCAGCTGTTTGCTGTCAGGTGAGGAGCGGGTTTGCTCCTTCTTTCAATTTGCTTGTTTAATTTACCATAAAGTTTCCCGTCTGTCAAGCTTTTAAGCTTTTTCGGCGATTTCGTTTTTTATGGCAGTCAAAAAGTTTGCAAAATCCTGTGCGCCGAGGTCGCCCTCTTTGCGCTTTCGCACCGCGACTTTTCCTTCTTCCATTTCCTTGTCGCCGATGACTAACATGTAAGGTATTTTTTGCACTTGCGCCTCACGTATCTTGTAGCCGATTTTTTCATTGCGCTCATCGACCGTTACACGGATTTTTTCTTTAAACAGAGCTTCCTTGAGTTTTTGCGCGTACTCGGTCTGGCGGTCGGTTATCGGCAGTATCTTTACCTGCACCGGCGCCATCCAGAGGGGAAACGCTCCGGCATAGTGCTCGATGAGTATGCCGATGAAGCGCTCCATACTACCATAAAGCGCCCGGTGTATCATGACCGGACGGTGTTTTTGCCCGTCTTCGCCTATATAGGTAAGGTCAAATTTTTCCGGCATTTGCATGTCGAGTTGTATGGTGCCACACTGCCATGTACGCCCCAGCGAGTCTTCTAAGTGAAAGTCGATCTTCGGGCCGTAAAAAGCACCGTCGCCCGGATTGACCTTGTATTTGAGGCCGTATTCTTCCATTGCTTCACGCAGAGCCTCGGTGGCGACTTCCCAAATAGCGTCGTCGCCCATAGCTTTTTCCGGCTTGGTGCTCAGTTCTGCGTGATATTTCAAGCCATATACGCTGTATACTTTGTCAAACAGTTCGATGACTTTTTTGATCTCGTCTTTTATCTGGCCGGGCAGCATGAAGATATGTGCGTCATCCTGGGTAAACGCGCGCACCCGCATCAAACCGTGCAGCGCGCCGGACAGCTCGTGCCGGTGCACGAGGCCCATTTCACACATGCGGATGGGCAGTTCGCGATAACTGTGGTGGTGCGCCCGGTAGACCAGTATGCAGCCCGGACAGTTCATGGGTTTTATGGCATACGGAGCTTCGTCTATTTCCGTAAAGTACATGTTGTTGCGGTAGTGTTCCCAGTGTCCCGACTGTATCCACAAGTCGCGCGAAAGTATTACCGGGGTCTTTATTTCATCATAGCCAAATGCAAAATGCAGTTCACGCCAAAGTTTTTCTATTTCGTTGCGGATGACCATACCGTGTGGGTGAAAAAAGGGAAAGCCCGGCCCTTCGTCCTGCAAACTGAAAAGGTCAAGTTCTCTGCCAAGTTTGCGATGATCGCGGGCGGCCGCTTCTTCCAGAAGTTTAAGGTATGCGTCAAGTTCCGTTTTTTTGGCAAAGGCAGTACCATATATCCTTTGCAGCATTTTGTTTTTCTCATCACCCCGCCAATAGGCCCCGGCAAGACTTTGCAATTTGAATGCTTTCACTTTTCCAGTGCTCGATACATGCGGACCCGCACACAGATCGATAAAATCCCCCTGCCGATATATGCTTATCGGCATGTCCTCCGGCAATTCGTTGATGAGTTCCACTTTATAAATTGCACCCAGGCCGGAAAACAGCTCTAATGCTTTGTCTCTTGGCAATATTTCATGTACCAGCGGGATGTCTTCTTCCACTATTTTGGCCATTTCAGTTTCGATGGCCGTCAGATCGTCCGGGGTAAAAACATGGGCGCTATCAAGGTCATAATAAAAACCGTTGGCAATAGCCGGCCCAATAGCAAGCTTAGTATCAGGAAACAGACGTTGCACCGCTTGCGCCATTATGTGAGACGCCGTATGACGCAAGGCATGGAGGCCCTCTTCGTCCGCTCCGGTAAATATTTGAATGAGAGAGTCCTCTTCCACCCGGTCGCCGAGGCCGATACCCTTGCCGTTGGCTTTGGCGGCCAGGATAAGTTTGTAGAGTTTGGGCGCTTTTTGCGCCACTATTTCGAGGATGGTCAGTCCTTTTTCTACTTCTATCTTATAATCAGGGTTGACGGCAAAGCTGATCTTGATCATTTCTTTTTCCATTTTTCATAGCCCTCTTTCATAACGATTTCTTGGCATAACAGGTTTGAAATATAAAAACCCGCCCACTAGTAAAGGGACGGGAAAATTCCGCGGTTCCACCCTTGTTGGCTTCAAAAAGCCCGCTCAGGAGCCTGTAACGGCGGCATCCGGCAAGACTTCGGCCTCTCGGGCGTCGTCAGGCAACTCCAAGGTGGTAGGCGCATTTCCTCTGTGCCGTCCTTCCAGCTAGCGACGGCTCTCTTGAACAGCGGTAAAATACACCCTTGTCCTTATCATGGTTTTTACTGTATTTGCCTTGTATTATAGCAGATAATATTTTGAAAAGCAATATTCACCGGCTTTGTAGAAGGCATACCAGGAAAATATCTTCCATAATGTGATACAATGTTTATATCTATATGATAGTATCGTAAAAAATAGCGGGAAGGTTCACTGGACCGCCAAACCTATTCTTGGGAGGGCTTATCCTTGCAGCATTATATTGACGGAAAGAGCAAAATTTTTATTTTATTGTTATGCGGGCTATTCTTGTCCTGCCAAAGTTTTGCCGCCGCAAAGACCCTCTTATATGTTCCCCTCGATAACCGGCCGGTCTGCCTAAAATACTCGGTCGACGCTATAGAGTCCTCCGGTTATAAGACTATCACGCCCCCGCTCTCTCTTATTTCTTCACGCTACCAATCGGGGGATCCGGAACTTTTATGGCAGTGGCTCTTGAAAAATGCTAAATCCGCCGATGCCGCAGTAATCGCGGTAGATTCTTTGGTATATGGAGGGCTGGTGCCTTCGCGCACTCACCATCTGCCTTCTGAAACCATAGCAGCCAGAATAAACCGGTTAAAGGAGTTGAAAACCAGCTACCCTCAGTTAAAACTCTATTGTTTTTCCACCTTGCTGCGCACGCCTATAGAAAGCGCTGGCGGAGTAGAACCGCCCTATTATGAAGAGTACGGCGCCAATCTGTTTCGTATTGGCGAACTTATGGACAAAATGGAGATATATGGGTATAATTACCTCGACCAAACGGAAGTAAATAACCTTACCGAACTTACCCCGCCTGAATATTACAAAGACTGGCTTGAGCGCCGGCAAAAAAACCTCACCGGCCACTTCCAGTTAGCCGGTTTGTCCCGAGAGCGTTATTTTCACTATTATGCCATCGGCAAGGATGACAACGCCCCGCTTTCCCAGACTCACCGGGAAACTCGCGTACTCCTCGCTAAAACAGCCGATATATCTTCGGCGCGCCTTCAGATAGTTCCCGGCGTAGACCAACTCGGCCTGCTCCTTTTGGTTCGCGCCATTAATGAGAGTAATTGGCGTCAACCTTATATTTACCCCATTTATGCGACAGGCACAGGGGCGCATACGATCCCCCTATATTCCGACCAGACAGTCGGCGAATCTGTAAACACCCAGATACTCGCTGCCAACGGCCTGCCCTCATCCAATATAGATAAAGCCGAATTATTCCTGTTTGTGAATACCCCTCCTAACGGAGTGACAAAAGAGGCTATCCATCCGGAAAATCTATATTTTGCTTCTAAAGAAAATAAACTTATGGCGTTGGAACTTAAAAATATTTTGACTTTGGGGCGACCGGTAGCACTGGCTGACGTCTCTTACGCCAACGGAGCGGACAACGGCTTTATGCATGAGCTTTATCAAAATGGCCTCATCCCGCGCCTGTCTGCCTATGCAGGTTGGAACACCGCCGATAATTCGATAGGTTACGCTATAGCAACAGGCCTCCTCTCGCCCAGGCTGACCCCGGAAAAAAGAAGGCAGGCCCTCAACACCCGTCTGGTTGACGACTGGTATTACCAAGCCAATGTGCGCTCTATACTAAAAAACAACTTCGGCAAAATCAACCAGTATGATTTGGGAAAACAAAAAACGGCTACTGTAAAGGCTTTATACAAAGAGCTGCAACTACTTGGCGCAAAATACCCCAAACTTGGCGTCACTGTGACTGCCGCCGATTTTCCCTGGAACAGGCTGTTTGAAGTGTATGTAGAAACAAAAGCAGTTGGGAAATAAAAAAAGAGAGAGCGGCACATACTCAATGCTCTCTCTTTTTTCTTCTAAAAATGTTATTATTGCACGTGTTTCAGGCGGCTGCGCTCTTCTTCTTTTTTAGCATCGTTGAAACGCGGGATAGTACTTAAATAACCAGTAATACGACGCACTCGCACTATGGAATCATAGTGCGGAGCAAGCAATACATCGTTGCCATCAAGTTTTATGCCCATTTCTAAAAGTTTGCGGCCCGGATTTACTTCAAGCTGTTCGAGTACATATTCTTGAGCCTCTTGAACAGGCATCTCGTCTGGGCAATTGACGACTATGTCTTTGAATAAGAACTGCTGCATTTTTTCTCCTCCTTAAATGTATGGGGTTTTAAAAACACCCGTAGCTTCCTTGCTACAATACACATTATATAGTAGAGAAATGTATTTTGCAATACCAGATATTGTATTTTTGAAAAATTTTTATTAAAAAACAATTCTTCCTGATTATGAAAAACAAGTCCCTTTATTTGGATAACCAGCGGAGTTTTTCCCTCAAGACATTTCTGTGTTATAAAGAAAAACATATGCTAAATACTTCTTTACAGGCCATGACCCGCCGCCACGCCGGTGGGTCATGGCTTATTTTCCTGACCGGACACAAACCGCCGTCCTTTTTCTGTTATTTTGGTACCTTGCTTTGTAGTGCCTGTCCGGATTAACTGATTTTTTTTCATTTTTTCCAGTAGTATTTTTAAGTAATACTCTGAAATCTTCAAGTCTTTTTCCAGCAGCATCTTCTTCAGTTCCCGCCTGCCTAGCGGTTGGCCATCCCGTACAATGAATAATTTTAGGATAATGGATATGATTTCCCGTTTACCAGGGGGGAGCAATTTGTTATTCAGGCCTTGTTCTTTGGTAGATTTGTCCGGTGAATATTCTTCGGTGATGTATTTGGGGATATTATTGGCGCTTATCCGGGTATTCCCCCGGGAAGAATAGTACATATAGTCGGCCACGTTAAACAGTTCGCGCACATTGCCCGGCCAATTGTAAGAGTGCAGCATCTCTTGCACATTTTCATTATTCAGGTCGACTTCAAAAGAGTATCTAATGTAAAGGTATTTTTTGATCATTTCTTGGATATCGTCTTTAAACTCACGTAAAGGTACCGTATTTAATGATAGGACGTTCAGCCTGAAATACAGGTCCTGACGAAATAGACCCGCCGTAACTTGTTTTTTCAAGTCGACATTGGTGGCAGCTATTATCCTGACATCGACAGGCATTATTTTGGAACCGCCTACCCGCATTACTTCTTTTTCTTGCAGTACGCGCAACAGCCTGGCCTGCATGGAAAGGGACATAGAACCTATTTCGTCGAGAAATATCGTACCACCATTGGCCATTTCAAAGTAGCCCGGCTTACCTTCTTTTTTCGCACCGGTAAAGGCACCGCTCTCATAGCCAAATAATTCTGATTCTATAAGATTTTCCGCGACTGCTGCCAGGTTTACTGCCAGAAACGGCGCCCTTTTGCGCAGGGAATGGTTGTGTATAGACTGTGCCAATATCTCTTTGCCAGTACCACTTTCGCCATATAACAATACACTCATGTCATTTTGGGCAAACAACTGCGCTTTAGTTTTTAGCTCTAGTATGTTAGGCACGTCACCCCAAAAATCTTCAAAACGATATTTGGCCACATAACCTTTAAGGTAATACTGATTTGTGTAAATGTTAGTATTGCCAGACATTCCCTGTGTTTCTGTTGTCTTGAAGGTAAAAATATAATTTTTTCTTTTCCCTTCTTGCATGGTAGCAAGGTTGTACAGGTAGGGAACTCCTTTTAAACTTATCTTAGCGCTGATAGTTTCATCCAGATCATAAAGAAGGTCTTTTTCATTGCTTATGGGCAAGAGCTCTTCCGCGACCGCCTTACCCACCAACTGAATTGATGGTTTCCCAATGATTGCTTCCATGACCTTATTTAAAGAAACGATGGTTTTGTCCAGACTCACCGACATGATGGCATCCGGTACCCTGTTGCTGATAAGCTCCATTTCTTTGCCCATCAGCTTCATGCTTTCAATGTGTTCGACCAGCTTGTTGTTGCTCAGTATCAGTGGCAAACGTAATTGCATCATCATTCTATCGAGGTAGCGGCTATCGAGGTTTAGTTTTGTCACCAGCCTGTTCAATGTGTCTATGCTAAAGGTTCTGTAACCAATATCTATCTTGTGTTTTATCGCAGGAGGGCTGTATTGGATGAGCCCCGGTGAAATCGCTGTATATACGCCTGGAGGACACTCTTCTCCCGGTACATAATGAACGTAATCAAGATGAGTTATTCCCAGTTCCACAAGGTTTTCGATAGTTTCCACTACAGCCAGTTTAGGTTGGTTTATTACCATAACTTTTTCTCCGACTGGTAAAAGTATTAGTTTTTCCAGGTTATGCCCGGTCAATACTTTTTCCACAGCAAACACTTCGCTGTGCGGAAAAATTATCTTAGCATCATTGTAAAAACCGCTGTAATTGGTTAAAACCAAAGGTATGGACAGGTCGTCCTGGGAAAGCCTCCGCATGGGCCGAAGGTCCTTGTTCATTAGAAAAGGTTTTATTTCCACCATGTCGCCTATGATATCTTCGAGGCTTTTTTTCAAAAAGGCAGTTGCGCCAGGTTCCAAACCGAGTAATGCTATACGGTGTTTTTTCTTCATTGCCGGATCCTCTTTTTATTCATTATTGTTTATTTGGTCATATTACCAAAAATAACCCAATATAAAACCAATATTTAAAATATCGTTGTATTGCAGGAAGTATTTTAAATTTTTATGAAAAAATTTTTTATATAAATATAATGATACAGTCTTTTTGTCCCTATTTCAAGCGAAAAATTTATACAAAAACAACCAATAAAATACCAAATAAAAATACCAATAAAAAAATAATTGGAAGAATATTTCGGCAATTCTAAAAAATCCCTGCTTCTCTCCTGTAAAAAAACTAAAATATAGGCTCAAAAACTTTTTTAATTTTATTTGGCATGAATTTTGCTTTATCAAAATTGAATGGCATGACCCTGTAAGTTTAGCGCTACTTAAAAAGGTGTCTTATTAAAATAAGCAAAAGGAGATGACCGTATGGCAGTAGGAATAACAGCAATAGGCTCATATGTGCCTTACTGGCGGATAGAGCGAAAAACTATCGGCCAGGCGTGGAGCAGAGGGTCAATGAAAGGGGAAAAAAGTGTTGGCAATACGGACGAAGACAGCCTTACAATGGGCGTTGAATCGGCCATAAGATGTTTTACCGACACTAACAGGGAAAATATCGGCGCCCTTTTATTCGCATCCAATACCGCGCCATATTCGGAGAAATCAACCGCCGCCACCATTGCCACCGTATGCGACCTGGCTCAGGATATATTCACGGCAGATCTATCTGGTAGCACGAAGGCAGGCGCCAACGCACTCAAATTAGCCTTTGGACTGGCCGGCACAAAAGACGTACTCGTCACCGCGTCCGATACCAGAGCCGGGTGGCCAAAGTCCGACCAGGAACAGCTCTTCGGCGATGCTGCAGCCTCAGTAGTAGTAGGAACGGATGGCATAATAGCTGAACTGGTCGATACATACTCGGTCAATAATGAAATAATCGACGTGTGGCGCAACACTGGCGAACAATATATCAACTACGGTGAAGGGCGCTTCATCATGGACAACGGCTACACTGCCGCCATGAAAAAAGCAGTTGCCGGTATTCTCAAAAAAAGCGGTAAAACAGCCGCCGAATTCAGTAAAATCATCCTCTCTACTCCAGGCATGAAAGACGGTGACGGTATCGCAAAAAAGAATGGCTTTACCCCCGAACAGATGCAAAACAACTTTATGCTGGAAGTAGGTAATTCTGGCGCGGCACAGCCCCTTTTCATGCTGGCCGACGCCATAGAAAATGCTAAAGATGGCGACCTGCTCCTGATGGCTGCCTATGGCAACGGAGCGGACGCTTTTATCTTTAAGGTAACTGGTAAAGTAGGGGGTCTCAAAAAGCACAACACTGTACAAAACTCTATAGCAACTAAACGCACCCTGACCTCCTACACCAAGTACCTTTCCTTCAGGGGTCATCTCGAGGCGGTAGCCGGTGAACCATTCCGCACATTCCCATCAAATGCCGCTTACTGGCGCGAAGGCGACGGTATACTAAAGCTGATCGGCTCCAAATGTAACTGCTGTGGCTCCAGCATCTACCCTGTTCACCGCATCTGCTACAATTGCGGCACGAAAGATGAGTTTAAAAAAGTAAACCTATCCGGCCGCACTGCCAAAGTATTTACCTACTCCATAGACAACCTGGCCGGTTCGAGCGAAGACCCCGTAGTCGTCCAAACAGTAGCCGACGATGCTGAAGGTTTCCGCTATTATCTCATCATGACTGATTTTGAACAAAAAGAAGTAGCCATCGGCCAAGAGGTAGAATTTACCTTCAGAAAAATGTACATAGGCGGCAACTACGTCAACTATTACTGGAAATGCCGCCCGGTAAAAAGGGGGGGCGCACAATGAGCATTAAGGATCAAACAGCAATAATCGGCATGGGCTGCTCCCGTTTCGGTGAACGCTGGGACGCTAGCGTATCGGATCTTGTCATAGAATCAGCCTATGAAGCCTATGCCGACGCCGGTATAGGCCCCAAAGACATCCAGGCCGTATTTTTAGGTCAAATGTACGCTCCGGTTGGCGGACTCGCTGGCCAACAAATGATAGACGCTCTGAAATTTAAAAACATTCCTGTCATTAGGAATGAAAACTGGTGCTGTGCCGGTCACGTTGCACTTATCAGCGCCATTATGGCAGTCGCCAGCGGAGCCTATGATGTAGTAATGGCTATGGGCGTAGAAAAGCTAAAAGACACCGGTTACCCTGGTCTCGGCGCCGGTCGCGGCATGAACCCCGTCAATGAAGCCAGACGCACCGCTCCCGGCTCTTTTGCCCTCATCGGTACCCGTTACTTTGAACAATATGGTCTCACCATGGAAGAAGGAAAACAGACCATAGCCAAAATAGCCGTGAAAAATCACGCCAACGGCATGCTATCTCCAAAGGCGCACTTTCATCGGACAATTACCGTCGAAGACGCCATGAAAGCGCCGATGATCGCATCTCCTCTCGGACTTCTTGACTGCTGCGGCAATAGTGACGGTTCAGCCTGCGCCATAATAACAAGAGCCGATATGGCGAAAAATTTCAGGGAAGACCCCATCTATCTCAAAGGCTTTGGCGTAGCGATGGATCCTGTTATACCCCATCGTATGCCTGGTTTTAACTGGACAAGTTTTGACGCATTAAAAACTTCTTCGCAAAAAGCCTACGACATGGCCGGAATTAAAAATCCGCGCAAAGAACTCGATCTTGCCGAAGTGCATGATTGCTTTACCATCACTGAACTTGCCATATATGAAGACTTTGGTTTCAGCCAACGCGGCAAAGCCAAAGAAGATATCGACGCTGGTTTCTTTGAAAGAAGCGGCGGACTTCCGGTAAATGTCGATGGCGGCCTAAAATGTTTCGGCCACCCTGTCGGCGCCAGCGGCATCAGGATGACTTATGAAATCTACAAACAACTGCAATACAAGGTGGACAATCCTGAACGCCAGATACAGAACGTACACCGCGGATTGTCGCATACCTTCGGCGGACCGCCACAGCTTAGCTGCGTTTTGTTCGCAGGTAATGAAAAAGGTTAAGGTTGAATAAATAATATAAGTGCTGTTTTTTTCCGCTGCGACCGAAGCGCGCCGGGCGCGGCGGTGAAAACAACGGACAGGAGGACATGTTGAAAAATAAAATCATTTCAGTAAAAGAAGCTGCAGCCAAAATAAAAGATGGTATGACTATCATGGTGGGGGGATTTACCTTTGTCGGACATCCCTATAAAATCACAGATGAACTTGTTGCCGGCGGAGTGAAAAATCTTACACTCATTGCAAATGATAATGTGTCTCCGGTCTACGGCGCTGGTAAAATGGTAGTAAATAAACAGTTTAAAAAGATCATTGCCTCCCATATCGGACGTAATCCGGAATCCGGTCGTCAAATGAACGAAGGTGAAACTGAATTCGAACTAGTTCCGCAAGGTACGCTGGCCGAGCGAATTCGTGCCGGCGGTTCAGGTATAGGCGGATTTTATACACCAACCGGTGTGGGTACTGAAGTTGAAATAGGCAAAGAAAAACGCGTCATCAATGGCAAGGAGTATTTGTTCG
This sequence comes from Acidaminococcales bacterium, assembly GCA_031551525.1. Lineage (GTDB taxonomy): Bacteria > Bacillota > Negativicutes > Acidaminococcales > JAISLQ01 > JAVBNN01. The sequence goes on from JAVBNN010000003.1 coordinate 82,482, forward strand.
AGGAGCCTATCCGGGCTGATGTCGCTCTGCTTAAAGCCAATGTCGCCGATAAGGCGGGCAATCTGTTTATTCGCTGTACGGCGAAAAACTTCAACCCGGTAATGGCGATGGCGGCGGATGTGGTTATAGCCCAGGTAGACAAGATCGTGGAGGTCGGGGAACTTGATCCGGAAATCATCACTGTTCCCGGCATACTGGTAGATTATATAGTGGGGGGTGAAGAGTGATGGCTGATATAAAGGAGATAATCGCCAAACGTGCGGCTCAGGAACTTAAAGACGGCGATGTGGTCAATTTGGGCATCGGCATCCCAACTATGGTCGCCGATTATGTCGACCACGATAAAGATATAACCTTCCAGACGGAAAACGGTTGTGTCGGCATAGGGCCGGCCGCTGAGGAAGGAAAAGAAGATTTTGACCTTTCCAATGCGGGTTCTATTTATGCTACACTTAGGCCGGGAGCCAGTTTTTGTGACAGCGCCACTTCTTTCGCGCTTATCCGCGGCGGCCACATCGATGCAGTAATATTGGGCGCCATGGAAGTGGATGAAAAGGGCAATATTGCCAACTGGAAAGTACCGGGGAAGAAAGTGGCCGGGATGGGCGGCGCGATGGATCTGGTGTCGGGAGCCAAACGCGTAATAGTCACCATGGGCCATACGCAAAACGGTGAGTCTAAAATACTTAAAGGGTGTACTTTACCGCTGACGGCTAAAGGCGTAGTAGATACCTTAATAACTGAACTTGCCGTCTTTAAATTCCCTAACGGAAAAATAACTTTGGTCGAACATGCGCCAGATACTAACGTAGAAGAATTGCGCCGTACCACCAAGGCGAATTTTGCCGTGGCGGACGACCTGAAAACCTGGAGCCTTTGAGCGCCTATATCATTAATTTTATTTGGGAACTGTGTTATTCGCTAGCGAGAATACGAGGAGGCATTATTTATGGAAAAAGATGTATTAGCAATTATCATTGTGTCTATAGCCATAATTTCCTTTATGTTGGAGAAAATACCCCTAGCTGTTACCGCCATGACCGCCTGTCTGGCCATGGGCATTACCGGAGTTATGAAATTTCCTGCCGTATTCAGTGGTTTTGCCGCTAATGTTACCATGATGGTCGCCGGCATGATGATAATCGGCAATGGTTTGTTTGAAACCGGTGTGGCTCGCGCCATCGGCATAAAGATGGGCAATAGCAAGTTGGCTCAAAGTGAACGTGGCTTTATGTTCCTGACCGTTCTGGTGGCTGGTTCATTGTCCGGCTTTTTGAGTAATTCCGCTGTTACTGCAATGTTCTTGCCGATAATCGCCGCTATCGCCAGCCGTACCAACGGCAGGATACAGGCTAAGAATGTCACCATGGCCATGGGCATGGCTGCCGCCGTCGGAGCCAACATTTCCATGGTCGGCTCGACCGCCCAGTTGGTCGTGCAGGGCATACTGCTGAAAACCGCAGGCGCCCGCGCTATCGGCATGTTCGAAATGTCACCCATTTCCATACCCATATTTCTAGTATTTGCATTATATTGCGCTACATGGGGTTATTCCATAGCCAAAAAGTCTTTTGATTTTGAAGACCCTGTCGATAGCCTGGTCAAAGAAGAAGGTATGGATGAAGAACTGAAAATAACCTGGCAGATGGTACTATCGAGTGCCGCTATGATCTTTTGCGTAGTCGGTTTTGTTCTTAGCATATGGAATGTGGGTATTATCGCTATGGTTGGCGCTGCAGTGCTTTTAGTCACTAAATGCATCGACTATAAAAAAGCCTTGAGAGAGCTCGACTGGAATACGCTTATCATCGTTGGCGCAGCCCAAGGCTTTGCCTATGGCCTTGATGTATCGGGCGGCGGCAAGCTTATCGCCAACTTTATCTTGGCCATGGCTGGCGGGCAAGAGGCCTCTGCATATGTGCTTTTGGTAGTCGCCATAGTATTGGCTACAATACTGACCAACTTCATGTCCAATACCGCTCTGGTAGCTATGCTGACACCTATTTTTCTGCCTTTGGCTTTTGCCCTGAAGGCTTCGCCTACTACTTTTGCCATCGCCATCATTATCGCTTCTAACTGCGCTCTGGCAACACCTATAGGCACAGCCTGCGTTACGCAGACTTTGCCGGCCGGTTACCGGTATAATGACTTTGTCAAATTCGGTCTGCCGATAAATGTTATTATCATGTTAATGCTAATATTCCTCATGCCGGTATTTTATGGAATGCAATATCCCTGATAGATTAATTTATACAATAATTTTTCAATAATACTCGAGGAGGGTTTTTATGAATATTTTAATCATCGGTTCCGGTATTATGGGTATTGGTATCGCACAATCCTGTGCGCAGGCCGGTCACAAAGTTATCATCAATGATCTGAATGACGAGATTTTAACCAAAGCTAAAACGAACATCGAAAGCCAGATAGAAGTAATGCGCAAAAATGATCTGTTCGATGATGCCAAGGTAAAAGCAACCATGGACAATATCAGCTTTAGTTCCGATCTCAAAGAGTGCGCTAAAGACATCGATGTTGCCTTTGAAGTAATACCGGAAAAGAAAGAGCTCAAAGATAAGCTGTTTGCCCAACTGGAAGAATACTGCCCTGCTAAGACGATTTTTGCCACCAATACTTCCGGCATATCCATCAATATCTTAGCCGAAGCCGTAAAAAGAAAAGACAAACTTGTTGGCACACACTTTTTCAACCCAGCTTCGATAGTACCGCTGGTCGAAATAATTTGCGGCAAAGATACGTCCGCTGCTACTGTCAAGACTACTATGGATCTTCTGTCCAGCGCCGGCAAAAAACCGGTGAAAGTAGCCAAAGATATTCCCGGCTTCATTGGCAACCGCCTTCAACACGCCCTGGCGCGCGAAGCCATGTCTTTGGTGCAAAAAGGTGTAGCTACACCGGAAGATATAGACGAAGTGGTAAAAAGCAGCCTGGCTATCCGCCTCTTGTTTACCGGCCCTATGGAGCAACGCGATTTCAATGGTCTTGAAACGCATCTGTCCATCGCTTCTTACCTCTACAAAGACCTCGAGGACAGCCACGAACCGCTCCAGATACTCAAGGATAAAGTTGCTGAAGGTAAATGGGGCCTCAAGACCGGCGAGGGCTTTTTTGACTGGAAAAACAAAGACATTGCAAAAGTAAAAGCACAAAGTGAACAAAACCTTATCGATGTGATAAAATTCCTCAAAGCGAGAGAATAAGCTCTATTAACAAAGCATCCACGTATCTATTGGTACGTGGATGCTTTCGTTTCAGTCCAGTATGTCGTTCAATGCCCACATGTTAAAGCCTGATTTGACAGCATGATCGTTCATTACGAGGTAGTTATTATTTACCCGATGCTGCACAACTCCCCAGTTCAAGCCGTAGGTTCGGCATATTTCCCGGTACGGCCGCCCATTTGCTTTCATCATATAGACAGTCCGAAAATCATTCCACCCCAATAACTGGGCAATATAGCTAGACATCATAAAATCCCCCAGCGTCATCCTTCTGTTGCGGGCGTAGTCGAAATCATTCCAGCCGTACCCCATCACCCGAATAATGATATTACCGTTATAATCGCTGCGCGTCCAATATTCCCTGCGTGCCCTACGGTATCCATCATCCCAGTGGCGCGGGTCGCCCTTGCCGTTTCTGTTTTCTTGGCCGTCCCGGTGTTTGTTAACCTGTTCATGGCTGCCCCGTTTTTCGTTGTCCGAGTGCCTTTTGCCATCATTTCGCTCTGGGCCGTTAAAATTTTTTCCGTCATCTTTCCCCTGCTGATCCCGGCCAGCACCAGAAGGGATAGCTTTCCCGTTACCCCGGTCGTTACCCCGGTCGTTACCGTTTCCTGGTTTTTGCTGTTTTGTTTCTTGTCCGCTCCTGTTTTCCTGCCGACGCCCCGGCTGCTCATTTTGCCGCCGTTCATTTTGCCGCCCGCCGTTCGGCGCGGCCAATACTACCGGCGTCAGAAAAGACATGGAAAAACACATTGCCATTATTACCGCCATACATTTTACTGTTCTCGCCGCCAGCATAAACATACCCCTTTTCCAACTTTAATTTTTAAATAGATAAAATATATATGTAGTTATTTTCGAGTTTTTTGTGTCTTCTTCCTGCCGTATTTTTGTCTTTTCTATGACGTTTTTGTGAATAAAAAGAAAAATAGCGAACGCTAAAAAACGTTCGCTATTTGCCCATATGCTCACACAAATATATCTACCATGCGTTTATAAGCCATCGACGCCATGCCCGTCGGGCCAAGGGCTCCCGCTTCACGCATTTTTTCCAGCAAACGGCTGCTAAAATACGGTTTTACGATATTCATGATCCCGCCGCGTTTGTCTAAAGTTTCCTGCCATAAGCGCCGGGCATTTTTAGAAATATCGACGATTGCCGCCGGGGAAAATGTCCCGTCGCCCGCCAGCCTGGTTTCCCGTCCGATGCGGCTGGCCTCTTCGGCAGACATTACTTCCCCCACTCTGCGCCTTGATCCCGAATAAACCTGGCCGGAGGAAGTACTTCCTTTATTGAGGTTGCCGCTTGTTGAAGACGGCGCATTTATACCATTTTGAGCCATTGCAGGCCCTCCTTGCGCTATATCAGGCCGCCGGTTTTTCTATTCTCGGCAGTTGAGTTTTGAAATACATGATTATATCAGTCAGCTTGTCTATGGAAACTTCATCGGCCGGAGTGCTATTGCCCCAGGCACGCGTTTCGTTATAATACACATTTTTGTAGAGATACTGTCCGTCCGCTTTTCGCCAGGCGGTAACGTCCATCCTGACGATTACCTGCTGCACGGTGTCTCCCCAGGGAGAAAAAGAGTCTATCGTCCATTCGTCCATCCGGTCTACCCATATGGCAATGACCAGCTCGGCCGGTATACGGGCGGCTATGGACGCCAGCTGTTCTTTTTTCAGAAATGGCCGTTTTTTGTCAAGCGGGGGAAGGTTGTTTCCGAGGGCGGCGTTTACTTCTTCCTGCGGCAATACTTTATAGTCCGGGAAGTTAAAGCTGCGTTTTACCCGCGTCTGCCACTGCGCGACCAGTTCCGGCTCAACTTCGCCCGAACGGTCTATGACTACCATCGCGACCGGGTCTTCGGCAAAAGCATCCGCCCCGTGTGGCGACATGCCCAAACATAAAACTACAGCAAACAAAGACAGCGCTACTTTAAACAGTTGCATGACTTTACGCCTCCTGATCTTTATAGTGCCTATATTGCCACTACACGCACAAAGTTGACGTTGAACGCTTTTTCGATATGAGGGATATATTTTGCTTCTATATTTGTCCGATGTACTTGTTTGTCTGTCACCAGCATCACCGTGGTTTCGTTTCTGCGCAAACTTTGCAGGCAGTTGATGTATTTATCAAATTCTTCCACTCCCATGCTCTCTTTGAGTTTCAAAAGACTTTCCAGCATGTGTGGCTGTTCTTTGGCTATGCGCTCCTCCAGTGGTGTAAACTGCTCGGTCACCACCCGTGCGCGGGCTTCCTGTGGTATGGCGGAGTGTTTTTCTTCCTGTTCACCCGGAACTATAAGGTCTTTTCTCATAGCTTCCTCCTTTTATCCACCGGGGCAGGAACCCGGTATTTTTATCATTTATTATATATAATTATATTGCACTCACTGTCCTAGCGTCAAGCAAAGAGGATTTTTTACAAAAATGGCGAATTATTTAGATTTAATGTATTGAAACCAACTAAAACAGGAGTGATAAGCGTGTCTTTTGTACAAGAATTCAAGGATTTTGCTTTAAAGGGAAATGTGGCCGATATGGCCATAGGTGTTGTCATAGGCGGAGCTTTTGGCAAAATAGTTACCTCTATGGTCAATAACATCATCATGCCGCCGCTTGGCCTTTTAATGGGCAAGGTGGATTTTTCAAATCTTTTTATCAATCTTTCGAGCCATCATGTCACCACTGTAGCAGAAGCGCAAAAACTTGGCGTACCGGTGTTATCCTATGGACTTTTTTTAAATTCGGTGCTGGATTTTATTATTATAGCAATGGCTATATTTATCGTTATAAAGCAGCTCAACAGATTTAAAACCCCGGCCTGCGAAGTGCCTGCCGATACTAAAGAGTGTCCCTTTTGCATGACTTCGATAAATATCAAAGCTGTCCGCTGCCCTAGTTGCACCTCTGAACTCCCTGCCCAAGAGGCTATCTCTAACTAGGAGGCTGTTATTTTCACCGTGAATTTTTTACTGGTCATAGCTAATATCATAGCGGTTTTTTTACTGGTCGCGCTCAACGGTTTTTTTGTCGCGGCAGAGTTTTCTATGGTGAAAATCCGCATAGGACGCCTCGATACACTTATACGCGAAGGCAACCAACAAGCCCACTACGCTCGAGAAGTGACACTTCATATGGATGCCTACCTGTCGGCCTGCCAGCTAGGCATCACGCTCGCTTCACTTGGTCTTGGCTGGATAGGCGAGCCGGCGGTCGCGGAAATGATCAGTCCGTTTTTAAAAACATTTGGCCTGGGCAAAGAGGCGGTTACAACTATTTCGTTTGTCATAGCGTTTTCCATTATAACCGCTCTTCATATAATACTCGGCGAATTAGTGCCAAAAACTCTGTCTATCCAACGAGCCGAGCGCGTTACGCTAATCACTTCACAGCCTCTTATAATTTTTTATAAAATGATGTACCCCTTTATCTGGCTGCTGAATAGTATTTCCAACCGGCTCATTTCACGCATGGGTATCGATCCTTCCGCTACCCACGAGAGTGCCCATTCCGACGTCGAGCTGCGCGAATTGATGGAGGAAAGCCATAAAAGCGGCCTCATCGACCATACCGAAATGACTTTGATGGACAATGTTTTTGACCTCACTGACCGTACTGCCAGGGAGATAATGATCCCCCGCACGGAGATGGTCTGCCTGTACGGCAACCGGCCTTTTGCCGAAAATCTCGAAATAGCGCTGGACGAACAGATAACGCGTTATCCGGTGTGCATGCCCGACAAGGACAATATCACAGGTTTTGTGCATATAAAAGATATTTTGACTATACTGGCCCGCAAGCAGAAGGAAGATATCGGCCGGATCATCAGGCCGCTCACCACTGTGCCTGAGACCATTCCGGTAACCGACTTGTTAAAGCAAATGCAAAAAGAAGGCAGCCAAATTGTCCTTTTGATAGATGAATACGGCGGTACCGCCGGCATCGTCACTTTAGAGGATATAATAGAGGAAATCTTCGGCGAAATACAGGATGAATTCGACGAAGAACGTGAGCCTATAGAAAAAGTATTTGACGGCTATTCGGTGGACGGCTTGGTGCTTATAGAGGATGTAAACAATCTTTTATCCCTGGCATTAGACAGGGAAGTGGCTGATACCATAGGAGGCTGGCTCTACTGCCAGCTAGGCGTCGACCCTGCGGTCGGGCAGTCTTTCAATGAATCCGGCTATGCCTTTACCGTGGAAAATGTGGACAATCTTCGAATAGCGAGGGTCGGCATAAACCGCCTCGAAGAAAATGCTATTGAATAATATATGCCCACCCGTTTTCCCAGTGAGCCGGTTCAGGAGAAAGGGTTGTTTAGTAACTGTTGTATATGATAGAGGGAAAGCGGGTAGTGATACAGAATAGAATATCTAGTGCAGAATATATTTTGTTTGGAGTACCTGTATGAATTCCCTTAACCTGGAAATCAGACAAAATCTTAATATGACGCAGCAACTGGTACAGGCGGTGACCATACTGGCCATGTCGGGACAAGAACTCAACGATATGGTCGATAAAGAGTTGTTGGAAAATCCCGTTTTGGAGTTGACCGACAATACGGCTAATCTGCGTCTTGACGACAGATGGCAACAGCACTACCGCCAAAGCGAAGACAGCGAAGCTTTTTATGCCCTGGCGGAAAATCCGGAAAATTTGCAGGATTTCCTGATTGACCAGGCTGCTCTTTGCATAAAGAGCGAACAGGAACGAGCTATCGCCAACTATATAATAGGTTCCCTGAATGAAAGTGGTTATTTAGAGCAATCACTGGCTGTAATAGCCAAAAAATTTTCGGTTACAACAAAAGAAGTCGACTGCGTCAGAAAAATCATTCAAGAGTTAGAGCCGATCGGTTTTGCTTCTTTGAATATGCAGGAGTTTTTACTCTTGCAGCTGTCTAAAAAAGAGGAGGATGAAAAAATTCTCCTTGCGATAACTATTATCGAAGATTATTTGACTGCCCTCTCGGAGGAAGATTTTGAGCGCATCAGCCTGGCTACAGGCAAAAGCCTCGCGCTGGTAGAAGAGGCCGCCCAGATCATCCGCCAGCTCACCCCCCGCCCGGTCAACGCCTGGTTGGGCAAATCCGGCATGCAGTACATCACCCCTGATATAATGATAGAAAAAGTCGATAACAAGTATGTCGTTTCGTTAAATCCCATATATACCCGCACTTTGCGCATTCAGGACGAGTATTCCAAGCTGCGCAAAACAGTGGACAGCGATACGAAAAAATATCTTAGTAAAAATATCCGCTCGGCAGCCTGGATAATCCAGTGTCTCGATCAGCGCGAAAAAACCATCCGCAAGATAAGCGGCCTGTTAGTAGATTTGCAATATGATTTTTTGGAACAAGGCCCCTTGCACATGAAGCCGCTCACCCTTAAAGAAGTAGCCAAACTGGCCGGTGTACACGAGTCTACGGTCAGCCGCACTTTAAGCAACAAATATGCCCAAACGCCGCACGGCACCATTCCCCTAAAGGCATTTTTCCCTTCCGGGATCGCCTGTAGCAACGGCAATAAAGTGAATTCCACCAACATTCAAAAACGCATCGCGGAAATCATAAAGACCTTACCCAAAGCCAGCGACCAAAAAATATCGGAAATACTCTCTCAGGAGGGCATTTACATGGCGCGGCGCACAGTCGCCAAATACCGCGACCTGCTCGGCCTTAAGTCTTCTTTTAACCGTAAAAAAGTTGACAAGCAATAGACTTCCTGTTATAGTTTTGGCAAATCCATATTGTTTGGCGCTATGAAAGGGCCTAGTAGCCGGGATATGTTTTCTCAAGAGAGCCGGGGGTGCTGTGACCCGGTGAAAACATCCCCTGCGAATACCCCCCGGAGCAGTACACCGATAAGTAGGCTGTACCGTATTCCTTCGATACAGGAAATGAAGATGCCTTTTGGCAATAAGGGTGGTACCGCGGATTTTCGCCCCTTTCCATACTGGACGTAGCCAGTTTGGAGAGGGCTTTTTTATTTTAAAATCAGGAGGTTAGTTGTATGTCCGCATTTGATGTGTTAGAGGAACGTGGGTTTATCCAGCAAATGTCACACGAGGAAGAGATCAGGGAGCTTTTGTCCAGGGAAAAAATCACCTTTTATATAGGTTTTGATCCCACCGCCGACAGCCTCCATGTCGGACATTTTATCGCCCTCATGGCGATGAGCCACATGCAGCGGGCCGGGCATCGTCCGATATGCCTTTTGGGCGGCGGCACCGCCATGGTAGGCGACCCCAGCGGCAAAGACAGTATGCGCCGCATCATGACCAAAGAAGAGATCCAGCATAACGCCGACTGTTTCAAAAAACAAATGGCCAAATTTATCGACTTTAACGATGATAAGGCCATCATGGCCAATAATGCCGATTGGCTTTTAAAACTCAATTATATAGAACTTCTGCGCGAAGTTGGCGCGCACTTTTCGGTCAACCGCATGCTCACAGCGGAATGTTTCAAGCAACGCATGGAAAAAGGACTGTCTTTCTTCGAATTCAACTATATGATCATGCAGTCCTACGATTTTTGGGAACTAAACCGCCGCTATGACTGCGTATTGCAGATGGGCGGCGACGACCAGTGGTCCAATATCCTGGCCGGTATGGAACTTATCCGCCGCAAGGAAGGAAAACCGGCTTTTTGCCTGACCTGCAAGCTACTGACCACCAGTGAAGGCAAAAAAATGGGTAAAACAGAAAAAGGCGCTCTCTGGCTGGACCCGGAAAAAACCAGTCCGTATGATTTTTACCAGTACTGGCGTAATATTGATGATGCGGATGTTGAGCAGTGCCTGGCGCTTCTTACTTACCTGCCGATGGATGAAGTGCGTCGGCTGGGCGAGTTGCGTGATGCGGCAATAAATGAAGCCAAAAAGGTGCTTGCCTATGAAGTAACCAGTCTGGTACACAGCAAAGAAGATGCGGCAAAAGCTCAGCAGGCTGCCGCTGCTTTGTTTGGCGGCGGCGGCAGTATGGACAATGTCCCCACCGTAACTATTACTCCGGCACAAGCCCAAGAGAAGATCATCGACCTCCTGGCAGCAACCGGCCTTGCGACCAGCAAAGGCGAGGCGCGGCGCCTGATCGCCGGCGGCGGCTTATATCTCGGTGAAGAAAAGATCACCGACGCGGACTACGCCCTCTCCCCTGCCCTGTTTGACGCCAATAAAAGCCTTCTGCTCCGCAAGGGTAAAAAAACTTATCACAGGCTGATAATAGAATAATTTTTTTAATTCAAAGTTAATGACTTGACTTTGAATTTTATGGGTGTTATACTTTAAATAAAGTTAGTGATGGCTAACAACATTACTGACTATTTTTTCTGGCAATAAGTTAGTCTATTATAACTAATTCTCAAAGGAGTACTATTGTGCCGGAAACTTTGCATTTTTTTAATCATTTGACCACTTGTGGGCAGGAAGAGTCTCTTCGCAAGCTTGTCGTTTACACAGTGGCGCCCGTACTCCAAAAAGCAAAACCGGCAGAACTGGTAATGCTTGATAAAAAAAAATTTGGACGGTTGTGGATAAATAATAAAATTGCCCTGCTGAAAAAATTACGGTTGTGTTGCCGGGAACTGCGCCGTTCCGAACAAAGTATTTCTCTATTGTTTTATGATCCTACCCTTTTGCGCTGCACTTTGTGCCGCCAAGGTTGCCGCAGCCTACTTACAGAACTGGGCTACTGCGAAACAGCAAGCGTCAAAGGCCTGCTGGGCAGGTTGGAAAGCCGACTGGGCAAGGATAATTTTCCGCATGAGATCGGACTGTTTCTCGGTTACCCGGAAGACGATGTGCGTGGATTTATCCAGTGCAAAGGGCACCATTACCAGGCCTGCCGTTACTGGAAGGTATACAGTGATCATAAAGCTGCTTTGGAAAAGTTTCACCAACTGGACTCAATAAAAAAACATGCTGCACATATCTTGTCCAGCCATACGGCTGGCAGTGCGATAAATCTTTTACAGGCAATTTAACGTTGATGGAGGTAACAACATGAAAGTTTCTATTATCTATTGGAGTGGCACTGGAAATACCGAGGCTATGGCCCGCCTGATAGCCGAAGGCGCTACTGCCGGAGGCGCTGATTGTACAGTCAAAGGCGTAGCCGAAGCTTCTCTGGACGATGTCAAAAACGCTGATGTAGTGGCTTTGGGCTGTCCATCTATGGGCGACGAGGTACTGGAAGAGTCTGAATTTCAGCCATTCCTAGCGTCCGTGATGGAGGCTGTGAAAGGCAAAAAAATCGCCTTGTTTGGTTCATACGGCTGGGGTGACGGTCGCTGGATGCGTGAATGGACAGTGTGTATGACCCAAGCCGGTTGCCTTATGGCAGCCGAAGGCTTGATAGTAAACGGCGCGCCGGCCGGCAATGAATGTCAGGCGCTCGGCAAAACCATCGCCGCAAATTAATTTTGCTCCCTCCGGCATAAAAAGTTACCCCTAATCTTTTTATGCTATTCCCCAAGATAGACATTCCCCTATTAAGAAGGCGCCCCCGGCTCAAAACCGGGGGCGCCTTTTTTGCTGTGTTTATTTTTCCGAAAGCACCCGCGCTATATCTCCGATGCTTTCAAATATTATATCCGGTTGTACGGAGCTATCTTTTAGATCGTCCCTCCTGGCTTCCCCTGTGAGAAGCAGTATGGACAGGATGCCGTTATCTGCGCCCAGCGCTATATCAGTATATAAGCGGTCGCCCACAACCGCCAGTTGCTCTGTTTTGAACCCGGTAGTCGCCAGTACAACGTCTATCATGTAGCGGCTGGGTTTACCCGTCACCATTTCGCATTTTACCCCGGTGGCTGTTTCTATCAGGGCAACCATGCTGCCGCAGTCCGGCAGGTATTTGCCACCCTCGAGCGGGCAACGCACATCTGGATGGGTCGCCATATAAGGTACGCCGGCATCTATATATTGACAGGCCATCGCCAGACTGTCATAGGAAAGCGTGATATCAAAGCCGACTACTACATAATCTGCCGCCCCATCAGATACTACAGCAAAATCAGCTGCCGACAGCAGGTGTTTTAGTTCCGGTGTGCCGAGTACAAACAGTTTATGTGCTTTTTTACCCGACAGATAGCTTATCGCCGAATGCGTAGATATTATTATCCGCTCTTCGGGCACGTCTATACCCATTTTAGCCAGTTTTTTCCGGTAATGCGCCTGGTCGCGCGAAGAATTGTTGGTCAGAAAATAATACTGTTTGCCTTGTCTGTCAAGCAGTGACAACGTTTCCAGTGTGCCGGGCAGCAGATCGTCACCGAGGTAGACCGTCCCATCCATGTCAAATAAAAAACACTCCACTGTTGCTAGTTTTTCTTGCATTTACAAATATCTCCCTTTATGCATCGGTAGATTTGGTATATAATATAAAAATGGTTACATTATCTGTGAAGCATTTTCCACTGAAGTGATGAACTCTTGTTGTTCCATTTGCAAAAGCATCCGGTTAAACAACTCTTTTTCCGTTTTACCGACTTGCAGATAGGTATTTATGGCGATAGTGTGGTCAGTGATATTGCGTGTCACATTCACCGCTTTTATCCTCACACCCTGCATTTGCAGTTGTTCCATGATGCGTTCAAGGTTGCCCGGCTCGTCCCTGGTGACGATGCGCAGCTGGCAGCGTTCGCTATGCTTGGAAAAGTTAACGGCTTTGCCCCAACGGGCAAAAACAATGAGCGTAGCCAGCATTAGCAAGGTAGAGAAAAATCCTATGATATACATGCCGGCGCCAATGGAAAGGCCAATGGCCGATACCATCCAGATACTGGCTGCGGTCGTCAATCCTTTTACTGTAACCCCTTCATGCATGATAGTGCCCGCGCCCAAAAAGCCGACGCCGCTCACCACCTGGGCAGCCAGCCGGGCCGGATCGCGCGGCGTAGTAGAACCGGCAAATTCACTAAACCCATACATGGAAACGATCATAAAAAGGCACGATCCCATGCAGACCAGTGTGTGCGTGCGAAAACCAGCCGGCCGCTCGCCACTCTCGCGTTCCAAACCTATCGCGCCGCCTAGAATGCCGGACATTACCAGCCTCAATGCCATATCTATCTGTATGTTGTCGAACATGTTTACACCTCATGAATAAAATTTACAATCTATTTCTTCCGATTATACCAAAAAACTGTTACCGGCGCAGCCTTTTAATTTTTACTTAGGAAGTGACTAAATGTACCCGCAAAAAAATTTCAACGTCGTTATCGTCGGCGGCGGTATAATCGGTACCGCGATCGCTTATGAGTTAGCAAAATACCAGTTGTCCGTGGCGCTTTTGGAAAAAGAGCCCGACCTGTCGACCGGCACCACTAAAGCCAACAGCGGCATACTGCACGCCGGGTTCGACGCTCCCACCGGTTCGCTGAAAGCCCTTACCAATGTGCGTGGCATAGAGCTATACCGGAAAATCGAAAAAGACTTGAAACTCGATATAAAATGGTGTGGCTCTCTGGTGGTCGCCAAAACCGCTGAAGAAACAGCCAAGCTGGAAGAGCTTATAGCACGCGGCGAAGCTAACGGAGTAACTGGTTTAAAAATACTGTCGCGCGAAGAAGTCCTCTTGCGCGAACCTCACCTTGCCGGTGAACTTGCCGGAGCGCTTTATGCGCCGTCTGCCGGCGTCATCTGGCCGTTCGGCGCGGCTATTGCTTTTGCCGAGTGCGCCAAACAAAACGGCGTCGAGATAATAACCGACTGCGACGTTACTGGCTTTGAGCTGAAAAATGGCGCCATCGTCGGTGTAAATACCAGTAAAGGATATATCGAAACCAGTTTTGTCGTCAACGCCGCCGGTCTTTATGCCGATACGCTCAGCCGACTGGCGGGCGACAACAGCTTTACCATCAACCCGCGGCGCGGCGAATATCTTTTGTTTGACGATACTGCCAGCAGTCAGCTGGTAGATTCCATTATCTTCCCTTTGCCGACTAAACTCGGGAAAGGCATCCTCGTTTGTACCACCACACACAACAGCGTATTTATCGGCCCCAGCTCGGAGACTGTCGGGGACAAGGAAGATACTTCTACGACCACCGCCGGTATGCAGCACATCATAGACAGTGTACGTGGCATCATGCCTAAATTGCCGCTTAACGCAGTCATCACAGAGTTTTCCGGTTTGCGCGCTGTGGCCGATACAGATGATTTTATCATCGGCGCTTCCAACTCGGTAAAAGGACTCCTCCTCGCCGCCGGCATGCAGTCTCCCGGCCTGAGCGCCGCGCCCGCCGTAGCCGAACTGATCGCGCAAAGTTTGCAGGAATGCGGGCTGAAACTGGTGAAAAAAGAAAGCTTCGCCCCTGCCCTCCCCGCTAAAACAATATTTCGTCACTTGCCGCAGGAAGATAAGGCGGCAGCTATAAAAGATAATCCCGCCTACGGGCGCATCATCTGCCGTTGCGAAACTATCAGTGAGGCGGAAATAATCGAGGCAATTCATTCACCTTGCGGCGCGCGTACCGTCGACGGAGTAAAGCGCCGGGTACGTGCCGGCATGGGCCGCTGCCAGGGCGGTTTTTGCGGGCCGCGCGTGATCGCGATCCTGGCCCGTGAGCTGGGCGTCGGCATAACGGATATAGTCAAGGAAAGTGCATCTTCCCAGCTATTTTTCCCAAAGCTGTCGGCCGGGGAGGTGTTTCCCAATGAATAACAGCTATCAGGTAGTCATCATCGGCGGCGGTCCGGCAGGACTGTCCGCCGCGCACAGCGCCGCCGAGGCCGGGGCAAAGAGCGTGCTCGTTATAGAGCGCGACCGCGAGCTGGGCGGGATACTTCAGCAGTGCATACACAACGGTTTTGGCCTGAAGCACTTCAAGGAGGAACTTACCGGCCCCGCTTACGCAGAACGTTGTTATGAAGCAGTGAAAAACCTGCCCAATGTTGATTTTCTCATTGATACTATGGTCATAGAGATATTGCCCGACAAGACCGTAATAGCTACCAGTCCCCTGCACGGCCTTTTGACTATCAAGGCTGGAGCCATAGTGCTGGCCATGGGCTGCCGCGAGCGCACACGCGGCGCCATCCGCATCCCGGGGGAGCGTCCGGCCGGAGTATTTACTGCCGGAGCCGCCCAGCGCATGGTCAATATGGAAGGCTTCATACCGGGCAAACAGGCTGTCATCCTGGGTTCCGGCGACATCGGCCTCATCATGGCCCGCCGTCTGTCACTCGAAGGCGTGAAGGTCCTGGCCTGCCTGGAGCTGGCGCCTTATTCCGGCGGCCTGACGCGCAATATCGTCCAATGCCTGGACGACTATGACATACCGCTTTACCTGTCGCATACTATTGCTAAAATACACGGCCACGACCGGGTCACCGGCGTAACCTGCACAAAGGTCGATGAAAAATTCAATCCGGTTCCTGGCAGTGAATTTTATCTTGACTGCGATACTTTGTTGCTGTCCGTCGGGCTTATCCCGGAAAATGAATTGTCCCGCAAAATAAATATCCCGATGGACCCCCTGACTTGCGGCCCGCTGGTCGACCAATATCGCCACACTCTGGTGGAAGGCGTATTTGCCGCAGGTAATGTCGTGCACGTACACGACCTGGCCGATTTCGCCTCAGAAGAAGCGGAGATCGCCGGACGTTCGGCCGCCCTCTATGCCGTGGGCAAGCTGCCCGCCGTCAGAAAAAGCATTGAGGTAAAAGCTGGCGAGGGTCTTCGTACCATAGTTCCCCAGCGTTTATCCTTATCAGATACACATCAGGACGTGCTGCTCTTTATCAGGCCGAGCGCCCCGCTGCGTGACGCCAGACTGTCGACATCTTCCGATGGTCACACTCTAGCCACCCACCCGCTGCCGGTCGCCAAACCGGGTGAGATGATCGTATCCACCCTGGCGGCAGGAAAAATCAACCAACTGGATAGCCAGTTACTACTTGAACTTAGGAAGTGATTGTCTTGGCACAGGAAATAAGGTGCGTCAACTGTATCGTTTGCCCTATGAGCTGCGAAATAAGCGTGACCATGGAGGACGGGAAAATAATAGATGTGAGCAATTTTGCCTGCCCACGCGGTAAAAACTACGCCATGGAGGAAGTTACCGCGCCGAAACGCATGCTCACCTCCACTGTTAAAATTAAAAATGCCTTTCTACCATTATTGCCGGTCGTATCGTCCGAGCCGCTGCCCAAAGGGTCGGTTGCGTCATGTGCGGACGCACTGCGCCGCGTAACCGTAGCGGCGCCCGTCAAACAGGGCGATGTTATAGTAAAAAATATCTGCGGCCTTGGCGCAGATATAGTAGCCTCACGCAGCATGGCTGTGCTGGCAACGAATTGAAACAAAAAATCCGCCATAAGGCGGATTTTTTGTTTTATTCGGTCGCGTAGTTATCGAAATAGCCCTGTATCAGAACGATCGGCGTACCTTTGTCGCCACTGCCGGTAGTCAGGTCGCACAGGCTGCCCAGAAGGTCGGTCAGCTGGCGCGGTGTGGTGCCGGTAGCATCATCGGAGGAAGAGCTGTTGCCGTTCTTGCCATTGATGCGTTTTTTCATGGCGTCTACCATGTCCTGGCTAGCAAGACCGGCCAGGTCGTTATCTGCGATATACTTTATTTTTATCTCCTGCGGCATGCCGTTCAGGCCTTTGGTAAAACCGGGCGATACGCAAGGGTCGGCCAGCTCCCATATCTTGCCTACCGGGTCTTTGAAGGCGCCGTCGCCGTAGATCATGACTTCTATATGTTTGCCGGTTTTTTGCCTGACCAGTTCTTGTATGCTGTCTACCACTGGCTGGCAGTCGCGCGGAAAGAGTTTTATGCAGTCTTCCTTGGCCTTATTGGAGCCAAGTATGCCGTATTCAGGGTTGTAGCCGCCGCCGTTGACCGGCGCGCTGAGGACTTCATCCAGGGTATGCACTTTATCCGCGCCCGCCGCAAGAAGGATCTTTTTAGTGCGGAAACGCTCATGGATATTTGCTACCAGCATTTCTTTGCTGTATTTGAGGGCGTCTTTGGGCTTGTTGGTTAAAATTATCTCGATCTGCCCAGGTCGACCCAGGCTCTTATAGTACTCGACATAATCAAGACCGGTAAAGGGGTGTTTGAACTCTTTGCCAAAAATTTTCCGGTACTTTTCTTCGGTCAAAAGGTCTGTATAAGGGTCTATGCCTGCCTGGTCCATGATGTCGACGTCCATCAGGTGGTTGCCCACTTCGTCCGAAGGATAGTTGAGCAGAAGGTAGATTTTCTTGCCGGTCATGGCCACACCTTTTAGCAGGAGGGCAAAGCGGTTACGGCTGAGGATGGGAAATAATACCGCGATATCTCCTGTAAATTTGGCAGCGATATCTGTGGCAATGTCTTTCAGCGAAGCATAGTTTCCTTGTGTACGGGCTACCAGCGACTCGGTTATACCTATCACGTCGCGGTCTTTCAAGGTTATTTTTTCGCTCTCTAAAGCAGTCAAAAGCGAGTCCACCACAAAGTCTACTACATTATCCCCCGGTTTTGCTATGGGCGCGCGTATGCCCCACACAGAAGTCCCTATGTTTCTTGCCATAGTTATATTTCCTCCCCTAACCAAACCATACAGTATATTTACTGGCTGAACATCTTACTTACAGATTGTTCGTTGAATATGCGCAAAATAGCTTCGGCAAACAAAGGCGCGATGGACACTACTTTTATTTTGCCGTTTTGCTTTTCTTTTTTTATCGGCAAAGTATCTGTGACTATTATCTCCCTGATGTCGGACTGTTCGATCAGATCGGCGGCATTGCCGCTCAGTACGGCGTGCGTGCAACAGGCGTATATTTCTCTCGCCCCCGCTTCTTTTAAGGCCTTGGCCCCTTCGACCAGAGAACCAGCTGTATCCACCGTATCATCCACCAGTATGGCGGTCTTGCCCGCTACCTCGCCTACTATATCTACCACTACTGCCACATCGGGCGCCGGCCGGCGCTTGTCGAGGATGACCAGCGGACAATCGAGGCGCTCGGCTACCCGGCGGGCACGGTTCACACCGCCCATATCCGGCGAGACTACAACAAAGTCATGGCAATAGTCGCACAGCACTTGTTTGATGTGACTGGTCAAAAGCGGCGCCGCTAACAGATGGTCCACCGGAATGTCAAAAAAACCCTCTATTTGCCCGGAGTGCAGGTCCATAGTGACCATACGGTCGGCGCCGGCGGTCATCAAAAGATTTGCCACTACTTTGGCCGCTATTGCCTCCCGGTCGCGTCCCTGGTGATCCTGCCGGGCATAGGCGTAATAAGGCACGACCGCGGTAATAGTACGTGCAGAAGACCTTTTGAAGGCATCTATCATAACCAGAAGTTCCACTATATTTTCATTGACGGACTGGCTCATTGGCTGGATGACAAATATGTCTTTGCCCCGGACGTTTTCGCCCAGCATGACCTGTATTTCGCCGTTATTGAACCGTCCGACCACTGCCTGGCTGACTTTCGCGCCAAGGTGGGTGGCAATGCTCTCTGCCAAAGCAAAGTGTGCTGTGCCGGAAAAAACGCGCAGTTTTTCGCTTGCATCCAATAGAATTTCTTCCATAGCGCTACCTCCAGTTTCACAGTTTTAAAAATGTCCACATAAAATATTAACACAAAATCTTGATATGTGCTATTTAAATATTACTGTTGTGTTTAGCCTGCGGCGATAACCGCCTCGTAACAGTGTATTTCATTTTTGTAAAAGAAAAGCTTTTTAGGGATATGGCGCAAATGCGTCAAAACCAAAAAAGCTTTTGTGTATAAGATGCGTACACATCAATATTTTGTTACATTGGATAAAATATTTGCCGCTTGGCCGCCAATAACAAGAAAAGTGCTTTGGCCCGTTTACGCGCCCGGTCGGTTTTACATTTTTGCAGCCAGCTATCCCGCCAGTCGGCAAATATATTTGTTGCGTTTTCTTTTTCTTTTACTGCGGCAAATTGTATTATATGAGCCAACATACACAGGCTTTTCTGCAACAGTTCCCCTCTGGCCGACTTCCGACCGTCCGCTGACTTACGCCTCGTCAGCATATGAAAGCAGGCGATCAGCCAAGGGGTAAATATCTCTCTGGCGCGCTGCCAGCCCACCTTCAAAACTGCCGTCTTGAATCCGGTGTCAAGCGCGGACAAAATGTCGGGTAGAGCCTCTTCGTCTTCTTTCATATAAGCCGCCGCAAGTATTTTAGCCAGCACCGCCGATACGCCATCATCGGCATCCGTCTGCCCGTTGTAACGTCCTGCCGCCGCCAGCAGTTTTACGTAAAAGCCGTTTGCCAGGATCGTTCTCTTGGCGTGATACAAAGTGAAAAAGCGTCCCCAATCCCCTATGCTTTGCGCGGTGCCCTTTTGCGCGGCCAGTTCCAGCCAGGAAACAAGAACTTTGTCCCAGAGTTCTTCCTGCGCGCTGTCCATAACTTCAAAATGCCTGCCCACGAGAACACATATCTCACGAAAAAAATCCTGGTCACCGCCTCTTAAAGCGCCGTCACCTATACTTTTGGTGCAGTCGATGATCCGGTCAGCCAGCCCTTCCGGGCCCTGTTCCTTGGGCAGCCAGGTCACCAGAAAACCAATGATCCGGGCGCCGATAAAAAACTTCCCCTGCTCCATGGAAAGCGTGCCGATCATTTTAAACAGCCCGATGATTTTTCCACGTTTTCCCGCCAGGCCTTTATAAAGCAGTTTGCCACCTTCCAGCAAGTATTCCAATACTTGGAAGTTTTTCTTGTCTAGTGCGGAAAAAATAGCTGCTTTCCAGTATTCTTCCTCATTTGACCGGCCAAGCCCCTGCCCGTAAGCCAGTTTGAGCAGTTCAGCCGTATCGAGCAGGATAGCGGTTTTTTCCGCCTTCAGAGCGTATGAGAAGATCACATACAAGCCATCCAGCAGCTTGTCAGCCGCCTGGTCTTTTACCTTTCCGCTTTTTAATTTATCACTCCATTGGGCTAATTCTTTTGCCGCTCCGTCAGGTGTGTACTCCTTAAACAAACGCCGCTCTAGCATCTTTAGCTCCTAGCCTGGAAGTTTCCATAATAAATAAGGCCGCGAGCGGTCTCCACCACTATATCCATACCGTCGGCCAAAAGTTCTGTGGCGTTTTCCACTCCTACGATGACCGGTATACCAAAACTTATTCCCACAATAGCAGCATGGGAAGTCAGGCCGCCCTCTTCCGTGATAATGGCTCTGGCCTTGAGCGCGCACTGGGTTACCGCCTCGTCCAACGAGCGGGTGACCAGTATTTCATCCGGGGAGAATTTTTCACAATCTTTTAAATCTTTGATAACACAGGCTTTTCCTTTTACTACTTTATTGCCTATGCCTGTGCCACGCAAAAGGATATTGCCTACTATGCGGACATTTATCAGATTGGTGCTGCCTGCCATGCCTACCGGCACACCAGCTGTGATAACGACTACATCACCAGTATTGACCATACCGTTGTCTACCGCGCAACCGACTGTCGCATTGACCATGTCGTCAGTGTTTTTAGCGGCGGCGCCGAGTAAAGGCTCAATGCCCCAATACATTTGCATACGCCTGGCGCTGGCTGTATTGGGCGTCACGGCGATTACCCGCGACTGCGGGCGATAGCGCGAGATCATCCGCGCGGTATAACCGGTCTCAGAGGAAGCTATGATAGCCGCCACTTTCAGTTCATAGGCCACCTGCACGGTAGCGTGACTGATCGCGTCTGTCATAGTAGTATTCTGCCCAGGCAGGTCTTTATACTGTAGGAGTTCGCCATAACGCAGCGCCCCCTCCGTGCTTTTCGCCAAAGTTGCCATCGTGCGCACCGCTTCCAGAGGGTATTGGCCGGAGGCTGTTTCCCCGCTGAGCATGATGACGTCGGAGCCGTCAAGTATGGCGTTGGCCACATCGCTAGCCTCGGCCCTCGTGGGCCGCGGATTGTTTATCATGCTTTCCAGCATCTGGGTAGCTGTGATGACCGGTTTGCCAGCAGCATTGCACATTTTTATAATGCTTTTTTGCACCAGCGGCACCTGTTCTGCCGGTATCTCGACCCCCAGGTCGCCACGCGCTACCATCACGCCGTCCGCTACTTTGATTATTTCTTCTATATTTTGTACGCCTTCGGCATTCTCTATCTTGGCTATTATGCCCATATGAGAGCGCGCTTCTTCCAATACTTTGCGGATGGACAGTACGTCGGCCGCCCTTTGAACAAAAGACGCGGCGATAAAATCCATATCTTCTTGCACGGCAAACAATATATCGGCTACATCCTGCTCCGACAAAAACGGCAGATCGAGGGCTACGCCCGGCACTGCTACCCGCTTGCGTGAGGATATTTCTCCGCCATTCAACACTTTGGTGATTATTTCAGTACCTTTTACCTCTTCTATGGCGAGACTGAGCATACCGTCCGCCAGCAAAACCACCGTTCCGGGCTGCAGCAGCTTCGGCAGGCCGCTATAGTTGACCGATACCCGCTCCGCTGTGCCTTCAACTTCTTCTGTCGTAAGAACCAGCCGGTCTCCGGGCGATAGGTTTTCCTTGCCGTTGGCAAAAATTCCGAGGCGCATTTCCGGTCCCTTGGTATCCGCCAGAAGGGCTGTGTGTTTTCCAAGTTCCCGGGCGGCCTCTTGTACCATAGCGATGCGTTTTGAGTGTTCGGCGTGTGTGCCGTGGGAAAAATTAAACCTGGCGACATCCATCCCCGCTTCGAGCATGTTTTTCAATACTCCGGGTTTGTCCGTACCAGGCCCAACAGTACAAATGATTTTAGTTTTTTTCATTATTGCCGTTCCCTTTCTGTCAACCCGGTCGTTGCAGACAACGATGGGCATTTAGTATTTCATTGGCTTCGGAGGCTTCGGAGGCCGGTACGTGTATTTCGAAACTCGAGGTGCTTCCTTCTTTTACCAATACCAGAAAACCTTCGTTTTCCAGCAGTTCCTTTATGCCTTCAGCCTGGGCGAACTTTTGCGCTATATGGACTACTTTCCACATAAACTATCACCTCGTCACAGTATATAAGTAAATTAACCAAGTTTCTGTATGTTCTTATTTTATTACTCCAACCCGCAGTAAGCAAGCGAATCATGTATATTTTGCCAAAATTAGCGGTTTTATGGTCATCGCCGGTTTACTGCGCTTTCACCCAAAAGGGCGACCAATTTTTCGAAAAGTTCCGGTTGAGATGCGTCTACCCACAGCTCGCGGTCTGTCTTTATCGTCCTTTGCGCGCTGTCCAACTCTATAAGTACGGGCGAGCGCCCATGGTACAAACGTAAAATATTTTTGACGGCTGTGAATATCTTGGTGTTTTCCTGTTTTTGAGATAACTTTATTAAGAGTTTGTCAGGCAAGTTATCGAGAAGCTCTACATCTTCCGCCACCAGTTTTATCGAGTCGTCCTCCACAGATAGGCGACCGTTGACGCGCACGACTTTCTCCTGTGCCAAAAACGCCGCCGCACGCATATATACTTTCGGAAACAGCAACACTTCCATGCTTCCGGTAAAATCCTCCAATTGAATAGTGGCCATAGCATCGCCTTTTTTGGTGTTCATACGCTTACAGTAAGAAATTATCCCGCCCACTTCTGCCCGCTCACCTTCCCGGCAATCTTTTGCCGCCAGGCTGGCGATATCGGTAAAGCTGCAGAGTTTGTCACGGTAACGGTCAAGCGGATGCCCGGTAACGTAAAATCCGATGATCTCTTTTTCATCGGCCAGCATATCTTCTGGCGCGATCTCCGGCAGGTCGGGCAGCGCCAGTTCGCCGGTCTCCCCGCTTTCGCCAAACAGGCCCAGTTGCCCTGCCGACTCGTCCTTTTGTTTTTGCCCGGCGATATTTATCGCCTTGTCCAATATGTAAATAAGTTGTGAGCGTTTTCCCATACCATCAAAAGCGCCGCATTTGACGAGGCTTTCCAGCACGCGTTTATTGGCGGCCCGGGTTTCCACCCGGTTGCAAAAATCTGCCAGGCTTTTGAATATACCTGATGATTCACGTGTTTTCAATATCGCTTCTATCGCGGCATCGCCCACATTTTTTACCGCCGCCAGCCCAAACCTGATATTGCCGTTATCGACGCTAAAACCGCTCCCGCTGGCGTTTACATCCGGCGGAAGCACTTTTATGCCCATGTGCCGACAAACTTCTATATATTGACTTATTTTGCCATTGTCGCCCATAACGCTGGTCAGCATGGCGGCCATAAATTCCACCGGATAGTGTGTGCGTAGCCAGGCGGTCTGATAAGCCAGAAGGCCGTATGCCGCACTATGGGACTTGTTGAAACCATAACCGGCAAAATGTTCCAGCAAAGCGAATACTTCACTGGCAATGCTTTTTTTGACGCCTTTTTGTTCCGCGCCGGTTACAAAAGCTTCTTTCTGCGCGGCCAGCTCTTCCGGCTTTTTCTTGCCCATGGCGCGGCGCAGGATATCCGCCTGGGCGAGGGTAAAACCGGACAGGGTGGACGCTATCTGCATGACCTGCTCCTGATAGAGTATGACGCCAAAAGTATCTTCAAGGATCGGCTCTAGCGATGGATGCAAGGACTTGGCCCGCTTCTCGCCATGCCGTCCGGCTACAAAATCTGCCACCATGCCGGTGCCGAGCGGCCCCGGGCGGTACAAGGCGACCAGGGCTATCAGGTCTTCAAAACGTTCCGGCTTTAGGTCTTTGACCAGTTGGGTCATGCCGCCCGACTCCATTTGAAATACCCCGGCGGTTTCGCCGCGCGCCAACGCGCGGCAGGTTTCCTGATCGGCCAGGTCTATTTTTTCTATGTCGATATCTATACCATGAACCGCTTTGATATTAGTGAGTGCGTCCGCGATCACGGTCAGCGTGCGCAAGCCCAAAAGGTCCATTTTCAAAAGGCCGATCTCCTCCACCCGGTCTTTATCGTATTGGGTGGTAACAAAGCCTTCGGATGAATGTTGCAGGGGAACGAATTCTGTCAAAGGGCGCGGC
>JAVBNN010000002.1:0-11465 GCA_031551525.1 Acidaminococcales bacterium
GGATAATACAAAAACCGGAAAACGTCATACAGATACAGCAAAGAAATTTTTTCCGCTATGCGCTTACCTTGCCGGTAAAATATTTTTTAATAGACGAAAATGGTTGTCCGGTGGATGGCTCAGAAGCGGTAACTGTATCCAAGAACTTGAGCGGCGGCGGTGCGCTCATCGTATCACACAAAAAAAACCTGCCCATGGGTACGCGCCTTTGGATAGAAATACCCTTAAGCGACGCAGAAGTAGTGCGCTCCTTGGCCCAGATCGCCCGTACTAATATACAGGCATTGCCAGACGGAAGCAAACTTTTTTTGATGGGCCTGCAGTTTATAGGCATGGAAGAAATAAACAGAAAGAAAATCATCAATTTCTTAAACGCAAAAATTCTGGAAAGGCGTAGCAGGGGCATGTTTTAGCGCCTGCGTACCAGAGGTTTGTGAAGCGAGGTGCCTTCTAAATGATAAGAATATTGATAGTAGATGACTCCGCCTTCATGCGCAGATTGCTGACGGACTTGTTTAAAGAAACGTCCGACTTTACTGTTGTTGATACAGCCAAAAATGGCTTAGAGGCAATAGAAAAAATAAAAAAATATAAACCTGACCTGGTGACACTGGACATTGAAATGCCGGTTATGAACGGACTTGACGCACTTGAAGTCATAATGCAGGAACATCCTCTTCCGGTAGTTATGGTGAGTTCATTTACCAAGGAAGGCTCTGACGAAACCGTCAAAGCGCTCTTGCTGGGCGCAGTGGATTTTGTTACAAAAAACAACAGTGACATCGCGAGCATCAAAAACATCATTCTTTCAACCTGCCGCAATGCTGTAACAGCGAACATTGAAGAGTTGGGCAAAAAAGAAACAAATATAACATTACAAAAGGTTGTGCCATTGAAAAAGGCGGCTGATAATAACGAAAAAATAGTAGTATTGGGTACCTCTACCGGCGGGCCGCGTGCCTTGCAGGAAGTCATTCCGCATTTACCGGCCAACCTTCCTTGTGCATTGGTTGTAGTCCAGCATATGCCGCCAGGTTTCACAAAATCTTTGGCCGACCGGCTCAACCAGCTATCGCCCATAAAGGTCAAAGAGGCGGAGCATGGGGAAATTATTACTGCCGGGACTGTGTATATAGCTCCGGGAGACTATCACATAAAATTTCTCAGGACAATGGATAAAGTAGCTATTAATCTTACCAAAGACCCTCCCCTGGGAGGCCACAGGCCGGCGGTGGACCCTATGTTCGAATCGGCGGCCCAGGTCTATGGGAGAAACTGTATTGCCGTACTTTTAACCGGCATGGGGCAGGACGGGGCAAACGGTATGTTAACAATAAAAAGTAAGCGCGGGTATACTATTGCTGAAGACCAAAAAACAGCCATAGTTTATGGTATGCCCAAAGCTGCTGCGGATAGAGGGGCAGTAGATATTGTGCTGCCGCTTCAAGCGGTAGCGGCGGAAATAGTTCGCGCAGTTCTTCAGTAAAAATCGGAGGTGTCTACACATAATGGATATGAACCAGTATATGAACATGTTTGTTGAAGAGTCGCGCGAGCATTTACAGACATTAAACAGGTGTCTCTTGGAACTTGAAGGAAATACAGAAAACATTTCTGTGCTTGACGAAATATTTCGCAGCGCGCACACCATAAAAGGTATGTCGGCTACAATGGGTTTTACTGTTATTGCCGAACTTACTCATGAAATGGAAAATGTATTGGATCTTTTACGCAAAGAAACATTAAATTGCAGTTCGGAAATAGTCGATCTGTTGTTTCGCTGTGTAGATACATTGGAGCGTTCTGTAGATAACGCGGTGGCCGGCGCGGAAGCAGAGGATGTTACGGATCTTGTACAATCGCTGAAAGCTATAGTCAGCGGCGACAAAGCCCCGGCGCCAACCACAAAAGCGGCTGCCACTCCCCGCGCAAAATCGACTACATCAGGGATTTCTGCAGAACCAGAGGAACTACCGATAGAACTGAATGATACAGACAAAGACATCATTGCCGCAGCTCAACGGCAAGACCTGTTTGCTATGCATCTTTTTATAACCTTAGATAAAAATTGCGTATTAAAATCGGCGCGCGTTTATATGATAATGACTGCGCTCGAAGACTTTGGCGAAGTTATAAAAACCATACCTCCTTCTGATGAACTGGAAAAAGAGAACTTTGACGGTAGTTTTGACGCCATACTCCTGACCGGGCGCGAGGAAGAAGAAATACACAAAAGGCTGATGAGCATATCGGAAGTTATCAATGTAGATATAAACAAGCTGCCCGACCTTAACCTTGCCGCCATGGCAGTATCGGCCCAACCCACGACAAACACACAACCGTCGGCTTCAACTGTGGCGGTTACTGGAAAACCCGCGGCGAAAAAAACCGACGAAGGCGGCGATAGAAAACTCAAAGGCGGACAATCCGTCCGCGTCGATATAGACAAACTGGATACACTGCTCAATATTGTCGGCGAAATCGTCATAAACAAGACTCGCCTGGCGCAAATAGGGCTGATACACAAACTGGGCGACCTGGTTGAAACCATCGAACAGATGGACAGGGTCACTACTGAACTACAGACCATTGTCATGAAAATCAGGATGGTGCCGGTAGGTCAGGTGTTCAACCGTTTCCCGCGTATGGTCAGGGATCTTTCCCGCGAACTGAATAAAGAAATAAATCTCGTTATCGAAGGCGAAGAAACCGAGATGGACCGGACGGTTATCGACGAAATAGGCGATCCACTTGTACATCTTTTGCGAAACTCTGTTGACCATGGTGTAGAGCATGCCGATGAACGGCGGATGGCGGGCAAGGACCCGATGGGGCAGGTACGGCTTGTTGCCATGCATGAAGGCAATAATGTGGTCATTGATATTGAAGATGACGGTAAAGGCATAAACCCCGACATCATCAAGAAAAAAGCCGTGGAAAAAGGCATTATTACTCAACCGGAAGCAGACAAGATGGATGCCAACGAAGCGGTCAGACTTATTTTTGCCGCCGGTTTTTCGACCGCAGAAGTTGTATCCGATGTTTCGGGCCGCGGCGTTGGGATGGACGTAGTGAAAACCAAGATAGAAGCTTTGGGCGGTACGGTAGACGTAGATACCAAGCTCGGCCTTGGGAGCAGGTTTAGAATACGGCTTCCGCTGACGCTGGCCATCATCCAGGCGCTACTGGTAAAAGTAGCCGAAGAAACCTACGCCATACCGCTTGGTTCTATAGACAGCACTATAAATATCAAACCGGAAGATATTTCCACCGTACAAAACAAAGAAGTATTCCTCTTGCGTGGACAGATCATCCCAATACTACGGCTTGATGCCACACTTGACGTGCCGCGTGATAAAGAAAAAACGACGAACGAAGACGAAGAACTTTATGTAGTCATCGTTCATATGGGCGATCAAAAAGCGGGCATCATAGTCGATACGCTTGTCGGTCAGCATGATATAGTGATAAAATCACTCGGCAAGCTGATGACAAATATAAATGTGATAGCTGGCGCTACTGTTTTGGGTGACGGCAGTGTCGCTCTTATACTTGACGTAGGTACTTTGATACAAACATCTTGAATCTAACACGGAGGTATGGCCATGAGCAGCAGTACAATGCTTGATGAAGAAGCAAGGACTTTTGAAGATGAAATACAGTTAGTAGTATTTAAACTGGCGTCAGAAGAATATGCCGTTGAAATAATAAAAGTCAGTGAAATAAGAAAAATGATTGATATTACACGTGTTCCCCGCACGCCTGATTATTACCTGGGCGTTATGAACTTGCGCGGAAGTGTTTTACCGGTCATCAACCTCAAAAAACGTCTTAACCTGCCGCTAAGTAAAACTACTGAAGATAGCAGGATAATCATATTGAAAGTGGAAGATATCGCCTTTGGCGTTACAGTGGATGCCGTTTCCGAAGTAATGACCATCTCAAAGTATGATATCGAACCGCCCAGCAGCATAGATACTAATCTAGAAAGAAAATTTATCAGCGGGGTAGCCAAGCATAATAAACGCCTTTTGATTATGCTCAATATAAAAGAGATAATAGGTTTGAGCGGGAACAACTGACACCGCACCCTATGCTGATGAAGGGTTGTGAAGGATATGGATGAAGTTTTAGAGCTTACGCCAGTGCAACTGGATGCGCTCAAGGAAATAGGAAATGTAGGCGCGGGTAATGCCGCGACCGCTTTGTCGCAGATCATCAATAAACGCATAGACATGAGTGTGCCCAAAGTATCCATCCTGCCACTCGGAGAAGTTCCTGACATAGTAGGCGGACCGGATACCATGGTAGCCGGCGTATATTTACGTGTCTTTGGTCAAGCGCCGGGCAGCATACTTTTTCTTATGCCGATAAATAGCGCGTTTGAACTGGTAAACATGATAATGGGCCGAGAAGCCGGGCAGGAGCATACCTTTACACCGATGGACGAATCGGCGCTTATGGAAATTGGCAACATTCTCGCTAGCGCTTATCTTAATTCACTCTCATATTTTACAAAACTTACCCTTTTGCCATCTATACCGGCTTTGGCGATGGACATGGCCGCTGCACTTTTGAGTGTGGTACTCATACAACTCGGGCAGATGGGTGATCACGCCCTCGTTATAGAGACCGTTTTCAAAACAGATGAAAATGGCGTCAACGGACACTTTTTCCTCATACCGGATCCTGGTTCCCTATCCTCTATATTGGTTGCTATAGGGGTGAAAGAATAATGTCAGAACTCATCAAAGTTGGGATGGCAGACTATAAGACCGGCGGTAATCCGGATTCTCTAATCACATACGGTCTGGGATCTTGTATCGGTATCGCTGTTTATGACAGTATCACCAAAATAGGCGGCCTGGCACATATCATGTTGCCAGACAGCTCGCATGCCAGGGCGACAGAAAATCCGGCCAAGTTTGCCGATAAATGCCTCGCTATTATGCTGGAAGAGCTACTAGGAAAAGGCGCGGCTAAAAGCCGAATGAAAGCCAAAATAGCCGGTGGGGCGCAAATGTTTGCCTTTAACAAAGCCACAGACATTATGCGTATAGGCGAACGCAACGAAGAAAGCGTAAAAGCCGTATTAAAACAAATGAACATACCAATAATCGCTGCAGATACCGGCGGCAACTACGGTCGTACGGTAGAACTTTTTCTCAATGACGGGCGATTTAAAATAAAAACCATAAATAAAGGCGAAAAGGATATTTGACAATGAAAAACATTACAAAACCGAATGGACTCAACCTTTTTGTAATGTTTTCGGTAGGCGCTCTGGCGGCGCTTTGTACGCTGTTCTTCGGTATTACAATGGGCGTTAGGAGCCCCGTCACTATTTTACTGCGTGTAGTTATGTCTTTTGCTTTATTCAGTGCAGTTGGTTTTTTGATAGCACAATTCTTAAAAGGAGAATTGGCTACAGTCACACCCATAAAACCACAAAAAAATACTGAAGCACCGCCAATGGAAAAAAAAGCCGAAGACGAAGAGATACCTCTTGCATCAAAATCTAAAACACCTCTTGAACAAGATCAAAACGAGAAAAATGAAGATGACAAATCCTTTGAACGTATTGTTGTTGTAAATCATGATGATGACCAGTAAAGCGCGGGGTATTTGCCATGTCTGACGCTGCAAAAAAAGAAATAGACCTAGACGAGGTTTGGCGCGAATACAGTAAGACACACAGCGTTGAATCTCGTAATATATTAGTGGAACACTATGTTCCATTGGTAAAAATTGTTGCCGGACGCCTGGGCGTCAGTCTGCCCAGTTATGTAGACCGCGATGATTTTATCAGCACGGGTTTTTTTGGCCTTCTGCAAGCAATAGATCGCTATGATCCCGAGCGCGGCGTCAAATTCGAGACATATGCCACGGTAAGGATACGAGGGGCCATGCTGGACGCACTTCGCGTACAGGACTGGATACCCATCTCCATACGGCAAAAAGCTAAAAGCTATCAACAAGCGGTACAAAAACTGGAAGACCGTTTGGGCAGGAGCGCGACCGACAAAGAAATAGCGCAAGAGATGTCTATTACGGAAGACCAGCTTAACCATCTTTTGTCAGAGATACAAGTAACCACGGTAGTGCCACTCGAGGAATTTTCCCAATCAGAAGAAATGGGTTCCACTACAACACCCTCCTTTGTGGAAGAAGTAGAAAAAAACGAAGCTAAAGACATATTAGCCAAAGCTATTGATCAACTACCGGAAAAAGAACGCCTGGTCATGTCGCTTTATTATTATGAAGAACTGACTTTGCGGGAAATAAGCACTATAATGAAACTTTCCGAAGCGCGCATATCACAGTTGCATACCAAAGCAGTCTTTCGTTTGCGAGGAGCGTTAGCTGGGATGAAGACAGCGTTTATTTGATGTTATACGGAGGAATTTCATGGAAAACGGCGCAAATAAGCTTGTTGTCAAAGTAAGTATCAGCGACGATGATATGCAGGCATTTGCTTGTGTGACTGGTAGCGATGCGCCTGGAGAAATTAGCCAGGCAGAATTAATAGAAGAATTGAAGCAATATGGCGTAGTTTTTGGTGTTGACGCAACCGCACTGGAAGACGTAAGGATAAAACCCGGGAACACTTTTGCTGTTGCGAAAGGACTGTTACCGGTCGACGGTAAAGACTCGGAATATATCATGAAATATGAAGTGAGCGAAGACAAAGGGCGTCCCAAGGAAACTGCCGGAGGCCGGGTCGACTACAAAAACCTTGATCTTTTTACCGCGGTTATGGAAAATGACATCATAGCTGAAAAGATAATGCCCAGCAAAGGCACACATGGCAGCACGGTAAAAGGCAAACTTCTCAAAGCCAGGGATGGACGCGAACGGCGCATGGTCATTGGGAAAAATATCGCTTTGGAAGAAAACATCCTGCGTTCGAAGATTTCCGGGCATTTGATAGTGGGTAGAGACAAAATAGAAGTTTTGCCGGTACTGGAACTTAAGGCTGACATAGACCTATCTACAGGCAATATAGACTTTCCCGGCAATGTACTGGTAAAAGGAAGCATACAAGCAGGTTTTATTGTAAAAGCCGGCGGTAACGTCCAAATACAAGGCAGCGTGTTTGGCGGAACAGTCGAAGCACAAAACATCGAAGTAAAACATGGAATACAAGGCGCTAACCACGCCTATCTGAAGGCAAGAGACAGTGTCATAGCAAAATTCATGGAAAACGCAGAAGTCATGGCGGGTGAAAACATATCTGTATCCGATGCTATTTTACACAGTAAAGTAAGCGCAGGCAAAAAAGTAACAGCGACCGGCGGCAAGGGTATCATAGCGGGCGGCCATGTGGCTGCCGGAGAAGAAATAGACGCAAAAACCATCGGTACACATATGGCGCCACCCACGGTCATCGAAGTGGGTATCAACCCCATGATGAAAGAAGAATTTCTCACTTTGCGCAATGAATACAAAAATGCTGCGGAAATGTTTGATAGTACGCAAAAATCCATGCACTTGATAAAACCAACCGAAGACGCAATAGTGCCCTCGGCCAGGATAGAACTTTACCGCAAACTGACAAATACCCACGAAGCACTTTCCACCCGGGTCAAAGAAATAAAAGAACGGCTTTATGACTTAGAAAGCGAATTTGACAAAGCAAAAGACGGAAAAATTAAATGCAGTGGGTACGTATATCCAGGGGTGAAACTGGTAATAAATAATATCGTATATCCAGTCCGCGATAACATGCAATTTTCGCTGTTCTTTGTTTCGGGCGGAGAAATAAAATTTTCGCCCTATTCCTAAGTTTTAACGGGGGTGATTTTTATGAGCATACGTCCTGTTGACATGCAGGTCATACTGCCACATGCTACAGATGTAGGAAAAGTACAAGCGGTGCAAAATGACCAGACGGCCACATCACAGCAACTATTTGCGGAAAAATTGCAACGCGAGGCTGAATCACGCCAGGGGCAAGTACAGGAAAGCAAACGAGCCGAGTTTGGCAAAGTTACCAGAGACAAAGAAAAGGAAGAACAAAAAGGCGGCGGACAAAAATACCATGCCTCATCCGGCAAAGAAGAAGAAGATTCCGAACAGGAAAAAAAGCAACACCAGCGTGTGCTGCTCTCTGGCATGACTGATCCTGTCCGCGGTAAAAATCTCGACGTAAGTTCCTAAAGGGAGTGTTTTTTCATGTATTCCGGTATCGCGGCGGCGTTGCTTTTTGTAGTATTTGCCATATTTTTCCTCATTTATAAAAGGCATATGATCACACGCTTGTTTTCCTTTGATATTGCCAGTCAGGTAGAACTTTTCCAAAAAGACATTCAAAATACGGCGGGCCTGGCGGTGAACAAGATAAACACGTCCAGCGAAGAACTGGCAGAACTTTTGCAACAAGCGGAAGAAACTATAGAAGAACTAAAAATACGCACCAAAATAGCTGAAGAGCAGCTATATAAATGCGCTGCCAGTGAAATACACGCCAACTCACAAACGCAGCTTCAGCCGCTTGAAATTATGACTCCGGCGCGCACTTTTGCCCAGCAACTTTTAGAAGCCACCTATAACACTACC
The DNA here is from genome assembly GCA_031551525.1 of Acidaminococcales bacterium. Lineage (GTDB taxonomy): Bacteria > Bacillota > Negativicutes > Acidaminococcales > JAISLQ01 > JAVBNN01. The sequence continues at coordinate 8,560 of JAVBNN010000002.1, forward strand.
AGGCATCTGGATTTACCTAAAGAGGAACCCCGGCCAACCTTTGCCGAAGTGTACGAACAAAACGAAGAAGTATTACTAACGGAAATAAAACCGGCCCTTAAAAACCAGCCAGTTTCGCCGCCGATGCTTGATATGAGTAATGCTGAGCCCAAATTCAAATACAAACAAATCATGAAACTGGCTGCTGATGGCTGCAACGATATAGAAATAGCCAAAACACTGGGCCTCGGGGTGGGGGAAGTATCCCTGACTCGTAAATTTGGCGTTAAATAAACCAAAACAGTATAAACTACGCGTTTAGACATAGGCCTTAAAAATGAAGCCTTGTTTGAATGTTTCGGAGAAAACAATAGCCCCTGCTCGTAGAAAAGGCAACTACGGGCAGGGGCTTGTTTTGTTTTACAGGATATAGGGTTAATTAGTCAAAGGCTTATCATTTCCGGCCTTGTCATCTTTATCAGAACGTTTGTTGTCAACAGGTTTCTTGGGATTTTTATCATTAATTGGTTTTGGGGGGACAGAGGGTGGCGGCAGGCCAGGGGACGTCGTGGGCTTTTTGCCGCCGGGTGGCGGTTTTTGAATGGGCGGCGCCGATCCTGGCTGCTTAGACGGATCCTTCCCATCTGGCTTGGGGTCCTGTTTGATAACCGGCTCGGGCGGTATTATCGTCCCCGGCGGGCGGACGAAATATTGCACAGGAGAATTGCGTAGAGTCTGCGACATGAATTCTCCCCACAAATGAGCGGGCATATCGCCGCCAGTCATGCCCCTTAGGTCTCCGCCTTCGTCATTGCCTATCCATACAGCCGTCGACAAATCAGGCGTAAAGCCGACGAACCATGCATCTTTATACTCACTGGTCGTGCCGGTCTTGCCGGCGGCCGGCCTGCCGATTTGCGCAGCATAGCCGGTGCCGCGCCGCACCACGTCCTGCATCATATCAGTGACAATATAAGCACTAGTGGCCGGGATAACTTGCTTACCCTGTGTTTCTGCAGTAAATATAGTCTTGTTATTGCGGTCAACTACCTTTAAAACAGCGACCGGCTCGTGATAAACACCATTAGCGGCAAAAACGCTATACGCATTTGCCATTTCAAGAGGAGTGACCCCATGCGTCAAACCGCCTAGAGACATGGCAAGATTGGCATCACTAGTCGACCCGGACAGTACAAGTGTAGAGATTCCCATACGTTGAGCATAAGCCAAAACCTTTTCCGGCGTTACCTGTTGTGTCAGTATTACAGTCGGTATATTGTAGGAATTTATCAAAGCCGTACGCATACTCACCTTGCCGTGGAAACGGCGGTCATAATTTTGCGGCGACCAATACCCGGGCAGTTTCAAATCCTTATCATCCAACACCGTAGCAGGCGTAAGGCCGCTTTCTACCGCAGCCAGGAAAACGAATGGCTTGAAAGCTGAACCGGGCTGGCGGATAGCCAAGGATGCGCGGTTGAACTGGTCGGTGCCGCGCCCGCCCACCATAGCCATTATCTGGCCATTGCGCGGGTCTATGGCCACCAATGCGCCTTGCGGCTGCTGGATATTTCTCGAATCGGTAGAATAAACCGGCAAGTCACTCATAACCTTCTCGGCTATCGCCTGCACTTTAAGGTCTATACTAGTATATATCTTCAAACCTTCCTTATATACCGCATCAGCGCCAAACTTGTCGATGACCACCTGAGTAACATAATCAATATAATAATCGCGCATAGTATTATGCGCCTTATTGTGTGACGTTACATCTATCTTTTCGACCCTGGCTTTATCGTACTGCTCTTGAGTTATCAACTGGTAACGCAACATCTGATCGAGAACTATTTCCTGACGTTCCTTGGCTGCCTTGAAATTATTAAGTGGAGAATAATAATTTGGGCTCTTCGGAATGCCGGCCAACATTGCGGATTGAGCCAAAGACAACTGGTTGACATCCTTGCCGAAATACACCCTTGAAGCCGATTGCACACCGTAAGCGCCCTGCCCGAAATATATCTGATTGAGATACATCTCAAGGATTTCCGCCTTACTATATTTCTTTTCGATCTGGAAAGCCACGAAAACTTCCTGGATCTTTCTCTTTATAGTCTGTTCCTGCGACAACACAGCGTTTTTAGCTAACTGCTGCGTTATCGTACTGCCGCCTTCGGAAATATTCTTACTCGTGATATTACTTAAAAAAGCGCGAGCAATAGCCCTCGGGTCCACACCTATATGTTGATAAAAACGGATATCCTCAATAGCAATAAACGCACTCTGTAAATCCTTTGGCACCACATCGAGCTTTACCGGTATCCTGTTTTCCTCAGACTTGGTAGTATCTATCAGCAACCCGTTACGGTCAAAAAACTGCGACGCTGCATCAGGGCGAAGATCACCGAGATTCTCCGGCAGGTTTTTCACACTTGCCGTTATAAAACCTACCAAAGTACCTGTGGCCACCACCGATACCACAACAAAAAGAATAACAAATAATCTAAACAATTTGAACCGCCCTCTTTTTACAGTTGTTTTCTGAGCGTCCTCATTAGAAGCCATATATAATGAAACCCTCCCGTAAATTCACCAATCACAATTAAATACTAAATCATTATAACACAAAACAAACCTGCAAGAAAAACCACATAAAAATTTCACAAAAATATCCATATCAAACTTTGCGTTAACAAATAAAAAAATACACAAGAAAAACAAAAAAAGACTGTTGACAGCATTTTATCGCTTGTGATATATTAAATAAGCCTCAACCGAAAGCTGAAGCAAAAAAAGTTCCTTGAAAACTGGATAATGGCAGGAAAAAGAGTCGAATGAGCTACGTGCTTAAAAGCAGAAATGCCAGACGAGTAAGTAGAACAGGAAAGCCAACGCCTAAAAGGTTGGCAAAGTCAGTGGTTTTAAATTGG
>JAVBNN010000027.1:0-22000 GCA_031551525.1 Acidaminococcales bacterium
AGGGCAAGTAACTCTTGCAGGGGATGTATCTGCTGTTGAGGCAGGGTGAAAAAGTGGCGCTGGTCGGCGCTAATGGTTTGGGAAAAACGACTCTTTTAAAGACAATAGTAGGTAAGCTACCGCCGGTAAAGGGCACCGCCCGCCTGGGCAGCCGGGTCATGGTAGGTTATTTTTCGCAAGAGCATGAGGGCTTGTTTGGCGATGCGCTTTTACTGGAAGAGGTAATGGGCGGGTTTGGTTTGTCGGAAACGCGAGCCCGGACGCTACTCGGCGGTATGTTGTTTCAAGGGGACGACGTGCTAAAAAAGCTGTCCGACCTGTCGGGTGGCGAGCGGGCGCGGCTGGCGCTCTTAAAACTTCTTTTGGGTGGGGCAAACTTTTTGGTATTGGACGAGCCGACCAATCATCTCGATATAAAAGCCCGTGAGGTAGTGGAAGATGCGCTTTACGAATGGCCGGGCAGCATTTTGGCGGTTAGCCACGACAGATATTTTTTGGATAAATTGTCCGGTAGGGTTTGGGAGGTAGACGGTGGTCGGATATGGGATTATGGCGGTAATTACAGCTATTACCGCGCACGCAAAGAGGAGCATCTGCGGGAAGAAGAAAAACGCCTGCCAGTTTCGGCGAAGACAGTCGCGCCATCTGCCAGAAACAGGGAGAAAACCGGTAAACGCAGTCCACAGGATATAGAAAAACGGCTGTCGGCGGTGGAACTTTCGCTGCGTGAGCAGGACGTTCTCTTAAAAGTGCTGGAAAAACGGCTGGCCGACCCGGCGGAACACGGAGAACTGGCGAAAAGCCGGGCTTTGGCCGAAGAATACGAACACTTGAAAAACATAGTGGAAGGGCTTATAATCGAATGGGAAACACTTTTAGAAGAACAGGAAAAAATGTGATTTAAGGTAAAAAATTTTTTTTACGATAATATCAATAGAGGAAGAAAACCTTATTTTTCAAAAAGGATGCGAGGTGAGTCCAATGGGCATAGATCCGATGGTGAGGATGGCCGTGGACATGAAACAGCAGACGCTCCGCGATGGTGTCAATATGGGTGTAATGAAGATGGCGCTCGACCAGATGCAGCAATCCGGGCAAGGTGTCCTGGAACTGATGGGCGACAGCGCTTCCGCACCAAGTGTTTCGATGGATCCCGCTTTGGGCAATCTGCTGGACATTTCCGTGTGAGCACGGAAAACAAAAAAGACCGGACTTTTGTCCGGTCTTTTGTTTTCATCGCGGCTTTTATCTAGGAAAGCAATACGCACAGGCAAAAAACGATACTAGCGCAGATTATTCCCTCAAACAGATATTGGGCTGTTTTATTGTCTCTTTCGATACTGCGGTATCGAAAATAATGGTATGTATACATGTGTTTTTTCATTTTGGTGCTCCAAAATATATACTACAGGTCAAAAAACCTGTTATTTCCTTGCTTTCTTTAAGTATAATAGCTGTATAACCTTTTGTAAACAGAGAAAAGAGAAATTATTTTTCCCAGATCTTAAAATAAGGTATAATAAAAGCAGGCTTTAGGCTAAAACCGCTGATTCCATTATAAAACAAGACAGAGAAAGGATGAAGTGACTTGAATACAACAGAGATAGCAAAAGGGATATATTATGTAGGCTGCCAAGATTGGACAAAAAAGGATTTTCACGGCTATACCACGCAACGTGGGGTCACTTATAACTCTTATCTGATCGTTGATGAAAAGATATGTCTGATCGATCTGGTGCGCGAGCCGTTTGCCGATGAACTGCTGGCACGGGTTGCCGCGATAGTTGATCCTCAAAAAATAGACTATATAGTGATGAATCATGTGGAGAACGACCACGCCAGTTCCTTGCCCGCAGTAACGGCCAAGCTGGGCAGGCCGGAGATACTCATAAGTGCTGCCGGCGCCAGGGAAGCGAAGAAACTTTATGGTGACTATAATTTCCGTGTGGTCAAGGAAGGCGACAGCCTCAGTTTGGGAAAAAACACCTTGAAATTTATTCCCTTCCCCATGTTGCACTGGCCGGACTCAATGGCCAGCTACCTGCCGGAAGAGGAGATACTGTTTTCCAATGACGCTTTTGGCCAGCATATTTGTACGAGTTCACCGTTTGACGACAGGAATGACCTACAAGATATTATGTACGAAGCGGAAAAATATTATGCCAATATTCTCATGATGTACAGTAAGTTGATTGGGCCAGCTTTGGCCAAAGCCGGGGCTTTGCCGATGAAACTTATCTGCCCCAGCCACGGAGTGATCTGGCGGTCGCATATCGATAAAATATTGGCCAAATATCAAGATTGGGGAGCAGGTAAAAAATGCGAAAAAGTGCTGGTGGTCTACGAAAGTATGTGGGGCGGCACTGAAAAAATGGCCCGCGCTGTGTTTGAAGGGGTATGTAAAGCTGGCGTAGAGGCCCGACTGTACAAACTTTCGGCCAGCGACCAGAGCCATATAGCGGCAGATATGCTGGAAGCTGCGGGAGTGATTTTCGGTTCTTCCACGTTAAATTATGGGATGATGCCGGTCATGGGGGCATTACTCACTTATTTTAAAGGCTTGAAACCTGTGGGTAAAGCCGCGGCGGTTTTTGGCACTTATGGCTGGAGCGGCGGCGCGCAAAAAGATATGGAAGAGCTTTTGCAGAAGACCGGCATGCAGGTGGAACCCGGGCTGACCGTGAACTGGACGCCGGACGCCGCAGAAAAAGCAGTTTGCGAAAATTTCGGGCATGATTTTGCTGTAAAGGCGTGTAAAAACAAATAATTTGAACAGCTAGAACGTCCCGGAAGTGAATCTTTCGGGACGTGTTTTATTTTCCCCGGCCTTTTGTCTTTGCAATAAGTGGATATTTACGGTATAAGCGCAGCGGCGGAGAGATTTTAGCGAGGGAAAAATGTTTTTCTTGCTAAAAGTCAAAAAGTCAAATATAATAGAGGTGTAAAAAGGAGCGGTAGATGTTTTGCAGGAGCGGGATGCTGCTGCGGGTGCCGGGTCAGCGCCGGCAGGTTCTAAAGGAGGTATCGAAATGGGTAATAATTTAGCTGATTTTATAGAAAGATTTATTTTGGGCAAACTCATCAACAGCCAGGAAGGGCACGTGCTGATGCGCAGAAATGATTTAGCTATAGAGTTGAGTTGCGCTCCGTCGCAGATCAGCTATGTGCTCAATACGCGTTTTACGCCGGATCGTGGGTTTGTGGTTGAGTCGCGACGCGGTGCAGGTGGTTTTGTGCGCATAGTCAGCATTGTGCCGGAAGTAAAGGAAGAGAGCGCGAGCAGCGAGACCGTGTTGCAGGTAGTTGCGCGCCTGGCCGAGGCCAAGGTCATCAGCAGGCGTGAAGAGGCTCTTTTATGCTATATGCTGGAAATGAGCGCAAATTTTCTGGGCAAAAAGGATCAGTTCACCGTATTGCGCGAAGCTTTGCACCGCATGGCGGGGAAGGTCTGATATCAGGGGAGGTGTGCGGCTATGTTGTGCGAAAGATGCAAAAAGAAAGTAGCCACAGTATTTGTGACAAAAGTAATAAATGACCAGAAAACAGAACATGTTCTGTGCATAGAGTGCGCCAAGGCCGAAGGCAGTTTTCCGACCGGTTTTGGCGAGGCGGTTTCAGTGGACAGTCTTTTGAAAGGATTTTTCCATGCGCCGTCTGCGCCTGCTCAACCGACTGACAATAGCGGCGCGGTATGCCCTTTGTGCGGCATGGATACTGAGAAATTGGCAGAAAAAGGCCGTTTTGGCTGCAGTGAATGTTATAAAGTGTTTACTGATGCTGCTTCACGCACTATCAGACATATTCACGGGCGCAAACGCCACATCGGCAAGTTACCCAAACGGGGTAGCGGCGCTTTGAGCGCCAAGAGGAAACTGGCGGATTTGCGTACTGCGCTGGAGGCGCATGTTCTCAGCGAAGAATATGAAGAGGCGGCCAAGTTGCGTGACCAGATCCGGGCGTTGGAAAAAGAGATGCTGCCCCCGGAGGTAAAAAATGACGGTAAATGAGATGTTGTCGGGTCGTCCTTCCTGGCTGGGCAATGGAGAAGAGAGCGACGTAGTGCTTTCCTGCCGCATAAGACTGGCGAGGAATTTGGCCAGTCTGGCTTTTCCTGCGCAGGCTACAGAGAATATACTGGACGAAGTATTGCAAAAAGTAGTTCTTGCAATGCCTCGCCTTAGAGAAGCTTGCGGGCAGGAGTTTACTCTGTTGCGTTTGGATGAACTTCCGAGGGAAGACCGGCTGGTATTGGTGGAAAAGCATTTGATCAGCCCACTGCAGGCGGATCAGGCGGCCATGCGCGGGGTCGTCGTCAGTGAGGACAGTTCTATCAGTATAATGGTGAACGAAGAAGATCATTTGCGTATACAGGTGATGCTGCCAGGCCTCGATTTATCACGTGCATTGGCTTTGGCGGACGAGGTGGACAATATATTGGAAGAAAGCATGGATTTTGCTTTTGATGAAAGTATTGGCTATCTGACGGCTTGCCCGACTAATATCGGCACCGCGCTCAGAGCCACCGCCATGCTGCACATGCCGGGGCTGGCCCTGTCACGGCAGGTGGAGAGCATGGCGAGAGCCGCTTCTCAGGTAGGGCTGAATGTACGAGGTATGTATGGCGAGGGTACGGAAGTAGTGGGAGATATTTTTCAGGTGTCCAACCAACTGGCGATGGGTTACAGCGAAACAGAACTGGTGGGCAGCATGACCAATATGGTGCGCCAGATAGCGTCTCAGGAGCGGTCGGCCCGTGCCCAGCTCATGCGCAATAACCGTCAGGGTGTGGAAGATATGATCTGGCGGGCTTACGGAGCCCTTTTGTATGCCCGGAGCGTCGAAAACAGTGAAGCCATGGGTTTATACAGCAAGGTTCTTTTGGGCATAGACCTTGGAATGCTGCCTTTGCCGCGGGAGCGTATCTACCAGCTCATGATCGACACGAGGACGAATCATATAGCAAAACTTATAGAGGATAATAAATCTTCCTGTGGTGAAGATGTTTTTCGGGCGTCTTTGATCAGGGAAAAACTCAAAGAGGTGAATATACAATGATGGATAGATTTACAGCGCGCGCCAAACGTACTCTGGCCCTGGCGCAGCAGGAAGCTGTACACTTGAACCACGATTATGTCGGCACGGAGCATCTGTTGCTGGCGCTTACGATAGACGGAGCCAGTATGGCGGCCCAGATACTGACGGCCATGGGGGTGAGCGAGGAAGAGTTGCGCGCCAAGGTGAGCGAGATATCTCCGCCCAAACCAGGCAAAGTACAGGACATCGCCATCGCGCCCCGTGCCAAACGGGCGCTGGAGCTGGCGGTGGAAGAGGCCGCTTACATGGGGCGGGACTATGTCGGCACGGAACACATTCTGCTGGGCCTCATAGCCGAAGGAGAAGGCCGGGCCGCCCAAGTGCTCCAAAGCCTTGACATAGATATCGAGGATGCGCGCGAGACCATATATGAGGCATTAGGCGTGCAGGGGATACAGAAAGAACACCCCGCCGCGCAGAGCCGCCAGCCGTCTTCCGGCAAGACAGCCGGCGGGATAGACAAACTGAAAGATTTCGGTCGCAACTTGAACGAATTGGCCAAGGCCGGCAAGATAGACCCGGTAGTCGGACGGCAAAAAGAGATCGAGCGGGTCATCCAGATACTTTGCCGCCGTACAAAAAACAACCCGGTACTGATAGGCGAGCCAGGTGTCGGCAAAACGGCTATCGCCGAAGGTCTGGCCCAGCGCATCATGGAGGGGAAGGTACCGGAGCTGCTGCGTGACAAGCAGATATTCTCCCTGGAGATGGGGTCGCTGGTCGCCGGGACGAAATACCGCGGCGAGTTTGAAGAGCGTTTGAAAAATCTGCTCTCCATAGTGCGTGAAGATAAAAATATAATTCTTTTTATCGACGAGATGCATACCCTTATCGGTGCAGGCGGGGCCGAAGGGGCGATAGACGCAGCCAATATTCTGAAACCAGCTTTGTCGCGCGGCGAGATACAGGCGATCGGCGCAACCACGCTGGACGAATATAAAAAACATGTGGAAAAGGACGCAGCCTTAGAAAGGCGTTTCCAGCCGGTCATGGTCGGCGTGCCCAATGTCGAAGATTCTTTGGAGATATTGAAAGGCTTGCGTGACCGTTATGAAGCTTTCCATCGGGCGAGGATAACGGACGAAGCGCTTCAGGCGGCGGTAAAACTGTCTGACCGCTACATCAGCGACCGCAACCTGCCGGACAAGGCAATAGATCTGATGGATGAAGCTTGCTCGAGGGTGCGGCTAAAAGCCTTCTCTTTGCCGCCAGACCTGAAAGCGTTGGAAACACAGATTGCCCGCATCAAGGCGGAAAAAGAAACAGCGATAGCCGGACAGGCTTTTGAACAGGCGGCCAAGTTGCGCGACCAGGAGCAGGAACTGGTCGCCACACTTGCCGGAGGGCAGAAAGACTGGAAGGAAAGTCAGGCGGAAAAAATAGTAGTTACGGAAGAAGATATAGCCGAGGTGGTGGCAGCATGGACCGGCGTGCCGGTGAGCCGTTTGACCGAAAGTGAGGCGGCGCGGCTTTTGAAACTGGAAGAAGAATTGCATGTCCGTGTAGTGGGACAGAAGGAGGCGGTGTCGGCGGTAGCCCGTGCGGTAAGGCGTGCCCGTTCGGGTTTGCAGGATCCCAAACGCCCGGTGGGTTCCTTTCTCTTTCTCGGACCGACCGGTGTGGGTAAGACCGAACTGGCTCGCGCCCTGGCGGAGAATCTCTTTGGCGACGAAGCCGCCATGCTCAGATTCGATATGTCAGAATATATGGAAAAGCACACGGTTTCCCGTTTGGTCGGAGCGCCCCCCGGTTATGTGGGGTACGACGAGGGCGGCCAACTGATCGATGCGGTGAAAAGACGGCCCTATTGTGTCATTCTTTTAGATGAAATAGAAAAAGCGCATCCTGATATTTTCAACATCCTGCTGCAGGTGCTGGAGGATGGTCGATTGACCGACGGGCAGGGGCGTACGGCTGATTTTAAAAACGCAGTGATCATTATGACCAGCAATGTTGGTTCCGCGCATTTGGCGCGTTCCGAGCAGCAGCAACTAGGTTTTGCCGCTGGTGAGCGCGGAGAATATGACGAAAAGGCCGCCAAAAGTAAGGTGCTGGAGGAGGTGCGCCGACTGTTCAGACCGGAGTTTCTCAACCGGCTGGACGAACTGGTGGTATTCCAGGCGCTGACCCGTGAAGAACTGGGAGCGATAGTTGATATTCTCTTTAGAAACATTGGCAAGCGCATTACTGACAACGGTTTGTCGCTTGAAATCACCCCGGCCGGCAAAGCGGCCATACTCAAGAGCGGCCAGGACAGGCGGTATGGCGCGCGGCCTTTGAAACGGGCGATCCAGCGCTTGGTGGAAGATGAGATCGCCGAGTTGTTTCTTAAAGGCGAAATCAAAAAAAACGATATAGTGTTGGTGGACTCGCTTGACGGCGAGAAGGTCAATGTTATGAAGAAAGCTGCCGGGGATAAGGTTGATGGCTAAAATAAAGATAAACTATACCTGCCAGAACTGTGGTTATATAAGTACACGCTGGCTGGGACGCTGCCCGGAGTGTGAAAGTTGGAATTCGCTGGTGGAGGAGGCGGTGACGTCTTCTTCGCCAGCTTTGGCGCGCGCATTGCCGGTGGCGCCCCCGCAGGCTATTTCTTCCATCAGCATGGCGAAAACGGTTCGCCACTCTACCGGCATAGGAGAGTTTGACCGGGTGCTGGGCGGAGGTATTGTGGCTGGGTCGTTGGTGCTTTTGGGTGGCGACCCTGGTATTGGTAAATCTACCCTCTTGTTGGACGCGGGCATGAAATTTGCCCAGGGCGGTGAAAAGGTACTGTATGTATCCGGCGAAGAGTCCATGGTGCAGACCAGAATGCGCGCCGAGCGCCTGGGGAAAGCCGACGATAATCTCCTCATAATGGCCGAGACTGACCTTAACGGCATATTGACGCAGGCGGAGGAGCTAGAGCCTGCACTTTTGGTTATCGACTCCATACAGACCATGCATAACAATGAACTGCCGACAGCGGCGGGCAGCGTGGGGCAGGTGCGCGAATGTACGGGTAAACTGCTGCGGTTTGCTAAAAGTAGAAACATAGCTGTAGCCATTATCGGGCATGTGACCAAGGACGGCTCGATAGCCGGGCCGCGTCTGTTAGAGCATATGGTGGACGTGGTGCTGCAGTTTGAAGGTGAGCGTTCTTATTCTTTCCGGGTACTCAGGGCATTGAAAAACCGCTTTGGTTCGACCAGCGAGACCGGCATATTTGCTATGGGCGAAGAAGGCCTCAGCGAAGTGGCCAATCCGGCGGGACTGTTTCTCGAGGAACATGACGAAGATGTATCGGGTTCTTTGGTTTGCGCCATGATGGAAGGGACGCGTCCGGTAATGGTGGAAATACAGGCGCTGGTTTCGCCTACGCCTTACGGCATGCCGCGGCGCACAGCGGTAGGGTTCGACTACAACCGGGTGAACATGCTGCTGGCTATCCTTGAAAAGCGGCTGGGGATGGACATGGGCAATCAGGATGCCTATGTGAATATAGTGGGCGGCCTCAGGATAAACGAACCGGCAGCTGATCTGGCAGTAGTGGCGGCGTTGGCTTCGAGTTTTAACAACAGCCCGGTAGAGCGGCATACCTTAGCGGTCGGTGAAGTAGGATTGACCGGAGAGGTGCGCCGGGTGGGGCATTTGGAGCGGCGGTTAAAAGAAGCCGCCCAACTGGGATTTGAAAAATTTGTAGTGCCCGATAGTGCGGATAGTCGTGGACTGAAACGTAAATATCCAGGGATAATGCCTGTAGGATCGTTGAAAGAGGCGCTACGGGTCTTGAATATATGAAATATTTTATTTTTCAATATCTTATTTGACACACTTTACGCTAAGTGATATAATAACCATTTTTTGACTTATACGGCGCTTTGTGTTAAAGTATAAGAGTGCCTTGTAAAGGGGGGATACGGATGCTTGCAATTGGGGATAAAGTTGTATATCCGATGCATGGAGCAGGGGTAATAGAAGCGATAGAAGAGCGTGAAATAGACGGTACGAGCCGTAAATACTTTGTCCTGAGCATGCTGTTTGGAGATATGAGAGTGATGATCCCGGTTGGCGGCGCGCAAAATATCGGTATCCGGCAAGTCATAGCCAAAAAAGAGTTGCCCAAGGTAAAAAATGTGCTGATCGACCGGACTCCGGAAGAACCCAGGCATGCTAACTGGAATCGTCGTTTCAACAATTATCTGGAAAAACTGAAAAGCGGCAGTATTTATGAGGTTGCTGGCGTAGTACGTATTCTTATACAACAGGAGCGGATGAAAAAGCTCTCGACCGGTGAGCGCAGATTGCTGAATACGGCACGGCAGATATTGATAAGTGAGCTGATGCTGTCCTGTTCACTGGATTTTCCTTCTGCTGAAAAATGGCTCGAAGAGCAACTTTTAATACGCTAGGCAACTAGCTTATTTTTTTTGTTTTTTTGCTTAAAAGACCTGTTAACGAGGGCTGTTTTGTAGTAAGATGAAATAGATACATAAAAATAGAAAGGAGGTGGAGATGTGTTTGAAAAAATAGGGCGGGTAAGTATCATCATTTTGTTTGCTTTTAGCGGCTTTTTTTTGGGGCAGTACCTTACGCCTTTTGTAGCTACCTGGGTCGAACCGAAGATTTTTGATCTGGGACTGTTCAGCATACCCTTGACGGCAGGATTGTCCTTCCTGGTCGGCTTTGTGGCTTGCGGCATCATAGGTTACATTTGCGCGCCTTTTATCATTCGCTTGATCGTACGCTGGAGTGAGCTTGTTTTGGCTGTGTTGTCAAAACTTCCGACCAGCGAGATCCTTGTAGGAGCGACTGGACTTATAATTGCTTTATTATTGGCAGACCTTGTGGGCAACGCTCTTGTCCACGTACCGTTTATCGGCCAATACCTTACCTTGGTTGTAAGCGTGGTATTTGGCATAGTCGGCGTTAAACTTGCGCTGACCAAAAAGCGCGATCTGATGACTATGTGGCAGGCGATATTTCGTTTGTCGAAGCCTAAATCTGTGAAAAAGATTACCGCCAGTGGTTGCACTTGCAAGATACTTGACACCAGCGTTATTATCGACGGGCGGATAGCTGATATCTGCAAAACAAGTTTTGTCGAGGGCACACTTATTGTACCGAACTTCGTTCTGGACGAGCTGCAAAGGATAGCCGATTCTTCGGACGCTTTAAAGCGTAACCGCGGACGGCGCGGACTTGATGTTCTGCAGGAGATGCAAAAGAGCGACTATTGCAAGATAGAGATAGTCGGCACGGATTTCGATGATTTGACGGAAGTAGACGCGAAATTGGTGCGTTTGGGCCAGGAAATGGGCGGTTGGGTCATTACCAATGACTACAACCTCAACAAGGTGGCCGAACTCCAGGGGGTCAGGGTGTTGAATATCAACGAACTGGCCAACGCCGTTAAAACAGCTGTATTGCCGGGTGAAGACATGATGGTCTTTATTGTGAAAGAGGGTAAAGAGCTCAATCAGGGCGTTGGGTATCTCGACGACGGAACGATGATCGTGGTGGAAGGCGCTCGCAACAGAGTTGGCGAAACGCTCGGTACAATAGTGACGTCTGTATTGCAGACTGCCGCCGGACGTATGGTTTTTGCTAGATTAAGGTAAAAGGAGTATGGCATGGCGGAACTTTTTACTATCGTTGCGGCCGCCGGAAAAGGTACGCGGCTCAAGGCCGGTATCAACAAGGCTTTTGTGGAGATCCGGGGTGTGCCTGTATTGGCCCATACTCTGATTGCCATCAATAAATGCGCGGAATGTAAAAAAGTGGCGATAGTAGTGGCGCCGGACGAAACAGACTATGCAGCCGGGCTGCTTTTAAAGCATGGCGGGCATTTTTCACGACTGGATTGTTTTATCGTGGCCGGAGGGGCAGAGCGCCAGCATTCGGTGTATAATGCCTTGCGGGAAAAACCGTCTGACTGCGGTATGGTGGCGGTGCACGACGGAGCCCGCCCTTTTGCCGACACCGGGCTGTTTGAACGTGTATTGGCTGTGGCGCGCGACAAAGGCGCGGCCATAGCGGCAGTGACGCCTAAAGATACTATAAAGTCCACTCGCGACTGTTTGGTAGATGGTACGCTCGACCGGGGCCGCCTGCTACTGGTGCAAACGCCGCAGATATTTGATGCGGAGGTGCTTTTAAAAGCCTACGACAAGGCTTTTGCGGAAGGTTTTTTGGGCACGGATGACGCATCCCTAGTGGAAAGGTCGGGCTATCCGGTATGGGTGGTCGAGGGTGATTACGGCAATATCAAAATAACTACGCCGGAAGATCTTCTTTTGGCGAGATACAGACTGGGAGAATGCAGCGTGGAATTTCGCGTGGGAGGCGGCTATGATGTCCACCGCCTGGTAAAGGGGAGAAAACTTGTCCTTGGCGGCGTGACTGTGCCGTATGACATGGGGCTCGAGGGTCATTCGGACGCTGACGTATTGGCGCACACCATAAGCGACGCCCTGTTAGGGGCGGCTGGCCTGGGTGATATAGGAAAGCATTTTCCCGACACGGACGCGGCTTATAAAGGCGCGGACAGCATGCAACTGCTTGAAGAAGTGGTGAAAAAGCTGGATGGGGGCAATTGGCGGGTGAACAATATCGACGCGCTGATTATCGCTCAGATGCCTAAAATGGCGCCGTATATCGAAGAAATGTGCCAAAATATAGCGATGGTTTGCCGGGTGGATAAGAGCGCGGTAAACGTCAAGGCGACAACAACGGAAAAACTCGGTTTTGCCGGTCGGGGCGAAGGTATAGCGGCTCAGTCTACGGTAAGTATTGTTGGCAAGTAGGGAGGATTTGTGATGCAGGATAGAGAAATGCGGGTGCGGTTTGCGCCCAGCCCGACCGGGCCGCTACACATAGGCGGTGCGCGCAGCGCGCTTTTTAACTGGCTGCTGGCTAAACATAGCGGCGGCAAGTTTATTTTACGGGTGGAAGACACTGATCTCGAACGTTCCAGCCGCGAGTCGGAAGAAGATATAAAGGAATCCCTCTGCTGGCTGGGTCTGTCCTGGGATGAGGGCATAGATGTGGGCGGCCCGCACGGGCCTTACCGCCAGACCGAGCGTCTCGATATCTACCGTGAATATACGCAGAAACTGCTCGACAGCGGTCAGGCTTATTACTGTTACTGTACGGATGAAGAGTTGGAGGACGAACGTCAAAAACTAGCCGCCAAGGGTCAGATGCCGCGTTATATGGGGCATTGCCGTGAACTTACTGAAGAGCAGAAGGACGAATATGAAGCACAGGGCCGTAAAGCCACTGTGCGCCTCCGGGTGCCGCCCAACCAGGATGTGCTGGTGGACGATCTGGTACGCGGAAAAGTGGTGTTCGACTCTAACGGCATAGGGGATTTTGTCATTGTAAAATCGGACGGCGTGCCGACTTATAATTACGCTGTGGTCATTGATGATATATTGATGAAGGTGACTCATGTGGTGCGGGGCGAGGAACATCTTTCCAATACACCGCGCCAGGTACTAGTCTATGAGGCGGTAGGTGCTCCGACGCCGAAATTTGGGCATGTATCGCTAATCCTCGGTAAGGATCGCAGCAAGATGAGCAAACGGCATGGCGCGACTTCGGTGGAACAGTACAAGAAAAACGGCTATCTGCCCAGCGGCCTTTTGAATTTCCTGGTGCTGCTCGGCTGGTCTCCGAGCGGTGAACAGGAGATATTTACACTTGATGAACTGGTGAAGATATTTTCCCTCGACCATGCCGCCAAAAACCCGGCAGTGTTCGATGTGGACAAACTAAATTGGATAAATGCCCAACATATCAAAAAATTAAACGACGAACAAATGTATGAACTGGCTCTGCCGTATTTGATGGAGGGCGGGTTTTTGCTGGAGGGCAAATACGAACGGGCGTGGCTTGTCAAAGTTGTGGCTACCACCCGCGACCATATTTCCTGTGGAGCGGAAATACCCCAACATGTGGCGGTGTATTTCGGTGACGGGTGCGAGCTGGAAAACGAGGAAGCGCGCGCGGTACTTGAGGAAGAAAGCGCGGACGAGGTATTGCGGCTGTTTGAGGACAAGGTGAAAAAAGCGGAGGAATTGACCGCTGAAAGTGTACAGGCGCTTTTGAAAAGCGTAGTAAAAGACAGTGGGCTGCCGGGGAAAAAAGTCTATATGCCTATCCGGGTGGCTATATCGGGCCAGACGCATGGCCCGGAAATGACACTTCTTGTGCCACTTTTGGGCGGAGAGAAGATACTTAAACGGCTGGCCTATGCCAGGGAAAAGCTGAAAGGATAATGTGATGAGCTTAAAAGTCTACAATACATTGAGCGGCGTTAAGGAAGAATTTAAGCCGTTGGAAGAAGGGAAAGCCCGGATATACGTCTGCGGGGTCACTCCGTATAATCATCCGCATATTGGAAATGCCAGGCCGTTCGTTACTTGGGACGTTTTCCGGCGTTATCTTGAGTATTTGGGTTATGATGTTTTACATGTGCAAAACTTCACCGATGTAGACGACAAAATAATAAACGCGGCTAATGCCGAAAAGACCGGCTGGGATGAGATATCCAGCCGTTATATCAACGAGTACTTTGCCGCCATGGATAAGCTGGGTGTACGGCGCGCGCACATATATCCACGTGTTTCCGGCCACATGAAAGAGATCGTCGACATGGTGGACGGTCTGGTAGACAAAGGTTACGCTTATGTGCTTGATGGCAGCGTGTATTACCGGGTGGAAAAATTTCCGGGCTACGGGAAGTTATCCGGTCGCACCCTCGAAGATATGCAGGCCGGAGCCAGGGTAGACGTAGACGAAGACAAAGAAAACCCTATGGATTTTGCCTTGTGGAAAGCGGCAAAGCCAGGGGAGCCATCCTGGCCCAGTCCGTGGGGTGAAGGGCGTCCGGGTTGGCACATTGAGTGCAGTGCCATGTCGGTCAAATACCTCGGGTGCAGTTTTGATTTTCACGGCGGCGGGAGCGATCTTATATTTCCGCACCATGAAAACGAAATCGCCCAGTCGGAGGCCTGCACGGGCTGCCATCCTTTTGTTCGCTACTGGCTGCATAATGGTTTTATCACATTGAACGAGGAAAAAATGTCCAAGTCGCTGGGCAATTTCTTTCTGGTGAAAGATATACTGGCGCATTATAAAGCGGAAGTATTGCGGTTTTTCATTCTTGCGACCCATTATCGCAGTCCGCTGGATTTTAGCGACGAGCGGCTGGAAGAGGCTGGGCGCAGTCTGGATAGGCTGAAAACAGCCAGGGAAAACCTTAAAAAACTGCTCGGCATGCCGGGCGGTGGTCCGGGCGCCGACGGCGCACAGCTTTTGGCGAGTGCCAGGGAAGCCAAAGCAGCTTTTATAGCGGCGATGGACGATGATTTTAACACTGCTTTGGCGATAAGTCATATTTTCGCTTTAGCGAAAGATATAAATATTTACCAACAAAAAGTGGTCAGCGAAAAGAGCGAGCCGGACGGCAAGGCGGTCGGGGAAACGGCCATTATTTTCGATATTATGGCCGGAATAATCGGGATATTGGAAGAACAGGATGAGGCCGGGCAGGATGAAACTCTCGGCAAGGCAATGGACGTCATCATAGCTTTGCGGCAGGAAGCCCGAGCGGCTAAAGATTACGCGCGCGCGGACGCTCTCCGGGACAAGCTGTCGACTGCCGGATTTGTGCTGGAAGATACGTCGAGCGGCGTTGCTTGGAAGATAAAGTGAAGTTTGAGCAATATAAAGTGGCGCGCAGACGACTCTTGGAAAAATCCGCCAAAGGCGAAGAGGACTCTTCCCAACCGTCGCCGCTGGTATTGGCCTGGCTGGGAGACGGCATATTTTCTCTTTATGTGCGTAAGCGTCTGGTGACGGCGGAGAAAAGCAAACTGCATGCGCTCAATGACATCGGCGCCAGTATGGTTTCGGCGGTGATGCAGTCGAAGGCGCTGACGGAGCTCTTGCCGGAGTTGAGCGGGGCGGAGCTTGACGCGGTGCGCCGGGGACGCAATACCAGGTCATCAGTGCCTAAAAGCGCCAGCATGCAGGAATACCGGCAAAGCACGGGTTTTGAGTGCCTTTTGGGTTCGCTTTACTGGCAGGGTGAGGAAGAACGGTTGCATGAACTGATGGGTCAGTCGTTTGATTCTATAAACAGGTTTATTATGAGTTCCGGGAATGGTGAACAGCTATGACAATGCAAGTAAAACTTATCCGCTATACCGGCGAGCCGGAAAGGGCGGCTGCTTTGGCGGCGCGGCTTTGCTATTCGCCTGTCGGTGTCGAAGAATTGGACGAGAAGCTGAACGAGCGTGAGGTAGAGGATTTTGTACGTAAATTGGTCAAATTGGGACATTTCTCCGCGCTGGAACATGTTTCGTTTACCTTTGCAGTGGAGGGTGTGTCGCGCGTTTTGACGCACCAGCTGGTGCGCCACCGCATAGCATCCTATTCCCAGCAGTCGCAGCGTTATGTGGCGGAGCGAGACTTTGAATATATAACGCCGCCGACCATCGCGGCCAATGCCGAGGCGCTAAAGCGTTTTGAGGCGCTGCTGGAAGAGGTAAAGGGTGTTTACAACGAACTAGTGGATATGGGCATAAACAAGGAAGACGCTCGTTATGTATTGCCCAATGCGACGGAGACCAAGATAGTTATCACCATGAACACTCGCTCTTTGCTGAATTTCTTTTCTTTGCGCTGTTGTCGTCGCGCACAGTGGGAGATAAGGAAACTGGCGGATAAAATGCTGGCCGAGGTGCGCAAGGTGGCGCCTGTGCTTTTTGAAAAAGCCGGTCCGACTTGTATTACGCACCGCATATGTAACGAGGGCAAGATGTCCTGCGGTCAACTGGAAGCGCTCTTGGTGCAGGACGAGGTACGGGGCCGTGGCTGAAGACATCCTCTATGGGCGCAACAGTGTGTTAGAAGCATTGAAATCAGGGCGCGGGCTGAACAGGATATATTTGCAAAACGGGCTGAAGCCGGGTACGATGAAAGACGTATTTGCTTTGGCTAAAGAGCTTGGCGTACCAATCGAAAATGTGGAAGCCGAGCGGCTGGATGTATTGACCGCCAAGGTGCGCCATCAGGGAGTGGCGGCTGTGGCAGCGCCTATACGCTATTATGAACTGAGAGAAGTTTTGGCAGTTGCCTTGGAAAAAGGCCAGCCGCCATTTTTGCTTTTGCTCGATGAGCTGCAAGATCCGCAGAATGTGGGGGCAATTATTCGCACGGCCGCCGCGGCTGGTGTGCATGGCGTTCTTATTCCGAAGCGGCGCAGCTGCCAGATATCGGCTGCGGTGTCACGGGCATCTGCCGGGGCGGTAGAGCATGTGCCGATCGTGAGGGTGGGCAATACCGTGCAGACGCTGGAAGAGTTGAAAAGGCACGGTTTGTGGATCGGCGGCGCCGATATGTCAGGTACGGAGTATATGAAAGCCGATCTGAAAGGACCGCTGGCCATCGTTATCGGCGGTGAGGGCAAGGGGTTGTCCCGCTTGGTCAGGGAAACTTGCGATTTTATACTGAGTATACCTATGCTCGGCGGAGTGTCGTCGCTCAATGCCTCGGCGGCCAGCGCGGTCTTGCTCTATGAAGCTGTGCGCCAGCGCAAAGAGGTGGCGCGGTGACGGAAAGCAGCAACCTTTTGGTGGACGGTTACAATGTATTAAATAGCTGGACGGATTTTGAAAAAATGAAAAATGCGAGCCTCGAGCATGCCCGTGACAGGCTGGTCGATATATTGGCAAATTACGGTGCTTTTCAGGGTTGCGAGGTAACGGTAGTCTTTGACGCTTATGCTGTCGATGGCGCTGGGGTCAGCGAAGAGAAGGCGGGCGTTTGGGTGGTGTTTACCAGTGAGGGGGAGACCGCCGATTCTTATATAGAGAAAGCCGCCTATGATATGGTACGCCTCGGTCGCAAGGTTTTTGTCATTACCGGCGACGGGCATGAGCAACTTACCGCTCTCGGTGTCGGCGCCTATCGGTTGACCGCGCGGGAGTTGCTCGAAGATTGCCGCCGGGTAGAGAGGGAAATAGCTGTCCGGGTAGAGAACGGACGCCCACTGGCCGGGAGGCAGGAAGTGGCCGGGAGACTTGATCCTCTGGTAGCCGGGAGACTCGAGGGGTTACGGCGACTAAAAAAATGAGGTGGTGGCTTATTTCGCTGCTAGTGAGGCTCTTGACGCAAATTTAACTGATAAGGTATAATGATACACAAGCCTACCGCGTAATAAGCACGACTGCGCGAGGCGGTTTAGTTTTTTCCAATACTTCAAGATGGAGGGAACAGGATGCGGGCAGGTATACAGCACGATCTTTATGTGGCATTTGAAAATATGACAGATGAAGAAATCGTAGTGGATGCTAGGCTGCAAAGCAGCATAATCGCGCAGGAATATCTGCTGAATAAATACCGTAATTTTGTGCGGGCTAAAGCCCGCAGCTATTTTTTGATCGGTGCGGAACGCGAGGACATCATCCAGGAAGGCATGATCGGCCTATACAAGGCAATACGTGATTTTCGGGTGGATAAGCTGTCATCTTTCCGGGCGTTTGCCGAACTTTGTGTGACCCGGCAGATCATCACCGCGATAAAAACCGCGACCAGGCAGAAACATATCCCGCTCAACTCATACATTTCGCTGAACAAGCCTATTTACGAAGAAGATTCGGATCGTACTTTGCTCGACGTTTTGTCCGGTTCCAAGGTGTCCGACCCGGAAGAGCTCATAATCAGCCGGGAAGAGTTCATTGATATAGAAGAAAAAATGAATAATATTCTAAGTGATCTCGAATGGCGGGTATTGATGAGTTATCTTGACGGCAAGTCCTACCAGGAGATAGCCTGTGAGCTTGACAGGCACGTCAAGTCTATAGACAACGCACTTCAGCGCGTGAAGCGCAAGCTGGAAAAATACCTCGAAAACCGCACGGATGAAACAGATATACATGCGGTTTGCAAAGGGTTGGTCGCCTATAATAAAGAACTGGCGGCCAGGAAACTGCTTTGATATAAAACCGGCGACAAGGTTATTTACTGTTGTTGCCGGTTTTTTTATTTGCCAACGTTGTTTTACCGCAAAGTAGCGGTAATAATGTTCTCTATGTAACACTTTTTTTGCTTGTGATTTTGTCAAAGTTAAAAGGTATTTGCTGTTATTTGCCGAATATAAAAGCTAAGATATTTTGCCAAATTGGTATCTGATATTTGCTAATGGGAGGTAATTGCGATGGGGACACAGGTGGACGAGCTCTTGAGTTGCGTTGACGCTGCCAAAGGGAAAGAGCAGCGTCTGATCGTAGTAACGGGCAACCCGGGAAGCGGAAAAAGCCAGATATTGAGGGAGGCGGCGGCGAAGAAAAAGTGGGATTATGTAGATTGCCGCACACTGGTATCGGAAGAGTTGATTGAGTTGCTGCCGGCTATGCGGGCCAGCAAGGCGCCCGGCCTGATGAGCGAGATATTGGAACAATATGATTCCGGCGTTATACTTCTTGATAGGGTACAGACCCTCTTTACGCCTGTCTTGCAGCTTAACCCCCTGGCATTATTGCGCAGTTTGAGCGAAAAATATTTGCTGGTAGTGGCTTGGCCTGGCTATTATCAGGATGAGAAGCTGTTTTTCAACCGGCTGGGTGAAACCGAACCTTTGAAATTCAACGCTGAAGGCGTAGTTATATGGACGGTAAAAGAAGAAAATAATGGTGATATGACATGTTGAGTAGTAAAAAAACCATAGCTGTGTTGACCGGCGGCGGCGACTGCCCTGGGCTCAATGCGGTCATCCGCGCGGTGGTGCGTTCTTCCTTGCGGGAAGGGCTACGTATTTATGGTATTGAGAACGGTTTTGCCGGGCTGGTGGAAGACCAGATGGAACTGATGGACGACTACTCGGTGTCAGGTATATTGCCGCGCGGCGGTACTATTCTCGGAACGACCAACCGTGACAATCCTTTCCATTATGCGGTACTGGAAGATGGCCAGCCCATCTATAAGGATATGAGCGGCAAGGCGATAAATAACCTGAAAAAACGCGGAATAGACGGACTGATCGTTATCGGCGGGGACGGTAGTCTCAGAATAGCGCAAAAACTCAGCGCGCTTGGGGTAAATATCGTTGGCGTGCCTAAAACGATCGACAACGACATACCCTGTACGGAACGCACTTTTGGCTTTGATACTGCCATGTCGACCGCGACGGAGGCGCTTGACCGGCTGCATACTACAGCCGAATCGCACCACCGGGTCATGATCCTTGAAGTGATGGGTCGCAATGCTGGCTGGATAGCGCTGCATTCGGGAGTGGCAGGTGGCGCTCACTGCATACTCATACCCGAAATACCTTATACTATCGAATCGATAAACCAGAAAATACAGGAGCGCCGCACTACAGGGCGAAACTTCAGTATCATCGTGGTGGCGGAAGGGGCAAAGCCTCTGGGAGGCGATGTGACTGTAGCTCGCATGGTGGAAGGAAGTTTTGAAGCAGTACGCCTCGGAGGCGTGGGCGAAAAACTTACCCGCGATATCGAAAGCTTGACTGGCATAGAGTCGCGCTGTACCGTGCTCGGGCATTTGCAAAGGGGCGGCACACCTACGCCGTTTGACCGGGTGCTGTGTACCCGCTACGGAGCGGCAGCTGTAGGAGCATATATCACTGGTAGCTATGGGGCGATGGTCGCTTTACAGAAGGATGCTATCATTACCGTGCCGCTTGACAGTGTGGCCGACCAGCCGCATAACGTAGATCCTGATGGCGAACTGGTGAATATGGCGCGCAAAATCGGAGTCTGTTTTGGTGATTGAATAAATTTTCCTTCATTAATATACGCATAGAAAAGCCTGTACTTTCCGTACAGGCTTTTCTATGGTAAAATGTATCGACTGCGGGGGTTCTTAAAGATGACAATAGCGCAGAGGTTGTTTTTTTGTTATAAGTGCGGCGGTAAATTGCAAGACGTTATGCGGGGCAATGCGAAACGCCTGCAATGCACGCAATGCGGAACGGTTTCCTATGAAAATCCGATAGTGGGCGTGGCCGGGATCATTCTCGACCAACAGGGCCATATACTCATGGTGCGCCGGGCGCAGGGCATTGACTATGCCGGGCTGTGGTGCATACCATGCGGCTATGTGGAGTATGAAGAAGACGTCAGGGACGGGGTAATGCGCGAAGTAAAAGAAGAGACCGGCCTTGATATATTGCCTGGAGAGGTATTCGCTGTGCATTCCAATTTTCATAACCCGCGCCAGCATACAGTAGGTATTTGGTTTTGCTGTACAGTGACTGGGGGCATCCCCGCAGCCGGAGACGACGCGGACGAGGTCGGCTGGTTTTCCGCAAACAATATACCATCCCTGGCTTTTCCTACGGACAGGCTGGTTTTGAAAAAACTTATAGAGAATAATATAATGAAATAAAGCAGTGGTGAGAGGTAGTCGGAGCAATGGAATCTACGCTTGTAGCGGTCATCATTGGTATAGTAGAGGGTTTTACGGAATTTTTGCCTATATCTTCCACCGGGCACATGATATTAGTGGGCAATCTCATCGGTTTTAATGACGAAGCGGCCACAGTTTTCGAAGTGGTCATCCAACTGGGAGCCATTTTGTCTGTTATTTACCTGTACCGTGATAAGTTCCGTCACTTTTTTACCCCGGCCGGTTTTGACAAAGACGCGGGTTTGAGTGTGTGGCATGTGGCGGTCGGCATAGTGCCGATCATGGGCATTGCATTTTTGTTGCACGGCCCGATCAAGAGATATTTGTTTTCACCGGTAACGGTGGCGGTGGGGCTGGTGCTGGGCGGTATACTTATGCTGCTGGCCGAGCGTTACAGCAAGAAAGACCTTTTGGACGATGTGAACAAAATGACGATAAAACAGGCGCTCTGGGTAGGCCTTTTTCAAGTTTTTTCCCTGTGGCCGGGTTTTTCCCGTTCCGGGTCGACGATTTCCGGCGGACTTTTCCTTGGTTTGTCGAGAAAGGCGGCGGCTGAATTTTCCTTCATAATAGCGGTGCCGCTTATGTTTGCCGCCTGTTTGTATGACCTTTATAAAAATTTCGGCGTACTGAATGCCAATGATTGTAAAATGCTGGGCATCGGTTTTGTGACTGCCTTTTTTACGGCATGGCTGTCTATCGTCTGGTTCATGCGTTTTCTCAACTCTTCGAGCCTGGCGTCTTTTGCCTATTACCGCTTTGTTTTGGCGGCTATTTCGCTGTGGTATTTTCTTTGACGAATAAGCCTATTTTACTGTTGACACTGCGAGTTTTATATTATATACTAAATAACGTCACAGTTGTAGTTCGTTGATTGCTGGCGTAGCTCAACCGGTAGAGCAGCTGACTTGTAATCAGCAGGTTGGGGGTTCAAGTCCTCTCGCCAGCTCCAAGCTTGAGTAAAGCAAACGGTTTGGCAGGACATGTAAACACCTGTGCCATACCAGATTGACAAGAACGCGGCAGAGGGTGTGCTGTGAGGAACATTTTAGCGCAGCCGCGCTGTGGGTATTGTGCGGTGAGTATAAAAGGTGATGCGCCGCGTATATGCCGGTTTATTGACAAGACGGTAAATGTGGAGGGGTTCCCGAGTGGCTAAAGGGAGCAGACTGTAAATCTGCCGTCTTCGACTTCGGTGGTTCGAATCCACCTCCCTCCACCATATTAAATGAAATATAACTAAATTAATATATAGTACCAAACTGGCATACCCGCAAGGGGAAGTCGTATCTCAAAGCGCTATAGCGCAAGAGTTGCGTGTATTAACGACGGTTTGGCCAATATCGCGGGGTGGAGCAGTTGGTAGCTCGTCGGGCTCATAACCCGAAGGTCGCAGGTTCAAGTCCTGCCCCCGCAACCATGTTTTTTCGCTGATGTAGCTCAGTCGGCAGAGCGTATCCTTGGTAAGGATAAGGTCACCGGT
>JAVBNN010000009.1:0-132080 GCA_031551525.1 Acidaminococcales bacterium
TGTCTTGTTTTTCTAAATGATCTTTCGTTGTGTTGCAACCTTTAAACCCTTGACAAGAGAGGCAAATGGCGATATATTAATACTTGTTAATTCCTCGATAGCTCAATGGTAGAGCACTCGGCTGTTAACCGAGTTGTTGCAAGTTCGAGTCTTGCTCGAGGAGCCAGAAGTTTTTCAGTCAGCTTACTAAGCTGGCTTTTTTATTTGTGTAGACAACTTCTAATGAGGTGTATTACAGGCGATATCCTATTTTATGATATTATTTGCTTTTAACCAATCGACCGCTACTTTTTTGCTGTCCTGTTTTTCGAGATCCACTTTCGCGTTTAACTGTTGCATGGTTTTTTCTGTCAGTTTTCCGCCGAGTTTATTGAGTGCTGTCGCCAATTCAGGATACTTGTCCAAAGTGGCCTTGCGTACGATAGGAACGCAGTGGTAATCCGGGAAAAACTGCTTGTCATCCTGCAACACGCGCAGGTTGAAAGCTACTATGCGCCCGTCGGTGGTGAAGGCGTCGCAAACATCCACCTTGTTTTCCTTGGTCGCCGAATAGGTGAGACCGGGATCAAGCACTTTGACTTCCTTGAACTTTATCCCGTAAACCTTACCCAACTCGGGATAGCCGTCTGGACGTTCGGCAAATTCATGCGTGCAGCCGAGGATCATATTTGGCGCATGCGCGGCCAAATCACTGATCTTTTTCAAGCCCAGCCGGTCGGCAGTCTCGGCGCGCACTGTCATGGAATAGGTATTGTTATAGCCAAAAGGCGTCAGCCAGATGATATTCTTCTTCTCTTTATAATATTTTGACACTATCTCATAGGATTTTTTCGGGTCGGGTTCGGATGGCTGTTTCATCAGGCTCACCAAGGCGGTGCCGGTATATTCGGGATAAACGTCCAGGTCGCCTTTATCAAGCGCCTGGGAAACGATGGTGGTGCTGCCGAGGTAGGGCTTGCGAGTAACTTTGAGGTTGGTATTCCCTTCGATGGTTTCTGACATCAGGTGCACAAGTATATCCTGTTCGGTGTAGTTTTTACCGCCTACTACTATGCGTCCGCTTTCTTTTGTTGCGCCGCAGCCCGCGATCAGCGTTGTTATCACGATCAGACCTAGAGCTTTACGGCAAACTAGAAAAAATTTTGAAAAAAACGACTCGTTTCCCTGGCTTTGTTTGCGATTGGTGTGAGCCTGTAGTAACACTTCGAGGCGTTTGAGGAAAGCGTCGCAGAATATGGCCAAAAGAGCGGCTGGAATGGCGCCGGCCAGGATGAGTTCCTGATTGGCTGTGGCTATGCCGCGGAAAATAAGGTCACCGAGACCGCCCGCGCCCACCAAAGTCGCCAGGGTAGTCACCCCGATCATCAAAACGGTGGCGGTGCGTATACCGCCCATGATTACAGGCGTTGCCAGAGGCAGCTCTATTTTAAAGAGGATCTGATGACCGGTCATGCCCATACCAACTCCTGCCTCAATGATAGCAGGAGTGACGCCGGTAATGCCGATATAGGTATTTCTTATGATAGGCAACAGTCCGTAAATGATAAGCGCTACTATAGCCGGCGCGGGGCCTATGCCGAGAAAAGGTATCATAAAGCCCAACAGGGCCAGACTGGGTATAGTCTGCATGACACCGGCAAAATTTATCACCGGGTCAGCCAGCCATTTGTGTCTGGTAAGGAAAATACCCGCAGGAACGGCAAGCGCAACAACTATGGACATTGCTACCAGAGTAAGTTCCAAATGCTGTATGGTCAGGGTCACTATATCATCCCACCTTGACGTGAATATGTTCAACATGCGACTTCCCTCCCTTCGATAAGCTGGCTGGCCATTACGTCGACCAGTTTGCCTCTTGTGATTATACCAAGGAGTTTCTTGTTTTCGTCTGTGACCGCCAGATAAGGAAGTTTAAGGTCGCTCATCATGGCGACCGCCTCTTCGAGCGGTTTGTCCGCTGTAGCCGAGGGCAGGGCGGTAGACATAATATCGGCTACCGTACAGCTCTCTTTACTGTAATTGCGCATGATGCTCCAAACATCCACCACGCCGAGCAGGCGCTCTTTGCTGTCTACCACAAGGAGGGTGTCGACCTTCTTGTTACGCAATATATTCAGCGCTTCAGCCAGATAACGACTAGGTTGTACAGTGGTAGGTTTTATTATGATATCTGACAATTTTGGCAGTATGTTCGCTGTTGCGGCCGACAAACGGCTCTCGCCGATAAACGAACGCACAAAGTCATTGGCCGGATGACGCAAAAGATCTTCCGGCGTAGCAATCTGCATGATCTCGCCTTCTTTCATGACGCAGATACGGTTGGCGATCTTTAATGCCTCATCCATATCATGTGTGACAAAGACGATAGTTTTATGAAGCTTTGCCTGCAAATTTACCAATTCGTCCTGAAGTTGTTCACGGCTGATAGGATCGAGCGCGCTGAACGGTTCATCCATCAATATTATGGGCGGATTGGCGGCCATGGCCCGGATGACCCCTATACGCTGCTGCTGACCGCCGGACAGCTCGCCCGGATAACGCCCGGCAAATACAGTGGGGTCGAGGTCTACCATCTTCAAAAGCTCATTCACTCTTTCAATATAATCGGCTTGCGGCCATTTTTTGAGTCTGGGTACCAGCGCTACATTGTCGGCTATAGTCATATGGGGAAAGAGGCCTATGTTCTGTATTACATAACCAATATTGCGCCGCAGCTCGACCGGGTCTGTTTCGGCGATATCTGCGCCATCGACAAATATCCGGCCTTCGGAAGGCTCGATCAAACGGTTGATCATTTTCATGGCAGTCGTTTTGCCACAGCCGCTAGGGCCTATCAATACAAGCAATTCTCCTTTTAAAATATTCAAATCAAGTGATTTTATGGCAGTAAATTCATCATTGTAGGTTTTACTGACCTGTTCAAACCTTATCATGGCAAGACCTCCTATCCACAACTTACAACTCTTATTATAGACTATGAGTTGTAGGTTGGCAAGATTTAAAAATGTATACATAAAAAAACAGGCGTTGTCACACCTGTTTTACTGCAAATCAAGAATTAAGTTTGTCCGCTGTGTATAAAAGCTATCGCTTTACTTATCGCCTCCAGTGTGCCGACGACTACCAGTCGGTCGCCTACGTCCATCCTTTCCTGCGGGCCTGGGGAGATGACAACCTGGCCCTTTCGTCTTATAGCGACCACGGTAGATTTGGTGTGCTGCCAAAAATATGTTTCGCCGATTGATTTATTGACCATATAAGATTGGTGTGATAACTCTATTTCTATAGGATTGTAAGGGGTTATATCCTTGAACCGATTCGAATGTTCGATAATTTCCTGGAACAAGCCTTCCATTTCCATGTCCAGTTTTCTCTTTTGTTGGAGCAGTTCGCTAAACCTTTCTTTCAAAGAATATAGCGATTCCATATTTTTATTTTCTTCTACAAAAGTATAGGCATTTAGCGCGGAAAGCACCAACGGTTCTTTACCCTGTGACACCGCGACCACAGCGGCGCCTTTTAACATGGAGATAGCTTTGCGGATGGTTTCTGGTGACACTTTATAACCACCGGCCAGCATGGAACGGCCGGATATCTTTGCGCCAATGGGAAACTCGCCGGTCACTATTCGCTGGGCTATATCGACGGCGATTTTTTGATATATTGGTATGTCCTGATTCATTTCCAGCCCTCCGTTATAATTAATATTGTGAATAAAAAATACCGGCAAATTTTTATACTAATGTTATAATCATTATATACCCTGATTGTAAAATAAATAAGGAGGGTGTTTTATTATGTATGAAGATGTTATGGAACAAAAAATATGGGCAGTTGCAGGTGCTTCGGAAGACTCGACAAAGTTTGGGTATAAGATATATAAAAAACTGAAAGAGAAAGGCTACACAGTATATCCATTGAATCCCGGTCTGGAAACCGTTATGGGTGAAAAATGCTATGCCAAGATCGCCGATCTGCCGCAAAAACCGGCTGTGGTGAACGTGGTCGTACCGCCGAAGGCCGCGATAGATGTAGCTAAACAAGCAGCGGCAGCCGGAGTGGAGTGTATATGGTTCCAGCCGGGAGCCAATACGGCGGAAGTGGTGGCGGAAGCAAAAAAATTCGGTATGAGAGTGGTTGCAGATGCCTGTGTGCTAGTAGAACTTAGAAAAGACATATTTTGTAAGATGCAATGATGTGACGGCGGTTTTTCTACTTTGCAACGCTGACCGCCAAGTATTTCTTTTTGTATTATAGCATGGTAGAATGCATTTACTGTATTGTATATGAAGGAGGAGTAACGTGTCGGAAACAGAACAGCTTGCCCTCGCGAGGGTGGCGGCAGCACTCGAAAAGTATGGCGATTTGCAGGCAATAACCTTTTCCGTTGATACCAGCACAGCAGAATTGGCCGCTCAAGCGGTCGGAGTGGCAGTGGGGCAGATAGCCAAATCTCTATGTTTTTTAGGCGACGGTCAGCCTTTTTTAGTAGTTACGGTAGGCGACCGCAAAATGGATACACGTAAACTGGGCAAACAAGTGGGCGTCAAAAAAGTGCGTTTTGCCGATGCTGACACAGCTTATGCAGCTACCGGTTTTTTGCCGGGCGGGGTATGCCCGTTTGCGCTTAAAACTTCTTTACCTGTCTATGTAGATGAAAGCCTTTTCCAGTATGATATGGTGTATGCTTCGGCCGGTACGGCCAGTTCTGCACTGCCAATCACTCCAACCAGACTGAAAGAGATAACAGGCGGGCGGGTGGTAGACGCTACTACAATTTAAGTCTGGTAATTAGTGCGTCACATCACTAGGACTTAAGTATCATTTTGCAAATAAAATATATTTCCTGACTGGCAATATGAAAATGAATTTTTAGCATATATATGTATGATTTTTTAAATACACACAATATATTGTTGTTTGTGCAATTTATATTACCCAAATAGTGAGTATTCATCAGACAAAACATTCCTGCGCACTAGCAGGAATAATTTTTTTTGTGTAGAAATTATGGTGAAAGTGGTGTAAAGTGGTATAAAGTGGTAAAAAATAAAAGTTAAGGGAAGGAGTGGCCGGACATGTTTATGGGTGAATATCAACACAATATCGATGTTAAAGGCCGCATAAGCTTTCCCGCCAAATTCCGTGAACAACTAGGGCAACGCTTTATCGCCACCAAGGGTTTGGATAAGTGTCTGTTCGTCTACTCGGAAGAAGAGTGGAAGGCACTTGAAGATAAACTCAAACAACTCCCAACTACCAGTAAGGATGCCAGGTCGGTCGTCAGATTTTTCTTCTCCGGCGCCACAGAGCTGGAGTGCGATAAACTGGGACGGATATTGTTACCGAGCAACCTGAGGGAACACGCGGCTTTAAACAGGGAAATATCCATCATCGGCGTCGGCGGGCGCATAGAGATATGGGATAGCGAGTGTTGGCGCAAATATAATGAAGAATCCGGAGAAGTCATCAATAACATAGCTGAACAACTGGTCAGCCTGGGTATATAAAAGTGGAAAACAGCAAGTTTATGCACAAAAGTGTATTGCTTGACGAAGCGGTAGACTGGTTGGTCGATGACCCCGCCGGGACATATGTCGACTGCACTCTGGGTGGTGGCGGACACGCTCTTGCGATAGCCGGGCGATTGAGCGCTAAAGGTGTGCTCGTCGGTATAGACCAGGACGAGGACGCACTCAAGGCCGCCGCCGAAAGACTAAAGAACGTCGAATGTCGCCTAAAGCTGGTAAAAAGCAATTTTAGCCACCTTTCCGCAATACTTGAAGGAGAGGGACTGGGCAAGGTGAACGGCGTACTGTTTGATCTTGGCGTATCTTCCTATCAACTGGACACTCCAGAACGGGGTTTTTCCTACATGCAGGACGGCCTTTTGGATATGCGGATGGACAGGGAGAGCGAACTGACTGCCGGGAAAGTAGTTAATGACTATCCGGAAAAAAAACTGGCCGACATCATCTGGCGTTACGGAGAAGAGCGTTGGGCCAAACGCATAGCACAGTTTATCGTAACCGCCCGACAGGAAAAACACATCGACACTACTGCGGAACTGGTCACTATAATCAAAAAAGCGGTACCCAAAGGAGCGCGGCAGGATGGACCGCATCCCGCTAAACGCACCTTCCAGGCGATCCGCATAGAAGTAAACAACGAACTTGGCATACTGGAAAACGTATTCACTCAAGCAGTAGAAAACCTTGTTTCCGGTGGACGCATAGCTATAATAACATTTCACTCGCTCGAGGACCGGATAGCTAAACAAACTCTGACCATTTTAAGGAAAGGCTGTCAATGCCCGCCCAGCATACCAGTATGTGTATGCGGCAAGCGGCCGTTATTGAGTGATGTGAGCAGAAAAGTTCCGGACATTGAAGAAATAGAAAAAAATCCGCGGGCCCGCAGTGCTAAATTGCGGATGGCCATCAAAATATGAGAGGAGGGGCCGGTAAACATGTTGGCAAGAAAACTTGATTATCCTGAATACGATTACACCGCATACGAAACATACGAAGACACTGTGTACACGGAACCCTCTGTACGGCAGAAACCACGCGCAGTTTATACTAAAAACCTGCGCTGCGAATTCAGTATACTGGTAGGGATAGTTCTGTTCTTTGCATTTTTTCTGGTCGCACGTGGCGACGTATCCATAAGAAAGGGCTATGAACTGGTGGCAGCACAAAGGCAGGAAAATGAACTCATAAAAAATAATGAACATTTAAAAGTCCATTTGGCCGGACTTAAAGCACCGGAACGCATTACTGGCATGGCTTTGCAGATAGGAATGATACCGGCCGACAAAAATATCTACGTAAAGGCCGGACCGTCGGGACAAACTGCGCCTAAGGAAGATAAGCTGCGTATGGCGTGGAAAAAAGATTGACAGGTAGTTAAGAATACAAAAAAAACCAACCTGTGCTACAATCTATATATGGTCTGTTTGCGATAAAGATTGGCAGCCTGGCGAAAGGCTGCCTTTATTGTAGGGAGGGTTTCTTGTGGCAAAATCATTGCAGGAGCTACTATCGGTATTAGATAGCTGCGAAATAACCGGATCTGAAGATGTATTGATTGAAGGCCTTTCCGACGATTCGCGCAATATAAAAAAAGGCTTTCTGTTCATTTGCCATGCCGGATTTAAAAGCGACGGATATAGTTATGTGAAAAATGCCCTCGATAACGGGGCTGTGGCAATACTGACCGACAAGGAGCTGGGCGGCTTGCCGGCCACGGTTGTCAAAGTAGCCGACAGCAACACCGCCATGCAAAAACTGGCGCCGCATTTCTTTGACTACCCGTCACATAAAATGGCTATAATAGGTGTTACCGGCACTAACGGCAAAACCACCGTCACCCATATGCTAAGGCAGATATTTGCCGCTGCCGGACACATGACCGGCGTTATCGGCACCATACACGCCATGAGTGGCGAACGGGAAATACCGGTCAAAAATACTACGCCCGACGTCATGGAATTACAAACACTACTTGCCCAAATGTATAATGATGGAGTAAAATATATATTTATGGAAGTGTCTTCGCACGCGCTTAGCCTCGAGCGTGTAGCGGGCTGTGAATTTGACATAGCCGTACTTACCAATATTACCCAAGATCACCTTGATTTTCATAAAACCTTCGAGGCTTATGTCGGGGCCAAAACACTTTTATTCAGCAGGCTGGAAAATAACCGTATAAAAAAAGGCGCAAAGGCTGTTATTAACACTGACGACCCGAGTGCCGCGGCCATAATGGCGGCCACCGGCGTGCCTGTCGTGACATATGGCCTGAAAGCGGGAAATGATGTTTTTCCGCTTAAAACCAATCTTCAGGCCAAAGGAATGAAACTGTTGTTATCGACGCCGGGCGGTGAGCTGGACCTGTCTATCGCCACCACCGGACATTTCAATGTATATAACGTCATGGCGGCGGTAAGCGCTGCCTGGGCGGCCGGTATTGCCCCGGAAACCATACAAAGCGGTCTCAATGCTTTTACTGCCGTTCCCGGGCGTTTCGAGCTGGTAGAAAGCGGCCAGCCGTTCACTGTTATCGTGGATTATGCTCACACGCCGGACGGCCTAGAAAATGTCCTCACGAGCGCCCGGCAGATAGCGCAGAATAAACTGATCGCAGTTTTTGGCTGCGGCGGTGACCGTGACAAAACCAAGCGCCCCTTGATGGGTTCCATAGCCGCGCGTCTATCAGACCATGTTTTTATCACATCTGATAATCCGCGCAGCGAGGTCCCTGAAAATATTATTGAAAATATAAAAACCGGCGTCCCGGATAAGGAAAACTATACGACCATCGTTGACCGCAGGTCGGCCATAGAGTCGGCGCTGGCCGAGGCCGGAGCCGGAGATGTTGTGGTTATTGCCGGCAAAGGGCATGAAACCTATCAGATACTAAAAGACCGGACGATAGATTTCGATGACCGACAGGTAGCCAGAGATTATTTGAAAGGAAAATGGCGGGTATGATCAGAATTAGTGAAATCTGCCAGTTTACCGGCGGCGGCGCGATACAGCCGTATGATGATTTTGAAGTGGGCGGCGTCAGCACGGACAGTCGTCTGGTAAAAAACGGGGACGTATTTGTCGCTCTCGAAGGGGAAAATTATAACGGTCATGATTTTTGCCAGGTTGCCGTTCAAAAAGGCGCGAAAGCCCTCGTTGTATCAAACCTGCCGCAACCTTTGCCGGATAGCGTGGTAGTTATCAAGGTAAAAAACACACTAAAAGCCTATCAGGATATAGCCGCTTGCCACAGAAGCAAGTTCAATCTGCCGGTGGTTGCTGTTACTGGTTCGGCCGGGAAAACATCTACCAAAGATATCATCGCCGCCGCGCTTTCTGAAAGCAAAAATGTTCTGAAAAGCCAGGGAAACCACAATAATGAAATAGGCCTGCCGCTCACCTTGCTTGACTTGACGCCGCAGCACCAGGTGTTGGTGGTAGAGTTAGGTATGCGTGGATTGGGACAAATCAGGGAACTGGCTGAAATAGCCAGGCCGGACATTGCCGTCGTGACCAATGTCGGGCAAACACACATAGAATTATTAGGTTCACAGGAAAATATCGTTGCCGCCAAACGTGAGCTGGTGGAAAGCCTGTCGGACAGCGGCACAGCTATTTTAAACGGCGACGACACTTACGTGAGAGAAATGGCATCCGCCACCAAAGCAAGGAAGCTTTTCTACGGACTGGGAGAAAGCGCCGATATTACGGCGAAAAACATAAAACGCGAAGGACTGACAACAGTATTTTGTTGTGCAAATAAAATAAGCGGACAAGAATACGAAGTACGGCTCCCTTTACTGGGTGAACACAATGTATATAACGCGCTGGCGGCAATAGCGGTGACCACAGTGTTGAAGATAGATAAAGACATTATGCTATCTGGCCTTGCGACAACCGTTCTCAGCGGCATGCGCCAGGAAGTCAGTGAAGCGGGTGGTTTACTGCTTGTCAATGACGCCTATAACGCCAATCCGGCGGCCATGTGTGCCGCCGCTAAAATGCTGAACAATATGCCCGGCAAACGCAAGGTCATGATACTGGGTGATATGCTGGAACTAGGCGACATGTCCGACGAAGCGCACCGTGCAGTGGGGCGGGAAATAGTCCGCCAGGGGATAGACATGGTAGTGACTGTAGGCGATAAATCCGCGTTGATTTCACGAGAGAGCGCCGAACAAGGGGTACGTTCCTGGCATTTTGCGGAAAAAACGCCGGTTTTGCCGCTGCTAGAAGAAATATTGCAGCCGGGCGATACGGTACTCTTCAAAGGATCGCGCGGCATGCGCATGGAAGAACTGCTGGACGGCCTTAAAGAAAAAATAACCTAAGCGTAAAGGATAGGTAAACGCTGAATGTACGATCTTTTTTTAGCAGCGCTTGTTTCATTTGCCGCGACAGCATTATGCGGTGTAACTATCATCCCCTTCCTGCGACGCCTTAAGTTTGGGCAGAGCATCAGGGACTGCGGGCCCGAAGCCCATCTGAAAAAAGCCGGCACTCCTACAATGGGCGGTTTGATGCTTTTTCCGGCAGTATTATTGACGACCTTGTTTTTGGCGCCGGTAGACCATTTCACCTATCTGGCTCTCTTTCTTTTTTTTAGTCATGCGGCTATCGGTTTTGCCGACGACTATATAAAGGTAGTCCTCAAACGCAACCTGGGCCTGACTGCCAGGCAAAAACTGCTGGGCCAGACATTGGCGGCCGTACTGTTCATATTTTTCAATACCAGTGAAAACAGCATATGGATACCGGTGTTCAATACAGAACTGGAACTCGGACCACTTTATTATCTACTGGTATTTTTGCTGCTTTTAGGCACCACCAACGCAGTAAACCTGACCGACGGCCTCGATGGCCTGGCCGCGGGGGCGACTATTCCGGTGCTCATAGTCTATGCTTTTATAGCTTTTTCTTTATCCCGCTCTCTGGCGGTTTTTGCGGTAGCCGTAGCAGGCGCCTGCGCAGGATTTCTTTTATTCAACCGCCATCCGGCCAAAGTTTTCATGGGTGATACCGGATCATTGGCGCTCGGCGGGGCGGTAGCCGCGCTGGCCCTTTTAACAAAGACCGAACTTTTTTTGGTATTTATCGGCGGCCTTTATGTGATAGAGGCGCTTTCCGTCATTATACAAGTCATTTCCTTTAAAACACGCGGTAAAAGGATATTTCGCATGAGCCCTCTGCATCATCATTTTGAATTGGGCGGCTGGAGCGAACAAAAAGTAGTAAAGGCATTCTGGTTGGCCAGTACGGCTTTTTCGCTCGGCGGTTTGGCGCTGTGGCTTTCAGGGAGGTAGTTCAATGTTCAAAGACAAAAAAATATTGATATTTGGCGCCGGAGTAAGCGGGGTGGGAGTAGCTGCCGTGTTGGCGGATGAAGGCGCCGAAACTGTTATTTATGATGAAAACCTGCCGCAAGAAAAGCAAAAATCTTTAACTGAACAAAATATCCCTTTCCTGACAGGCCCCCTGACGGCTGATTTTCTCTCCACGCAGGACTTTATGATACTTTCTCCCGGCGTGTCCATCTACAGTAAACTGGTCGAACGGGCCGGGGCGGTCGGCGTAAAGGTGCTAGCAGAGGTAGAAGTGGCGGCCCGGCTTTTTCCGGGCAAACTTATAGCTATAACAGGTACAAATGGCAAGACGACTACTACCATGCTGCTTGGCCAGATGCTGGGGAAACTCCCGGTAAAAAGCGCCGTGGGCGGTAATATAGGTGATGCCCTTTCGGTGGCTGCCAAAACACTGCCTGCTAAAAATGACATTTTGCTGGCGGAAATATCCAGTTTTCAAATGGAGAGCGTGGATACCTTTCACCCTAATATCGCAGCCGTTCTCAACCTGACGCCCGACCATCTCGACCGGCACCGCACCTTTGCCGAATACAAAAGACGCAAAGAGGCCGTCTTTGCGAGGCAGACACCGGATGACTATCTGGTGCTGAATTTTGATGACACAGAAGTAAAAGACATGGCCGAACGGGCTAAAGCGCGCACAGTTTTTTTCAGCGGTAAGCAGGAACT
This sequence comes from Acidaminococcales bacterium, assembly GCA_031551525.1. Classification (GTDB taxonomy): domain Bacteria; phylum Bacillota; class Negativicutes; order Acidaminococcales; family JAISLQ01; genus JAVBNN01. Next base: position 11,564 of record JAVBNN010000009.1, read on the forward strand.
GCCGGAAGGCGCTTTTTTGCAAAATAATATAATAACCATCTTCTGGCAAGGGGAAAAATACGAAGTGTGCCCGACGTCAGCCATGCAGATTTTTGGCGCGCACAACGTTGAAAATGCTTTAGCGGCCTCTATATGCGCTTTTTTAGCTGGAGTACCGATAGCTGATATTAGAAATGTTCTCGAGAACTTTGAAGGGGTAGAGCACCGGCTGGAGTACGTGGCGACGGTTGCCGGGGTGCCCTACTATAACGACTCCAAGGCCACCAACCCCGAATCGGCGGTAAAGGCGCTGGAGGCTTTTGCCGGAAATATAGTGCTGATAGCGGGTGGCAAGGACAAATTGACCGACCTGTCGGAATTCATGGCTTTGGCAAAAGAAAAGACCAGCTTATGCATATTTTTGGGTGAAGCCCGGGAACGTTTCTCTCGGGAAGCGCAAACCGCAGGAGTTGGCAAAATTTTTCTGGCCGGTACATTTGAAGAAGCGGTGGAAAAAGCACATTCTTTTGCGAAGCCGCCCCAGGTGGTGCTTTTGTCGCCGGCCTGTTCGTCTTTTGACATGTTTAACAATTTTCCCGAGCGCGGCAGGTATTTCAAACAACTGGTAAAAACCTACAAATCAAGGGAAAAAACCTAGGATAACGGGATTTTTTTGGAGGTCTTATGCGCATCGTTATTTCAGGCGGCGGTACCGGCGGGCACATATATCCGGCACTGGCGATTGCCGAAGAACTGGAAAGAGTACGACCGGAAACGGAAATAATTTTTGTCGGCAGTAAAAAAGGGATGGAAAACGGCATCCTGGCAAAATACAGTTATAAAGTTTACCAGATCGGAGTGAGCGGTTTTGACCGCAAACTAGGCTTCGATACGTTGTTTTCCGCCAAAAATGCAGTAAAGGGGTTGCAAGAAGCTTTTAACCTGATAAAAAAACTTAAACCGGATGCGGTTATCGGCACAGGCGGCTATGTTTGCGGTCCTGTCGTCCTGGCCGCCGCCCTCAGCGGCATAAAGACCTGCATACAGGAACAGAACGCCGTTCCGGGAGTGACCAATAAAATACTTTCCCGCTTCGCGAAACGTATTTACCTTGGCAGTCCGGGCGCGCAGGATTTCCTTCCGAAAAGTAAAGCAATAGTGCTGAGCGGTAACCCGGTGCGTAAAGACATATTGAGCACCGACCGTCTCGAAGGACTTTCCGCTTTACAACTGGACGGCGGCAAACTGACCGTTTTGATATCCGGCGGTAGTCGCGGTGCGATGAGTATGAACCACGCCATGTTATACGTAAATGACAAACTGGCTGGCCGCGCAGATGTGCAGATAGTACATATAACAGGGAAAAGCGGCCATGGTATAGTCCTGGAGGGCTTATCGGTCAAGGCAAAAAAAGCCGATAATATAAAAATAACACCGTATTTGGATGATATGCCGCTGGCACTGGCGGTGGCCGACCTTGCAGTTTTTCGTGCCGGGGCGCTGGGACTTGCGGAACTGGCCGCGCGTGGGGTGCCGTCTATACTGGTTCCCTATCCATATGCGGCGGCCAATCACCAGGAACACAATGCGCGCGCTTTTGAAAAAGAAGGAGCGGCTATTGTAGTGCGAGATAAAGAACTCACCGGGGAAGGGCTGTTGGGCCTTATTGAGATACTCCTCGCGGACCGCCAGCGCCTCCAGCAAATGGCTGATTGCGCCAAAAAACTGGGGCGGCCTAACGCAGCAGAAGATATCGTAGCAGATATTATAGAAATGATTGAAAAAAAGTGACCACGGAGGGTTTAAAATGCTGGAAAAAATAAAGAAAGTGCATTTTATTGGCATAGGCGGTGTTGGCATGAGCGCTATCGCCTATGTGCTAAATAAACTTGGCTATGAAGTTTCCGGCTCGGACGAAAAAACCAGTCGTCTGACAGAAAGTCTCGCCGCCGAAGGCGTGAAGATATACTGCGGTCATGCCAGGGGACAAATCGGAGATTGTGATGCTGTAGTATTGTCTACCGCGATAAACTGCGCAAATCCTGAAGTAAAAGAAGCCGAGGAACGTAACATACCGGTGCTGCACCGCTCGGATATGCTGGCCGATCTCATAAACAGCCATTATGGTATTGCGGTAGCCGGAGCGCACGGGAAAACCACCACCACCTCCATGCTTTCCTGCCTGGCTGTGGCGGCCGGCCTTGATCCGACCGTACTTATCGGAGGTGAAGTAGCAGCGCTTGGCGGCAACGCTCTTTGTGGCAACAGTCGTTACCTGATAGCCGAGGCGGACGAAAGTGACGGCTCTTTTTTGAAATTTTTCCCCCATATTGCCATCATAACGAATATAGAAAACGACCATATGGATTTTTATCAAACCATGGATCGTATGAATAAGGCCTTCGAACAGTTCATGGGGCAACTGATGGAAGATGGCGTCATTGTTTTGTGTTTTGAAGATGAACTACTAAGAGCCATGTCCGCAAAAACTAAAAACCGCGTCATTTCCTACGCGATAGATCAGGAAGCGGATTACCGGGCGCTCAATGTTGAATATAAAACGGACGGAACCTATTATGACGCAGTATATAAAGGAGAAAAACTGGGCAGGGTAAAACTGTCCGTACCCGGTCGCCACAACGTGCTCAATTCATTGGCGGTCATTGCGGTGGGGCGGTTTTTGAACCTTGCTTTCAATGATATATCGGGGGCACTGGCGGATTTTTCTGGAGCCAAGAGGCGGTTTGAAGTAAAAGGCAAGGTAAAAGGCGCGGTGATAGTAGACGACTACGCCCATCATCCCACGGAGATAATGACAACCCTGTCTGCCGCACGCCAGAGGAGCCCCGAGCGGCTGATCTGCGCTTTTCAACCGCACCGTTACACCCGGACACAGCTTTTACAAGAGGAATTTGGCGGATGTTTCGCGGTTTGCGACATCCTCTTGCTGACCGATATTTACGCGGCCAGCGAACAGCCTATAACCGGCATAGACGGGCAGACCCTCGTAGACGAGGTCAGACGCCAAACCGGCCAACAGGTAGTTTATGCCGCTACAGTAGATGAAGCGGCCGACTATCTATATTCCATAATACAAAATGGCGATATGATCGTCACGGTAGGGGCCGGGGATATATATAAAGCGGGAGAAAAACTGCTGACCAAAAATACAGAACCATAAAGAACACTAAACATTGAGGAGCTTGGCCGGTGTCCACTGTTGAGCGCATACAGGAAAAGCGCCTGGTAAAAAGGCGTATCAAATTCAAGAAAATAGCAATGTATGCTTTGACGGCAGTTTCTTTTGTGGCGTTGTTTTTTTTGCTACGCCAGCCCTGGTTTGCTTTTGGCACAGTATATATAACCGGGACGGAAAGACTGAGCCGCCAGGAAATACTCGCCCTTACCGGTCTTAAAGAACCGGTCAACCTTATTATTCTCGATAAGGCCAACGTAGAACACATCCTAACTAACGACCTTAGAATAAAAAAAGCGGCAGTGTCGTATGAATTGCCCAACATATTGCGCATAGACATACTGGAAGAAGCGCCGTTCTTTTATATAAAGACCAGTTATGGTTTTGCCGGTGTCCGTTCAGACGGCAAACTAATGTCAGCCGGGAAAAACATAAAAGACGCACTGGCGCCTGTTTTGACTGGTGTATCGATTGGCAATACCTTTGTCGGGGATACAGTTTCCACAAAAGAAATAAATTATTTCAGGGATTTTTTAACTACCGCAGGTACCGAAGCGCGCGGCAAAATAGCGGAAATACATATAAATTCTTCCGGCAAAGCGAAAATATTTGATCTGTCAGGAGTGCCCTACATAATAGGCGATCTGACAGAGGCGGGGAAAAAATCCATGACTTTTTCTGCCATAGTCAAAGAAATAAACGAAAAAAATCTGGCTGTCGAATTTGCGGACTTGTCATATTCAAAACCCTATATTAAGATAAAAAAGCAGTCATAATAAATGTCTGCTGAAAGCGAGGAAGGAAAATGTTCCCCAACAAGCAAGCCAGGCTGGTTGTTACTTTTATCTGCCTGATACTTGGATTGATGCTTGCTACCCAGTTTAGAACAGTAGAGAATTTGAAAGCTAATGCTTTGCCTTACCAAAGGCTGGAAGACTTGACGGAAAAACTCAAGCGGGCAGAAAAAGAACGCACTGATCTAATGGTGGAGCTGCAAAGATTTAAGGAAGAAGCCGGTAGCGAAGTACAGGCAAAAGAAAGCCGGTTGCTGCAAATGTACGCGGGTACTTTGCCTATGCAAGGACCGGGAGTCCTTGTGACCATCGACGACAGCAAGATGCCAGCAAAACCGGGCGATAACCCAAATATTTACCTGATACATGACGACGATCTTTTGAAAGTAATAAACGAACTCAAGGCGGCCGGGGCGGAAGCTATCTCAATAAACGAACAGCGTTTGATCGCCACCTCGGAAATACGCTGTGCCGGGCCCACCGTATCTGTCAACAACGTCCGTTCCTCGCCGCCTTATATCATAAAGGCGATCGGTGATCCACAAAGCCTCGACGCATCGTTGAAAATGCGCGGCGGAGTAATAGAAACGCTGAAATTCTGGGGCATACAGGTGCAGACCAAAAAAGAAGAAAAGCTCAAAGTGCCAGGATATGGCGGGGTTTTTCGCTTTGATTATGCAAAACCTGTGGAAGAAGGTACAAAACAATGATATACCCTTTGCTAGGGCTGTTTGCGGGTATACTTCTGGGAAGTGTTTTTTCCCTGCATGTACCGCACGAATATTCTAAGTTCATGTCGGTTGCCCTCATGGCGGGTCTCGATTCAGTATTTGGTGGTATACGCTCCGCCATGGAAGAAAAATATGATAACATGATATTTATCACGGGTTTTTTTACCAACACGCTCCTGGCAGTCGGTCTGACCTATGTGGGAGAGCGGCTGTCCATAGATCTTTATTTTGTCGCCGTACTGACTTTTGGCTTGCGTATGTTCCAAAACCTTGCCATCATCCGGCGGTTGTTTTTAAAAAAATAATTTTAGAACATACATATTGTGTTTGTTTAAAGAGTAAGGTACTATATATAACAAAGATTGCTAAAATTGGAAGAAGATTTAGCCGCCAACAAGTGGTTAAGGAGGAACATAGCGGATGATGGAAATGGAAATGGATATAAGTACCCTTGCCAACATCAAGGTAGTTGGGGTAGGCGGGGGCGGCACCAACGCGGTAAACCGCATGATTATGGCCGGTGTAAACGGCGTGGAGTTTATCTCGGTAAACACCGACTCCCAGGCGCTCTTGTATGCTCATGCTCCTACCCGCATCCAGATCGGTGAAAAACTCACGCGAGGGCGCGGAGCTGGCGCCAATCCTGAAATCGGCGCCCAGGCGGCGGAAGAATCTCGAGAACAATTACTGGAACTATTAAAAGACGCAGAAATGGTCTTTGTTACCGCCGGAATGGGTGGCGGTACCGGCACAGGTGCTGCCCCAATCGTTGCCGAATGTGCGCGGCAAGTGGGCGCTCTTACAGTAGGCGTGGTTACCAAGCCCTTTGCTTTTGAAGGAAAACGTCGCCAAAGCCAGGCCGAATATGGCATCAGTAAACTCAAAGAAAAAGTGGATACGCTGATAACCATTCCCAATGACCGCCTGATGCAGGTGATCGACAAACGCACACCTATGCTGGAAGCTTTTCGGATCGCCGACGATATTTTACGCCAGGGCGTGCAAGGCATTTCGGACCTCATCGCTGTTCCTGGCCTCATCAATCTTGACTTTGCCGACGTACGCACCATCATGTCAGATGCGGGCAGTGCCCTGATGGGTATAGGCGTGGCAAAAGGCGAGGGCGGGGCACTGGCGGCCGCCGAGTCTGCCATCAAAAGCCCGCTTCTCGAAACCTCGATAGACGGAGCGCGCGGTGTGCTGTTTAATATCACCGGCGGTAAAAACCTGAGTTTGTTCGACGTAAACGAAGCCTCGCAGATCATTGCCGATGCCGCGGATAAAGATGCTAACATAATTTTTGGCGCGGTCATCGACGAAGCAATGGACGAAGAAATACGAGTTACAGTAATCGCCACCTGTTTTGAGCAACGTCTTGGCAAGTCTGCCACCTTTTCCGTGCCGGGGCTTTCGTTACCGGACGTTAAAAGTCAGCCTGTACCGGCAACCGCCTCCAACGCAGGGAAGGAAGACTTTTGGTCAGTACCGCCCTGGATGGTCAGTCGCAAAGAAAAACCCCCTGCGACAGATAAATAACTCTATATTTTATATAAAACTGCCGGTTATGAGACCGGCAGTTTTCAATATATAGTGTACGTCAAAAAATACATATACTATATATTGAAAAATGAAGTTTGTTGTGCGATAATAAAACACGGGTGAAAAATGAACCCTACCAAAAAAATCGGGAAGGTGTGAAGTACATTGAAATGTCCTTTTTGCGCCTACTTTGACAGCAGAGTAGTCGATTCGCGTGCTATCGAAGACGCTACCGCGATCCGTCGTCGCCGTGAATGCCCTTCTTGCAACAAAAGATTTACTACTTATGAAAAAATGGAAGAAATACCTTTGATGGTAGTAAAAAAAGACGGGCGCAGAGAGATATTCAATGAAAAGAAACTATTTGGCGGCTTGGTGAAAGCTTTTGAAAAACGCCCCGTACCCATCGAACGCATACAGGAACTGGCTGACAAAGTGGAACGGGAAGTACGCGGCACGGGGGAAGCTGAGATCGCCAGTGAACGCATCGGCGAAGCAGTCATGCGCTATATTGCCGAAGTCGACCAGATAGCATATGTACGCTTTGCTTCAGTATATCGGCAATTCGCCGATGTAAACAATTTCATGCAGGAAATACAGCATATAATGAAAAACACACAGCATACGCCGGAAAAGGGGAAAAACAAAGATGTTTGACGTGATAGTTAAGCGTGACGGGCGAAAAATGCCTTTTGACGAAAGTAAAATAACCAACGCCATATTCAGGGCGGCTAACGCGGTGGGCGGCGCCGACCGGCAGTTAGCCATGGAAATAACTATAGATGTATTGCGCTATATTAAAACCAAATATAATGGCGGCTCCTTTGGCGTCGAAGACGTTCAGGACGCAGTGGAGAAAGTGCTTATCGAACGTGGGCACGCCAGAACTGCCAAAGCGTATATCCTTTACCGGGCCCGTCGCAATAACATCAGAAACGCCCGTTCCGAACTTATGGACGCCGTGGCAGACATCCTTGTCGAAACCAATCGCGATAACGCGAACATTTCTAATTCCCCTTCGGCCAAAATGCTGCAGATAGCCAGCGCGGCCAGCAAAGAATATTACTTGTCCCGACTGATCCCGGAGCATATTGCCGCGGCGCATAAGCGTGGCGACATACATATACATGACCTTGATTTTTACGGAAAAACGCTCAATTGCGTAAACATTCCGCTCAAAAAACTTTTACAGAACGGTTTCAATAACGGGCACGGCTACATCAGGCCGCCCCGTCGCCCGGGATCGGCTACCGCTCTGGCGGCTATCGTCCTGCAAAGCTCGCAAAACGATATGTTCGGCGGTCAGTCCTTTGGTTTTTTTGACTTTGACATGGCTTCTTTTATGAAGGACGCCAGTGACGAAGAAGCCTTCCAGTCTATGGAAGCGCTGGTCTACAACCTCAACAGCATGCATTCTCGCGCCGGCGCACAAGTACCATTCTCCAGCCTCAATCTTGGTCTTGACACATCGGATGAAGGACGCAAAGTTACCAAAAACCTTCTTTTGGCTTATGAAAAAGGCCTTGGCCGCGGTGAAAACCCTATTTTCCCCAATATAATCTTTCGCGTGAAAAAAGGCATCAATTTCGCCGAAGGCGATCCCAACTATGATCTTTTCAAACTGGCTATCCGTGTCGCTTCGCAGCGCATGAACCCGACCTTTAGCTTTATGGACACGACCTTTAACAAGCCATACGATGGTGAAGTAGCCTATATGGGTTGCCGCACCAGAGTTATCGCCGACCGGCATGGGGAGTCTATTACTACTGGCCGCGGCAACCTGTCCTTTACCACTATAAACTTGCCCCGTCTTGCTATGCGGGCTGAACGCAATATAATGCTTTTTTACCAATACCTCGATGAAATGATCGAACTTACCAGTGAACAACTTTACCACCGTTTTGAAGTACAGAGCAAACTGCGGATGAACGACCTGCCCTTTTTGATGGGACAGGGACTGTATCTTGACTCTGATAAACTCGGACCGGACGATACTATCAAGGAAGTCATCAAACACGGTACCCTTACAATTGGCTTTATCGGACTTGCGGAAACCCTGGTTTCCCTCACCGGGGCACACCACGGCGAAAACGAAGACTCAAGAGCACTCGGAGAAGAAATAGTCGCTTTCCTGCGTAACAAGACGGATAAAATGGCGGAGCGCTACGACCTTAATTATACACTTATCGCTACCCCGGCCGAGGGACTCTCGGGGCGTTTTGTAAATATGGACAGGAAAGAATTCGGACTTATCCCCGGCGTCACGGACAAGAGCTTTTATACTAACTCCTTTCATGTGCCGGTCAACTATCGCATCAGCGCTTTTGAAAAAATGAAGATCGAAGGCAAATTTCACGGCTACACCAATGCCGGACATATCAGCTATGTAGAATTTTCCTCGCCGCCCGTCAACAACCTTACCGCAGTGGAAGACCTGTTGAAATTTATGCTGGAATGTGACTGCGGCTATGCCGGCATAAATTTTCCGATAGACTATTGCGACAATTGCGGCTATCTTGGCGTTATCAACCAGGATTATTGCCCGCGGTGCGATTCGAGCCATGTGCGCTGCACCGTGCGCAAAAACCACGACAATTAACTGGGGGCGTAAAAGGTGCTTAGAGTTGCCAATATCCTGCCCGAATCCGTCGTTGACGGAAGCGGTATAAGGACGGTAGTATTCTTTCAAGGTTGCCTGCATCATTGTCCGGGCTGTCATAACCCGGATCTGCTTGAACTTTGCGGCGGAACCGCCTATACCGTGGAAGAACTTGCCGATTCTATCATAGAAGAACTAACCGCCCTCCATAAAGGAGTGACTTTTAGCGGGGGCGACCCGCTTTTGCAGGCGGAAGAACTGGAAAAACTCATTATTATTTTGCGCCAAAGACGGCCGCATATCAACATCTGGCTCTACACAGGCTATGTTTACGAAAACATTTCCGGCTGGCCGGTCTTGCGAGGTGTGGATGTATTGGTGGACGGCCCCTTTAAAGAAGGGGAGCGGGATCTTTTATTAAGATTTCGAGGTTCAGCAAACCAAAAAATAATTGATATTCCTAAATCTCTGGCCACAGGCCAGACGATAGAATACCAACTACCAGATTGACAGGGCGAAAGCCCTGTTATTTTTTTGCAGGAAAAAAACCGTATAAAGAGAATATATACTACAAATACTTAAAGAGGTGTGCCTGGATGCGTCTTTTTACCGCGCTGAAAACAGGAGGGGACATTGATATACTGACCGCCCTGGCCGACGATGGATTCGTGCCTATACCGGCGGACGATTTTGACGGAGAAGACCGTTTTTCCGTAGCAGTCACCGGAGACGCTGGCGATAATGACCGCGTATGGATAAAATGGCGGCCACAGCTCATTTTTTCCGCCAGTAAAGCAGGCATCAACAGCAAACTCTACAACTGGCATACTTATGAAGTGGGCGCGAAAAAACTCTTTTTGGGTGTTCTCTCTGACCGGCCGTTTGTATTGCCCGGCGACTGGTATCTGGATTATCGGTGCAGCTCTGATGATAGCGCGGTTTTTTTGAAGGCTCTGGCCGACTACAGTTACCGCTATGTTCTTGCGGAAGCCATGGCGGAAAACGCCGAATGGTGCGGGCATATGTCGTCGGTAGTACATAGATTATAAGGAGTGGATGTCGTTGCTCGATACTTTAGATTTAAAACTTAGCCTCGATAAAAAAGAATACAAAAAAATCAAAGATGAGCGCATGGAACGTCTGGGGGCGCTTCAGCGCGCGATACGCGACGCCAAAATCCCGGTAGTCATTATTTTCGAAGGCTGGAACTCATCCGGTAAAGGTGTATTGATAAACTCTTTGGTGCAGGCCATGGACCCACGCGGTTTTAAAGTCCATACCTCATATCAGGCCAGGGAAGAAGAACGCAGCAAACCGTTTTTCTGGCAATTTTGGACCAAGCTTCCGGCTAAGGGCAACCTGGCTATTTTCGACCGGGGCTGGTATTTCCAAACCGTGCACCGCGAGGTTTGCGGACACGCCAGTGCAATGGAAAGCGCCATAGCATACGGCGACATCAACGCTTTTGAACGCCTCTTGACAGATGATAATCACATCATCATAAAATTTTTTACACATATCTCAGCTAAAGAACACAAAAAGCGCATCAAAGAATTGGAGAAGAATTTTGGCAAGGATTGGCGGCCAACTGACGAAGACTGGCGAGAGATAAAAATATATGAGCCGCTCTTGGCTATATACGAGGAAATGTTCAGCAAAACCGATACTGCGCACGCTCCGTGGGTGGCCGTCGAAGCTCACGATACAAAATACGCACAAATCAAAGTGCTTGACCATGTGATAAATGTTCTTGAGAAAAAACTCGAAGAAGTCGAAACAGCAAAAAAAGAAACTGTGCAGTGTAAAAAAGAGAAAACGCAAAACCCTTTGCCGGAAAACGCTTTTCATTCATCTGTCCTTAATAAAGTCAAGCTCGACCAGGATGTAACGGAAAAAGAATATGAAGAAAAAATGGACAAGTATCAGGAACGGTTGCAAGAACTGCAGTTCAAACTGTTTCGCAGCAAAATGCCGATGATACTGGTATTTGAAGGATGGGACGCAGCCGGAAAAGGCGGTACAATAAAGCGGGTGACGGCGCATATGGATCCGCGCGGGTACTACGTTACACCCGTGGCTGCGCCCGGCCTCGTCGACCGTGACTACCACTATCTTTGGCGTTTCTGGAAAGAAATGCCTCCCAAAGGAATGGTGGCGATTTTTGACCGTAGCTGGTATGGGCGTGTCATGGTTGAACGGGTAGAGGGTTTTGCCACGGAAGACCAGTGGCGCAGGGCTTACAAAGAAATCAACGAAATGGAAGAGCAACTCACCAACAGCGGCAACATTCTTTTAAAATTCTGGTTGCAGATCGACAAAGAGGAACAACTTCGCCGTTTTGAAGACCGCCAGAGTACGCCAGCCAAAAACTGGAAAATAACAGAAGAGGACTGGCGCAACAGGGAAAAATGGGATGAATATGAAGTCGCTGTAAATGAAATGCTCTTTAGGACGAGCACGACCCACGCCCCCTGGACCATAGTAGAATCCAACTGTAAGTTTTATGGCCGCCTGAAAACTATCAAAACCATCGTGAATCATATAGAAAGCCATTTCAAGTAAACAACATATAGTATTGCAAAAGATAACCCCGTACTATATAATGTATGTTGCAAGAAGGGCTTTTGTTTAGGCAACATGATTCAAGCCCGCAGAGGGGGACAAAGCAGTGCAAAAATTTGTTTTTCAGGACGTTCTGGTCAGCTGCCCGGAAGAGATGCCGTTACCGGAGGCCAGGGGATATGTGGCCGAGCAACTTACGATAAAGCCCGGCTGTAAACTAGCTGAACTGGAGATAAAACTGGCTGGAAATGAAGTCGTATTGGCGCCACATTATGATTCTATCGTGCGCATACGCCGCATAACCGGTTATCTCAGTACCATCAGCAAATTCAACGATGCCAAAAAAGACGAAGAGCGCAGCCGCTTGAAACATATCTGCTGTGATAGCGCCTGCGGCTGATGCCGTTTCCGCAAATTCATAAAAAGCAAAAGAGGAAGGAGCTCCTTCCTCTTTTGCTTTTCAATATGAACCGACCATATTACTTCTTCACCCAAGAGAGCAATTTTTCTCTATAACTCTCATTTTTCAAGGCGTCTATGGCGGAACACTCGCTATTTTTATCAGCGATGACCAAAGATGCAAGCTTGGCGCCTATGTCGACCGCGTCGCGCAGACTTTGGCCATGTAAAAGGGCGGCCGACGTAGCGGAAAAAAAGGAATCCCCGGCGCCGGTCGAATCCACTACCGTAGTAGGGTAGGCTTTTTGCAGCCCGCAATCACCATATTGGTCAAGATAGGCGGCGCCCGCTTCGCCCAAAGTGACGACGAAATTTTTAAGGCTGTGGCCTTTGGCAAAATCCTGCATGGCAGACAGTAGAATGTCTGACGGACCCTCAACAGGCTGCCCGAAAAGACGGGAAGCTTCCTCTTTGTTGCAAATAAAACAATGAATATCTTTAAAAAGATCATAATGTTGACCGATGACTGAAAAATTGCCGGGCAGGGCGTAGACCTTTCGCCCGGCGGCGGTTGCGCTGTCGATGATCGCGCGCGCCAAATCTTCGCTTAAGTCTATTTCCAGCAAAATAGCATCCACTTTTGCCAAAACAGAGGGCAAATTAGACATTATTGCCTTGTGCATCAAATCTATATCCGGCATTTGCGACACCGACCCCAAAAGCTCACCGTCGTGGCCGATGAGCGCCAGCCAAGCGCCTGTGCCGCCCTGGGCGACAAAAGTGGCGTTTTCAAAATGTACGCCCATGGAAACCAGCCTGGTTTTAAGGAGTTCTCCTGACCCGTCCTGGTTTAAAGTGCCGACAAACCAGGTGTCTACATCGAGATGGGCCATATTTACGGCCACATTGCGGGCTACCCCGCCGGCCACCAGTTCCACCCGGCCGAGATTGCGTCCGGCAGGATTGAAACCGGGACCGGCAAAACCTTTATAATCTATGAACACTGTTCCGATGACAGCGGCACATGGCCGTGGTTGCATGTAAAATACCTCCCCGATTAGCGCATATTGGTGAATTGCAAATCTACGCCAAAATCTCCCTGCTTCAGGGCTTGTATGACTGCCTGCAACTCATCTTTTTTAGCGCCGCTGACTCTTACCTGGTCATCCATGATCTGGGCCTGGACCTTGAGTTTGAGGTTTTTTATCGTATTGACTATATCTTTTGCCTTATCTTTGGCGATACCCTTTTGAATAGTGATAATTTGGCGTACGGTGCCCTTGGAAGCCGGCTCTATCTTGCCGGAAATCAGGCAGCGCAAAGGCAGTTCGCGTTTTGCCATGCGCACGCGAAGCATGTCGAGTATGGTCTCCAGTTTGTATTCATCCTCGGCGGACAGCTTTATTTCATTATCCACCAATTCGATGCTGGCCGACGAATTTTTAAAATCATACCTCTGCGCAATCTCGCGCGCGACCTGGTTGATCGAATTATCCATCTCCTGCATGTCGACTTCCGATACTACGTCAAAAGAGCTGTCTTTAGCCATGATGTAACCTCCGTGATAATATTTGCCTTATTGTAGCATATAAACATACTGCCCTCAATATAGATAAAAAAGAAAGAGAGCAAGCGCTCTCTAAAGAAAACGGTTTTCAACTACATTGTAAGCCAGTGCATTGTACTCCTGAACACCGTCACTGGTAGTCACTATAACATGACCGGAAAACTTGGCAACTTTTGTTTGCCAGCAGTATTCGCCATAATCGGATGTTATCTCCATGCCGTCACGCTTGAAACATAGATTGCCGGATATTTCGGCCGTTTTGCGGTTGGAATAAACGTACAAGTCGTCGCCGTTAAAGACGATATCGTCCTGGGTAAAGGTGATATTACCACGGGCCCAGACATTTAGGGAAAGAGGATCAAACGTAGCCTGGTTCGCGGTGGCAGTCCGGTTTTTAGCGCTGACGCAGACATCGCCGGTCAGCACATAAAGTCCGCGCGCCGGATCGAAATATTGTTTGTTCGCTTTTATGAACGGCTTTTCAGCAGCATAAGAAATATTTGTTAATATGCTGGCGCTAAAAAAAAGTGCTGCCAGCAACACAAGAAATTTTTTCACCATAAAATCACTTCCTTCCGATATATTATAGCAAAAAAAAGCGGTATTTGCTAAAAAAATTATCTTTTCACGGCAGGAAAACCCGCCAATACTGAAAAACACTAAATAAAACCGACGCCAATAAAGTGCGGGCCCGCGGCGTAAAAAAGAGGAAATAGAGAATTTTTATTGAATAATAATCTCAAACAGTAAAATATTTGGTGCTGTTTAAGTTGATACGGCGGTGTAAGTCCATGGATGACTCTTACAGGGAGTTTGTCGAGACCGTAAGGACAAAAAGCGACATACTTGCGCTCGTGTCCGACTATGTGGAATTAAAAAAGCGCGGCGGCAAATATTGGGGCTGCTGTCCGTTCCACCAGGAGAAAACGGGCTCCTTTTCAGTTACTCCCGAAAAAGGATTGTTTTATTGTTTTGGTTGCCATGCTGGTGGCGATACAATAAGTTTTATTCAAAAAATAGAAAACCTCTCTTTTGTTGATGCGATAGTCCTTATGGGTGAAAAAATGGGCCTTGAGCCTCCCCGGCGCCAACAGTCGGACGCTTATGCGCAAAAAGACAGACTGGCGCAGGATATATACAAAATAAACACACTGGCAGTCGAATATTTTTCCGCCTGCCTCAACAAGACCAAATTTGGCCAGCATACATCAACGTATCTTGCCGGGCGTGGCATAAACAAAGAAACCATAGAAAAGTTTTCTCTTGGCGCGGCTCTCCCCAGTCGCGATGCTATGTATAGAGCGTTTCTCAAACGCGCGGCCGATATTGACCTTATGATGAAAGCCCGGCTAGTCACCGAACGCGGCGCAGGAGAGCATTTCGACTTTTTCCGTTCCCGGCTCATGATACCCATTAAAGACGCCCGTGGCAGGGTTGTAGGATTTGGTGGGCGCATTATGGGGGAAGGTCAACCCAAATATTTAAACAGTGCGGAAAGCGAATGGTTCAACAAAAGATTTTTACTGTATGGTTTGGATCTGGCCATGCCAAATATAAAAAAACTGGGCAGCGCGATTATAGTGGAAGGCTACATGGATGCCATAGCACTGCACTCAGCTGGCTTTTCCAATGCGGTGGCCTCTCTTGGCACAGCGTTTTCGGCACAGCAGGCAAAGTTGTTGGCCCGGGTTGCCCCAGAAGCAGTATTTTGTTATGACAGTGACCAGGCAGGCCGGCAGGCTACCCTTAGGGCAGTGTCGATGGCCAGGGCTGCCGGACTGAAGGTAAAGGCGCTAACGCTTCCGGGCAGCAAGGATCCAGACGAATTTATTGCTAAAAACGGCGCGGAAGCGTTCTCTGAAATGCTCAAAAAAGCAAAAACGGGTTTTGATTTTCAAAAAGACTACATTCTGTCGCAGACAGATTTTTCTTCTTTAGCAGGAAAAGTAGAAGTCGTGTCGAATATGTTACCGATAATTGCAGAGTTAAAAAATGCAATCGAAATCAAAGAACATGTTTCCAACCTGGCCCAGCAGCTTACCATAGACGAGGCTGCCATTCAAAGCGAACTTAATAAATATCTGCGCGGTAACAAGCAAAGCAGCGAAGTTGTCATCGCGAAGTTGCCTGCAGAAAAAAAGTCCATGCTGGAGAAAGCAGAACTGCAGCTATTGGGAGCGGCCTACAAAAACCCGGATATTGTTAGTTATATCGAAAAACATCTCGGCGGGGAAAACTTCACCGATCAGGAAAACCGGGAAATATTTTCCCTACTGAAAAGACGCCTGGGGGAAAACCTTCTGCCGGAAGAAATTTTCTCGCTTTTGCCCGATGCCGCCAAAGCTAGACTGTCTGTTATTCTGGCTGACGATACCGTTGCGGACTTCAAAACGGCAGAAGACTGTTTGAAACAGATAAAAAAAGCTGTTTTAGAAAAAAAGTTCAAAGAAAGCAGTGACAAAGCCACGGAATATGCACGTTTGGGGGATAGCCGTTATTTACAGGAATTGGCAAAAAGTAAAGATATTAAAGAAGAGATCAAAGACCTGTTTTCATGATAAACAACAGGCGACTTTGCAGGAAAGGAGGGGATAACATGGCTCAAACAAAAAAATTGCCTAAAGAGCAACAGGAACATGTAGATGAACTATTAAGCAAGGGCAAAAAACGCGGCGGAATTTTGACGCACAAGGAAATACAGGATTCCATGCAGGATTTTGAAGATATGCCGCCGGAAGACATGGATGAAATGTATGAAATGTTCGCACACCAGGGCATAGAGATAGTAGAAGAACTGCAGAGCGGGTCAGAGGAAGAGTCCGTCCAGGCTGTGCCGGCAAATATTACCGAAGATACGGAAGTGGAACTGGTCGTGCCTGATGGTATCGGCATTGACGATCCGGTCAGGATGTATCTTAAAGAAATAGGCCGTGTCCCCCTTTTAACAGGCGAAGACGAGATAAAATTGGCGAAGAGGATGGACAAGGGCGACTATGTCCAGCGTATATTGAATAATGATCTCGATGATAACGACGTGCCCAATCTTGACCGCAAAAAATCCAAGACCCTCCTTGAAACCATTGATAAAATTGTTGAACAGGAAATAGTGCTGATCAACCAGAGAAATCCGGATCATATCATGGATCTTCTCTTGAAAAAAGCGGGCAAAGATAAAAAATTAAGCAACTCCGACATCAAAAAAATTGCCTTTGACCTTACCAAATGTGAGATGGGGCTAATTATCCGTACTCTTCAGGAACTGCACATAGAGATAAAAGCGGATGTTCCCTTGTCTATTAATACTCAAACCACCGACCGGGAGATTTCTCGGCTGTTGGAAATGCATCATATGGTTCATGCCCTTCAAATACGTGTACACAGCGGGGATAAAGTAGTAACGCGGGCGCAGCTCAGGGAACGCACCAAACGCTACAATAATATCATGAACACCGTTCTTTTGCAGGGCGACGCAGCTAAACGATGTCTCTCCGAAGCAAACCTGCGTCTGGTGGTAAGTATCGCCAAACGCTATGTGGGGCGTGGTATGCTGTTTCTCGACCTCATACAGGAAGGGAATCTCGGTCTTATTAAAGCAGTAGAGAAGTTCGACTACAACAAAGGCTACAAATTCAGTACATATGCCACATGGTGGATACGGCAGGCCATTACCCGCGCTATTGCCGACCAGGCCCGTACTATCCGTATACCGGTGCATATGGTGGAAACCATAAACAAACTTATCCGCGTTTCCCGCCAGCTCTTACAGGAAATGGGCCGTGAACCTCTGCCGGAAGAGGTGGCCAGTGAGATGGACACCACGGTAGAGCGAGTGCGCGAGATCATGAAAATAGCACAGGAGCCGGTATCTCTCGAAACGCCGATCGGTGAAGAAGAAGACTCCCATTTGGGCGACTTTATCGAAGATCAGGACGCCCCGGCACCGGCGGACGCTGCATCGTTTATACTTCTGCGAGAGCAGTTGGATGAAGTGTTGGAAACACTGACTTCGAGAGAAAAGAAAGTGCTCGAGCTCAGGTTTGGTCTCGAAGACGGCCGATCGCGTACTCTTGAAGAAGTTGGTCAGTATTTCGGTGTCACCAGGGAACGCATACGCCAGATAGAGGCCAAAGCTTTGCGCAAACTGCGTCACCCGTCACGCAGCAAGAAATTGAAGGACTTTTTGGAATAAACCATTGACACAGCACAAGATATAATATTATAATATATTCGTTGGCTCTAGGCGGATTGCCTGGTGAGTCTGACAAGGGCCTATAGCTCAGCGGTAGAGCCACCGGCTCATAACCGGTCGGTCCCTGGTTCAATCCCAGGTGGGCCCACCAATTTGTTTTGGAAGCGGAACCTTGCCGGGTTTCGCTTTTAATATTTTACAGGATGTGGTAATATGCGCCTCGGAGAAAGGCTCAAATGCGTAGCCAGCTATGTGCCCGAGGGCGCAAAACTTGCCGATGTCGGTACAGACCACGCTTACCTGCCCGTCTGGCTGACTGAAAATGGCGTCATAAACTTTGCCATAGCCACGGACATTGCGGCAGGACCGTGCAGTGCGGCGCGCGCTTCTATAGAACGGGCCGGACTGACCGATAAAATAAAAGTACGCAGGGGTGACGGCCTGGCGGCCGTACAACCGGGCGAAGTAGATACTGTGGTGATAGCCGGAATGGGCGCATCCAATATCATTGGCATATTGCAAAAAGCCACAACCGTATTGGACAAAACAGAAAAACTCATACTGCAACCTATGGCAGAAAGCGTTTTTTTGCGACGCTGGCTGCACGCTAACGGCTGGCGTGTGGAAAAAGAAAAACTGGCTAAGGAAGCAGAACGTATATATGAAATAATAAGCGCAATAAAAAGTGCTGGCGACAAGTACGAAGAATGGGAGTACCAGACCGGGCGTTTGCAGCTACGGGAAAAAGATCCGTTGTGGTGTGAATACATGGGAATTTTATCAAAAAAACACAACTTTGTTCTTAAAGAAATGGAAAAAAGCAACGATGCTGCCGGGAACGAGAAATATAGGGAATATCAAAAACTTGTGGCAAAACTGGAGGAACTTTTGAAATGCCAGTAAAAGTAGCGGAACTGGTAACACTCTTGGAGAGTTTTGCGCCGCCTGCCTTGGCCGAAGAGTGGGACAATGTCGGCCTTCTGACGGGACGTAGCGACAGGGCAGTCACAAAAGTGCTTCTGGCACTTGACGTGACGCCGGAGGTAGTAGGTCAGGCCGTGTCTGTTGGTGCGGAAATGATAATATCCCATCATCCGCTGATTTTTTCCCCGTTGAAAAGTCTGGCAGAGACCAATTGGCATACCAGAATGTTAGCCATGATTATTAAAAACGAATTAGCGGTCTATTCAGCACATACTAATCTAGATATGGCCACAGACGGTGTAAATGACGTTCTGGCTAAAAAACTTTCATTGCTCAATGTTGAAAAACTCCATACGGGAAAGTATGAAGAACTGCACAAAATAGCTGTATTTGTGCCGCTCAGTCATGCCGAGGTAGTGGCCACAGCCATGACGCAAAAAGGAGCCGGCCATATTGGGAACTATAGTGACTGTACTTTTCAGATGCAGGGAACGGGCACTTTTCGTCCGCTTGAAGGCAGCAGTCCTTTTATTGGGCAAAATGGCCAACTTGAAAAAGTTAAGGAAATAAAAATAGAAACTATCGTAAACGCCAACAGGCAACAGGAAGTAATAGCGGCCATGCTGGCCGCCCATCCATATGAAGAAGTAGCCTACGATATATACACCTTGCTGAACAAAAATCACTCCGAAGGCCTTGGACGGATAGGAGAATTGCCGGATGAACTTGATACCAGAGAGTTTGCCAAATTTGTCAAAGTGGCACTGGATATTGAACATATCTTATATGTAGATGCCGGCAAACCGGTAAAAAAAGTTGCTGTGTGCGGCGGAGCGGGCGGGGATTTTTTAAAGTATGCCATACAGGCGGGTGTGGACCTTTTTCTAACTGGCGACGTCAAATACCATACCGCCCAGGAAGCTCTGCTTTCTGATATAAGCATAGTGGACGCAGGGCATCAAGGTACAGAAAAACACATAATGCCGGTATTGGCGGAAAAAATAAAAATATGGGACAACACCCTGGAAGTTATATTGGCCAAAGAAAAAAGTATTTTTCAGCAATTATGACAATGGAGGGCGACCATGCTAGATGAATTTAAAGCGGGAGATAAAATACGGCACATCGTGCTTTTACGGGTGCAAAAAGTAGGCACATCCTCAAACGGAGGAGTATTTGCCAGAGGAACAGTTCAGGATAATAGCGCATCACTGCCGTTTGTCTGTTTTGACAGCTACACGGTGGAGCTTTTACGTAAACTCGCCGGCCCGACTGTTTTTACGGTCTACGGTGCCGTTGATGTCAACCGCTTTGCTAATGACGGCTCCTTACAGCTCATGCTGCAAAAAATAGATGAACCGCTTTCCACAGACAACCTAGACCATCTCTTGCCGCAGGGCGAATTGGATATAAAAAAATATGAAGCACGCTTCAAGGCTCTCCTGGACGCTATCGTCGACCCGCCAGTAAAAAAGCTGCTGGAGGAAATTTTCCAAGGCGTTTTATACCAGTCCTACAAGACCAACCCGGCTGGGATGCGCCTCCATCACGCCTATATCGGTGGCCTCTTGGAACACTCGGTAGACGTAGCCGAACTGGCTCTCGCTATGGCGGACAAAATCGGGAATACGGATAAAGACCTAGTCATCGCCGGTGCGCTCATGCACGATTTAGGCAAACTGAAAGAGATATCCCAAGATATCGGATTTCCCTATACAGACGAAGGGAAACTGGCCGGGCATATCACCCTTGGCGTCATCATGGTAAGTGAATTTGCCAGACGCATGGAGGCGGAACCTTTACCACAGGAACGTCTCAGCGAACTCCTGCATATACTGGTTGCCCACCACGGTACCCAGGAAAAAGGCTCGCCGGTGCCCTGTAAAACCAGAGAAGCTTTTATCGTTAGCTATGCAGATGAGCTCGATTCCATCATGAACCAGTTTCGTCACCCTGAAACATCCGGCAAGTGGCAATATTCCAAGATACTGGGCCGCGAGATAATGCTACCTGTTGACTAGCATTTACCGCTGTGTTATGCTCAAATCAGGTAATGTGAGCAAGAAAGGCAATCGCGCCCGTGCACGACACGGTCGAGGAAAGTCCGAGCTCCACAGGGCAGGGTGCTGGGTAACACCCAGCGGGGGCGACCCCAGGGAAAGTGCCACAGAAATGAGGACCGCCGGCATTTATGCCGGTAAGGGTGGAACGGTGCGGTAAGAGCGCACCAGCGGACGGGTGACCGTCCGGCTAGGTAAACCCCGCCTGGAGCAAGACCAAATAGGGAAGGGATGAAGCTGCCCGCTGAACCTTCCGGGTGCGTCGCTAGAGCAGGCAGGTAACTGCCCGCCCAGATAAATGATTGCCACCGCTTTTGCGGAACAGAACTCGGCTTATTGACTGCTCACACTACCGTTTTTTTGCCCGCAGGAATTTGTTAAAAATCGCAAAATAAAAAGGAGGGATTTTTGTGGGTATATTACATCTTGACGCGGCCGATAAATTTGAAGCAATGGTCGCTAAATCGGAAACACCGGTATTAGTAGATTTTTGGGCGCCCTGGTGTGGGCCCTGCCGTATGGTAGCGCCGGAACTGGAAAAACTTGATGCCGAAGCGGGCAGCAAAGTGAAAATCGTGAAGATCAATATAGACGACTTCGGTGACTTGGCTAAAGCGCACAAAGTCCTCGGTGTTCCAACTATGGTGCTTTTTAAAGGCGGCAAGGAAGAAGAACGGCTGGTCGGCTTTCGGCCTCACAAAGACATCCAGAAAGCTATCGAAAAATTTTTGTAAATGGCGGTAACCAGATGAAACTTCGTGGAGTCAGGGGCGCGACTACCTGCCAAGAAGACCGGCGGGAAGCCATATTTGAAGCCGTACAGGAATTGTGGCGGCAACTGGAAACAGATAACAGCTTTACGGAAGATGACATCGGAGCGATAATCTTTAGTTCCACCCCCGACCTTTCGTCAGCTTTTCCCGCCGCCGCTGTCCGCGCACTGGGTTGGGAAAATGCTCCGCTCTTTGGTACAGTAGAAATAGACAACCCGGACGCGGTAAAAAAATGCGTTCGCGTCCTGGTTCTTTGGAACACAGATAGAGGACAAAGAGAGATAAAACACGCCTATCTGCGCGGCGCGGCAGTATTGCGGC
Source organism: Acidaminococcales bacterium (assembly GCA_031551525.1). GTDB lineage: Bacteria > Bacillota > Negativicutes > Acidaminococcales > JAISLQ01 > JAVBNN01. Next base: position 33,197 of record JAVBNN010000009.1, read on the forward strand.
CGGATAGGGCGAACATAAAATAAAAACCGTTTAAAAAACGGTTTTTATTTTATATAATGCTTATCTAGTAACTTTAGTTACATTTTTTAAAATGGCCGATTCATTAGAATGCTGCTTCTAAGTTTCAATAAACTTAGAAGCAGCATTCTAATGTTTAAGAAGAAAAACTTCGGTATAAAATCAGAAAATTCAAAACAGTTCAGTCTTTACCTACTGAATGTTCAAACAGATATTTGGCATGAAAATTGCTATTTAATACAACAGGAGCGCAAAAGCTTACTAATTTTATTAAGAGGTGAGGAGCAGTGGGAGTAAAACTGACACGTGAAGAAGAGGCCATGTTGCGTGGTGACAATGGTGAAGCCTGTAAAATAGCGATGGAAGTATTGATGCGCCTGGCCAAATCGCTTGGCGCGGAAGAATTGGTTCCGGTGTCATCAGTGCAATGCATGGCGCATTATGGTTCGCTTCACGATGCGGGACTGGAATGGCTGGAAAAGCTGGCTGCACTAGGCGGAAAATGCTGTGTGCCGGCAACTCAAGACCCGGCGTCTATACCGTTTGACTGCTGGGAAGAGATGGGTTTTGACAAAGAATACGCAGCCAAGCAGCATCGTCTTGCCGCGGCTATTAAAGAATTGGGTGAAGTTTTGACCTGGAGCTGTACGCCTTACGCAGTTGGTCAAGTGCCGCGTTTTGGCCAAAACATCGCCTGGGCGGAATCTTCAGCCGTGTCTTACGCAAACTCCGTTATCGGGGCAAGGACTAACAGGACGCCTGCCGGTATGGCCATCTGTACGGCTATAGCGGGCCGGGTACCGAAAGAACGTATGTATCTTGACGACAACAGGGTAGCAACCGTAAAAGTAAATATCAAAGATGCCGGCGAACTGACCGATCTTGATTATAACACCTTGGGCATAATGCTGGGCAAATTTGCCGGTACCAAGATAGTGGCTTTGGACGGCATACCCACATCGGTGACTAACGATGGTTTGAAATATTTCGGCGCAGCGGCTGCGGCGAGCGGCAGTGTATCCATGTATCATATCCTTGGCGTAACACCCGAAGCCTTTGGCCGCGATCCGTTTGCCGGCAAAAAACCTGCCGAAGAAGTTACTTGGACACGTCAAGACATAAAAGCCATGGAAGAGTCGCTTACCACGAAAAATGCCGGAGAGGTGGATATAGTAGTAGTCGGCTGTCCGCACTATTCCATAAGCGAACTCATGAAACTGGCCAAACTGGTAAAAGGCAAAAAAATCAAAAAAGGCAAAGAATTTTGGGTATATACACCGTTTGAAACGGAAAATTTGGCCAAACGCATGGGATTGGTGGATATTTTGGCAGGAGCCGGTGTTACTATCCTGGCCTCCAGCTGCCTTGTGATAAGCCCATTCCCGCGTTCATACAAAACACTGATGACCGATTCCGGTAAAAATGCCAGCTATCTGCCATCAGAACACAATATAGAACTGGTATACGGCTCCATGGAAGACTGCGTAAAAGCGGTAATGAACTAAGGGAGGGCAGAGCAGATGGAAAAAATAATCATAAAAGGCCGGCCGGTAGTCGGCGGCGTAGTTGAAGGAAAAGCCCTGGTCAGCCAGGATGCTTTAGTTTGGTCACACGGCGTCTATCCGCCGACCGGAAAAATAAACGATGTACGGGTAAAATTGAACGGCACGAGCGTCAAAGACGTCATTTTAGTCTACCCTTATGGCAAAGGCTCCACCAGCACCTCTACCTGGATGCTGGAGACCTTCCGTTACGGCAATGGCCCCAAAGCTATTTTAAACATCGAAACAGAGGGCCTGATAGCCATAGGTTCTATTTTAGCAGATACCCTCTACGGGATAAAATGCCCGGTCGTGGATCGTTTTGACAAAAATCCTCTGGAACTCATAGAAACTGGCGACCTAGTGCGTGTTGACGGTGAAACAGGCATTGTAGAAATAACCAAAGCGTAAAGTTTATTGATATGCATCAGGAGGGCATTATGGGGGAAAAGGTGGCAGGCGCACTCTCGGGAGTGAGAGTGCTGGATCTGACAAGAGTTTTGGCAGGTCCATTTTGTACGATGCTCCTTGGCGACATGGGAGCGGAGATCATAAAAATAGAAGAACCGGGAAAAGGTGACGATACCAGAGGCTATCCGCCATTCAAAGATGGTTTTAGCACTTATTTCGGCAATATGAATCGCGGCAAAAAAAGTATAACACTGGATCTAAAGAATGCAGAAGCGAAAAAAATTTTTCTATCTATGGTAGAAAAAGCCGATGTGGTCGTTGAAAACTATAAACCCGGCACTATGGATAAATTAGGCATAGGACACGAAGTACTGAAAAAAATCAATCCGATGATAATCTTTGCCTCGATATCCGGTTTTGGCCAGTTTGGACCATATAAAGACCGTCCGGGCTACGATATCATAGGCCAGGCTATGGGTGGGCTGATGAGCGTGAGCGGCTGGCCGGACTCGCCGCCCACGAGGAGTGGAACGGCTATGGGCGACGTATTGGCGGGTCTGAATTGCTGTATTGGCATATTGGCCGCGCTGAAAGGGCGTGACGTTACCGGGAGAGGCCAGAGCGTCGATGTTTCACTGGTTGACTCGGTAGTTAGCGCCATGGAAACCATCATCCAGATATATTTGGTCGATGGGCGGGTACCGGGCAGAATAGGTAACCGTTATGAATTTATAGCGCCCTATGATACCTTTCAGGCCAAAGACGGCTGGGTAGTAGTCGCGGTGGGCAACAACGCAGTGTGGAAAAGATTTTGCACAGTTATTGGCCATGAAGAACTGATAGAACATCCGGATTTAAAAAATAACGCCGACCGGGTGAACAACTACGGCAAAGTCACAGAGATCGTGTCAAACTGGGTCAAAGACAAAACTGTGGACGAAACGGTAGAACTCCTGCTCAAAAGCAGTATTCCTAGCGCGCCGATCAACGACGTGTCCCGTATAGTAAACGACCCGCATATAGCAGGGGCGCGGGAAATGTTTGTCGACATGGACACACCGGGCGGGGGCAGTATGAAAGCGGTGGCCTGCCCGATAAAATTTTCGGAAACAAAAGCAGCTATATATAGCCCGCCACCTACTATCGGACAGCACAATATACAAGTTTTACAAGAAGTATTGGGTTTAGAAACCAAACAAATAAATAAGTTAAATGAAAAAAGGATATTTGGCACTCAAACAATGTAAAAAGCATTTGTTTGTACTGAGGAGGGATAAAATTGCAGGATTATAGTATCTCGTACCCCAAGAAAGTAATAATAGGTGATTTGACTATCCGGGATGGCTTGCAGCACGAAGAAAAATTTATTTCTACGGACGCTAAGGTATACTATACCGAACAACTGATTTTAGCCGGTTTCAAGAGGATAGAGCTGACAAATCTAGGCAGCCCGGTAAACTTGCCGCAATTTAAAGACGCAGTGGATTTGTTGACACGGGTAATAAATAGCAGGGTACTGAAAAATGCTGGCATTAATATCAACGATATAGAAATTACCGCTGTTACTATCAGGGAAAAAGCGGTAGATCGGGCCATAGAACTTAGAAAACAAGGTATTGGTCCCGACCGTATCTTGATGATGGTCTCGACAGACGAGGAACACCACTTCGCCAATTCGGGCACTACCTTGACGGAATACTGGCGCGAAGCCGAACGCTGTATCAAAAAAGCGGCGGACGCCGGGATAAAAATGAACGGGACAGTTAGCACCATCTGGGGCAGCCCGATTTCCGGCCCGACCGACATGAAAGAAGCCATTGCTTTTACTAAACGTTGGTTAGATATAGGCGCCGCGGATGTAGAACATGCAGACCATGACGGCTCCGCTCCTCCCGACCAGACCTACCGGTACTTCTCCATGCTGTTGGATGCTATACCGCAGCCGGAAAAACATTTGGCCCATTTCCACGCTACTCGTGGCTGGGGCCTGGCTAATGTGCTTGCAGCGCTTCAGGCAGGAATATGTGTGTTTGAAAGTACACTCGGCGGCATAGGCGGCCAGCCAGCCAACTTTATGGACGACTGTCCTATCCCCGGTACCGGCAGCTACTACTACAAAGACCCCAATACCGTAGGGCTGGTGAGCACGGAAGACGTTGTAGTGATGATGGACGAGATGGGTATAGACACAGGGATAGATGTAGACAGACTGCTCAACTTGGGTCGGCTGTTCGAGAGGACTATAGGACGCAAGCTGCGTTCAGGCTCTATACACCACGGCAGAATACCGGAAGAAGCCAATGAAGAATATAAGAGAAAAGGCCTTAAAGAACGCAAGGAAAAACTTGGCGAAAAATAAGGACAGGTTTTGCCGAGTAAAGCGTTGCGGAATAAAATGAAGGAGGATATATCGTGGATGTAATTATTATTCTGGCGTGCTTGTTTTTATTGATGTATTTGTCATATAAAGGATTTTCTGTTATGTTGCTGGCGCCGACTTGCAGTCTTTTGGCTATTGCCCTCTTAGGCAAAACGGTATTACCGGCTTATTCAGAATTGTTCATGATAAAGACCGTAGGTTTTATTAAAAACTTTTTCCCGATATTTTTTCTGGGATCACTGTTTGGGCAACTTATGGGCGACAGCGGTTTTGCCCACAGCATTGCAAAAGCTATCATTACAAAAATCGGCAAAGACAAGGCTCTACTAGCGGTAGTATTGGCAGGAAATGTGCTGAGTTACGGCGGAGTAAGCGCTTTTGTAGTCATTTTTGCAATATATCCTTTTGCTACAGCGTTATATAGGGAAGCTGACATACCCAAAAGATTTATCATCGGCGCTATATTGCTAGGTTCATTCTGTGCCACCTTGGGTTGTTTGCCAGGTACGCCGCAGATACAAAACGTCATACCGGCAACTTACTTTATGACCAATATTTTTGCCGGACCGGGCATCGGGATAGTGACTGGATTTGTATTATGGATAGTATTGTATTTTTATATGGCTTACCTACACAAAAAAGCTGCCGCAGCAGGCGAAGGCTATGGAATGGGACATAAAAACGAGCCAGCTATCAAGGAAGATGAGAATGCAAACATAAACTGGTTGGTGGCTTTAGCACCTTTGGTAGTGGTGCTGGCGATAAACTTTTTCATTACCTATTATATTTCATGGGATCCTAAGCTTTTAGATCCATATAAAGCCATGAAATTACCGATGTTGGCCAGCATAAAGAGTGTTCAAAGCTCATGGGCTCTGATCTGCGGTTTGTTCGTCGGAATACTGCTAACCATAGGCTTAGGCTGGAAAAACTTTGTCGACGGCTGGAAAGGTATAGTAAAATCACTGAATGCCGGAACGAATGGTTCGATTTTAGCAATCATGAACACTGCTTGCTTGGTCGGTTTCGGCAGTATAATTTCTACATCAGACGGTTTTAAAATAATCTTGGACAGTTTGATGGCAATCAGGATAGGCGAGACGCCATTGTGGTCTATGGCAATAAGCATAAATCTTTTGGCGGCCATTACCGGTTCGGCCTCTGGTGGAGTGTCCATAGCATTAGATTTGATGGGTAAAGACTGGTTAGCTTGGGGGTTGAATAGCGGCGTTCCGGCCGAAGCGCTGACAAGGATAGCCGCCATAGCGTCGGGTGGCCTGAGCATGGTACCACATAATGGAGCACTGATAACAATGTTGACTGTCTGTGGGCTTACCCATAAGGAAACATACGGGCATGTGGCGGTAATATGTTTGATAAAGGGTTCGGCGGCATTCTTCGGGATATTGCTATATTATCTATTCGGCAGTTTTTAATATTGGGGGTAAGCGGGTGTAAAGCCTGATAATAACAAACATAACTGGAGGGATTATTTATGAAAACGTACAAAAAAGTAACAATGAAAAATGTAGAAGTCTATTCGCCGCCCGGACACGGCGATACTTACAACAAGCGCCTCATTGGCCCTAAAGACGGCTCTATGCATGTCGAAGTGATACACGGGCAAATGGGCAACGTAGGCCACGCGGAACCGCATGTACACACGGAATTCGATCAGTGCATGTATATGCTGACCGGTCGGCTGAGAGTTACTGGTGACGGAGAAGAAGTAGTTCTGGAAAAAGACGATTTCATTTTCTTCCCGAAAAACTCTTCGCATAAGGTGGTTTGCGAGACAGAAATAGCTACTTTTTTGGTAATATATGCCCCGCCGCGGGAAGCTTCCAGTGAAGCGGTCAACAAAGGCTGATATTACTGTAGGCTGCTGTCAAAAAATAGACAGCAGCCTATTTTTTAAAACGTTTGGATTTATTTTCCCGATATTGGTGTTCACAGTATGGTAAAATAAATAGGGTAAATATATTGGCTGCCTATAACATGCATTGCAACAGGCGATATTGTTTTTATTTTACGAGGTGTGAGATGAAACGGGCAAAAGAATTTTTTGTGGACAAAGAGACTATCGAGAGTTTGATAGGGGCGGTTTATGAAGGTATGCTTATCGCCGACCACGATGCAATTGTGCGTTATGTCAATGACAGTTATCTTGAAATTGCCAATATAAAACGCGAAGATATAATAAATAAACCGCTGTCTGAAGTGCGGCCGGGCAGTGTGCTGCCGCAGGTGATAAGAACGGGTGAGGGCAGAGTCAATATATTTCGTAACGAAGGCGATACCGTATATGTAGTCGACCTCTCACCGATCAAAATGGACGGAAAGATCATCGGCGGGATATCGGTGGTCAAAGGCCTCGTACAGGCGCAAGAGTTGTCGAAAGAACTAGAAAAGTATATCGCTAAAACACAGGAACTGAAAGATACTGTGCACAGGGCATACCAGGCCTATTACACTTTTGACGATATTGTCGGCGCTTCTGACGAATATAAAAAAGTCATAGCAATGGCGAAAAAAATGGCCGGGTATGACGAAGATGTGTTGATAATCGGCGAAAGCGGCACAGGAAAAGAATTGTTTGCCCACGCCATACATAACTACAGCCACAGGTTTTCCCAGCCGTTCGTAGCGGTAAACTGTTCTACACTTAGCCCGTCTTTGATCGAAAGCGAACTTTTCGGCTATAAAGCCGGCTCTTTTACCGGCGCTTTAAAAGGCGGCAAGGTAGGTTTGTTTTCTATTGCGGATAAAGGAACTATTTTGTTGGATGAGATCGCCGAGTTGCCTCTTGAGATGCAAGCAAAATTCTTGCGGGTATTGCAGGAACGCAAGATAAGGCGGGTGGGCGACCTGCGGGAAGAAGACATAAATGTGCGCGTCATCGCGGCTACCAATAAGGATTTAAAGCAATTGACCAACGAAGGCAAATTCCGTGAAGACTTGTACTATCGTTTATCGGCTATGACTTTAGAAGTGCCGAATCTGCAAAAAAGAAAAGACGACCTGAAATTGCTGGCCGATTACTTTTTGCATCAGTGGTGTAAACGGCGCAACCGGCAGGTGACTATAACCACGGAGGTGTACGAACGGATGAAGGAATACACCTGGCCGGGCAATGTGCGTGAACTGAAAAATGTCGTGCAGTTCTCCGCCTATGCCAGTGAAAATAATATTATAACAGAACTGAATTTGCCTAAAACCACCTCTAAAGAGTCGGCAAGGGAAGAAACAAGCATCCCCCAGTATAACGGAAGATTAAAAGACATCATTGCCGATACCGAGCGGCGAGTAATACATGATATGATCAAAAAATATGGCGACAGTGTAATCAACCGAAAACTGATCGCAGAAAAACTGGGAATATCATTGGCGACTTTATATAATAAGGCCAAGTAAATACCAAAAGCATAATAAAATGACACTGGCCTTTTAAGCCAGTGTCATTTTTGCAGGATGCTCTGTAAAAAAGCTTTTGTCCTCTCCTGCTGCGGTCGAGTAAATATATCCTGCGGAGGGCCTTCTTCCACGATCAGTCCTTTGTCCATGAATAGTACCCGGTCGGCCACATCACGGGCAAAGCCCATTTCGTGCGTTACTACGATCATGGTCATATGTTCTTCGGCTAGTTGGCGCATGGTTTTCAGTACTTCGCCGGTCAGTTCAGGGTCGAGCGCTGAGGTGGGTTCGTCAAACAGCATGATGTCCGGCTGCATAGCTAAGGCCCGGGCGATAGCCACCCGCTGCTTTTGTCCACCGGATATGCGGCTGGGGTAGCTGTTTTTCTTGTCTAAGAGTCCGACTTTTTCGAGCAGTTTTTCCGCTTGCGGCAGTACTTCATCCAGGGTGAAGCCTTTGACCAGCATAGGCGGTTTTATGACGTTTTCAAGGACGGTGAAATGGGGGAAAAGATTGAAATGCTGAAATACCATGCCCATTTTTCCGCAGATGCGTTTGGCGGTTTTTTCTTCCGCATACCGTGCTTTGCCGTCCGGACCGGGCGAGACCAGCAACTCTCCTTCGATGAAGATAGCGCCGTTGTCAATGGTTTCCAAGCGGTTTAAGCAGCGCAAAAAGGTACTCTTGCCGGAACCGCTGGGGCCGATTATGGCGATTACTTCGCCTTGGCCGACTTTTAGCGAAACGCCTTTTAAGGCAGCCGTATCCTGAAAATTTTTATGTATGTCGCTTGCTTTTATCATATCCATAAATCTATACCCACATCATTCCTCATAAGCGGAATGCTTCTCTTCCAGTTTTTTGAACAGCCAGGTCAAAAGCAGTGTCATGCCAAGATAAAAGACGGCCGCCACCAAAAAGGGGGTAGTGTTGAAGTCGCGCTGCACAATGTTGCGTGTGCTGCGCATCAAGTCATTCATGGCGAGAACGTAGACCAGAGAAGTATCTTTTACTAGGGTGATTATTTCGTTGCTAATAGGCGGAAGCACATGGCGCACTACCTGCGGCAGTATTATCTGGCGCATGGTTTGCGTATAAGTCATGCCTAGCGTTTTGGCCGCTTCATATTGGCCGCGGTCGATCGCCTGTATGCCGGCGCGGAATATTTCCGCAAAATAAGCGGCGTAATTTAACGCAAAAGCAATAAGCGCGGCAGAAAAGTCAGAGAGCATAATGCCGATGCCAGGCAGGGCAAAATAGAAAAACAATAGTTGGAGCATGAGCGGTGTTCCGCGCAGCAGCCAGATATAAAAACCGGTGGCGCCCGATAAAATACCGATTTTGGAAATGCGCATTAAAGAAAGCAGAAGCCCAAGCGGCAGAGAAAATATGATGGTGGCAAAAAATATTTGCATGGTTAGGGAAAAACCGCTTAAAAGTGGAGGGAAAATACTTAAAATATATTCCATACATATTTCTCCTGTTATAATACCTTAAAAGGCGGCGGCCAAAGGCCACCGCCTCAACACAAATCATTTTACAATATTAGAACCAAACCATTGAGTGGAGATTTTAGCGGAAGTACCGTCTTTTTTCATATCATCGAGAGCTTTTTGCAGTTTGGCCATCAAGTCTTTGTCTTCTTTTCTGAGGCCGACGCCATATTCTTCTGTGCCGAAGTTTTCAACCAACACAGCATATTGTCCAGGTTTTTTCGCAGTATAGTAGCGGCCGACTATTTCGTCTATGACCACCGCGTCAAGGCGTCCAGCGTCAAGATCCATCAGGGTGGCAATAAAGTCGCCGTACTTTTTGAAGTCTTTAAAAGATTTTAAGATATTTGGTTCTTTTTCAACCGCGTCAACACTGGTGCTGCCTTCCTGAGTGCCCACTACTTTACCTTTCAGATCGGCTTTGGTCTTGATCGTAGAGCCGCTTTTTACTATCACGATCTGGCGGTTTTCCATGTAGGGTTTGCTAAAAGCAATTTTTTCCTTGCGTTTTTCGGTTATAGTCAAGCCGTTCCAAAGCATGTCCACGCGTTTGCTGGTGATTTCGGCTTCCTTGCTATTCCAGTCGATGGGTTTGAATTCTGCCTCTGATCCGATGCGCTTAGCAGCCTCTTTGGCCATATCGATATCAAAACCGACCAGTTTGCCGTCTTTGTCCCTAAAGCCCATTGGCGGGAAATTGTCATCAAGACCGATCACGATCTTCTTTGGTGCGGCGGCAGGTTTTGCCGCTGGTTTGCTGTCGCCGCAACCTGCGGCCAAGCTGGCCATGATAAATACTGCTATTGAAGCTAAAAAAATTTTTTTCAAAATATACGCCTCCTTGATTTTATCTTTCTCTACTATGTTACTTTAATATATTAAAATGGTAAATGATAGTAAATATGCATTATTTTGCCACAAACTCTATTTTTCTTCTTCAAACTCCTTTTTTCAATGAAATTCATAGTATGTTACAAAAAACAACAAAAAATATAAAAATTCCCCGGTTGAAAAATATAACAATGTAGTGTATATTAAAAGTCGACGATTTTTATCCGAATCCATTTTAAATGGTACGGGGGACCCACTAACTGGGGTGAAGTTTCCAAATTATGGAAATAGAGCGGCTCCTTGCTCGAACCCGACAGCTAACCCCGGAGGAGAAGGGAGTAAAAGCAGTATGTATGTTTCGCGTTTTTGTCTGGCAATAGTTTTTTTCGCATCGTGTTTTTGTCTGTCTTTTGCCAATCCCGGTGAGGCTTTCTACCGGACGGGCGATCGGGGGCCTGAAGTTCAGGAAATACAGGTCAGGCTGAAAAAATTAGGTTATGAGATAGGAACTGTCGACGGTGTTTTCGGCGGTAATACCGCCAAAGCGGTGAAAACCTTCCAGACAGTCACAGGTATAGATGTTGATGGCGTAGTGGGCGAGCAGACTTTCCGCAAGCTCATGGAACGTGACATGCCGCCCAGTCGGGCCGGTATGGTGAACACGCTGAGGCGGCTGATTTCCTCGGCGCTTAGTTATCAGGGCGTTCCGTATGTATTTGGCGGAATATCCCCATATGGTTTTGATTGTTCGGGTTATACCAAGTATGTGTTTGCCCAGGCCGGCATAGATTTGCCGCGCATGGCCGATGACCAGTTCTACGCTACCCGTGAGATTGCAAAAAGTGAGTTGTCCCGTGGCGACCTGGTTTACTTTACTACATACACCCCCGGCATTTCGCATGTAGGCATTTACCTTGGCAACGACCAGTTCATCAGCGCTACCTCCAGCGCGGGTATCGCGATACGTTCGCTGTACGACAGCTACTGGGGGCCGCGTTATGTGGCGGCAAGCCGGGTCATTTAGGAAAAAATACAGCAGACTGGCGCTAGATGTTAGCAGCCAGTCTGTTTTATATTTTACGACACAATGGGGGGATATATTTTGCAACAGGAAAAAGCCTATGAAATATTGAAAAAGTATGTTAATGCTGACCATTTGGTGAAACATTGTGCGGCGGTGGAAATAGCCGTGCGCGCCTACGCGGAGAAATTTGGTGAAGACGTCGACTATTGGGGAGCGGTAGGGCTGCTGCACGACATAGACTTTGAAAAATACCCCGAAGAGCACCTGCAACATTCGCGGGATATATTGATCGCCGAAGGGTTTGACGAGCAGTTCGTTACCGATGTTTTATCGCACGGGCGCGACTGGCAGCCTGAACGCACTTTACTGCAAAAAACACTGTTCGCCACGGACGAGATGACTGGCTTCGTACTGGCCTGCGCTCTGGTAAGGCCGGACAAAAGCCTTGACAACCTGGAAGTAAAGTCAGTGGTGAAAAAAATGAAAGACAAGGCTTTCGCCAAAGCGGTCAACCGTGAAACGCTGACCAAAGGCGCTGAAATGTTGGGTATGGATATCAAAGAACACATAGAATTTGTGACCAAAGCTCTGGCGGATAAAGTAAACCAGCCACCGTACGCGGCGCTGAAGTTTCTCGGCTAGATGATACAGGCCTTTTGCGGGCCTGTTTTTTTATTGAGCGTATGCTTGCATTCATGTATAATAAATATGTTAGGGAGGTAGTGCTTTGAACGCGGATAAAAAAACTTACCATATCATAAATTACGGCTGCCAGATGAACCAGAGTGATTCTGAACACTACGCCGGACAACTGGACGCTATGGGCTATAATGGTATAGATAGCTATGCTGGAGCCGACGTCGTCTTGATAAATACCTGCTGCATCAGAGAGAGCGCGGAAAAAAAAATACATGGCAAGATTGGTGAACTGAAGCGCCTGAAAACCGAAAAACCAGGCTGCGTTATCGTATTGGCCGGATGTATGGCGCAAAAAGACGGAGAAAAACTGCTAAAAAAATACAGCCAACTTGATCTAGTCTTGGGTACTTTTCATATCAGCAGATTTGCGCAGATACTTTCGGAATTTTTAGCCAGTCCCAAACGACGGGTCAGCGTGGAAGAAAAACTGCAAGAAGGTGAATTTGAAAGCGGAGTCGGGCGCCGTAGCAGTTTTGCCGCCTGGGTACCCATCATGTATGGCTGCAACAATTTTTGCACCTATTGTATAGTGCCCTATGTCAGAGGACGAGAACGCAGCCGGGCGCAGGGAGACATCATAGCGGAAATGGCGGCGGCAGTCACCCAAGGCTATACAGAGTTCACTCTTTTGGGGCAGAACGTCAATTCTTACGGTAAAGACCAGGGCCGGAAAAACGCTTTTTCCGAACTGCTCAAAGCGGTTGACGCAGTAAAAGGCGTAGAACGTATACGCTTTATGACCAGTCACCCGCGCGACATGGGAAAAGACGTTATAGAGGCGGTGGCGGCAGGCGAGCATCTTTGCGAACATTTTCATCTGCCGGTACAGGCGGGGAGCGATAGAATCATTTCCGCCATGAATCGCGGCTACAGCAGCGGTGAATATCTTGAACTGGTAGGCATGGTCAGGGATTTGATTCCAGCGGCCAGCATAACGACCGATATCATAGTTGGTTTTCCCGGCGAAACGGAAAAAGATTTTCAGGCGACCCGCGACATGGTGGAACGGGTGGGTTATGACGCGGCATATACATTTCTTTACTCCGCGCGTTCCGGTACTCCGGCCGCTAAAATGCCGGAACAGGTGCCGCTTGACGTTAAAAAAACGCGCCTGAAAGAACTTATGTCCGTACAAAATATCAACGGACTCAAGCGCAACCAGTCGCTTCTCGGTAGCGTGCAAGAGGTAATGTTGGAGGGGGCAAGCCATAAGGATGAACAAACACTTTCCGGGCGGACCCGGACCAATAAAATAGTCATATGGCCGCGGGAGAGCAGGGAGGTAACTCCCGGCGAGCTCATACCAGTTAAAATAACGGCGGCGCAGACATGGTTAGTGAAAGGACAGGAAGCCCAATGACGGTGACTTATACGCCAATGATCCAGCAATATAAAGAGATAAAAGAATGCCACCCGGGAGACATACTATTTTTCCGGTTGGGCGATTTTTATGAAATGTTTTTCGAAGATGCGGAACTGGCTTCCCGCGAACTGGAAATAACTCTTACCGGGCGCGAGGGTGGGTCAAAAGAACGTATTCCTATGTGTGGTGTGCCTTACCATGCGGCGGAAGGTTATATAGCCAAACTTTTGAAAAAAGGTTACCGCATAGCTATCTGCGAACAGACCGAAGACCCCAAACAGGCAACTGGCCTCGTGAAACGCGAAGTAGTGAAAATAATCACACCAGGCACTACGATGAACGAACAAATACTGGAAGACAAAACCAACCAGTATCTTGTTTTGGTTTATGAAGAAAACGCTCTGCTTTGCCTTGTAGCCGCCGACATATCGACCGGCGAATGCCTGTGGACGGTTTGCCGTGGAGCGGCTCGTCACGAAAAAGCAGCCGACTTTATCTTCCAGACCTCACCGGCTGAAATCGTGCAGTCCGGCAATGTAGAAAACTGGGACAAACTCGAAGATTTTTGTCGGCAAAAACTCGGCAATTTCGTTTTTACCAGCTTTTTGCCGGAAAACATTAAAACGTCCGGGCAACTGGCGGAAAAGCATTTTACGGACACCTCCCGTTTACCGCAAGAGGCTCGTACCGCGCTAGGTTTTATGCTGTCTTACCTTTATCAGGTGGTCAAGTCCGACCTGGCTCATTTGAACAGGCTGAACGAATTGAATTATGATAACACTATGCTTATGGACGCTACCGCCATACGTAACTTGGAAGTTTTAAAAAATATGCGTGACGGCTCCAAAAAAGACACGCTACTTTCTGTTTTGGATCGCACCCATACGGCGATGGGGGGGCGCCAGATAAAGCGCTGGCTGGAAATACCGCTTTTGAATCCGCTGTATATAAAAAAACGCCAGCAGGTAGTAAAAGACCTCTTGGGCAATGTCGTTCTGCGTGACACTTTGGCCGACAACCTAAAGCGGATACAGGACATAGAACGCATACTATCCCGGGTGGAGGTAGGAACGGCCAACGCCCGTGACCTGGCTGCGTTATCGTCATCACTAGGCGCTTTGCCGGAAATAAAAAGGATACTTTCTGTTGCCGGCTCCAGTAGTTTGGCGCTCTTGGGCGGGCAGATGGAAGTACACGCAGCGCTGTTTAACCTGCTCGTTAGCGCTTTGGTTGAAGAACCGCCTTTTTCCGTGCGCGAAGGCGGCATGATCAAAGAAGGGTATGATTTTGAACTCGACGAACTGCGCGCTATTTCCCGCGAAAGTCGCGCCTGGATGGCGGACTTTGAGCAAAAGGAACGGATAAGCACAGGGATAAAAAACCTCAAAGTCGGTTATAACAAAGTTTTTGGTTATTACATAGAGATAACCAAGTCCAATTTGCAGTCTGTGCCTGATAATTTTGTCAGAAAACAGACTTTGGCCAACGCAGAGCGCTATATAGTGCCAGAACTCAAAGAATTTGAAAACAAAATATTGGGTGCGCAAGAACGCATAGAGCAGCTGGAATACCATCTATTTGGTCTTTTGCGGGAGAAAGTGCGCGAACAACTGGTTAGCCTTCAGGATACCGCCCGTTTGCTGGCCGACATAGACGTTTTCATGGCGCTGGCGGTGGCAGCGGACAAGTACAATTTTGTTTGCCCGGAAATTAACGACCGTCAGGAAATAATCATAAAAGACGGCCGTCATCCGGTAGTGGAGAGACTGTTAGTTCGCGAGATGTTTGTACCGAATGATACGGCGCTCAACATGAAAGAACAGCGCACCGTCATCATAACCGGTCCGAATATGGCCGGCAAATCTACTTATATGCGCCAAGTGGCGCTCATTGTCCTGTTGGCGCAGATCGGCAGTTTTGTGCCGGCGCGTGAAGCCAGCATTTGCCCGGTGGATAGGATATTTACCAGGGTGGGGGCGAGCGACGACTTGGCCAGTGGACAGAGTACCTTTATGGTGGAGATGACCGAAGTTGCGCAGATCATCAAATATGCAACCGCTAACAGCCTGATAATCCTTGACGAAGTGGGACGGGGCACCAGCACTTACGATGGTATGAGTATCGCGCGGGCAGTCATTGAACACATCAGCGGCAGGATAAAGGCCAAGACTCTATTTGCCACGCACTACCACGAACTTATACAACTGGAAGAAAGCATATCTTCCCTAAAAAACTATTCGGTGGCAGTAAAGGAACGCGGCAACGAAGTAGTGTTTTTGCGTCGGATCATCCCCGGCGGGGCTGACAAGAGCTACGGCATACACGTGGCACAGCTCGCCGGTTTGCCGAAAAATCTCCTGGCACGAGCCCAGGAACTTTTAGCAGAATACTCCGAAGGTATATGCGCGACGCCCGTTCAGGACAATGCCGTACAAAACGGTCAATCATCCTTGTTTGCCAGTGCCTTGAGCAGTGAACTTTTAAAACTGGACGTCACCACGCTTACTCCGCTCGAAGCGCTCAATAAAATATTTGAACTGCAGCAAGAGGCAAGGCGGGAGGCTGGGTTATCATGAACGATATGAAAATAATCCTTTTGGATCAGAATACCGCTAACCAGATAGCGGCAGGAGAAGTAGTGGAAAAACCGGCTTCGGTCGCTAAAGAACTGATGGAGAACGCTCTTGACGCCGGGGCAAAGGCGATTGAACTGGAAATAGCCGAGGGCGGGATAAAATACCTGCGCGTCACGGATGACGGTAGTGGAATGTCGCCGAAAGACGCGCGCCTGTCGGTGGCGCGCCATGCCACCAGCAAGATAAAGAGCAGCAGTGACCTTGTTGACATAGACACACTGGGCTTTCGCGGCGAAGCTTTGCCGAGCATAGCTTCAGTGTCGCGTTTCACTCTTTTGACCCGTGTGGCAGACAGCGAGCTGGCAACGCAAATAACCCTTACCGGGGGCGAAAAAGAAGAGATATTGGAAACAGGCGGGCGCATAGGCACTAGCGTGATAGTGGAAGACCTGTTTTTCAATGTTCCGGCCCGTCGCAAGTTTTTGCGCACGGACAGTACAGAAGGGCGCTATATTAATGAAATGGTGGGGAAATTGGCACTGACCCGACCGGATGTAAAATTCATACTGACTAATAATGGCCGGCAGGTGGTGAATACGCCGGGTAACGGCGACTTGGCCGATACGGTGGCCGCCATTTACGGTTTCAAGACGCGCGAGGATCTTTTACCGGTAAACTACCAGTCGGATAACATAAAAGTAACCGGGTATATAGGAAAACCCTCTCTCATCAAAAGTTCCCGCCAGTGGCAGACGGTGATAGTAAACAGGCGGGTGATAAACAGCCGTTTCCTTTCCCGCGCCCTTGACCACGCCTATCAGTCGCAACTGCCCAAGAACGGCTATCCGTTTACCGTCCTAAACATAGAATTGTCGGGATCGGCGATCGATGTAAATGTACATCCGCAAAAAAGTGAAATACGTTTCAGCGACGAACAAGGTGTTTATCGCGTGGTATACCGGGCCATCTCCAAAGCGTTGGAGGTTCCCTTGCAAACTAATGCCGGTGAAACGGAAAAACCGGTCTTGCCGACAGTGGCTGCCCCCCCCGCCGTTTACAGGCTGAATTTTGAAGAAGAAAAAAGGCCTGTTTTTAAATACACGGATAAACTGCCAGAGCGGCAGTTTCAGGTACGGGAAGAGGCCGCGTTATATGACGGCAGGAAAATAGCCGTAGATGATTTTCTTGCGGCACGGGAAACCATGATGGCCGACACGGTACTTTCCCAGGCGAGAAGCGATGTGCAAGCGGAAGGCGGTGTAGCTGCCATATGGCCATTGGGACAGATAGATCGCATGTATGTTGCCGCCCAGTCTGACGATTGCCTGTACATTATCGACCAGCACGCAGCGCATGAGCGTATAATGTACGACCGCCTGTCAGCCGCAAAAAAAGATATACCGGCCCAACAACTGCTAGTACCGATATTTGTAGAATTGGCCCCGGACGACCTCGACCTCATCATGTCTTGCCGGGAAGTTTTTTTCGGGCTTTGTTTTGACTTGGAAGAAGCCGGGCCGGATGTATTGCGGATAAACAGCATACCGGCAGATATAGATACTGGCGAACTGGAAGCCTTTATCCGCGAAGCCCTGCGCTTTATAGTAGAAATGAAAAAGCCGGACGCAGCCGAACTGCGCCACGAATTTATTGCAATGGCATCCTGCAAGGCTGCTATAAAAGCGGGACAGACTCTTAATATGCGTGAGATGAAAGAGCTTATCGCCGATCTGATGAAAACCGCGCATCCATTCACGTGTCCGCACGGGCGGCCGGCTATACTAAGCTTCCCTAGCCAGGAACTCTTTCGTTTGTTCAAAAGGACTTGAGCCATGCGCTATGCGGTTACCATAGGAAAAAACGAACAGGTGGATCTCGCCGCTGTGGCTCAAACATGGGCAACAGAGCTGGAAGTGCCCTATCTCTCGCGCAGGCGCGGGCGATTGGATGAACTTTTGCAAAAAGAAAATTTGGATGGCCTGATAGTGGCGACGGCGCTCGGTCCGCGCGCCTATTCTGCCGGAGGCACACTTTTTTTTCATCCAGGTATGGGACGGTTGCGTTGCGACAATATTAAAAATGGTCTGGGCGACCGTATGATTACAGCCATGCAGCTGGCAAACGGTATGAGCGTTCTCGACTGCACCCTGGGCCTGGCAGCGGATGCTTTTGTCGCCGCTTATGTGACGGGGGAGGACGGCAAGGTCGTCGGACTCGAAACTTCAGCGCCGGTGGCTTTTGTGATCAGGGAAGGGTTAAAGTGCTATCAGGACGACGAAGACGAGTACAGTGCGGCCAGCCGCCGGATAACAGTCATAAATAAAGAAGCGGGAGAATATCTTTTCAGTTTGCCGGATGATTGTTTCGACGTGGTGTATTTTGATCCGATGTTCGCAAGAGGCGTGCCCGAATCTTCCGGCATGCAGCCACTGCGGCCATTTTCATGTACAATGCCGCTTGAAGCAAAAATACTGCGAGAAGCGGAACGGGTAGCCAGGAAGAGAGTCGTCATAAAAAGCGACAAATATTATCGACCGTCTTTTTTGGTAAATGCAAAGGAAGCGCCCGGCGGGAAATACAGCAGAGTGAAATATTCAGTCATAGAGGTTGGCAAATGAAAGAAAAACTCGTGGTATTGCTAGGTCCGACCGCCACAGGGAAAACTAGGGCGGGCGTGGCACTGGCCAAAAGGATGGGTACGGAGATAATATCCGGTGACTCCATGCTGGTGTATAAGGGGCTTGATATCGGCACTGCCAAACCTAACCGGGAAGAACGCCAGGGCGTGAAACATCATCTTATAGATATAGCCGATCCGCTGGATGATTTCAGTGCGGCAGCCTTTCAGCAACAGGCGGCAAAAATCATCAGCGAACTTAACCGGGCTGGCAAGATACCTCTGGTAGTCGGCGGGACGGGGCTTTACATAAAGTCTTTGCTGGAAGGGTATATATTTTCTGCCGTACGGGGAGAAAGTGAAGTGCGTCGGGAACTGGCCGTTTTCACCGAAAAGTTTGGTACACCGGCTCTATGGGAACGGCTTAATAAAATAAATGCCGAAGCTGCGCGTGCGATACACCCCAATAACAGGCATCGGCTCATCCGGGCGCTGGAGGTGGCCTTGGCTGGTGAAACGGTATCCAGGGAGAAACAGCCGGAACTGGTTTATGACGCGCTTGTTTTTGGTCTGACGGCGGAAAGGGGAACCCTTTACGAACGCATAAATGATCGAGTAGAGGAGATGTTCCAGGAAGGCTTGGCGGAAGAAGCCGCTCGTTTACTGGTAAATGGCATACCGAAAGAAGCGAAATGCCTCCAGGGTATTGGTTATAAAGAAACTGTCCGGTATTTGTCAGGCGAGATCAGTCGGCAGGAATGTATAAATCTGACAAAAAGGAATACGCGGCGTTTTGCCAAGCGTCAACTTACCTGGTACAGAAGCATGCCGTATATCAATTGGTTCGATGTAGCAAAAGATACCGATTGGCAACAATTAGTGGATGATATATATACAAAACTTGTGAAAAACTTTAAATTGCGGTAAAATAGAACAAATAACTATATATTTGGGGGCTAAAAGATAATGGCGATAGTAAATAAAAGCATTAATTTGCAGGATAGCTTTTTAAATCAAGTAAGAAAAGAAAATGTAGCAGTTACCATTTATTTGGTCAACGGTTTTCAACTCAAGGGTATGGTAAGAGGTTTTGACAATTTTACCGTTATATTGGAAAACGACAACAAACAGCAACTTGTCTATAAACATGCCATATCCACGATAACACCCATGCAAAGCATGCAGATCATGGCCCCGGAAAAGCCGCGGGTTTGATTTTTGCTAAAGAGGGGGCGGGAGTTTGCAAGCCCAACTGAAGTCTTTCATACAATACATGCGGGTGGAGGAAGGTTTTTCGCCCAATACTATAATTTCTTACGAATCAGATATAAAACAATTCATCGCTTTTGCCAAAAGTAAAAATATCGAACAAGTATCTGAGGTCAGCCGGGAACTCTTGAGCGCATTTTTGCAGGCAGACAGAAAAAGCGGCTCTGTCGCTACCACCGCTTCGCGCCGGGTGGCTGCTTTCAAGTCTTTTTTTCGCTTTCTGGTAGACGAAGGCGAACTGGATAAAAATCCTGCCAGCTTGTTGCTCACGTCAAAGCGGGCACAACACCTGCCCAAAATATTATCATTTGATGAAGTGTTGCTTCTTCTGGAACAACCGGATATTGAAACTGCCGAAGGGCTGCGTGACCGCGCGATGCTGGAACTGCTCTACGCTACGGGCATGCGGGTATCAGAACTGGTGGGTTTGGACGTTAAAAATGTAAATACCGGTATGAGTTATATCATTTGCTATGGCAAAGGCTCAAAGGAACGCCTTATCCCGGTGGGGACGGCTGCCGTGGAGTGGCTGGTACGCTACCAGGAGAAAGGGCGTCCTCGGCTTATGCGTACGCCCTCGTTAGAGGCGCTTTTTTTGAGCAATAAAAGCAGTCGCATAACCAGGCAGGGTTTTTGGTACAATTTAAAAAATTATGCACAGAAAGCGGGAATAACCAAGGAATTGACCCCGCATACTTTGCGACACTCGTTTGCCACGCATCTTCTTGAGAACGGAGCAGACCTGCGTGTAGTTCAGGAAATGCTGGGTCATGCGGATATCTCTACTACCCAAATATATACCCATCTGACCAAAAAACATCTCAGGGATATTTACGATAAAACACATCCTCGCGCTTGAAAGGGGAAATTATGCGTAAGAAACAAAAATCATCAAAACTCTGGCTTTTTTTATTGCTGATCGGCTGCTCGGTAGCGGCGGTCAGCTATTTTGCCTGGGGTTCGGAAGATAAAGAAAAAAAGACGCCGGAGGTGAAACCTACCCCGGCCAGCGAACAAAAGCAGGAAGAAAAAAAGCCTTCCGGGGAGGGTGATTTTAAAGCGGCGTCAGCAGCTTTGCAGTCTGAAGTAGATAAACTATTGACCGCTAAAAAAGGCTGGCAAGTAAAAGACCCGGGTAAAACTGCGCAACAGGTCAAGCGCGACGCCGGCAAGGGCACTATCGACTGGTGGCAGCGAAACCTGGCTCTGACGGTCGACAAGGAGACCAACATCGACCAACTCACCAAATATATTTCCGATAGTTTAAAAGGGAAAAAGGGCATCATACTGCGCCAGGAACAAGACACCTATGCTGGTAGCCAAGTCACCAGGCTGGATATTGCTCTGGTAGACAAACTGGGCGGCGACGACCTCAAACTTGTGACAGACCGCATATATGTCATGGGACTGGCTCCGTTAGTGAAAAAACTCGGCAGCGGCAAACTGGCCATACTGATCGACGACTGCGGTTATGATACCGAAACAGTAAGCGCTATGAGCGCCCACACGCAAAAACTTACTTTTGCCGTACTGCCGGGCAGGGCGTATAGCAAGCAGGCCCTGTCTATCATAAAAGCGAACGGCCAGCAGGCTATGCTGCACCTGCCGATGGAGCCGCTTGATTCGTCACAGCAGTCGGAAAGCAAAACGGTTACCGTCAATATGACTGACGAACAGGTAAAGTCGACTACCGCCTGGGCGCTCGATCAGGTGCCGGGTGTCGCCGGGGTCAACAACCATCAGGGCTCCCGGGCTACCGCCGATGAACGGGTTATGAAAGCGGCTCTTTCGGTAATAAAAAGCAAAGGCCTGTTTTTCGTCGACAGCAATACACAGCCAAAAACCATCGCCTATAAAGTGGCAGGCTCCATGGGAGTAAGGACTGCTATAAACAATGCATTTTTAGACGGGGAAGCCGATGTCGGCTATATCAAGAACCGCATGCGTCAGGCCGGGCAGGCGGCGATAAAAAACGGCTCATACATAGCTATATGCCATGCCAGACCGAAAACAGTCATTGCGCTCTCGGAGATGGTGGGTGAACTGGAAGCGATGGGCGTGCAGTTTGTTTTCGTATCCAGCCTGTTACATTAAGCATGAACGCGATAATATGACCATCCGCCCACAAACAAGAGAAAAGTCAAATAAAGTCAAAGAAATGTGTTTATTTAAGAAAAAGCGGGTAATAACGCTTATTGTGAAATATGACTAAATAACTTATAATTTAATCGTAAACTTTTTTGGGGGGGATATTTGTTATGAATAGTATCAAAACAGTGTTACTTATGACGATGATGATCGTTTTGCTTACATCCATCGGCGGTATGATTGGTGGCCGCGACGGTATGTTTATAATGTTCGGCATTTCGCTGGTGATGAATTTTGCCAGCTATTGGTTCAGCGATACAATGGTGCTAAAAGCCTACCGCGCCGAGGAAGCTACCGAGCAAACCGCGCCGGAGCTCTTCCGCATGGTGGCCAATCTGGCTAAAAATGCCGATTTGCCTATGCCCAAGGTATACACGATAAACACGGATGTGCCTAACGCTTTTGCCACAGGGCGCAATCCTTCGCACGCCGCAGTGGCGGTCACCAGCGGCATAATGCGTGCGCTTAACTACGAAGAACTGGAAGGCGTGCTGTCCCATGAACTTAGCCACGTAAAACACCGCGACACACTTATCAGCACACTTTCCGCCACCATGGCCGGTACCATCTCCATGTTGGCAAACGCCGCTCAGTGGGGAGCCATGATGGGCGGACGCCGTGACGATGAAGAAGGCGGCGGCAGCCTTATCGGTACGCTTATTATCGCGATACTGGCGCCTTTTGCGGCCATGCTCATCCAAATGGCTATTTCGCGTTCGCGCGAATACATGGCTGATGAAAGCGGCGCTCATATATGCGGCAAACCGCTTGCCTTAGCCAGTGCCCTGCAAAAGATCGAAATGTACGCCCAGCGTAAAGTGCTGCCGAGCGCCACACCTGCCACCTCGCACATGTTTATCATAAACCCCTTAGCCGGTATCGGCGGGATGATGAACAGCATGTTTAGTACCCATCCCGCAACGCCAGATCGCATCGCACGGCTGCAGGAGATAGCAAGGGAAATGAAATGACACTAAATGGCCGGAAAAGAGCTTCCGGCCATTTAAATTTGTACAATAGTTGATAAAAGATATATAATAAATCATATACATTTTTTCAGGAGGGCACTCATGGTATTGCGGACAGATAAATCACTGGAATGGCTAAAAAAGTTTTCTGAAGTTTGCGGACCGACCGGCTATGAACAAAGGATAAAAGCGCTTTTATCCGAACGGATGAAAGGCTTGGGAGATATATCGACCGATGGCCTCGGAAGCATCGTATTCACCCGCAAAAACAAAGGACCGGTCGTAATGATGGCCGCCCATATGGATGAAATCGGTTTTATGGTCAAACATATCACCAAAGAAGGATTTTTGAAATTCGTCTGCCTGGGCGGCTGGTGGGAGCAAGTCATGCTCGGCCAGCGCGTTACCGTGCACACAGATAAAGGCGACATCATAGGAGTTATCGGCAGCAAACCGCCGCATATCCTCGCACCTGAAGAACGCAAAAAAATGGTCGAGAAAAAAGACATGTTCATTGATATCGGTGCCGCCGGACAGCAAGAAGTCGTCGAAAAATTCGGCGTTCAGCCGGGCAACTTTATCACTCCGTATAGTCAATTTGCCGTTATGGCCAACAAAGATTACCTTTTGGGCAAAGCCTGGGACAACCGGGTAAGCTGCGCCGTTATGGCCGAAGTAATGGAAAACCTGGTTAAAGTCGGACACCCCAATACCCTTTGTGCGGTGGGTACTGTGCAGGAAGAAGTGGGGTTGCGCGGCGCAGGCACTAGTGCCAATATGCTCAAGCCTGATATCGGTCTTGTCATAGACACCACCATAGCCGGCGGCATGCCGGGCGTGGCGGACGACATAGCCCCTTCCAAACTGGGCGCGGGGGTGGGCATCACTATCTATGACGCGTCCCTCATACCCAACACCGCTTTGCGCGATCTGGCGATCGACACGGCGAAAAAAGGCAAGATACCCTATCAGCTTTCCTACTCGGAAGGCGGCGGCACGGACGGCGGGCGCATACACATGCAGGGCAACGGCGTACCGACGCTGGTACTCAGTCTGCCTACCCGCTATATCCATAGCCACCAGGGCATTATACATCGCAAAGACTATGATGCCGCGGTAAAACTTATCACCGGCCTCGCCGGGCGCCTAGACGCCGCAATGGTGAAAAAGATACGTGGCTGATAACAATACAAGGGCGATAATCTTGAAACAAGACGCGATAATTATTCTGGATCCAGAATACAAACGCGCGCTTGATAATTTTAAGTTAAACGATAGCAAAAATAAAATCATCCCCCACTCTTGTGGTTTAGGGGATGAAAACAAAGAACTCGAAATAGAATATAACGAAAACCTCAAAGGTTGTATGAGTACGACGAGGGATAATAAGTCTTATATGGATCAAAGCAAGGAAGCGCACAAAGAAAAAATTAAAATCGTTGATATTGCCGATGTTTTGCCATCCATAATAGAAGCGCACCCGGAAAATGCTCTCATTTTCAAAATCGACTGTGAAGGCGGAGAGTATGATATTTTTACTAGGCTTGAAAAAACCGGGCTGTTTAAGAAGATAAATTTTATAGTAATGGAATGGCATAATTCCCAGGAAAAAAATGTAGAACAACTTGAAAAGATATTGAAACAAAACGATTTTTTCTATCGCTTGACAGGAAAAAGAGACGGAGTAGTAGGGAATATATTTGCTGTGAATTGCAAAACAAAAAACTAGCAATATTTTTTGTGCCTTGCGATTTATCATATAAGAGCATATTTAGGAGGAGAAAAAATGCAAAAAACATTTGTATTGGTAAAACCCGATGGAGTACAGAAAAATCTTATCGGTGAAGTCATCGCCCGTTTTGAAAGACGCGGCTTGAAAGTAACTGGCCTGAAAATGATCAAAATAACCGAAGCCCAGGCGAAAAAACATTATGCCGAACACGCGGAAAAACCCTTCTTTGGCGAATTGGTTGAATTTATTACATCCGGCCCTGTAGCCGCCATGGTTATATGCGGCGAAAACGCCATAAAAGCCGTACGCGGCATGATGGGCGCGACAAATCCCCTCGACGCTGTTCCGGGCTCCATCCGCGGCGATTATGCTTTGACCATGTCGCAAAACATCGTGCATGGCTCTGATGGAGAAGAAAGCGCCAAAAATGAGATAGAAAACTTCTTCAAGACGGAAGAACTGTTCAACTAAAAGAAAAGGGGATGTGATCTCATGGCGAAAGTCTACACCAAGACTGGCGATAAAGGGACGACCGGCCTCTATACAGGTGAGCGGGTAGCTAAAGACAGCCTCAGGGTGGATGCCTACGGTTCGATAGACGAGTTCAATTCGGCGCTCGGTCTCAGCCGCGCTTTTGTCAGGCGGGAGGATGTCAGGGAAACGGTACATGGCCTGCAAAAACTGCTCATGTCCATTATGGCCGACGTCGCCAGCCTGAATGCGGAAAAACCCAATATAACCGAAGAACAGGTAGCCTTTTTGGAAAACACGATAGATAAATATGACGCAATGCTCAAGCCCCTGGGAAGATTTATCATCCCCGGCGATACCCAGGGCGCGGCCGCGCTCGATGTGGCGCGCACCACGGCACGTCGCGCGGAAAGGCATTTACTGCGTTTGCACAGAGAAGAACCAGTGAACGAATATGTACTCATTTCGATGAACAGGCTTTCTGATTTGTGTTTTATTCTCTCAAGAGTGGAAGTAGAAGTGAAGTAAGTAAAGGGCGGCAGCTGTAAACTGCCGCCTGTTTATATGTAACGATGAATTTTATGCATAGCCAAAAGTAAATAGATAAATTTATATTTTTCCTGCTTATTTTCGATAACTAGCAGGAAAAAATGTTTTTTATAGAGAACTTAGCAAAGTATGACTTATCAATATATTTTATTCGCTGGCAGGAGGGATTGGTTTTGAAAGATTATACAGGGGACAATATTCGTAATGTGGCAATAATTGCGCATGGCGGGGCGGGAAAGACGTCGGTAACCGAGGCGCTGCTTTATCGCAGTGGCGCGATCACCAGAATGGGCCGGGTGGAAGACTCTAATACCACGACCGATTTCGAACCGGAAGAAACCAAACGCAAAGTTACTATAAGTGCAGCTTTGGCCCCTATCGAATGGCGCGACCAGAAAATAAATTTTATAGATACTCCGGGGTATTCGGACTTCGTAGCGGAAGTAAAGGGTGCTCTCAGGGCGGCCGACAGCGCGCTCGTTTTGGTGTGTGCGGCTTCCGGTGTTGAAGTGGAAACCGAAAAAGTCTGGCGTTACTCTGAAGAACTTAACCTGCCGCGTGTGGTTATGGTGAACAAGATGGACCGCGAAAACGCCAATTTTGACAATGTGGTGGCCGACCTTCGTGCCACCCTTAGTCCCAGCATACTGCCCATACAGATGCCGATTGGCGCGGAAGCTGATTTTAAAGGCATCATCGATCTGATCAAAATGAAAGCCTATTTCCAGCAAGGTAACAGTTCGGTCGAGCAGGACATACCGGCCGAATTTATGGACGCCGCGCAGGCGGCGCGTGACGCTATGGTAGAGGCAGCTGCCGAAACAGATGACGATATGACCATGAAGTACCTTGAAGGTGAGCAACTTACCGAAGAAGAGATCATGCGAGGTATCGTCAACGGCATCAGGACGGCGAAAATCTATCCGGCAGTGGTGGGCTCTGCCGTAAAGAGTGTCGGTATGGGGCGTGTGATGGACGCGATCGTTGACTATACTCCATCTGCGACCGAGAGGAAGTTTGTCATAATCGACAAGGCAAGTGGTGACGAAACAGAAAAAACCGCCGATGACAAGCTTGCCGCGTTGGTATTTAAAACTACTACTGATCCGTTTGTTGGTCGTTTGAGCTATTTTCGCGTATTTTCCGGCGTGTTAAAGAGCGACGGTACTATCTATAACGCCAGCAAGGACAAGAGTGAACGTGTTGGCGCGGCCTTTACCCTGCGCGGAAAAACACAGATACCTATGAAAACCATAGTAGCCGGAGATATCGGCGTCATAGCCAAACTACAGGAAACTGAAACAGGCGACACCATTTGCGACAAAGATAAACCTGTTCTTTTCCTGCCGATCGCATTTCCCAAACCTATGTATACCCTGTGCATCGAAGCCAAGAACAAGGCCGACGAAGACAAGATCGGCCAGGCGCTGGTGCGCTTGATGGACGAAGACAAGACCTTTTTACTTGATAAAAATACCGAGACCAAAGAAAAACTGGTCAGCGGTATTGGTGACCAACACCTTGAAATCATCATGGAAAAATTAAAACGCAAATTCGGCGTGGAAGCCGTGTTAAAGCCGCCCACAATTGCCTACCGCGAAACCATCAGAGGCAAAGCCCGGGTAGAAGGAAAGCATAAAAAACAAAGCGGCGGCCATGGGCAGTTTGGGCATATCTGGATAGAAATGGAACCTCTGGCAACTGGCGGTGGTTTCGAATTTGTCGACTCGATCTTTGGCGGCTCGGTGCCGCGCCAATATATACCGGCGGTAGAAAAGGGTATGCGCGAAGCCATCCAAAGCGGCGTACTGGCCGGCTGTCCGGTAGTGGATATAAAAATCAACCTGGTGGACGGTTCTTACCATACTGTCGACTCTTCGGAAATGGCTTTCAAGATCGCCAGTCACCAGGCCTTCAAAAAAGGCTCCTTGCAAGCAAAGCCGGTACTTTTAGAGCCGATATACAGTATTGAAGTTATTGTTCCCGAACATAATATGGGCGACATAATCGGCGACTTTAACAGCAAGCGCGGTCGCATACTTGGTATGGAACCGATCGGTAACGGTTTGGGTTGTGTCAAAGCACAGGTACCATATTCCGAACTTTTGAAATACGCAGTAGATTTGCGTTCCATGACACAAGGCCGGGGCAGCTTTGATATGAATTTTGCCCATTATGAAGAAGTGCCGCAAAAAATAGCTGAAGAGATAATCGCCAAATCCGGCGTTAAAAATACCGAAGAATAAAACAATATCCCCGCAACTGCACGCGGTTGCGGGGATAGCTATTTTTGCAGCGTTTGACGTTAGGGAACAGTAAGATTATAATTAAATTATATTGTTGTCAAGAATATTTTGGAGGTATTGGCGAAATATGTACGATGATATTGACAAAAAATGTATCAGCACTTTACGTATGCTGGCAATAGAGGCAGTAGAAAAGGCAAAATCCGGCCATCCGGGTTTCCCCCTTGGGGCGGCGCCTCTCATGTATACCATTTGGGACAGGTTTATGGAGCACAACCCGTCCAACCCGCAATGGGAAAACCGTGACAGATTCATTCTGTCCGCCGGTCATGGCTCGGCATTACTGTATGCCATGCTACATGTAAGCGGCTATGACCTCTCTGTAGAAGAACTTAAAAATTTTCGCCAGTGGGGCTCTAAGACGCCAGGACACCCGGAATATGGCCATACGGTGGGGGTAGAAGCTACCACAGGGCCGCTGGGGCAAGGTTTTGCCGCCGGCGTTGGCATGGCGGTAGCGGAAAAGATGCTGGCCGCCCGCTATAACCAGCCTGGTTATGATGATATAGTAAACCACTATGTATACGGCATCGTGTCGGACGGCGACCTTATGGAAGGCGTGTCGGGCGAGGCGGCATCCCTGGCAGGTACTTTGGGCCTCGGCAAACTTATCTATCTTTATGACGATAACCACATAACTATCGAGGGTGATACAAATATTGCTTTTACCGAAGATGTAGAAAAGCGTTTCCAGGCTTATGGCTGGCACACGGTGAGAGTGGGCGACTCTGAATATGTTACCGCCATAGAAGAATCCATCCGGCAAGCTAAGGCTGCAACAGACAAGCCTTCTTTGATATTGGTGCGTACACATATTGGCTATGGCAGTCCCAAACAGGATACTGCGGCCGCACATGGTGAACCGCTCGGTACAGACGCTTTTGTCAAAACCAAAGAAAAATATGGATTTTCTTCGTCTGAAGCCTTTACCGTACCCAATGAGGTATGGGAGTATTTCTCGCAAAACAGGAAAAAATGGGCTACCTGGGAACATGTATGGAACCTGCGCTGGGAAAAATACCGGCAGGCATACCCGGAACTGGCCAGTGAACTAGCCGCCCGCTGGCAAGGTGATTTTGATGTGCCAGAGGAATACCTGCAGAAGTTATTTACCAAAACCGCCAGCACATCTACACGCGAAGCTTCCGGCGTGATATTACAAAAACTGGCGGAAATGCTGCCCGCCCTGTGCGGTGGTTCAGCTGATCTGGCGCCGTCCAATAAAAGTTATATTAACGAAGCGGGAGATTTTTCCGCGGCGACCCCGGAGGGGCGCAACCTGCACTTTGGTGTACGTGAAGCGGCTATGACCGCTGTCGTCAACGGCATGGCCCTGCATGGCGGTTTTATACCATATGGAGCCACTTTTCTGGTATTTGCCGATTTCATGCGTCCGGCTATTCGGCTGGCCGCACTTATGGGAACACATTCCATATTTGTACTTACCCATGACAGCATAGCAGTCGGCGAAGACGGGCCAACCCACCAACCGATAGAGCAGGCAATGAGTCTTAGGATAATCCCCGGACTTAACGTACTCCGTCCGGCAGATGCGCTGGAAACCGCCGCCGCTTGGCGTGTGGCGGTAAATGCGCGAAAACCCGTGGCACTTCTTTTGACGCGCCAAAAATTGCCTGTATTGCACGATTATGCCTCAGCAATAGAACAAGGTGCGGGAAAAGGCGGTTACGTCATAAGCGATTCACCAAAAGCCCGATTGTCGCTTCTTGCTACCGGTTCGGAGGTCAGCCTGGCGCTTTCGGCGCAAAAGGCCCTTAATGCCGAAGGGATAAGCGCCCGGGTGGTATCTTTGCCGTCCTGGGAAATGTTTGATGCACAAAGCGAAGAATACAGGAGCTCGGTTTTGCCGGCTGACATTCCGGCGCTGGCGATAGAAGCTGGTACGCCTATAGGTTGGAGCCGCTATACAGGCAGCGAGAAAAATGTCATAGGGCTCGACCGTTTCGGAGCGTCCGCTCCAGGTGACGTAGTTTATGAAAAACTGGGTTTCAGTATTAACAATATATTGGATAAAGCCAGGGAAATACTTGGCAAATAATAGTTTTACAGGCGCAAGGAGCAGTTAATGAAAAACGTATTGAGCATAGCAGGTTCTGATTGCAGTGGTGGTGCAGGTATCCAGGCCGACCTTAAAACATTCAGTGCGCATGGAGTATTTGGCATGAGCGTAGTGGTTTCCGTCGTAGCGGAAAATACCAGCAGGGTCATTGATGTACAAGACGTGCGCCCAGATATGATAGAAAAACAAATAGATGCGGTGTTTGAGGATATACCGGTGCATGCAGTCAAGATAGGCATGCTTTCCAATGCTGAAAGTATGGCTGCCGTTGCAGGCAAACTGGCCCAATATAAACCGCACAATATAGTTCTTGACCCGGTAATGTACGCCAAAAACGGCTGTCCGCTTATGGATCCGTCGGCCATCGACGCGCTTATTGCCAATGTAGTGCCACTAGCTGATATCGTCACACCCAATATTCCTGAAGCAGAAAAGATGGCCGGAATGGAGATAAAAAATATCGCCGACATGGAAAAAGCCGCAGTTATCATTCGAAATATGGGTTGCGGCAGCGTTCTCTTAAAAGGCGGGCACGCTGAAGGTGATGCTATAGACGTTCTATTTGACGGGGCTCAATACAACTATTTTTCTGCCAAACGCATAAATACTAAAAATACCCATGGCACGGGCTGCACTTACTCATCCGCCATAGCGGCCAATCTCACGCGGGGCCTTTTAAAAGAAGACGCGATCAAACAGGCAAAAAAATACGTCACACTGGCAATTGAGCATGCTTTGCCTATCGGCAAGGGCAATGGCCCGACACATCATTTTGTCGAACTATATAAAAAAATGGGCTGGTTAGATGACTGATATAACACTTTCTGCAGCGGCCTCGCTCCTGGCAAAAGTTCGTACAGTGAGACCTCTCCTGCACCATGTCACAAACCACGTTACATCTTGGTCTAGCGCTTCCATGGCTCTAGCCTGCGGAGCATCGCCGGTCATGGCCGAAGCTTCGGAAGAATCCACCGAAGTGGCAAAGGTGGCTGATGCTTTGGTGCTGAATTTGGGAACTATCACGACCGCCAAATATGAAGCAATGCATAAGGCGCTTAAAATGGCAAAGGCCCGCAGCATACCGGTCATATTAGATCCGGTGGGCGTGGGGCTCACTTCTTTGCGTGCCGATATGGCTGACGTGCTTTTGATGGCCGGAGTGTCGGTCGTAAGGGGAAACTCTTCCGAACTGGCAGTATTGGCGGGGATCAGGCCCACCCACACCAGCATTGACGGCGATATCAACCTGTCAGGTAAAGACGCAGCGCAAAAAACAGCAAACAAATACGCTTGCCTGGCAGTCGCTACTGGCGAAACAGATTATATAAGCGGCGGTGGCGAAACTTATAAAGTGAAAAATGGACATAGCTTATTTGCCAGCATAACAGGTGCGGGCTGTATGACAGATACTCTGATAGCAGCTTTTTGTGCCGTCCACCCTGAAGATTTACTATTGCCTACGGTGGCCGCCCTTTTGACTATGGGGGTGTCCGGGGAGCTTGCAGCGGAAAAGGCTGACGGGCCAGGCAGTTTTACTATGGCTTTATTGGACTCGGTTTATAAGCTGACTGCGGACGATATCATGCAAAGAGGAAAACTGGAGGCTGTGTGATGAAAGGATTTAACTGCCGTTTGTATCTTGTGACAGATAACAATAGCTTGGCCGGAAAAGATTTGCTGTTAAGCATAGAAGAAGCTTTGCGGGCGGGGGTGACCCTTCTGCAACTGCGTGAAAAAAACATTGGCAGCAAAGATTATTTTGAGTTAGCTTTAGAAGTCAAAAAGTTATGCGATAAATACGGCGTGCCTCTTATAATAAATGACCGTGTGGATATTGCCCTGGCCGTAAAAGCCGCCGGGGTGCATATCGGGCAGGAAGACCTTCCGTTGCCGGTTGTGCGGGAACTTTTAGGTGATGACGCCATCATCGGCGTCACCGCGCACAATGTAGAAGAAGCCTTGCTGGCAGAGAAGCAGGGAGCGGATTATCTTGGTGTGGGCTGTGTTTTCCATACGGCCACCAAGCTCGATACAGTGCTTATTGGACTCGACGGACTAAGAAAAATATGCGGTTCCGTCAATATACCGATTGCAGCGATAGGCGGCATATATCCCGTAAACGCCAGGGAACCCCTCCGGGCGGGAGCTTCCGGTGTAGCGGTAGCCAGAGGCATTTTGGGTGAAGAAGATGTGGCTGGCGCGACCAAACTATTTCTTTTTTCCTTGCAGGATGGAGATAGATGACGCACATGGAGGCGGAATTTGAAAAAGAACATCGTATTGATCGGCTTCATGGCCACGGGCAAAAGCACTGCTGGTAAGCTGCTGGCACAAAAAATGGGTATGGATTTTGTCGATACCGATCAGACTATCGTTGAAGAGTACGGCAAGAGCATCGCAGAAATATTTACTGAACACGGCGAAGATTTTTTTCGCCAGGCCGAGAGCGCTATCATCGCCAAAACTGCCGGGCGGAGCGGTCAGGTCATCGCTACTGGTGGCGGAGCGGTAGTAAGAGAAGAAAACTTCAATAATCTGTCCGCCGGAGGATGGATGATATGTCTTATTGCTGCACCGGAGATTATAATAAAGCGCACGGAGCGGGATGAAACGCGTCCGCTGCTGGCTGACACCGTCCAACGCATGGAAAAAATTGGGCAACTTCTAAAAGAGCGCGCCGTTTGCTACGGCAAAGCGGATTTTTGTGTCGATACGGGAGTATATGCCATAGAAGAAGTAGTTGAAGAAATCGAGAGTTTTTTAGCTAAACAAAATTTTTCTGGGAGAAATGATGGATAAGCAGGAAATTGTCAATATACTGGAAGAATATAAAAATGGCCATATCGGCCCGGATGCGGCCGTTAAAAGGATCGGCGAGAGCGGTTTTGAAGATTTGGGGTTTGCTAAAATCGACCACCACAGATCGCTCAGGCAAGGCTTTCCCGAAGTTATATACTGCGAAGGAAAGACCGCCGGACAGGTAGCGGCCATAATGGAAAAACTGGCGGCTAAAAACCCCAATGTGTTAGCCAGCCGGGCGGACAACGCCATGTTTGAGGCGGTACAGCGCGTACTGCCGGACGCAGTATACAATGAACAATCGCGCATGATAATACTGGAACGTCAGTCTCTTCCCCGCGACCCTGCGCGTATTATCTCGGTAGTCACAGCCGGCACCAGCGACATACCAGTCGCGGAAGAAGCAGCTCTGACCGCCGAAATAATGGGCAATCAGGTGGAACGTATATATGACGTAGGTGTAGCAGGTATACATCGCTTATTTGGCAGACTTGAAGATATCAAACAGGCCAATGTGCTGATCGTAGTAGCTGGCATGGAAGGGGCGCTGGCCAGTGTAGTAGGCGGTCTGGTTGACCGGCCGGTCATAGCGGTGCCGACCAGCGTGGGTTATGGAGCGAGTTTTGGCGGAGTAGCCGCTCTTTTAGCCATGCTAAACAGTTGTGCAGCTGGTGTTGGTGTGGTAAATATCGACAATGGCTTTGGTGCCGGACGCTTGGCCAGCATGATAAATAAAACGAGGTGAAATATGAAGGCGCTTTATGTAGACGCTTTTAGCGGTATAAGCGGCAATATGTTTGTTGGTGGTTTGCTCGATTTGGGTCTGCCGGAAGAATATCTCCGCAGTCAATTGGAACTATTGCCTATAGACGGTTACCGTCTGGTAATTGAAAAAACCGATAAATGCGGGATACAGGCCACTTACTTCAATGTAATCCTGACTGAAAACGGATGCTTTGGCGAACACGAACATACGCATAACCACCATATCCAACATGGACACAGTCACGAACACCACGGTCATAATGAGTCTGGGCAGCACAGTCATGCCCATCACCACGGGCACCGCAACCTTCAAGATATTTTAGCGATCATTGAAGGGTCTAAACTGGACAGTAAGGTCAAAAGTAAAGCTGCGGCTGTTTTTCAAAAACTGGCGGACGCTGAAGGAAAAATCCACGGCAAACCGTCGAACCAGGTGAATTTTCACGAAGTAGGCGCGATTGACACAATAATCGATATTGTCGGCACGGTTGCCGGATTGGATTATTTGGGTATAGAAAAGATATTTGCAGGGAAAATACGCACGGGTTTTGGTTTCGTCGATTGCGCGCATGGCCGCATGCCGGTGCCTGCTCCGGCTACAGCGGAACTTCTCTCGGGATTTCCTTTCTACGCTGGCGATATAGAAAAAGAAATGACGACACCTACTGGTGCCGCCTTGTTAGCCGTTTTGGCAGAAGCGTCTCCTGATCTGCCGGTCGGTTTTGTTGTGGAAAAAACCGCTTATGGAGCGGGGACGTATGATCTGGCCATACCCAATGCACTAAGGTTGTTTATGTTTGAAGCCTCCGCTCGCGAAATGGGCAGTGGCCTATATGTCCTCGAAACAACTATAGATGATATGAATCCGCAACTATACGGGCATGTCATGAATAAAATATTTGCCGCCGGAGCGGCGGATGTCTGGATAACGCCTATTATAATGAAAAAAGGGCGCCCGGCCTGCAAGATGTCCGCACTGATGGAAGAGAGTCTTCTGGCAGAAGTATCCAAAACAGTATTTATGGAAACATCTTCTCTGGGCGTGCGGTATTATCCTGTCATGCGTGAAATAGCAGACCGCCGGACGATGAAAGTAGAACTTTCTTATGGGCAGGTACACGTAAAATTAGGCGAAGTCAACGGGAAAGTAGTGAATATAGCTCCCGAATTTGATGATTGCAGCCGTTTAGCGGCATTGACCGGCCTTCCGGTCAAACGCATCTGGCAGGAAGCTACGCAAAAAGCTCTGGAAAAAGAACATTTTTAACACATAAAAGGCTGGCGGGTATTGTCGTCAGAGAAGACAAAAGCTGGGCTTGGATAGTAAAACTGACAGTATTTGGGTTTGGTGGTATCCGTGGCAAAGCGCTCCAGCAAAGCAAGGGAAACGGTTTCTTCAAAGTTGAGAAGGCTTTCGGACGTAATATCCGCATCATCTACTATTACGAGCAGATATGGCGGTACTTCAGGTGCGTCGGGAGGAACTTCGCTCCGTTCGAGGGGCAGTCCCGGTACGATACGTAAAAGGCCTATGGTATTTTTTTCGCTGTCACATATGGTGCAACGGTAGGTATTGTGATAAAGTGTTTTTGACACGGCAACAGATAGTTTATTCATATTAGTAAAATACTCCTTTGGCAAAACAAAAATTTTATCAATTATAGCATGTATTTGTCGTACTGTCTAAAATTTTGCCCAGATCTGTTTCTCAAAACAGGCTGGCCATATTATGTTGCAGCATTCATTAATTCTAAGGCGGAGGATACTTTATGAAAAAAAATTCCCCAATATTAGTTTTTTGCTTGGTGGCAGGCATGTTACTTACTGGTTGCGGAAGCGGAACTAAAACAGAA
Source organism: Acidaminococcales bacterium (assembly GCA_031551525.1). GTDB lineage: Bacteria > Bacillota > Negativicutes > Acidaminococcales > JAISLQ01 > JAVBNN01. Next base: position 68,504 of record JAVBNN010000009.1, read on the forward strand.
ACTAAGAAAAACGAGCCTGTTTCCAATAAGCAGCAATATATAAACATAGCCACCGGCAGTACTTCCGGCACTTATTATCCTCTGGGTAGTGCGATCGCTGAAATACTGAACAAAAACATCGCCGGTGTAAATGCCAGCATTCAGACGACCGGCGCATCAGTAGCCAATATCAACCTTCTCGCCACCGGGCGTGTAGATGTTGCTTTTGTGCAAAACGACATAGCGTTTTATGCCGTTAATGGAACAGAGCTGTATAAAGACAAGAAAGTTGTCAATATAAAAGGGTTGGCATCATTGTATCCGGAAACCATACAGATCATCACCCTTGAAAAGACAGGAATAAAGACACTGGCCGACATAAAAGGCAAGCGCGTGGCAGTCGGCGCCGCGGGAAGTGGTACCGAGGCGAATGCCAGGCAGATACTGGAAGCATACGGCATAGGCTATGGAGATATAAAAGTCCAATACCTGTCTTTTGGCGAAGCGAGCAGCGCACTTAAAGATGGTAATGTTGACCTTGCTTTTGTAACAGCCGGTCATCCTACCGCCGCTATCCAGGAGATAGCAAACTTGGAGAAAATGGTGCTTTTGCCTATAACGCAAGATAAAGCCGATATTATAATCAAAAAATATCCTTTTTATACCAAAATAGTTATCGGCGGCAATACATATAAAAACCAGACAGGCGAAGTGCCAACTGTTGCGGTCATGGCCATGCTGGCTGTTACTGACAAAATGAACGCTGATACAGGTTATAAAGTAGCGCGGGCTATTTTTACCAATACCGACAAGATAAAAGCCGTGCATACAATCGGACAGAAAATAACCAAAAATACTGCTACCAGTGGCATGTCTATTCCGCTCAATGAAGGCGCCGATAAATTTTATAAGGAAAAATGAAATGGTAATCCTATGTATTTTAAAAAGTACACCGTAGTTTTTTTACTGGTTTTGGCAGGAGTGCTTTATTGGTGTAACCAACTGGCCGTTGTTGTAAGCTCACAAGAATATGCGGACAAGAAGATAGTATTTCCGGTGACAAAGGGGGCTGTATTGCGTTTTTCCTGGCGGCATTCGGTAAATAAGACATTAGTTGAAGAATATTTTCATGTAAAAGACGAGAACGAACTGGAACTTTATCTCGTCAGATACGACAGTTACGGGGCGGGCATGCCATTTTTGCCTGAAGAAGGCAAATTTGAGCAAAAGAACGGCATGTTTGAACTCGCTATGTCACGTAAATTTGCCAGCATAAAAATGGGTATAGGAGAAGAAGCGCAACTGGAACTATACTATAACGGCAATAACATTAGCCTTTACCGCGCTTACGCTCCGGGGAGCCTGATACAGCTGGAAGTAAAAAAACGTTGTCAGGCATATATACAATACGCTGCCGCGTATTTACAAAAAGCCATAAAACAACTATGATATTTATATAATTTTCATAAACTGTTGCGGATCTTTGCCTCCGGCAAAGAATAAACAGCAAAGCCGGTGTGATTCCGGCGCAGTCCCGCTGCTGTGATGGCCATTCGGCCAGAGCCAGACACTGTCGCGACAGACCGCTGAACCTACGAGTGATAGGATGGTGGGCAGGCATTTTTTGCTATTCCCACCCTTTTATAAGGGTTTTTTTTATTAAATAGGATTAATTTGATAAATGGGGAAAAAAGATGAATAAGAAACTTATTTTGATTACCGGCGGCGCGCGCAGTGGTAAAAGCGAGTTTGCCGAACGATTGGTTCATAAAATGGGCACAAAGTGTGCTTATGTAGCTACTGCGGAAATACGCGACGAAGAGATGCGATTGAGGGTAGAGCAGCACCGCCGACGCCGGGACAGTGACTTTTGGCTTAGCGTGGAGGCGCCGTTTGCCGCGCACAATATAATCTCTGATATCGTAGGCGTAGATAGCATTTTATTTGACTGTGTGACCATTTACCTCAGCAACCTCTTATATGGCAGTAGCGCCCAGACAGAAGAGCCGGGCAACTATGAGAAATCCCTTCTGGCCATTGACAACCTTTTGGCTGCTGCCCGGGCCTCCGGCAAACATGTGGTTTTTGTCACTAACGAACTGGGGAGTGGTATTGTTCCTGACAACGCCATGTCCCGCGAATTTCGCGATCTGGCCGGTTTAGTCAATCAAAAAATAGCGCAAACGGCAGACGAAGTATACATGGTGGTTTGCGGCATAGCGGTGGATTTAAAGAAAGTGGCTATCCAACTGGATGATAACAGTGTGAAATCATGATAAAAAGTATAATGTTTCAGGGAACAGGCTCTGATGTTGGCAAAAGTATCGTCACGGCGGCTGTTTGCCGCATTTTAAAACAGGATGGCCATCATCCGGTGCCATTTAAAGCACAAAATATGGCGCTCAATTCTTTTGTCACCAAAGAAGGCGGCGAGATGGGCCGCGCACAGGTAGTACAAGCCGAGGCGGCAGGAGTCGAGCCGCTGGTAGCCATGAATCCTATTCTCTTAAAACCCACCGGCAACAGCAGCAGCCAGGTAATAGTGATGGGGAAAGCCGTGGCTACTATGAAAGCCAGCGAGTACCATGAAGGATTTGCCGCCCAAGCTTTTCCCGTGGTGGAAAAAGCGATAGAGAAACTCTCATCCATGGCGGAGGTACTGGTAGTGGAGGGCGCAGGCAGTCCTGCTGAAGTGAATCTAAAAGCCAATGATATTGTAAACATGCGGGTGGCAAGATACCTACAGTCGCCGGTTATTTTGGTTACGGATATCGATCGGGGCGGGGCACTGGCCTCTATCGTCGGCACGATGGAACTCTTGGATGAAGAAGAAAAGGCGCTGGTCAAAGGATTCATTATCAATAAATTCCGTGGGGATATCACTCTCTTGCGTCCGGCGTTGGATTTCTTACGGGAAAAGACCGGCGTGCCTGTTTTGGGAGTTTTACCCTATATGGATAAAATGGATATAGACGACGAAGATTCGGTGGCGCTACGGGGAAAGTCAAGCAAGGGGGAGTCCGATATCAATATAGCGGTCATCCGGTTGCCGCATATTTCCAATTTTACTGATTTTGAGGCTCTTGTCGCCGAAGACGGTGTTAGCGTTTATTATGTAAAATATAAAGAACAACTGGCTTCACCAGACCTCATAATATTGCCGGGCAGCAAAAATACCAGTGAAGATCTCTTTTTCCTTAAAGAAACAGGACTGGGCAAAGAGATAATCAAAAAAAACAAACAGGAAACACCTGTAATAGGCATTTGCGGTGGTTATCAGATGCTCGGTCAGGAAGTACGCGATCCGCAGCATACCGAGTCCGAGTGCGACCGTTTGCCTGCTTTGGGGCTGTTGCCGGTAGTCACCACTTTTTTGCCTGATAAAGTGACCCGCCAGGTCACGGCGCGTGCATGTGCGAACTCTTTTCTCGACATGGATTTTAGCGGGGAGGGACTGCGCGGCTATGAGATACATATGGGCAATACGGAATATACTGATAAAATAGCATGCGCTTTTACAACAGATCGTGGAGAAGGTATGGTGCTAGAGGATGGTGCGGTGCGCTCCGACGGTCTGGTCATGGGTACTTACATACACGGTATTTTTGACAATGATGATTTTCGCCATAAGTTGGTGGATGTGTTGCGTAGAAAAAAAGGCGTTATAGCAAACAGCAGCACTATAAATATAGCTGAGCGCAAGGAAGCTGCCTATGAGAATTTGGCCGCGACAGTGCGGAAAAATCTTGATATGGAAAAACTCTACCAAATAATAGGGTTGGGATAATAGACATGAATTTTTTGTGTGCTGGGGCGCTCCTTTTCGATACCCTTATTGGCGATCCGCGCGGCGGCTGGCATCCGGTAGTTTTGATCGGCCGGCTGATCAGTTGGCTGGAAGGATGTTTGCTGGATGCGTCAGCGTCTGGCTGTCGTAAACAACTGGCTGGTGCTCTACTGGTGTTTTGTACACTTGGCACGGTATTTTCTGTGACTTACCTGCTGGTAGGATTATTTTCTTATACCAATAACTGGCTGGCGTTGGCAGTGAATATGCTTATCGTGTCTTTTACTATATCGCCGCGCGCCTTAAAGGAATCGGGCACAGAAATATACCTGTTACTTAAAAAACCTGATATTGCGGCGGCCAGGCAAAAAGTCGGCTGGATAGTTGGACGGGATACGGAAAAACTGGATGAAGGAGAAATAACGCGTGCCACGGTAGAAACAATCGCTGAAAATATAACCGACGGTATAATTTCACCCCTGTTTTATGCACTGCTTGGCGGAGCGCCGCTGGCGTTTGTTTACCGAGCGGTAAATACACTTGACTCCATGGTCGGCTATAAAAACGATAAATATATGAATTTTGGCATGTCTGCGGCCCGTCTCGATGATGTGGCCAACTTCATCCCAGCCAGGATAACTGCCTTGTTGGTATTGGTTGCTGCGATGATTTTGCCTGGCTGCAGCAGTAAAAGGGCTTTGAAGATACTCCTGCGGGATGCCGGCAAGCATCCCAGCCCAAACAGCGGCTATGCCGAAGCTCCGGTAGCCGGAGCGCTAGGCGTCCGGCTGGGTGGTTGCAACTATTACTTCGGGCAGTCCTCTTTCCGAGCCTTTATGGGCGATCCCGTTGTATCGCTGGAAGCCAGTCATATCAAGAAAACTATTTATCTGATGTACGCTGTCACTGTTTTATTCGTGGCGGTATCTTTGTTTATTTGACGGAGGGGGCATGAAAGATTTTTTAGAAGATATAAGCATACCGGCACTGGATAAAACGGCCAGAGAAAACGTTTGCGTACAATGGCGCACTATGGATACAATGAAAAACAGCTTGGGGCGGCTGGAAGACATGGTTGCCGATTATGCGGCCATGACCGGTGGCAACCCTACTGTCGCGCATAAAGCCATGATACTGGCTGCAGCTGACCACGGAGTCGCCAGGCAGGGGGTAAGCAACTTCCCGCAGGAAGTGACGGTCCAAATGGTGAACGGTTATTTGCGCGGAGGGGCGGGAGCCAATATAATGGCTGCGCACGCCGGTATAAAATACGAGGATATATTTATTTTAGATGTAGGCGTACAGGAAGATATGCCGGCGCACCCTTCGTTGGTAAATAAAAAAATCGCCTATGGCACACAAGATTTTACTTGGGGACCCGCTATGACACGGGAAGAGGCTATCCGTTCTGTGCGGGAGGGATTTGAATTGTCCAATAAATGTATAGACGCCGGGTACGGCTTATTGCTGCCCTCAGAGATGGGTATAGGTAACACTACTTCGAGCGCTGCCATCGCGGCAGTTTTTACGGGATTGCCGGCGGAAAAGACCGTGGGTCGGGGAACCGGGATAGGAGACGAACGTCTCTTGCGCAAACAGGCAATAGTTGCCAAAGCACTGGAAATAAACCGGCCTGACAAGCGTGATGCTCTTGATGTTTTAGCCAAAGTGGGCGGCTTTGAGCTGGGCGCATTAGCCGGGGTGTTTATCGCCGGGGCATCGCGTCGGGTGCCTGTTTTTGTCGACGGCATAAACGCTACCGCTGCGGCTCTTATCGCCTGGGGATTGTTTCCATCTTCGCGTGAGTATATGTTTGCCTCACACTTGTCTGCGGAAATCGCGCATCCGGCCATGCTGGAGTTACTTTCCCTCCAGCCTGTACTTACCGCAAATATGCGTCTTGGAGAAGGAACAGGGGCATCATTGGTCATCGCGTTACTTGACGCGGCGATAAAAGTTTTTAATAAAGAAGACTGATTCAGGTGGTTTTTTTATTCCAGCTGAATCTTAGTAGCACTTATTTTGAAGAAAACACGGTTTTAAGTGATCTTTAGAGAAAAGTAAAAATGATGTTGTACTTATGCTGTAAAGTGTGAACTTAGCATCGCTTAATATTTTCCGCCTGAAGAGGCAGATGTATTAGTGGCGTTTAGCTAGATAAAACCGTGCGAGGAGATTATGAACGACTTTATTACAGGACTAGGTTTTCTGACGCGCATCAAATTGAAAAGTCAGGAAATATGGGAAGACGATGCATTTTCCCGCAGTTTGCCGTGGTTTCCTTTGGTGGGGGCCGTGATAGGACTTTTCCTGGCCGGAATAAACTGGCTTAGTATGCCCTTTTTTACTGACTATATTCGTGTGGCACTGTTATTGGGTGGGGAGTTATATATAACGGGTGGTCTGTTGTGCGATGGTTTGATGGATACAGCCGACGGCGTATTTTCCGGCCGCAGCCGTGAGCGCATGCTGGAAATCATGAAAGACAGCGCAGTAGGAGCTAATGGCATGATCTTTTTTGTTGTGCTGATGATTTTTAAAACAGCCTTGTACCTTTCCTTGCCAGCCAAAACACTCACCTGTATCCTGTTTGTGATGCCAGTAGTCACTCGTCTCATTATCGTGGGGGCAGTGACGCTGTTTCCTTACGCCAGGGCGGAAGGTACCGGCCAATTGTTCGTACGCTATGCCCGAAAAGCTTATTTGTATAAGGCGTTGCTGCTAACTGCGCTATTGACCGCATTACCACTGGCTCCAGAGACAAGTTTCGCCGCTTTGGCCACACTTGCCAGTTCTTGGTATGGCGCCCGCTATCTGGTGAAAATATTGGGCGGATTGACTGGAGATACATATGGTTTTCTGGCGGAAACCGGTAATGTAACCTATTTGTTTTGCGCATACTTTTATCTGGTTTTTATCCGCTAAGGTTTGGAGGTTACTAATGAAGCTTGATATACCATCACCTGCTGTTTTGGACGGTAAAATAAGAAAAAAAGTTCAAAACAATTTTGATAACCTGATCAAACCGGTAGGTTCGCTAGCCCGCCTGGAGGATATAACATGCCTGTATGCGGCGGCCAGTAGACAGGAAAAACCGTCATCACCACAGAAAAAACTGCTTGTGTTCGCCTCTGACCATGGGGTAGCGCAAGCGCTGGATTTTTTATATACTACTGATGACAGTTTTTTTTATTTTAACCGGTTGCTAGAAAAAAAAAGCGGGCTGGCGGTTTTGGCGAAAGCCTTGGGCGCCGATGTGGCTGTGGTAGAACTGGGCCTGAAAAAAGGCAACAGTGAAAACCATATAGCCGCCGGTACTTATAATATATTGCATGGTCCCGCAATGACGGAGACACAATTTGAACAGGCTTTTGCTATTGGCCGTGCTGCGGTTGAACAGGCGGCGGACGCTGGAGCGCAGGTGCTGGCGCTGGGCAGCTTGGGCGCTGGCGCAGAGTTTAGCGAAACAGCTTTGCTTTATGCTCTTTGCGGGGAAGCGGTCGAAAGATTTGTCTCGTCATCGCGGCATATTACATGGATAAGGGCATCCGTCGAAAAATACGCGTTGGACGACCATATGGAACAGGCAAGGTGTCTGGGTGGGTTTGAACTGGCGGCCCTCATGGGGGCTATCGCCCAGGCAGCGCATCTTTCTCTGCCGGTTTTCGGCGACAGTACGGCGGTGCTTTTAGGGGCTTTTATATTAGCTGAACAGCAGCCTTTGATTAAAGAATTTATTATTCCGGTATGTACATCCTGTCAGCCGGAACAGGATAAATTAATGAAAATGCTGGGCTTTTCTACCATGCTCGACCTGTTATTATATGGTACTGGCGGCGAAGGCGGGCTATTGGGTTTTAGCCTCTTGGACGCGGGCGTCAAGGCTTTGGCGGAAATGGACTCTTTCGGCGCAAAAACCGTGCACGGCCCCTTGGAAAACTCTCAGTAAAGGAATGATTTTATGGTAAAAGTGCCCGGATCTTGCGGCGAATTGGCCCAGGGGAGGATAAATGGGAAGAACATCCTTATAACGTGTCCGGTCAACTGGTATAGCAGCGTGGACACGCTAGCCGCAGAACCCGAGTCCGCCGCGAGGATTGAACACTGTAAATCTTACCGTGCGGTGGAACTTTTATTTGAAAAATACGGATATACCCACCCGCTAACGCTGAAGATAGAGTCCAGCCTGCCGAGGGGTAAAGGCATGGCCTCCAGCAGTGCCGATATAGCGGCCTCCTGCGCGGCAGCCGCTAAACTGATGGGGAAAACTCTTGACGTTACGGATATCAAAGACATCGCTTTAGCTATCGAGCCCACTGACGGAATATTTTTCCCCGGAGTGGTGGCCTTTGAATATCTAACAGGGAATAGCTGCCTGTATTTGGGAAAGCCTCCTCCTATGCGGCTGGCAGTCTTTGATTTCGGAGGAGAAGTGGATACCCTTTCATTCAACAGCCGGATCGATTTAGCTGATTTTACGCACGAAAAGCAGCTGGATTTTCAGGAGGCGTACGAGTTGATAAAAGAGGGCGTGGCCGCCGCAAACCCCGTATTGATAGGCAAAGGCGCTACGATCAGCGCCCTGGCCAATCAAAAGATACTGCACAAACCCCATCTGGAAAAATTCATCATTGAAGGCAACAAATATGGCGCCCTTGGCGTAAATGTAGCCCATAGCGGCACGGTAGCTGGCGTTATGTTTGACATGGATATTCTTGAAGGATATGAAGATTGCGTAAAGAGTATACTGAGACTATGTCCGGGCATAACTTACCTGGGCAGCGCCGAACTGATCTCCGGCGGAATATTTGACAAGGAGTGAACTATGGCGGCAAACAGGTTTGAGCATGGTGGTAATATTTACGGGGGTAACAAGGCTTGTGCCGGGTCGCTCATGGATTTTAGCGCCAATATAAACCCCTTTGGCTTGTCGGCTGTGGTTGAACAGGCGATAAAAGAAAACATAAAATCGGTGCAGCACTATCCCGACCCGCAGGCTACAGAACTTCGACAGGAGATATGCCGGTTTTATCGCGTAGCGGACGAGCGTCTGGTCTTGGGGAATGGCGCCGCAGAACTTTTTTATTTGCTTTGCCACGTATTGCGCCCCGCGACAGTACTTATCCCTGCGCCTTCCTTTAGCGAGTATGAAAGGGCGGCGTTGAGCTCTGGCGCAAAGATACAGTTTTTTCTTTTAGACCCGTATGACGGTTTTTCTCTTTCGTTTGCGAGGCTAGCCGAAACGTTGCAGGAAGACACACTTATCTTTTTCGGCCACCCGAACAACCCGACCGGCAAATTGCTAGACGTAGAGGCTTTTGCAAACTTTGCCAGATTTGCCGCTGAGAAAAATTGTCGCATAATAGTAGATGAATCTTTTATCGATTTTCTGCCGGACGCGGATAATCACACCTGTCGCTGGCTGGCTGAAAAACAGGAAAACATTTGTATAATACATTCATTGACTAAATTTTTTGCTATTCCAGGTTTACGGTTGGGTTTTGGCCTCTTTTCGCCGGAAATGGCCCGAAAAATGCGTGCCGCTGTTGACTGCTGGAATGTGAACAGTCTGGCGCAAGTGGCCGGAGTAGCCGCTTTAAAAGATGAAAAACATATTACAAATACGAAAGATAATATTGGCAGGCTGCGCGATCAGCTTTATCAAGAGCTTTCCCTGTTGCCCGGTCTGAAAATATTTCCATCTGTGGCCAATTTCTTGTTATTGCATCTAAATGCTGAACTTTCATCTAGGCAAATTTGCAGCCGTATGGACGCAAAAGGAATTTTACTGCGTGACTGCGCCAATTATATAGGTCTTGATGACCGGTATATCCGCATTGCAGTGAGAAGTGAAGCAGAAAACAGGAAGTTTATCGATACTTTTATTAAGGAGATAAAAAATGGGTAAAATTTTTCTGGTGCGTCATGGACAAACCCTCTGGAACCTGAATATGCGCTTTCAGGGTTCTTCCGATATAGAACTTTCAGAAGAAGGCGAAGCCCAGGCTGCATTTCTGGCAGAACGCTTGAAAACGGAGAAACTTGCTGCCGTTTATGCCAGTGATTTGCGTCGGGCGGTGCATACGGCACAAATTGTGGCAAAGCCGCACGATCTGTCGGTGACGTCTTATGGCGAACTTAGAGAAATCAATTGCGGAGAGTGGGAAGGACTCAATAGAGTAGAAATAGAGGATAAATACCCCGGGCAACTGGAAAAGTTTTTTTCTGCACCGGCAAATTTTTCTCCGCCCGGTGGAGAAAGTTTTCACGCAGTAGGCGTACGTTCTTTATCGATTTTTGATACTATAGCGCAAAACCATAAAAATGAAAACATAGTTGTGGTAGCGCATGGCGGCGTTATCCGCGCCATACTCGGCGGTATCCTTATGATGGATCAGGACGCCTTGTGGCGCATACGTCAGGACAATACGGCATTAAACATAATAAGTATGTTCGAAAAATCGTATATTGTAGAATTGATGAATGATATCAGCCATTTATTTATGAAAAATTGTTAAAAATTTACGTGTAATATATTGACTTTGCATGGGAATGCCAATATAATTTAAACAGTCCTAATATCCATTGGAACTACAGGCTTGGTTTACTACCTTCTTACTCCGGTCCTAACGACTACGAGCAAGATTCTGGGAAGATACCGCTTGAGCCGTTTTGGGTATGGCAGATAAGAAGGAGTGTGTACTAGATGAAAGAAGACAAAAAACTAGCGTGTCGCGACTGTGGAGCAGAATTCGTATTTTCGGGTTCGGAACAAGAATTTTATGAAGCAAAAGGGTTTGCTAACGAACCTGGTCGTTGCCCTGAGTGCCGCGCAGCTCGCAAGCAGCGCACAGGAAACGGTGGCGAACGCGCCCCCAGGCAAATGTATCCGGCCGTTTGTGCAGAATGCGGAGTGGAAACTGAAGTTCCTTTCCGTCCGTCGATGGATCGCCCGGTATATTGCCGCGCTTGCTTTGCTAATAATAGCGGCCGTTAATTTTGCCATAAATACCGTTTGCGTAAGCAAACGGTATTTTTATTTTTTAAAAGTAAAGTTGCGAATAGGCCGCAACATTGACATTTTTATGTGTTTTTGCTAAAATTTTTACATAAGTTCAATATTATCGGCAAATATTACCCAAGCCGTAGGATGACCTGCGGCTTGGCTATATTTGCAATTATATTGGATAAACCTCAAAGGAGTGAGTGTAATAAAATTTTGCGACATCACATTAAATGACAAACCTGTATTTGATAATTTTTTTGAAAAAGCGCAATATGCAGGTTCTGAGTGTACTTTTACCAACCTGTTTATCTGGCGTCGCTGCTACAATATACACTGGACGCAGGAAGACGGTTTTTTGTTGATAGAAGTTTTGCGGGACAATGAATGGTTTATCCTGCCTCCTTTTGGCGGGAAAGATGAAAATTTGCCGGGTATATTGGCAAAAATATATAAACAGTTCGGTACTTTTGAAATGCGCGGCATATATAAAGAAAGCATGGAACGGTTGGAGAGGGTACTCCCGCAGCGTTTTCAGTTTATTCCTGATCGTGATAATTCCGACTATATATATGCCAGCGATGATTTGGCAAATTTGTCTGGACGCAAATACCACCAGAAGAAGAATCACGCCAATTCTTTCCGCAAGGCTTATCCAGATTACCAGTATGTGAGCATGACCGGCGCAATGGCCAAAGACTGTATCGACTTTGCCAGAAACTGGAAAGAGTCACGGGTGAATGAAGAAGACCCCGAATCCCTCGAGTGTGAGATGTTTGCCATCGAAGAAGCGCTCAATAATTTTGATTTTTTGGGAATAAAGGGCGGAGTGATACTGATTAATGGCAAGATAGAGGCAATTACTTTTGGCGAAATTATAAACAAGGAAACAGCTATTATACATGTAGAAAAGGCGAATCCTGAGATACGCGGCCTGTACGCAGTGATAAACCAGGAGTTTTGCCGCCACGAATGGTCTGGCCTAAAATACATAAACCGGGAAGAAGATATGGGTCTGGAGGGCCTGAGAAAGGCAAAAGAGTCATATCATCCTGCTTTTATGCTTGACAAATATACGGCCTGTGTGGATATGGGGGAGTAAAAATGCAAGCCAGGATTTTATGGGCGGAGGAATTTGAACAGGCAAAAGATCTGTGGGACTACTGCTTTGAAAAACGCACAGATCCTTTTTTTGCCTGGTATTTTGATGATTACTGCCGTCCGGATAATCTTTTGGGTGTTTTTTCCGGCAGTCAGTTTGCCGGAATGTTGCATTTGAATCCATATACTATCAATTTAAACAACCGTGCCATAGATACATCATATATCGTAGGTGTAGCCACTGCACCACAGTTTCGTAGGCAGGGAGTATTGCGCGTTGCTCTGTCCGCCGGTTTTGCGGAAATGGAAAAGCGTGGTCAGGCGATAGCTGTTTTGATGCCGGCTGCGGCAGGCCTATATATGCCGTACGGTTTTGCTTTTTGCTATAACCAGTTGCGTTATGATATACCGCTCGACAAACTGTCCGGTTTATTTAAGAAAACCGAGTTCACCTGTAATTTTTTAAAAGAAGGCGATATTGCGCCATTGTCCCAAGTATATGACGCCTGCATGAGTGATATGAACGGTTTCGTTCGCCGTGGCAAAAAAGAGTGGCAGAACATACTGGCCGAACATAAAACAGAAGGCGGGTATGCCGTATATATTGGCAGTTCCACCAAGTATTTCGGTTATATGCTTTATCTGACCGGCGGCGGTATTTTTCGCATAGTGGAACTGATGGCGGCCGACGATAGCGCCAGAGAAACTATGCTGGCTTATGCAGCCCAACACCTTTCCCAATGTTCAAAATTTTTATGGCAGTCGCCAATAAACGATCTCACTTATTTGAAATTCCCTACTTCTGAATATTATCCAGCCATAAAGCCTTTTATGATGGGCCGGATAATTGATGCAGCAAAAGCCCTGGGACAGTTGAAGCTAAGTTTTGAAGAAAAAAAACCAGTGATTATCCGTTTGATAGATACATTTATTGAAAACAACAATAGCGTATTTTGTCTGACCGCGCAAAACGGACAGGCCATACTGGAAAAGACAGACCAGGCGCCTCAGGTTGTTATGGATATAGGAACTTTTGCCCAGCTGTGTTTTTCTGCATACACAGTGAAAGAACTGGTGGGAGCTGGCCGCATCGTAATAAATGACCTGGCGGCGTTGCCTGTTTTAGAAAGAGCGTTCCCCCATAAAATAAATTATATAAATGAGTATTTTTAGACAAGGGAAAGGATGCCGTGGTTTATTATGAAACAAGAAGTAAAAAGGGTGTTGGTTGAAAAAAAAGCCGGTTTTGCTATTGAGGCAAAGGCGCTTTTAGCCGATCTTAAAACAAACCTGGCCATACATAAACTAAAAGACGTCCGGGTGTTAAACCGTTACGATGTTTCCGGCATTACTGAAGAAGAATTTTTATTGGCCTGTACGCTTATCATGTCTGAACCACCGGTGGACACCGTGTACAAGAACCAACTGCCAGAGGAGAAAGACAGCCACATATTTGCTGTAGAATACCTTCCCGGACAGTATGACCAACGGGCCGACTCCACTGCCCAGTGCATACAACTGATAGCCGAAAAAGAAAACATTCTGGTGCAAACTGCCAAAGTATATATTCTATATGGTGACATCGGGCTGGAAGATATAGAAAAAATAAAACAATATCTCATCAATCCTATCGAAAGTCGCGAAACCGGCTTAGCAATACCAGCCAGTCTTGTCATGCAAACCAGCGAGCCGGAAGCGGTAAAACGTCTGTCCGGGTTTATTACTATGAACAAAACGCAATTAACCGCTTTGGTCGCTGACATGGGCCTGGCTATGAAACATGAGGACGTAAAGTTTTGCCAGGAGTATTTTATTAAAGAACGGCGCGATCCCAGCATAACAGAACTAAAGATGCTTGATACCTATTGGTCCGATCATTGCCGCCATACAACTTTCAACACGATCATTGACGATATAGAAATAGTCCCACACCGGTTTACCCAACCGATGCAGGTCGCCTGGGAACTTTACCAGCAGGACAGACAAACCATATACGGCGGGCGTGACGACAAGCCGGTTACTTTGATGGATATAGCTGTTATGGGCATGAAAAAACTCAAGGCGGAAGGCAAGCTGGATGACCTCGATGAATCAGAGGAAGTAAACGCCTGTAGCATAGCAGTGCCGGTAAAAATCGGTGATACAGTTGAAGAATGGCTGGTAATGTTTAAAAATGAAACACATAACCATCCTACCGAAATAGAGCCTTTTGGCGGGGCGGCGACCTGTCTGGGCGGCGCCATACGCGATCCCTTGTCAGGACGCGCCTATGTCTATCAGGCCATGCGCGTGACAGGAGGAGCAGATCCGCGAGCAGCCATTGAGGAAACCATGGAAGGCAAACTACCGCAAAGAAAGATTGCTCTTGGCGCAGCCGCCGGCTATAGTTCCTACGGCAACCAGATCGGTCTTTCTACCGGTCGTGTACAGGAATTTTATCATGAACGCTTTTTGGCTAAACGCATGGAACTCGGAGCGCTTATCGGCGCAGTGCCAAGCGCCCATGTAGTGCGCGCGATACCGGAACCGGGCGACCATGTTATACTTCTGGGCGGGCGGACCGGGCGTGACGGTTGTGGCGGCGCCACCGGATCATCCAAAGAGCACACTGTAGACTCCTTGCAAAATTGCGGAGCGGAAGTTCAGAAAGGCAATCCGCCGACTGAACGGAAAATACTCCGTCTGTTCCGTGATCCGGTTGTTACAAAAATGATAAAACGTTGCAATGATTTTGGTGCCGGTGGTGTTTCTGTCGCTATCGGTGAACTGGCTGACGGAGTGAAAATAAACCTCGATAATGTACCTAAAAAATATGACGGTCTTGACGGTACTGAGTTGGCTATTTCCGAATCCCAGGAACGTATGGCTGTGGTGGTGGCGGAAAAAGACAGCGCGGAATTCATCAACATGGCTATTCGCGAAAACCTTGAAGCAACAGTAGTCGCCGAAGTAACTGCAGAAAAAAGAGTAGTGATGCAGTGGCGCGGAGACACTATTGTGAATATAGCGCGTGATTTTCTTAATACCGGCGGGGTAAGACAGCACGCCAATGTAACCGTAAAACCACCGGCCAACAAATCTTATTTTGAAAGTTTGCCGTATGAACTTTCGGGTAGTATGGAGGACCTAAAAGAGTGTTGGCTGAACAACCTTAAAAGGCTGGAAGTTTGCAGTCAAAAAGGTGTGGCGGAGCGTTTTGACAGTACTATAGGTCGTGGCACGGTGGTCATGCCACTTGGCGGCAGCAGCCAATTAACACCATCCGAGGGCATGGCGGCCAATATTCCGTCCCAGTCGGACGATGTGAAAACCGCTACCGTGATGACCTATGGCTACAACCCGGAACTGGCTTGCTGGAGCCCTTTCCACGGCGCTCTATACGCCGTGCTGGAATCTGTTTGCCGGGCTACCGCCCTGGGGGCTGATCCTGAAAAAGTAAGGCTTTCTTTACAGGAATACTTTGAAAAAATGATAAACAGCGATAGTTGGGGCAAGCCTTTCGCGGCGCTTATGGGCGCCTATCTGGCGCAGGTGGGGCTCGATATTCCGGCTATAGGCGGCAAGGACAGCATGTCGGGTACTTTTATGAATATAAATGTGCCGCCGACCCTGGTTTCTTTTGCCGTGGGCATCGCCGATACCGCCGACATCGTATCTAATGAATTTAAAAAATCAGGCAGCCGGGTACTGTTTATTACCGCCGAACGCGATGAAACGGAACTACCTGATTTTGCCGCCCTGAAACTGCAACTTCAGGCAATACATGCCGCAATAAAAGGGAAAAATATACTTTCCGCCGCCACCATAAAAGAAGGCGGCATAGCGTCCTGCATTTCGACTATGTGTCTGGGCAATGGCCTAGGCTTTGAGTTTACAAATTATATTAACGATATGGCCGACCTGTTTATTCCACAACCGGCAGGCTTTATTTTGGAACTTGCCGAAACAGCCGTAGCAGACGAACTTTTTCCTGACATGGAATGGGTGATTCTAGGTGCAACCACTCAAAAACCGGCTATACTTCTTAACGACGTAAATATACCCCTGCAAAAAGTGCGGGAAGTTTGGGAACAACCCCTGAGTAATATTTACCCGGTCTGCCAGCAGCCTGGCGGTGGAAAACTTGCCGAGAACCTTTATACAAAAGGAAAACCCGGCAAATATACAGTAAAGATAGTCAAACCGCGTGTTTTTATACCGGTTTTCCCCGGTACAAACTGCGAATACGACGTACAAAGAGCATTCGCTTCTGCCGGCGCTGATACCGACCTTTTGGTGGTAAGAAATCTTGATAGTAAGGCTATAAAAGAATCAGTGGAAGAAATGGCTAAACGGATAGGGACGGCAGAGATAGTAGCCCTGGCCGGTGGATTTAGCGCCGGTGACGAACCTGACGGTTCTGGCAAATTTATCGCTACCATGTTTCGCAATGCACACCTTAAAGAGGCTATCACCAAACTGCTGGAAGAACGCGGCGGTTTGATGCTCGGCATATGTAACGGTTTTCAGGCTTTGATAAAACTCGGCCTCTTGCCGTACGGCAGGATAACCGATATGACAGAAAAGTCTCCGACACTATCTTTCAACTATATTGGTCGGCATGTTTCCACTATGTGTCGCACCAAGGTGGTCTCAAACCTGTCGCCGTGGCTATCTCTTTCTAAAACGGGCGACCTCCACACGGTGGCGGTATCGAGCGGCGAAGGGCGGTTCTATGCCGAACAGGCGGATATGGAAAAACTTTTCGCCGCCGGGCAAGTAATGACCCAGTATGTAGATGCTGATGATGACGCTACCATGGAAGCGCCCTATAACCCCAACGGGTCGCTGATGGCGGTAGAAAGCCTGTGCAGCCCGGATGGGCGTATCTTCGGCAAAATGTGCCATAGTGAGCGCTATACAGACGGACTATTTATAAATATACCTGGCAACAAAGACCAAAATATATTTAAAGCCGGTGTTGATTATTTCAACTGGTGACTTTTATGGAGGTAATCCTAATGCCTAAATATAAAATGGTAGACAGTACCGTTTTGGCAGAACTTATAAAAATCGTCGGTGAGGCCAACGTAACTACCGACCCGGAAAAACTGGAAAACTATAAGACTGACGAAGAAACAAATCCCAAATACCACCATCTTCCGGAAGCAGTCATTTTTCCCAGCAGTACAGAAGAGGTTGCGGCTATCGTCAAACTGGCCAATAAATATCTTTTCCCGGTAACTCCGCGCTGTGGCGGAACCAGCCTGTGCGGCGGAACCATTCCTTCACACGGTGGGGTAGTCATAGTGCTGGAGAGGATGGACAAGATAAAAGAGGTGGACGCCGAAGCTCTTTACATGGTAGTGGAGTGCGGTGCGCGTACAGAAGACGTACAAAAAGCAGCAAACGCCAAGGGGCTTTTATATGCCGGTGATCCCTGCAGCGCCGACAGTTGCCTTATTGGCGGAAATCTGGCCACTAACGCTGGCGGCAACAAGGCAGTGCGCTATGGCACGACCCGTCACCAGGTATATTCTATTGAAGTGGTGACGCCGAAAGGGGAGATCGTTACCCTGGGCGCCCGGCTGAATAAAATGACTACCGGCTATTGCCTGGAACAGCTTATCATGGGCGCGGAAGGAACTTTGGGCATTATCACCGGCGGTGTATTGAAACTGGTGCCGTTGCCACCTTACCGCATGGATTTATTGGCAGTATTTACCGATATTGACAAAGCTATCGACCTGGTGCCCCAAATAATTAAAGCAGGCATAAATCCGACCAGTATAGAATTCATGGCCAATAACGCAGTCCGCTCAGCCAGCAATTATTGCGACCTGCGTCTGGCACATTATGAAGACGGCAGCTACGTAATAATAACTGTAGAAACATTCACTGAAGACGAACTGGAAAACAAAATGACCATCCTTGACGACCTATGCACGCAAAACGGTGCAGTCGCAGTATTGGAGGCTGACGACCGGGTCTGGCGCATAAGAAAGGCGTATAGCGAGGCGGCACGTTCGGAAAGCCAAGTAAATTCCCACGAGGATATAGTCGTCCCAGTGAACGCTATAGCCACTATGCTGAAAAAAATGAATGAAATAGAAAAAAAATACAACCTAGAGGTTCGTACCGTGGCTCACGCCGGAGACGGGAATATACACTTCATACCCCTTAAACTCGATATGTCGGATGAAGAGTGGGAAAGCACTATGGATAAATTCCACGAAGAAGTTTATACATTTGTTTATAGTCTGGGTGGGCGCTTGTCTGGTGAACATGGTATTGGCTGTAAAAAAATAGATACTATGGAAAAATTTACCTCATCAGTGGAAATGCAGATGATGAAAGACATCAAAAAAGCTCTTGATCCTAATGGAATACTTAACCCGGGCAAAATATTTGAACTAGACTATTGATTTATTAGTGACAAAAGGGCGAAAAACGCCCTTTGTTATTTTCATGGCATAAGGGGGGAAGGGTGCTTGCTCTCCAAATATTTTAAATTCACAGAACGAGGTACTACGTTTTCTACAGAAATCATCGCCGGCCTCACTACCTTTGTGACAATGGTTTATATCGTCATCGTAAGCCCTGCGCTCATGAATAAGACCGGCATGGATTTTGACGGTGTGTTTATCGCGACTATTGCCGTTACCATGCTGTCAACGCTATTTATGGGTATAGGGGCAAACTATCCTATTGCCATTGCTCCCGGCATGGCATTGATATCATATTTTGTATTTAGTGTGGTCCTCGTGGACAAAATACCATGGCAACAGGCATTGGGCTGTGTTTTTATCTCTTCGCTGGCCTTTATGATTTTTTCCTTGACAAAATTTCGCAATGACCTGATAAATGCCATCCCGCAAGACTTGAAACACGCTATTACCGCAGGTATTGGGCTGTTTATTGCTTTTATTGGTTTGCAAAACTCCAAGCTGATCGTTGCTTCACCGGCAACATTAGTGCATATGGGAAATTTGCGAGATCCAGTCACCGCGCTTACTGTATTGGGCATAGTGGCCACGCTTTCTCTGCTGGTGTACAATGTCCGGGGCGCTATATTTTTGGGGATGTTACTGATTTTCACCTGTTCTTATGCTCTTGGTATGGTAGAGCTGCCGACGCAGCTATATTCCGTGCCGCATGGACTTGAAAAAACTGCTTTACAACTGGATATCGCCGGTGTGTTTGCTAACGGACTGTATGCGGTCACTTTTACTTTTTTTCTGATTACTTTGTTTGATACTACCGGTACGATGCTCGGTGTAGCCAACAAGGCAGGACTTATAAAAGATGGCAAATTTGTCAATAGCAAGATGGCCTTGTTTGCCGATGCGCTTGGCAGTATGGTCAGTGGTCTGTTGGGTTCCAGTCCGACTTCGGCTTATGTAGAGTCAGGAGCAGGGGTTGCCGCCGGCGGGCGCACAGGCTTTACTTCGGTGGTGGTAGCTGTACTTTTTGGCTTGACGCTATTTTTTGCACCGGTGGCGAAAATGGTAGCTGCACTTCCGGCTGTTACCGCACCCGCCTTGATAATAACCGGCTTTTTGATGATGGAAGGGTTGGGTGAGATAAACTGGTCAAGTATTGACGATGCCTTTGCCGCTTTCATGATAGTTATTTTGATGCCACTCACTTATAGCATCGCCATCGCGATCGGCGTAGGATTTATTCTTTACCCGATTTTTAAAATACTAGCAGGAAAGAAAAAGGAAGTGCATCCGATAATGTACATCCTGCAAATAGTCTTTTTCTTTCAGCTGGTGTTTTTAGGCCTGTAAAACAAAAAAATACTCCCCTGTACAATGTACAGGGGAGTATTTTTTTATGTCTTATAATTGATCTTTCAGCACGGCTCCTGTATTGGCCGAAGAAACCAGTATGGCATATCTGGCCAGATAGCCGCTAGTGACTTTGGGCACCGGTTTCTGCCAGGCACTACGGCGTTTGGTAATTTCTTCTTCTGATAGCTTGACGGAAAGCTTTCTTGTAGGTATATCTATTTCGATAATGTCACCTTCTTCAATAAAGGCGATAGGGCCGCCTTCCATGGCTTCAGGGGATATATGGCCGATACATGCTCCCCGTGTAGCGCCGGAGAAGCGTCCGTCGGTCAGGAGAGCCACGTCTTTGTCAAGCCCCATCCCGGCCAGAACAGAGGTCGGGTTGAGCATTTCCCTCATGCCGGGGCCGCCTTTTGGGCCTTCATAACGAATGACGATGACATCACCTTTGTTTATTTTTTTGCCGACGATAGCGGCAATAGCCTCGTCTTCCGAGTTGTATACACGAGCCGGACCGGAATGCACCAGCATTTCTTCCGCTACGGCGCTTTCCTTGACGACTGCGCCGTCCGGGGCTAGGTTGCCGGACAGTACGGCTATGCCGCCGGTGGGGCGGTAGGGGGTTTCGATCGGACGGATGACTTCTTCATTTCGGTTTTGTGCTTTGGCGAGATTTTCACCGACATTGTGGCCAGTCACGGTAAGACAGGCTGTTTTAATCAGGTTTTTCTTGCTTAATTCTTTCATTACGGCAGGTATGCCGCCGGCCTCATTAAGCTCCTGGATAAAATGCGCGCCGCCGGGGCTCAAAGAAGCAATATAAGGAGTAGTTTGGGCGATTTCATTGAATAGATCAAGCGGCAGTTTGATGCCGGCGTCATGGGCGATTGCCGGTAAATGCAGTGTGGTATTGCTGGATCCGCCGATAGCCATATCGACTGTTATAGCATTTTTAAAAGCGTCGATAGTCATTATATCACGGGCGTTTATACCCTTTTCCAGCATTTGCATTACTTGTTTGCCCGCCGTGCGTGAAAGCGCGGTGCGGGCCCCCTGGTAAGCGGCTGGTATAGTGCCATTGCCGGGAAGGGCGAGTCCAAGGACTTCTGCCAGACAATTCATCGTATTAGCCGTGTACATGCCGGAACAGGAACCGCAGCCGGGGCAGGCGGAGTTTTCTATCTCTTCCAGTTCCCCAACAGTTATTTTACCCGCCTCAAAGCGTCCGGCCGCCTCAAAGACATTACTGACGCCGATGTTTTGGCCTTCATACCGTCCGGCCAGCATTGGACCGCCGCTGGCCACCACCGCAGGTATGTTCAGGCGAGCAGCCGCCATCAACATGCCCGGAACGATTTTGTCGCAATTGGGTATAAGTACCAGCGCGTCAAAACAATGCCCCAGTGCTACAGCCTCTATGCTGTCGGCTATAAGTTCGCGGCTGGGCAGGGGATATTTCATGCCATTGTGTCCCATGGCAATGCCATCGCAAATACCGATGGCAGGTACCTCCACAGGCACGCCGCCATGCGCCCATACACCTTCTTTTACCGCTTTGGCTATAATATCAAGGTGTAAATGACCTGGTATGATTTCATTTTGGGCATTGACTATGCCGATCAACGGTTTATCCATATCTTCTCTGGTAAAACCGAGAGCGCTGAAAAGCGACCTGTGTGCGGCCCTGGTGGAGCCTTTTTTTACATCATCAGAACGTCTCACTAAAAAAACCTCTCTTTCACTGCTGAAAATCCATGCATACCTATTATAAAAATTAAAAATACTTATATTATTATAACGCAAGAGAAGGAGTTAGCAAAGTTATCTAGAAATAAATGTATAAAGTACAATATTTGTTAAATATGATTTTTGAGGGAGAATCATTTTTGGGAGGTGAACATACCAAAAAACTCAATTCTCGACAAGCTTTTCTGTAATTTGTCAGTAGTAATGGAACGATTTTAACGGCATTTTGTCTAAAAAAATATAAGTAAAGGATGGTTTATTTATGAAAGCCTTGCATCATTTGCAGAATCCTTATGCTCAATTTAACACAGATATTCCCGATACTTTTCCAGAAGACTATATGGTACCGCGTGCAGCACAGGCACTTGTGAAATCAGAAGCGTGGACAGACGCCAACCCCATGCTTAATTTGTCGTCTTTTGTAACTACATTTGCTGAACCGGAACTCATTGATATTTATCAAAGCGCTATGTTTAAAAACTTTGCCGATCCTGACATGTACCCGCATACTAAAAACATGGAATTTACCTGTGTAAAATGGTTGCACAATCTCTGGCACGGTCCCAAAGACGCAGAACCGTATGGCGCGGCTACTATAGGTTCTTCCGAGGCCTGCATGTTGGCTGGTCTTGCCCATAAATGGAACTGGAAAGAAGCGCGCGAAAAAGCGGGCAAGGATGCTACACGCCCCAACATGGTGACTGGCGGCAACGTACAGATAGTATGGAAAAAATTTCTGCGTTATTTTGATGTGGAGCCGCGTATCATTCCGCTCAAACCCGGCAACTACCGCTTGACCGCGGAACATCTCGACAAATATGTCGACGAAAACACCATTTGCGTTGTTGCGATCGCCGGACAGACCTTTACCGGCGAAGATGACGACTTTCAGGAAATACACGATTGGCTGGACGCCTATGAAAAGAAAACTGGTGTCTCCATACCTATGCACATAGACGGCGCGTCCGGCGGCTTTGTCAATCCTTTCCTCTATCCCGACTACAAATGGGATTTCCGGTTACCTAGAGTACAGTCGATAAACGCGTCCGGCCACAAATATGGCTTGGTGCCGCCTGGGTTGGGCTGGGTCGTTTTCCGTGACCGCAAGATATTTAATGAAAAACTGGTATTTTACGTCAACTATCTTGGCGGTGAAGCTCCCACCGCGACCCTTAACTTCAGCAAAGGGTCGTCTACCGTGGTGGCTCAGTACTATCTGATGCTGCGCCTTGGTCGTGCCGGGTATACCACTATCATGAGAAACACGTTGGATAACGCGAACTATCTGCGCGACCGTCTGGTCAAAACAGGCAAATTTACTATTATGAACAAGACGCAACGTATTCCGGTGGTGGCTTTGACTTTGCACAAAGACATCAAAAAATACAATGAATTTGACATTTCCAATAAAGTACGCGAACGTGGCTGGATCCTTTCAGCATATTCCATGCCGCCTGACGCGGAAACAGTAAACTCGTTGCGCATAGTCGTGCGTCCGCATGTAAACCACAATCTGATGGAAATACTGGGCGACGACATCGAAAGAGCATGTGAATTCCTGGAGGAACACGGTGGAAATGCTACCCCGCCCAAACTTCACCCGGCGGAAACACACTCTGTCGCCAAGTGTTAAATTTTTTCGAACAACCATACGCGGGTAAACCGCGTATGGCTTGTTGTAGTTTTAAAATAGGAGGGTAGCAGCATGCATGAATTAGCTCAATTTTTAGCGGCAAACCCATATATCCTGCTATTTGTGGTGCTTGCCTTGTCTATTTTTGTCGGCAAGCTGAGTATAAAAGGTTATGGGCTTGGCATGGTTGCGGCAGCGATCATCGTCGGTTGCGGCGTAGCCATCTGGGGAGCCACGCAAGGCGTAAAATTTAAACTGGATGAATTTACCAAATCGCTATTTTATTACCTTTTTATGTATGGAGTAGGTCTCCGTGTAGGGCCTTCTTTTATCAACAGTCTTAAAGGAGACGGCCTTAAATTTGTAATATTGGCTCTTGTATGCAGCCTCCTCGGCATGGGTATAGTAGTGGTGGGCGATGTTATTTTAGATTTACCGCTCGGCGCCGCTGGCGGCATGCTGGCAGGGTCGCAGACTATGTCAGCTGCCATAGGCAGTGCAGAGGAAGCTGTCCGCCAGGGTGCAGTAAAGTTGCCGCCCGGCACGACTTCTGAACAAGTCAGCGCCATGATAGCGCTTTGTTATGGTATCACATATATATGGGGTACGGTCGGCATTATCCTCATTTGCAAATATTTACCGCGTTGGTGGGGGATTGATGCAGTAGCCGCCGCCAAAGAATATGAGGTGCAGCACGGCGTTCCCAATGTCGATAATGTCGACTTGACCGGTTACCAGCCGACGGGCCTTAGAGCCTACAAGCTGGCCGACGAGCAGGTGTTTGGAAAAACTATCGAAGAATTCCGTAAAATTTACCCGGTCTACCATATCATTAATATAGAACGCAGCGGACAGAATATAATGGTAGATGAAAAAGCAGTCATGCAAAAAGACGACATCGTCGTTCTTGGTGGCAAACTGGAAGACCTGACTGCTAATATGGGCGTGCTCGGGCCAGAGGTGGCGGATGCCAAAGCCCTCAACATACCGCTCGACCAGGCGGAGATACTTGTTACGAGCGGACAGGTGGCTGGACATGCCTTGAAAGAATTTGCCAATTCCGAGGTAGCCGGTCAGGTGCAGGTCACCAGGATAGAAAGAGGCGGCGTGCCTATACCTGTCGGCACGGAAACCGTACTGCAAAAACGTGACGTTATTTTCCTGGTCGGCTTGAAGACCGCCGTTAACCGCATAGGAGAACGGATAGGCAGAGTGGCCCGCCATGATACTTCTACAGACCTGTTTACTCTTTCGATCGGTATGATATTGGGCTTTTTGATCGGACTCATACAGGTGCCGGCCTTTGGTGCCAATATCGGGTTGGGTAATGCCGGCGGACTTTTGGTTTCCGGTATAGTGGTATCGTCCGTTTCATCTAGGCTTCGTTACTTTGGCAATACGCCAAATGCGGCCAGAAATATACTTGAAGACATGGGTCTGTTGGTATTTGTCGCTATTGTCGGTGTCAATGCCGGAGCAGACATGCTTAGCCAACTGACTGGTATGCTGGCGCTGAAGATTTTTGTGGTAGGTTTTTTTGCCTGCAGCATTCCTCCTTTTATCGTTTGGATACTCGGCCTTTATGTGTTCAAGATCAACCCTGCAGTACTTATGGGCGGTACGGCAGGAGCGCGTTCGCATTCCGGTCCGGCTCGTGAAGCGGCCAAAGAGATAAACAGTTCTGTGCCATGGATAGGGTTTCCCGTACCGTATGCCGTGTCCGGCATACTGCTCACGGTGTTCGGTTTCGTTAGTATGGTACTGGCAAATATGTTTAAATAATTTATATAGAAAAAGCCTTGGCATAAACGGCCAAGGCTTTTTCTGTATGTACAGGTAAATTTCCAGTAGTCAGTTTTTGCTATTTTTGCTATAATAAAATCTACATGTAGTGTTTGAATGCATATAAAATACCATATAATCGGTACTGGAATTTCTAGGGGGTTGTGACTTGAGCTTTGATTATTGCCTCGTACCTGAAAAAAATGTTGGAAATGTTCTGTGTATGGATTCGGTGCAGTTGACCGATGCAGAAAAGGCCGTTTTTGCAGAACTTAAAATATTAAAAATTGATATCTCCAGTACTTCTAATGACTGGTGCATCACACTGGACAGCCGCTATTCGGCAGATGGCAGTTTACTGAATAAAATAGCGGCTTCTTTTTGTCAGTCATATAATCTCTCTAGTGTATGCTTTCAAACATCCGATACAGAAGAAAACTGGCTTCTCCAAGCAAAAAATTATATGACAAAATATATAGAATCTGATTGTCCCGATATAGCGCATGTTTTACGCATGGGAGAGTGGACGGAACACGCGGAGACACTTTACATACCAGTAGAAAGTACCTTTGCCCTTGCCAGAATAAAACAAAAAAAGGTTGATAAAATATTTAACGATCTTTTAAAAATTAAATTTCCTAAAAAAGTAGCACTAGAATTCATTGTTTCGCCTATATCACGTGAACCTGTTGCAGACAATATGGTTACTGAAGAATACCTGGCTGCACTGGCTGTGGTAGAAGAAGAAAACAGCGGTGGCAAAACTATAAAAAACGGTGTGCTTTTTGGACGTTCCTTTAAAGGGCAGGTGCGCCCAATCAATTCAATACAAGAAGAAGAACCCAAAGTTATCGTTGAGGGTACTATACACCGCTTTGACCTGCGCGAAATGCGGACAGGCAGTTGCGCCCTTAAATTCGATATATTTGACACAACGGATGGTTTACAGGCTAAAATAATTTTTGACAGTAAAGAAAAATACGTACAGGAAGCTAAATGGCTCAAAGCAGGCCAATATGTCCGAATAATGGGAAGGGTCCAGCAGGACCGCTTTGAACGCAATGAACTAGTTCTCACACCCAAAAACATTATGTTGGTTGAAAAAATTCCCCGTTTTGATAATGCTTCTGAAAAACGCGTAGAATTGCACGCTCATACTAAAATGAGCGCTCTGGATGCTGTAATGTCTACTAAAGAATATATCCAATGTGCCACCGACTGGGGGCATCAGGCCGTAGCTATCACTGACCACGGCGTGGTGCAGGCTTTCCCGGAAGCATATGAGACGGCAAAACAGCTCAAAAGAGAAAAAGGAGTAGATATAAAAATAATTTATGGTATGGAAGGCTATCTAGTCGAGCATGAGGAAGACAAGGAAGCGTGGCATATCATAATCCTGGCGGCCAGCCAAAAAGGCCTGCAAAACCTCTACCGGTTGGTATCTTTTTCCCATCTTAAATATTTTTACAAGCGTCCGCGCATACCGCGCAAACTGCTTGAAGAATATCGGGAAGGGCTTATTTTAGGATCGGCCTGCGAGGCGGGCGAACTGTACCAAGCAGTATTGAACAGTGAACATCCAGAGAAAATACGTGACATAGCTTCTTTTTACGATTATCTGGAAGTACAGCCTAACGGCAATAACGCCTTTTTATTGCGGACCGGCAGGGTAGCGGACGAAGAAACACTTTGTGCTATCAATAAAAAAATTATTGCTCTGGGCCAGGAACTGGGAAAACGAGTGGTTGCTACCTGTGACGTGCATTTTTTAAAACCGGAAGACGACGTGTATCGGCGCATATTGCAAGGCGGGCAGGGGTATTCGGATGCTGACCAGCAGCCGCCGATCTATTTTCGAACTACTGCCGAAATGTTTGAAGAGTTCAAATATCTGGACCAGGAAACTGCCCATGAAATAATCGTCAAAAACCCTGTTGAGATTGCCGCATCCATAGCGTCGCTGCAACCGATACCGGACGAGCTTTATTCGCCGCAGATACCGGGCGCGGCCGACGAAGTATCCAATATGTCCTATTGCACGGCAAAAAAACTCTATGGGGATATCCTGCCGCAAATAGTCAGTGAGCGACTCGATATGGAACTCAAATGCATCACCGGCAACGGTTTTTCCGAACTATATCTTATAGCGCACAAATTGGTAAAAAAATCTCTGGATGACGGATATATAGTCGGCTCCCGAGGTTCGGTCGGCTCATCTTTGGTCGCTACGATGATGAATATTACTGAAGTCAATCCGCTGCCGCCGCATTATCGCTGCATACAATGCAATTATAGCGAATTTATTGAAGACGGCAGTGTTGGTTCGGGGTTTGATCTGCCGGAAAAAGCATGCCCACACTGTCAAAGCAAAATGACGCGCGACGGGCAAAATATACCTTTTGCGGTTTTTCTTGGTTTTAAAGGTGATAAAGTGCCGGACATCGATCTTAACTTTTCCGGCGAATACCAAGCCAAGGCGCACAAGTATACCGAAGAACTTTTTGGCCGGGCCAACGTTTTTCGTGCCGGAACCATTTCTACTATTGCGGAAAAAACGGCCGGCGGTTTCGCCCGTAAATATTACGAAGAAAAAGGCATGAGCGTCCGCTCGGCTCATGTAAACGGGGTAGCTGTCGGCTGCGAAGGAGTAAAACGCACTACCGGGCAACATCCGGGCGGCATCATGGTGGTGCCGCGCGATATGGACGTGCATTTCTTTACACCCTTGCAGCGCCCTGCCGATGACCGCGACTCTAATACCGTGACCACACACTTTGATTATCATTCTATAAATGACCGGCTAGTAAAACTAGATATCCTGGGACATGATGACCCGACTGTTATAAAATTGCTCGAAGAGCTGACCGGGGTAAAGATAAAAGACATCCCTTTCAATGACCCAGCAACCATGTCGCTCTTTCGCTCTACAGAGGCTCTTGGCGTATTGCCTGCTGCTTTGGGTTCCAATGTTGGTACTTTCGGCATTCCGGAATTTGGCACCCGTTTTGTAAGACAGATGCTGGAAGATACAAACCCCGCTTGTTTTAGCGATCTTGTACGTATAAGCGGGTATTCACACGGGGAAAATGTTTGGCTGGATAATGCCCAAGACCTGATAAAAAATAACATTGCCAAAGTAGAAGAAACCATTTCATCGCGCGATGACATAATGATCTACCTGATGAAACAGGGTGTGGAGGCACTTACTGCTTTTAACACCATGGAAGATGTAAGAAAAAATAAATTTAATATAAACGAAGAAAAACGCAAAAAAGAAGGAAAGAAAACCTTTGAGGAAACAATGCGGGAAAATAATGTACCTGAATGGTATATAGAGTCCTGCAAAAAAATAAAATATATGTTCCCTAAAGCCCACGCAACCGCCTATGTTATGATGGCTTATCGCATAGCCTGGTGCAAAGTGCATTACCCCAAGGAATTTTATGCGGCTTACTTTAGTATACGGGCAGATGATTTTGACGCAGACCTGATATTGGAAGGGGCCGAATCGATTAAAAATCACTTAAAATCTATAGAGCAAAAGGGAAGAGAAGCCAGTGCAAAAGAAAAAAGCCTGGCCACTGTTCTTGAATTAGCTTATGAAATGAATCTGCGCGGACTGGAATTTCACAGAGTAGATATTTATCAGTCCCACCCTAAACGCTTCCTGATAAAAGAAGGAGCCTTGTTGCCGCCGTTGACCGCGTTGGCCGGCTTGGGTCAAAATGCCGCTTTGAATATAGCCACAGCCAGAAAAGAAGGTGAATTTATTTCGCGGGATGATTTACGCGTACGAGCGGGAATATCAAAGACCATCATCGAACTTCTGGGTAAGCATGGTTGCCTTGACGGCCTGCCGGAAAGCAATCAGGTGTGTTTATTTTGAAGAAGAGTCTTGTAATAACTTGTCTTTAGTGGTATACTACGTATAGAAAATTCAAGTTGACGTTGCCAAGAGTGGGTTTTGAGCCCACTCTTTCAGCTTATTTATATGAACGGATGGTTTTAACGCGGGTTTGGGGAGGTTTTTGCTTGCGCAAAGAAAGTGTGGAACAACTGGTAGAAGAAATGGTGTTGCCATTGTTGGCAGAAACAACTTTGGAACTGGTAGATGTCGAATATGTCAGGGAGCGGGATTGGTATTTGCGAGTTTTTCTCACTAAAACCGGAGGCCTTGAGATAGATGACTGCCAGGCGATAAGTGAACGACTGGCCGTTTTACTGGACGAAAAAGATTTTATCAAAGAAAGATATTATCTTGAAGTATCTTCACCCGGCCTTGACCGTGTATTGAGAAAAGACCGTGATCTTATCCGTCATAAGGGCGATAAGGTGGAAGTAAAGACCAAAGAAGAAAAAAAAGCTGCGGTAGGTGTATTGGGTGATTTTACTGAAGAAACCTTGCAACTTACCGTTAGCGGAGAACATAAATCAATAGAAAGAAAAAACATAATTTCAGTTAGATTGTATCTGGAATTTTGATTTATCATACTTATGATAAAAACAGGGGGAAATAAATAGTGAATTCAGAATTATTGAGCGCGTTCAGGGAACTGGGCAAAGAAAAAGGTATTGTGCCGGAGATACTGTTTGACGCAGTAGAAGCAGCGCTTATTGCCGCCTACCGAAAAAACTTCGGTTCGTCACAAAATGTACGTGTAGAGCTTGACCGAAATAAAGGCGATATACATGTGTACGCCCGCAAAATCGTGGTAGATAAAATCGAAGACGGGTACCTCGAGATATCCCTCGAAGAGGCACAAAAAATTGACCCGCGCTATCAACTCGACGATATTATCGAAATAGAAGTTACGCCAAAAAACTTTGGCCGCATTGCAGCGCAAACAGCCAAACAAGTAGTGGTGCAACGCATAAGGGAAATTGAACGGGGCCTGGTATACGAGAAATTTTCCAATAGAGAGAGCGACATCGTTACCGGTATGGTACAACGTACTGAACAGAAAAATGTTTATATAGACCTTGGCAAAGCCGAGGCTGTTCTTGCATCAAATGAACAGATACCGGGGGAACATTACGCCCATCTCGATAGAATAAAAACTTACATAATCGAAGTCAAAAAAACCAATAAAGGGCCGCAGATCATGGTTTCCCGGACGCATCCGGGACTGTTGAAACGACTTTTTGAGTTGGAAGTGCCGGAAATACACGATGGATTAGTGGAGATAAAGTCGGTAGCCAGAGAGCCCGGAATGCGTTCCAAGATAGCGGTATATTCTAAAGATGAAAACGTCGATCCGGTTGGTTCGTGCGTAGGTCACAAGGGTATGCGCGTTCAAACCATAGTAAATGAACTGCGCGGTGAAAAAATTGATATAGTGAAATACAGCGGTGACCCTGAACAGTATGTTGCCAATGCCCTTAGCCCCGCGAAAGTGGTGTCGGTGGAAGCGAACCCTGCCGAAAAAATATGCCGCGTAGTTGTTCCGGACTACCAATTGTCGCTGGCTATTGGCAAAGAGGGGCAAAATGCCAGGTTGGCCGCTAAACTTACCGGTTGGAAGATAGATATAAAAAGCGAATCCCAGGCTACTGCGGAGGAGGCACGTGAATTGGCGTGAAAACAAAAAAAACACCACAAAGAATGTGTGTTGGCTGCCAGCAAATGAAAGACAAACGTGAGCTCTTGCGCATAGTGCGTACGCCGGAGGGCGAAATATTGGCCGATAAAACTGGTAAAAAAGCAGGCCGCGGAGCATATGTTTGCCCGCATGAAGTTTGTATCAAAAAAGCATGGAAAGAAAAGCGTTTGGAAAAAGCATTGGAAAAAAGCATAAACTCTGATGTTTACGAGACGCTTTTGGCAGGTTTATCTTCGCAATGACTGAGCAGCGTCTGCTGTCGGCTCTGGGACTGGCACAAAAAGCTGGCAAGCTTGCGTCCGGAGATACGGCAGTACAAATGGCAGTAAAATCGGGAAAAGCTAAATTCCTTCTAATAGCAGCGGATGCGGCAGAAAACTCACGGAAAAATATGAAAAATATGGCAGAATCATATGGCATACCTGTTGATGAATGCGCAAGCCGGGAACTTTTGGGCAGCGCAATAGGCAGGGCGCAACGGTCAGCGGTTGCAGTGCTGGATAAGGGTTTTGCTACTATGATAAAGAAGACCTTGGAAAACGCCGACAAGAGATAACATTGGGGGTGGCTGGATGCCAAAGTATAGAGTATTTGAACTTGCCAAAGAATTTGGCGCAACGAGCAAAGTTATCCTGGATATTTTAGCCAGGAACGAAATGCCCGTAAAAAATCATATGAGTAGTGTAGACGACAACGGACGTGAACTTATTGTCAGGACTTTTGCACGCAAAAGTGATGCCACAGCACCGGAAAAAGCACCGATTCCGCCTAAGCCGGAACCGGTAAAAACTATCGTGGAACCGGCGCCAATTGCTACTGCAGCTAAACCGCCTGTTAAAAAACCGGAAATTCCGGTCCCTAGCCCGACTGTGCCTCCCTTTAAACGGGAGCAGCCTAAAACTCGTATAGAACAACATCAAAAAATCGAGCGCCCTGTTGAAATCAGGCCGCAGCAAGCAAAACAGGTCGTGCCGCAACACACCGGAGAAAAGCGTCCTTTCCAGCCTGTAGCGCGTCCCGCATCCGGCCCGCAGCAAACCGCGAGGCCGCCTCAACGGATAAATCCGGTACAACAAGGGCAACCACCGGCTCATGGACAACGGCCGGATTTTCGTCCACAGCAGCAGCGCCCGCAAACAGACCGGCCTGGTTTCTCACGCCCACAAACAGACAGGCCCGCTTTCTCTCATCCACAAACAGACAGATCAAATATTACGCGGCCAGCCGGCGGTTTCTCGCGCCCACAGTCTGGCAGCGATCAACCCAGACCTTTTAACAATGCACCTAGGGGAGAGCAACAACCTTTCAATAAAAAACCGGCCAATAAATTCCCTGAACCTGCAACCAGCACTACCGGCAATAAACCCAATAATAAATTTAACAATTACCCAAAAAAGAAAAACAAAATGCCGGAGAAAAAGCAGGAACGGACGGATTTTACTGATCGTGGCAAAATGTCCAAACATGCCAAGGCGGGAATGTTCGTACAACCGCAGGTAAATGTGCAAAAACCGACTAATGTGGAAATAGCGGAATTTATTTCAGTAAAAGATTTTGCTACCATTATGAAACGCGAAGTTGCGGAAGTAATAAAGTGTCTGCTACACTTGGGCGTTATGGCCACTATAAACCAGGAGATCGATTTTGATACGGCATCTTTGGTTGGAAACGAGCTTGGGGTAGAGGTTAAAGCATTGCCGCCAGAACAAGATCCAACCGAAATACCGGAAACAGACGACGATCCGCAAAAACGCGTTTTGAGGGCGCCGGTAGTTACCATTATGGGGCATGTTGACCATGGCAAGACGTCCCTGCTAGACACCATCAGAAAGGCCAATGTCACGGCGCGCGAAGCTGGCGGAATCACCCAGCATATTGGCGCATACCAAGTCAATCATCAAGGTAAAAAAATAGTCTTTCTTGATACGCCCGGGCATGAGGCGTTCACTTCCATGCGCGCCCGCGGCGCAAAAGTAACCGATGTGGCTATATTGGTGGTAGCGGCGGACGATGGTGTTATGCCGCAGACAGTAGAAGCTATAAACCATGCTAAATCGGCTGAAGTCCCTATCATCGTTGCTATAAATAAAATGGACAGACCTAATGCTGCCCCCGACCGTGTAAAACAGCAACTTACCGAATACGGCCTGCAAGCGGAAGATTGGGGCGGACAAACCATAATGGTACCGGTATCTGCCCACAAGCAAACAGGGATAGCCGAGTTGCTGGAAATGATCCTCTTAGTAGCGGAAATGCAGGAATTGACCGCAAATCCCAATCTGCCGGCACAAGGAACCATCATAGAAGCGCAACTGGATAAAGGACGCGGTCCGGTAGCCACCGTATTAGTGCAAAAAGGCACCCTCAGGGTTGGCGATACGATCATTGCCGGAACCGCATACGGAAAAGTGCGCGCCATGGTCAATGAGCGGGGCGAAAACTTAAAAAAAGCCGGTCCGTCGACTCCAGTTGAAGTATTGGGGCTCTCAGACGTTCCGTTGGCGGGCGATATCCTTAATGCAACTGATGAAAAAATTGCCCGTGCGATTGCCGAAAAACGCCAGGCCAAGCGGCGTATAGAAGAAATGCAGCAAAGTCAAAAAGTATCGCTCGATGATATTTTCCGGCAGATACAGGATGGTAAACTCAAGGAACTCAATATCGTGGTCAAAGCTGACGTACAGGGTACCATAGAAGCTTTGCGTCAGGCCCTTGAAGGGATACGCAACGAAGAAGTAAAAGTGGTGGTCGTACATTCAGGCGTAGGCGCTATAAATGAGTCCGACGTCATGCTCGCGTCGGCAGCCAATGCGCTTATTATCGGCTTTAATGTTCGTCCGGACGCCAACGCGCGCAAAACAGCGGAGACCGAGAAGGTGGATATTGAGACTTACCGGGTTATTTACGATGCGATAAATGATGTGGAGGCCGCTATTAAAGGTATGCTGGCCCCGAAGTTTAAAGAGGTCGTCCAGGGCAGAGTGGAAGTGCGGCAAGTCATCTCCATATCCAAAATGCTTATTGCCGGCTGCTATGTACAGGAAGGCAAGATTACCCGTTCTTCCAAAGTACGTCTTTTACGCAACGGTATTGTTGTACACGAGGGTGAACTTGAGTCTTTGCGCCGTTTTAAGGATGACGTAAAAGAAGTCGCGGCAGGCTATGAATGCGGACTTACTATAGATAAATTCCGTGATGTCAAAGAAGGAGATGTCATCGAAGCTTATATCATGGAAGAAATAAAACAGGAATAAACGGCCGTATTTTGTGAGGTGATGAAATGGCTCGTGTACGTGTAGAAAAAGTACAGGAGATGATCCGGCAGGAAGTAAGCAGCATACTTTTAAACGATATAAAAGACCCTCGGGTGAAATTTGTCACGGTAACGTCAGTTGAAGCCACCGCTGACCTTCGTAGCGCAAAGATATATGTTAGCCTGTATGGTGACGATGAAGAAAAAAAACAATCCTGGCAGGGCATCCAGCATGCTCTGGGGTTCATACGAACTGAAATAGGCAAGCGGATACGTCTTCGGTTTACTCCGGAACTCTCTTTTCACCTCGACAAATCATTGGATTACAGCGACCATATACAAAGAATATTGCAACAAATAGATAAATGAAGGTGGGCGGCATGAAAACAGCATCCCTTTCAGCTATCGGTGAAATCTTGAAAAAAGCAAATAACATTGCTTTGGCGGCTCATGTCAATCCTGATGGGGATGCTTTGGGTTCCGTTCTAGGATTGGGTATGCTGCTTGAAAAGTTGGGGAAAACAGCGTATATGTTCATTGACGATGACATACCCCAACAATTCATGTTTATGCCCAATGTGAGAAACATAAAAAAACCTTCACTAGATACCATTTTGCAAACCGATTTGCTGGTGATACTAGATGCAAGCGATTGTGAACGGGTCGGCAGGGTTTGTCAACATATAAAAACGCCGCTCATCGTTAACCTGGATCATCACATATCAAATAACGGCTTTGCCGATATTTTATTTCTTGATGTTCAGGCGGCCGCGACCAGTGAGATAATATTCAACCTGGTCAAAGAAATGGGTATAGATATTGACCGTGATATGGCTGTTGTTCTTTACACAGGCATAGTGACTGATTGCGGTTTTTTTCGTTATGCCAATACAACACCGCTGACGTTACGGATCGCGGCGGAACTTTTGGAAACAGGCATACAGCCCAATGAAATATCGGATTTTATTGAAACCCAAACAATAGAAACATTGCGTATCCTACCTAAAGTACTCAATACTCTGGAATTTTACCTTGACGGACGTCTGGCGTCGATATCCATATCTACCGATTTATATAAAGACGATATGGATGGTGATGTTTTTGTAAAATACCCACGCTATATAGAGGGCGTGGAAGTAGCCCTTTTATTCAAAGGAGTTTCCGAGAGAGAAACTCGTGTGAGCATGAGGTCGCGCGACCTTGATGTGAGCCGGGTGGCCATGGAGTTCGGGGGCGGCGGACATGTCAAGGCGGCCGGATGCACGGTAAGCGGGGCTATCCCGGTCGCCAAGGATAAAATTATCGCCTCTTTGACCAAGCACTTGGGAGTGGCAGATTAAATGCTTTCGGGTATTTTAAATATATTAAAACCATCGGGCATGACTTCACATGATGTCGTCTATTTTGTCAGAAAGGCCACCGGCGTCAAAAAAGTGGGCCACGCAGGCACCTTGGACCCGGATGCGGCAGGAGTGTTACCGGTCTTTGTTGGCAATGCCACGCGATTGATCGAATATACAGCAGATAGTGATAAATGCTACCGGGCGGAGTTGCTGCTCGGGGTAAAAACAGATACTGGCGACTCCAGCGGAAATATTATCGACAGAAAACCGCTTCCAGAGCTATCAAACGACGCAATACTTGCGGCGCTGGAAAAATTGACCGGCGATACTTTACAAATACCTCCTATGTATTCGGCTGTAAAATATAAGGGCCAAAAGCTTTATCAACTGGCCCGGGCGGGACAAACCGTGGAACGAGCAGCCCGTCCAATAAAAATATATAGCTTGAAACTGCTCGCGAGGGAGAAAGACAGGCTTCTGCTGGAAATAGATTGCTCAAAGGGTACGTATATACGAACTTTACTGGAAGACATCGCCGAAGGCCTTGAAACTGTCGGCACGATGGATTTTCTCCTGCGCACAAAAGCAGGTTCTTTTTTAATAGAAAAAACATGCTTGCTGGAAGATATAAAAAGCGATCCGGCCAAACACTTACTGTCGGCCGATCTGGCTGTTGCCCATCTGCCGCTGGTAACACTAGACCAGGAAAACGCCAGGCGTTTTTCGCAGGGTGTGAAAACAGAACATAATGGCGCACCGCACGCGACTGTGCGCGTATGCTCGCCGGACGGTTCTTTACTTGGTATAGGTACCGCGAAAGAGGGGCTGTTGCGGGCGAAAAAAGTATTGACTGCCAACAAGGATTGTGGATGGTGTAAAGTATAATGCAGATATTTAACAAGTTTGAGGATTTGCCGGAAGTATATGAAGGATGTGCGATAGCCCTTGGTACTTTTGATGGCATTCACCTTGGCCATGTGGATATAATTAAAACAGCAAAAAAGCATGCAAAAAATGCAGGAACAAAATGTATAGTCTTTTCTTTTGTCAATCATCCCATGGAAAAAATAGCGCCGGCAAAAGCCCCGTTGCGTCTTTGTTCCGAAGATAAAAAAAAGGAACTGTTGTCCGCGCTAGGCGTGGACATACTTTTCAACATATATTTTGATAAAAAATTTGCTTCAGTAAGTTCTAGCCAGTTTGTGTCTGCTTTGCAAAAGTTTTTTTCTCCCGGCTGCATAGTCGTTGGCGACAATTACTCATACGGCCATCTTGGTGCCGGTACAGCTCAGACACTAAAAGCAGACGGCAAAAAATATGGTTTTGCCGTTATCGTGAGAAAACTTGTAACGGTCAACGAAATTGTTGTCAGCAGTAGCAATATACGCCGTTATATTTTGAACGGCGATATGGATACAGCCAACAACCTCTTGGGGCGGTACTACACTTTTTCCGGAAAGGTAGTCAAAGGAAATGGACGAGGAAAAGGCTTGGGCTATCCCACTGCCAATCTGGAAATACAAAGTTCCCGTCAAGCTATTCCAGCAGACGGGGTATATGCTGTCTGGGCCAAAATTGGCACAGGTGTGTATCCGGCTGTAACCAATATCGGCAACAACCCCACTTTTATAACAACCTCAAGGCGCCTTGAAACAACTATATTGAATTTTTCCGCCGATATTTACGGGGAAAATATAGAGATAATTTTTGTTAAAAAACTGCGCAGTGAAGAAAAATTTCCTGATAAAGACGCGCTCATAACGCAAATCGAAAAAGATATAGCCAAGGCAGGTGAATATTTGAAAGACAAAGAAAACATTTGTTTTTAAAGCATTTACAGCGAAGTTTTAATGTGATAGAATAACACACGGGTTAAATGCCCTATAACCACTGCTTGGATATCCGACTCTCCGACGGTTTCTTGGCTCTGGCGTTTTGATTGCGAGGAGGAAAAACAATGCTTACCAACGAAAAAAAACAGGAACTCATTTCGACTTACCGTACTCACGAGGCGGATACCGGTTCATCCGAGGTTCAGATCGCTATCCTGACTGAAAGGATACGCTATCTGACAGAGCATCTCAAAGAGCACAAAAAAGACCATCATTCCCGGCGCGGACTTTTGAAGCTGGTCGGACAAAGGCGCGGACTTTTGAGTTATTTGCAAAACAAAGATATTGAAAAATACCGCACCATAATACAAAAACTAGGTCTTCGCAAATAAAAGTGGGTTATCCCACTTTTTTTGTTTTGAAGGCATTTTTGCAAATTCTATTATGCATTTACAAAAGAACATGATAATATATATGTTGATGAATTTAAAGAGAGAGAATAAGAGGAGGATACTAGAAAATGCACAGTTATAGTATGCAACTTGGCGGCAGGACGCTGACTATCGAAAGCGGTAAAATGGCAAAACAGGCTAGCGGAGCGGTCCTCGTTCGCTACGGCGACACAGCGGTATTGGTTGCGGCTACCGGTTCTGCGTCACCGAGAGAAGGTATAGATTTTTTCCCGCTTACTGTAGATTTTGAAGAAAAACTTTATTCAGTAGGCAAAATACCGGGCGGTTTTATTAAAAGGGAAGGGCGCCCCAGCGAAACGGCTGTCCTGACCAGCCGTCTCATAGACAGGCCGATCCGGCCACTCTTTGCCGACGGCTACAGAAACGATGTACAGATAGTTGCCACGGCATTGTCGGTAGACCAAAATAACGCACCCGACATTCCGGCCATGATAGGCGCATCCTGTGCGCTTTGTATTTCCAATATTCCCTTTCAAGGGCCGATCGGTGGCGTGCGAGTCGGCCTTATTGGCGAGCAGTTTATTATCAATCCGACTGTCGATCAGCAGGCTGAAAGCCGCCTTAATCTTGTCGTGGCCGGTACGAAAGACGCCATTTTGATGGTAGAGGCGGGCGCTGAAGAAATCAGCGAAGAAGTTATGCTCAATGCGATCATGTTTGGACATGACGTAATAAAAGAAATAGTTGCTTTCATTGAAAACATACAGGCCGAGGTCGGCGTCGCCAAACGTGAAGTAGCGCTCTATGAACCGCCCGCTGAATTGGCGGCTGCCATAAAAGATTTTTGCTATAAAAAAATAGAAGAAGCTTTGCGTGTTCACGAAAAATTGGCGCGGGAAGAGGCTATGGACAAAGTGGGAGCCGAAGTGAAGGAGAAATTCCTGGCCGAATATCCAGACAATAAAAAAGATATCGGCAATATTTTCCATGGTCTTTTAAAAACTGCCGTAAGGAAAATGATCACTATAGATAAAATACGCCCAGATGGACGCCAGCTTGATGAAGTGCGTCCCGTTTCCTGTGAAGTCGGTCTCTTACCGCGCACGCATGGTTCGGGCCTATTTACTCGTGGTCAGACCCAGATACTCAATATCATCACACTTGCGCCATTGCGTGAGGAACAGATACTGGACGGGCTTGGCGTCGAAGACTCTAAACGCTACATGCATCACTATAACTTCCCGCCCTATAGTGTGGGCGAGACCCGCCCCATGCGTTCGCCAGGGCGGCGTGAAATAGGGCATGGAGCGCTGGCGGAACGCGCTTTGGTGCCAGTCATTCCCTCTAAAGATGAATTCCCTTACGCTTTACGCCTGGTATCTGAAGTTTTGGAGTCCAACGGTTCTTCTTCCATGGGTAGTGTTTGCGGCAGCACACTTTCTTTGATGGACGCCGGCGTGCCTATTAAGGCGCCTGTTTCCGGTATTGCCATGGGCTTGGTAAAAGACGGGGAATATTTCACTATACTGACCGATATTCAGGGGCTTGAGGACGCGCTTGGCGATATGGACTTTAAGGTGGCCGGTACCAATAAAGGCATCACCGCTATCCAGATGGATATCAAGATAGACGGCATTAACCGAGACATATTTGCTGCGGCATTGGAACAGGCGAAACAGGGCCGCGCCTTTATTCTTGGCAAAATGTTGGAAGCCATCGATGCTCCGAGAAAAGAGATGTCACCGTATGCTCCAAGGATAATCACGCTACAGATAAATCCTGACAAAATACGCGACGTCATCGGACCTGGCGGTAAGATTATCAAAAAAATCGTTGAAGATACTGGCGTCAAGATGGATGTCGAAGATGACGGCAAGATATATATTGCCGCCGTTGATCCCCAAGCTGCCGAAAAAGCAGTGAAAATCGTGGAGTCTTTGGTGGCGGAAGTGGAAGTTGGCAAAACCTATGTAGGTAAAGTCACCCGCTTAATGAATTTCGGTGCCTTTGTTGAAATACTGCCCGGAAAAGAGGGCCTTGTCCACATTTCACAACTGGCACTTGAAAGAGTGAATAAAGTGGAAGACGTAGTCAATGTAGGT
Organism: Acidaminococcales bacterium; assembly: GCA_031551525.1. Lineage (GTDB taxonomy): Bacteria > Bacillota > Negativicutes > Acidaminococcales > JAISLQ01 > JAVBNN01. The sequence goes on from JAVBNN010000009.1 coordinate 107,853, forward strand.
GACGAGGTAATGGTAAAAGTTACGGAAATCGACCGGCAGGGACGTGTAAACCTTTCGCGCAAAGACGTTTTGAAGCAAAATCAAAATCAAGAATAAAATTATTTTAAGAGCAGAGAGCCTAGCTCTCTGCTCTTAAAATACACAGAGGATTTTAAATGCAAATAAAGCAAACGGTTTTACCAAACGGCATAAAAATCATCACGGACAGCATGAAAGAAGTCCGTTCGGCAACCCTGGGCATTTGGTTTACGTGCGGTTCACGCCAAGAAAACCCCGAACACGGAGGGGTAGCGCACCTTATAGAGCATATGATGTTTAAAGGGACAAACCGCCGCTCCGCCCGCCAGTTAGCGCAGGAAATGGACTATCTGGGTGGCCACATGAATGCCTATACTTCCGCTGAATATACTTTTTACTACATGAAATCTTTAGACATTTATCTGGAAAAAGTATTTGACCTGTTGTCAGACATGTTATTAAACCCTTTATTGGCGGAAAAAGATATAAAGAAAGAGAAGCGGATCATTTTGCAGGAATATGATATGTATGCGGATAACCCGGAAGATTTGGCGCAGGGGAAGTATTTTTCCTGGGTGTGGCCCAAACATCCGCTGGGCATGAGTATTATCGGCAGTAAAAAGACTATCCGCGGACTGAATCGTACTGCCATAGAAAAATATCGTTCGGATTTTTACCGGCCGGACAATCTTATTGTTGCTGTAGCCGGCAATATAGAACACGAACAGGTAGTAGGATTGACTCAAAAATATCTCAAGGGTTTTACCGGTACCTCGGTAAAGAAGAAAAACACCGCGGCTGTTTTTCACAGCGGAAAAAAGTATGTTGCTAAAGATACCGAGCAGACTCAGGTCATCTGGGGCGTACCGGGTATATCATACGCCGATGAGGATCGTTACCAGGCGGCCATTTTGAATAATATCATCGGGGCTTCGGGGTCGTCGCGGCTGTTCCAGTCTATACGGGAAGACGCAGGGCTTGCCTATTCCATATATTCCGGTTTTGACAGTTACAGTGACAGTGGTGTTTTCAGTATCAGCGCCGGCATAAAACCAGAAAACACTACAAAATTGCTTTCATCCTTGAAAAAAGAAATAAATGATATTTTGGATAAAGGCATCACAGAAGCCGAACTCTCAAGAGCCAAAGAGCAGATAATCAGCATGCTCTTGGTAGGGCTGGAAACATCCGACGGTCGGATGCAGCGCCTGGGAAAACTGCTGGTCATGGACAGGCCCGTACAGTCAGTCGAGGAGATAATAGAGCGAGTGTCGGCTATTACCGTGGAAGAAGTAAACGCTATGGCCCGTAGATTGTTCAAAGGCGTGCAGCCTGCTATTTTGCAGCTAGGACCAAAACTGGCAAAAAAATGAGGTAACAGTATGAAAGAACGCGGTTTTGAAGTGGTTACGGTTTATCTTGAAAAAGAGATAGCTCTTCCGGAACGCAAAACGGCTTTAAGCGCGGGCTATGATCTGGCCTCCGCAGAAGACTGCCTTGTAAAGGCCGGGGCAGTGACTATAGTAACAACCGGTTTGAAAGCCTACATGCAAAAAGATGAATATCTTGGCATACATATACGTTCGGGATTGTCGATAAAAAACTCTTTGAGTCTCATCAACGGCCAAGGGATAATCGATGCTGATTACTACAACAATAAGGACAACGAAGGCCATATCATGATTGCTTTTTACAATCATGCGGATCAGGATTTTCAGATCAAAAAAGGCGACCGCATCGCCCAGGGTATATTTTATAAGTACCTTACCACAGATAGCGACGCGGCCTCGAAAAAAACTGAACGTACCGGCGGATTTGGCAGTACCAAGGGTTTTTAATTGACAAAGGTATGTTTTAGTAGTAAAATATTTATAATATAATAAATATGTATGGTAGAGGAGCGGGAAGCATCAGTAGACCGGGGAGACGGAATCCATGAACCGGTGCGAAAGGGCGGCCGCCGAAGTATAAAGACCTCCAAAGTCTTTATGCTGGTTATACAGCGAATAACTGTATGATTGTCACCTATGGGTGGAGCGCTATCTCAAATGAAACATCGTGTATTATAGGGATGTTGCAGCCGTTGAGAGAAAGCTCAATGGCTTGTTTGTTTTTTAAAAGCAAAAGAAAGGGGCGGTCGGATATGACGAAAGTAGTAGTAAATGGCGCACTGGGCAGGATGGGCCGTGAGGTGTTAAAAGCAGTGCTGTCCGATAAAGATACGCAATTGGTGGGAGCAGTGGATGTCGCCGCTAAAGGAGAACGCGTTGGCACCCTTTTAGCAGTAGATTGCGATATAACAGTTATGGGTGACCTTACCAAAGTGTTGGATGATTGTCGGCCGGACGTAGTGGTAGATTTTACACAACCAGCCGTGGTAATGAGCAATCTCCGTCTTATCTTAGGTAAAGGAGTGCGCGCGGTTGTCGGCACTACCGGTTTTGCTAAAGAACAACTGGCAGAACTCGACAAGCTTTCCCGTGAACATGATACGGCTGTTTTGATCGCACCAAACTTTTCCATCGGTGCCATACTTATGATGCGTTTAGCTGTGCAGGCTGTCAAATATCTGCCTAAAGCCGAAATAATAGAACTGCATCACGACAATAAACTGGATGCGCCATCGGGTACCGCCGCCTGGACAGCCGATTTGATGGTGGAAGCGCGGGGCGGGTTTGTGCAGCAGGGTCATCCGGATGAAGAGGAAAAATACCCTGGTGCCCGAGGAGCAAATGTAGACGGGCTGCGTATCCACAGCGTAAGATTGCCCGGTTATGTTGCACATCAGGAAGTCATATTCGGTGGAGTGGGGGAAACCCTTACTATCAGGCATGACTCCATATCAAGAGAGTGTTTCATGCCGGGCGTGTTGCTCGGTTGCCGCAGGATCGGCAAATGCACCGGACTGGTCTACGGTCTGGATAAAATAATGGACTAACGGGGAGTGATAAAAATGAAAAAATACAATGTGGCTATTCTCGGTGCGACTGGAGCAGTAGGGCAGGAGTTTCTCGATCTCATTGCAGAAAGAAATTTCCCATTCAACGAACTGCGTTTGTTGGCTTCCGCTCGGTCCGATGGCAAACAAATAGATTTTATGGGCAAGAAATACACGGTTCAGGAAGCCACTGCCAAATCATTTGAAGGTATCGACATAGCATTGTTCGCCGGTGGCGGCGTAGGCAAAGAATTGGCTCCACACGCGGTAAAAGCTGGCGCTGTGGTAATAGACAATTCCAGTACTTTTCGCATGGATCCAGATGTTCCCCTTGTGGTGCCTGAAGTTAACCCAGAAGCCCTGCGTAAACACAAAGGCATCATCGCCAACCCCAATTGTTCTACCATTATCATGGTCGTGGCGCTTAAACCTATCTATGACCTGGCAAAAATAAAACGTATAGTAGTTTCCACCTATCAGGCCGTATCCGGCGCAGGCAAGGAGGCCATCGACGAACTCAACGAACAGGTCAAGGCTCATAGCGAAGGCAAAGAAATGGTGGCTAATATACTGCCCAGCGCCAGCCTGCCTAAACATTATCCTATTGCTTTCAACCTGATACCGCAAATAGATGTTTTTCTTGATAATGACTATACTAAAGAAGAGATGAAAATGGTCAACGAAACAAGGAAAATCATGGAAGACGACAATATAGCCATCACTGCCACCACTATCCGGGTGCCTGTATACCGCAGCCACTCGGAATCGGTAAACATCGAACTGGAAAAACCGCTAGCGGTGAACGCGATAAAAGCGGCTTTGGCAAAATTCCCCGGTGTCGTATTACAGGATGAGCCAGCGAGTATGGTTTATCCCATGCCGCTTTACACATCCAAACTCGATGATGTATATGTCGGCAGGGTAAGAAAAGATGAATCACTGGACAATGCATACAATATGTGGGTAGTGGGTGACCAGATCAGGAAAGGCGCCGCCCTTAACACGCTGCAAATAGCCGAAAAAATGATCGAAATGAAGCTTATCTAAAGGAGCGTTTGAAAAGTGAGGATAATCGTACAGAAATTTGGCGGCACATCGGTTGCCACGGCTGAATCGCGCCAGGCAGTCAGGCAAAAGGTGCTTAACGCCATTGACGAAGGGTTTTCACCCATATTGGTAGTATCCGCCATGGGGCGCAAGGGCGATCCATATGCCACCGATAGTCTTATTGAACTACTGAAAAAAGAAAACGCCTCGGTAGCTAAACATGAGATGGATTTTCTCATGAGCTGCGGTGAAAATATCGGTGCTGCGGTAGTTGCGGCAAACCTTCAGGCAGTAGGGCTAAAAGCACAGGCTCTCACCGGCGGGCAAGCCGGCATGATCACGGATGCTAATTTTGGCGCCGCGCGTATCCTTAAAGTTAACGTAAAACATCTAATGATGTTATTGGGTAAAGGCATTGTTCCGGTGGTCTGCGGCTTTCAAGGTACCACGGAAGACGGATATAATATCACGACTATTGGCCGGGGCGGCAGCGATACGACTGCCGCTGCGCTGGGCGCCGCTCTGAAAGCGGAAGTCGTCGAGATATATACCGATGTAGACGGTATCATGACTGCCGACCCGCGTATAGTCAAAGAGGCTAAAATACTTGAGTGCATTTCTTATGGCGAAATATGCCAGCTAGCTTATCAGGGCGCGAAGGTCATTCATCCCCGGGCGGTAGAAATAGCTATGCAGAAGAACATCCCGATCCTGATAAAATCTACTTTCAGTAATGCGCCCGGCACACTTATAACCAATGATTTTGGCGAAGACACATCCGATCTTCCGACTAATGCTAACATAGCCAGTGGAGTTACCTATATACAAAATATCAGCCAGATAAAAGTTGTTCTAAATAAAAACGACAGTACGGATATTTTCGATCTTTTAGCCAAAAACGGGGTAAATGTGGATTGCCTCAATGTCCTGCCGGGTGAAGTGTTGTTTACTGTTGATGAAGCCGATCTCAACAAAGCTTTAGAGCTCTTACAGGATAAAGATGCCGGTACAGTCAGTGTGGTAAAAAACTGTGCCAAAGTATCTGTAGTAGGCGCCGGCATGCGAGGGGTGCCAGGTGTTATGGCCACTTTCGTCCGAGCGTTTTCCGATCTGGGCATTCCCATATTGCAAACGGTGGACTCCAACATCACGATTTCCGCGGTTATTGACCGTGAACAGCTCAGCACAGCATTATGCGGTTTACATCATTCCTTTGAACTGACAAAAAACCATTAGGAAGGTGAGAAAAATGAAAATCCCTTATTTTGGACAGTTGTTGACAGCTATGGTTACGCCCATGAATGCCGATTACAGTATAAATTATGAAAAAGCTGCCGACTTGGCGGAATATCTTATCAACAATGGCAACGACGGCCTTGTCGTGGCTGGATCCACAGGTGAGGCCGCCACTATGAACCATGCTGAAAAGCTGGAACTGTTTCGTGTGGTGGCTAAACGGGTAAACAAAAGAGCTATGCTGGTAGGCGGCACAGGTTCCAATGACACAAGAGATTCAATCGAACTTACCAAAGCCGCGGAAAGCACGGGGATAGACGGCGTCATGCTGGTCGGGCCTTATTACAATAAACCCACCCAGGAAGGCTTTTATCAGCACTTTAAAACTATTGCCAGGTCGACAAAACTACCTGTCATAGTCTATAATGTGCCTGGGCGTACGAGTTCCAATATCATGCCGACTACCATAGCACGTCTGGCCGCTGATGTTAAAAATATCGTAGCGATCAAAGAAGCGGCAGGTAGCGTAGATCAGGCCGCCGAATTGAGAAAAATACTGCCGGAAGACTTTACTATTTATAGTGGCGACGATAGCTTGACACTTCCTTTTTTCTCTGTAGGCGCCAATGGCGTTATCAGCGTAGCCGGACATGTAGTGGGTAAGCAGATGAAAGAAATGATGACGGCTTTTGAAGCGGGTGATACGCAAAAAGCCCGGCGCATACACTTGGAACTACTTGATTTCTTTAAAGTTATTTTTATTACTACAAACCCCATCCCCATCAAAACAGCAGCCAGTAAAGCATCGCAAATCGACTGCGGCCCCCTGCGTCTCCCGTTGACGGCTCTTAACGAGGCCGAAAGCGAAAAAATTGACAAAGTGATGCAGGGATTAAAATAAAGTGTTTTTAAATCCCACATCTTGAGCGGATGTGGGATTTATTTTTCTTGCAAATTCGGAGTGTTTCACTTATAATAATAATCAAAGTTGATGCGCGGCTGAAAATTTTATTACTGGTGAAATGAACGGTACGACAAAGATACGGAAAGTATCCTGGCGGAAAGCACACCGGCCAGGTCTTTTGTGTTGTTTGCATATAATAACCTTTGACCGTATATCGTGGCTAGGCGGATAGCTGCGGTATTTTATACATCCAATTAATAAGAAAATAATGCAGTTTGCCAATACTTAAATGAATTTTGCAAATGGAGGTGCAATTTTTTGTCAACTCGTGAAAAACTACAAATAATACCTTTAGGTGGACTTGGTGAAATAGGAAAGAATATGACAGTCATCCGTTATGGCGACGATATGGTGGTCATAGACGCAGGGCTAATGTTCCCGGAAGACGACATGCTGGGAGTAGACCTTGTCATTCCCGATATCAGCTATCTTACGGACAACAAGGCTAAACTGAAAGCCATACTTTTGACCCATGGTCATGAAGACCACATCGGAGCGTTGCCCTACGTTATGAAAGAGGTGGACGTTCCCGTTTATGGTACGCCGCTTACTTTAGGAATATTGCAAGGGCGGCTCAAAGAAAATGGAGTGGCATCGACCAACCTGAAAGCCATAAATGCTGGACAGACCATAAAAATAGGCTGTTTTACCGCTGAGTTTTTACGTGTAAATCATAGTATAGCGGATTCAGTAGCTATCGCCTTACACACTCCGATTGGCACGATCGTGCATACAGGTGATTTTAAACTTGACCAAACACCGGTCGATGGACAAAGAACGGATTTTGCTCGTTTTGCCGAACTGGGCGATAAAGGCGTTCTCGTAATGCTCGCCGACAGCACAAATGCTGAACGCCCCGGTTACACGCAAAGCGAGAAAACTGTTGGAGCTACTTTTGACGAAGTATTCCGTACAGCACCAAGCCGGATAATCATCGCCAGCTTTTCGTCCAATGTCCACCGCATACAGCAAGCGATAGACAGTGCCTGTAAATACAAACGCAAATTGGCCGTAATCGGTCGCAGTATGGTCAATGTAGTAAGCATTGCCGTGGAGTTGGGCTATTTGAATATACCCGAAGGGGTACTGATCGATATAGACGAAGCGAATAGATATCCCGGATCGCAACTAGTAGTCATGACCACCGGAAGCCAGGGCGAACCCATGTCGGCACTTACTCGCATGGCTATGGCCGATCACAAGAAAATGTCTATTGTGCCAAGTGACACGGTGATAATTTCCGCTACACCGATACCTGGCAATGAAAAACTAGTCGCTCGCACGGTAGACCTTCTTTTCAGACTGGGCGCCGACGTTATTTATGACCGTTCTTTCGGTGTACACGTTTCCGGCCACGCTAGCCAAGAAGAATTGAAGATGATGCACACATTGGTACGTCCCAAGTTTTTTATCCCCGTACACGGAGAATATCGCCATCTTATAAAACACGCGCGCTTGGCAAATGAACTGGGCATGCCAAAAGAAAATATTTTTGTTACGGAAAACGGCTCGGTTATCGAAATAACGCCAGACAAAGGAACTATAACAAATAAAGTAACTGCCGGGAAGGTACTGGTAGACGGTCTGGGAGTTGGCGATGTCGGCAATATAGTTTTGCGTGACCGTCGGCAGTTGTCGCAAGACGGCATCCTGATAGTAGTCGTGACACTCGATAAGCAGCATTGCGCGGTGGTAGCCGGTCCGGACATAGTATCACGCGGCTTTGTATATATCCGCGAAGCGGATCAGCTTATGGACGAGGCGAGAGATAAAGTGCAACTGGCACTGGATAAATGTCAAGTGAACGAAGTATCGGAGTGGTCGGCTATAAAATCCGCAGTTAGAGATTCTCTGGGCCGGTTTTTATATGAAAAAACCCGCCGCCGACCTATGATACTTCCTATCATTATGGAAATATGATTTTAGTGCGCTCGAAAAAGCGCACTTTTTCCTTGAAACCGCTTGTTTTAGCCACACAAAATAAAGGAAATTTATTATAAACATAGAATATAATACATTTAGAGGTGGTTCTTTTGTCTAAAAGACCGGTAAAGGCCCCCAATATTGTTAAGGGCGAAATCACCGGCGTAGTATTTATCGCAGCCGCACTTTTTCTGCTGGCCAGTTTGTGGGGCTTGCGTTTAGGCGCTTTTGGCGAAACGCTGGATAAGGTATTGCATTACGCATTTGGCTGGGGGGCTATTTTGCCCACGCTGCTCTTTTTATGGGTAGGAGTACGCTATATTTGGCGTACTTCGGAAAATGTATTTACAGTAAAAGTGTTTGCCATAGTCCTTTTGAGTATAAATATTTTGGCTTTGTTCCACCACATAGTAGTTCCGATAAACGCTGAACTTTTGCCGGCACACCTGTTGGATGGAGGCGGACTGCTGGGCGGCGCAATAGTTTTTGCTGCCCGGAAAATTTTCGGTATAGACGGAACCCTTATTTTTCTTTTGACAACCTGTTTGTGTCTAGCGATTTTTGCTTTTACCTGGTCACTGAAAAAAACCGTACAGAATGCCGGTAAAACCATTGGGCAAGGCAGTAGCGAAGCATCAGCTATGATCGCCGGAGCAGGAGAGAAACTTAAAAAAAGCACCATTTTCAACTATGAAAAAATTTTACCTTCCGATAATAGCCAGATACAGGATGACGTTATAGAAGAACCGGCCTCTAACCGGTTGGTTATTTCTCCTGCGCCAGTCATAAAAGATGTTGTTGTACCGTTTGAGCCGGTTGTACAGCAAACTCCTGTAGTGGAAGTAAAAAAAGAAACCTGCAACGTCAGGCAAACGGAACAAACAGATACAATCCCCGTACTAACGAAAAAAGCATTAATACCGCCAGAACCGCCCGTAATACTGCCTAAAAAGCCGGCCACTTTGCCGCCAGTAAAAGAAACAGCGCCAGATGGGTATCGGTATCCCTATCCTGCGTTATTGACCATATTGCCCGATAATGTTAAAAATACCGGAGCCGATGAGGCCATGATCCAAGCCGGTATTTTGGAACAGACTTTGGCCGATTTTAAAGTTAGTGCCAAAATAGTCGATATTGTGCATGGCCCGGCAGTTACACGTTTTGAAATAGAACCGGCTCCTGGGGTGAAGGTAAACCGCATAGCCAGTTTGGTAGATGATCTGACTTTAAAACTGGCCGCGCCAGGCATACGCATAGAAAACTCCATTCCCGGCAAATCGGCTATGGGAGTCGAAGTACCCAAGAAAAAAGTTTCACCGGTGGTTTTCTATGATGTTGTTACGGCTAAAGCATTTGAAGAACAGGAATCACCAATAACGGTCGCCTTAGGAAAAGATATTGCCGGGGAGACCATAGTAGCTGACATAGGTAAAATGCCGCATCTTTTAGTCGCCGGTTCCACCGGCTCCGGCAAAAGCGTTTGCATAAATACTATTATAAATAGTATTTTATTTAAAGCTTCTCCTGAACAAGTGAAGTTTATCATGGTGGATCCTAAAGTCGTAGAGTTAAGTACCTATAACGGCATCCCACACCTTCTTACTCCCGTTGTCACCAACCCGAAAAAAGCTGCCGCAGCTTTGTTTTGGGCGGTAGAGGAAATGGAAAAACGCTATCGTTTGTTTGCTGATAGCGGCGTACGGGAGATCAGTCGTTATAATAAAACAGCTCTGGAAAAAATACCGTATATCATCATAATAATCGATGAATTAGCAGATCTGATGATGGTTGCCCCTGGCGATGTAGAAGACGCTATATGCCGTCTCGCCCAGAAGGCCAGGGCGGCGGGCCTGCATCTGATATTGGCCACCCAGCGCCCGTCTGTTGATGTAATTACAGGCATCATAAAGGCCAATATACCATCACGTATTGCTTTTGCTGTATCTTCACAGATAGATTCACGTACTATTCTTGATATGGGTGGCGCCGAAAAACTTTTAGGCAAGGGCGATATGCTTTATTATCCTTCGGGTATGAGCAAGCCGCTTCGAGTACAGGGTGCTTTTATTTCAGACGAAGATATAGAAACTGTTACTGATTATATAAAACAGCAGGCACTGCCGGTTGAATACAGCGACGCAGTTACGGCACATGAACTGCCGGGCGATAAAACAGGTAAAAGTAATAATGAAGAACCATTGCTCGTTGAACAAGATGAGCTTTTACTTTCGGCTATGGATGTAATAATGCAGACCGGGCAAGCTTCGGCATCTATGTTGCAGAGGCGCATGCGTATCGGTTACACAAGGGCGGCCAGACTGATTGACAGCCTTGAGGATAGTGGTGTGATCGGCGCAGCTACTGGTACCAGCAAACCTCGTGACATACTGCTTTCTTATGACGAGGCGCGCAAACGGGTGGAAGCGGAAAATTGATATCGGGCAAAGGAGGATAAACGTGTCTACAGTCGGTGAAAAGCTTCGAAACGAACGCGAACAGCAACAACTCAGCTTGCGTGACATAGAACAATCGACCAGTATAAGACTGCGTTATCTGCAAGCTATTGAGGATGGCGACTATTCAATACTGCCTGGTGAAGTATACGCAAAAGGTTTCATACGTAATTATGCAAATGTACTTGGATTTGACGGAACAGATTTTGTGGAAATGTTCAAGCGGGAAATAACGCCGACAACAACGCCTAGCGCCGATACCGTAAAGCTGGCAGAAGAACGCCCATTAAAACAGGAACATACTTCCGACATATTGCCTAAAAATATCACCATTAAGACAACCAAGAAACTTCGGATTATTCCTGCGTTTTTCTTGACGTTGCTTGTTTTGTGTGCAATTGGCGGCATTATATATTTTATTATGGGCTTTATGGACAAACCTCCAACCGATCCTCCTGCGCGACCGGCAAGCCCGGTAACCGTGACCAAACCTAAAGTGGCCGAACCGTCATTCCAACTGGATAAAACAAACGATCGGATTACTATCATTCCCAATCGTGGCACAATTATAGACACTATTTCCATAGATGTTACCGCAGAAGATAAATGTTGGAAGCAGTTTTTGGCTGATGAGAAAGAAATATACAGTGGTATGCTGGGAAAAGACCAAAAAATAACTTGGAAAGCCAAAAATATAATATGGCTAAAATTTGGTGATGCTGGCGCGGTAAATCTTACGGTAAACGGACAACCTTCAGGAAAACCGGGAATAATAGGACAGGTAGTGGAAACTACCGTTACCATACGTAGATAGAAGGTAAACGAAAGTTATGTCAAATGGTTTTTTGACCATTAGTAAAAATGATATGAAAGAACGTGGCTGGGAGAGACTGGATTTTCTCTTTGTCAGCGGCGACGCATATGTGGATCACCCGTCTTTTTGTGCGCCATTGATTTGCCGCGTTTTAGAAGCCAGAGGATACAAAGTCGGACTCATCTGCCAGCCGGATTGGCGCTCTACCCAAGATTTCAAGGCATTGGGAAAACCTCGTTTAGGCATACTTGTTTCAGCAGGTAATCTTGACTCGATGCTCAGTAAATACACAGCAGCGAAAAAACAACGGAGCCAAGACGCGTATTCGCCTGGCGGGCAGACAAACAGACGCCCAGACCGGGCGACAATTGTTTATTGCAACAGACTGCGTGAAATATGGAAAGACGTACCTTTGATAGTGGGGGGCATAGAAGCAAGCCTGCGCCGTTTTACCCATTATGACTACTGGTCCGACTCTTTGCGCCGCTCTATACTGGTCGATACTAAGGCCGACCTTCTTATTTACGGAATGGGTGAAAAGCAGATAGTGGAAATTGCCGATTGTCTGGCTGGCGGTATGCCGATAGGAGAAATGCGCCATATAAACGGAACCGCCTTTTTGCAGGACGATTTGGCTGATGTATCAGAAGAATATGTTTTATTGCCCAGTCACGAAGATATTCTCACAAATAAAAAGCTTTTTGCCAAAGCATTTTACTCGCAATATTTGGAGCAGGATCCGATTCGAGGAAAAACAGTAGTACAAAAAAGCCGGGAAAGCTTCATTGTTCAAAGAAAACCGGCTTTTCCGCTTAACGAAAAAGAAATCGACGGAGTTTATGACCTTCCTTTCAAACGTACGTGGCATCCCTCGTACGATACAGAAGGAGGCGTGCCGGCCATCGAAGAAGTCCAGTTTAGCATCATAAGCCATCGCGGTTGTTTTGGAAGCTGCGCATTTTGCGCTATACACACTCATCAGGGACGTATCATACAGGCTCGCAGTCATGCTTCTATTTTGAAGGAAGCGCAGGATATAATAAAATCCCCGACTTTTAAAGGGTATATCCACGACGTGGGAGGGCCTACCGCCAATTTTCGCCAGCCGTCCTGTGCCAAACAATTACAAACAGGAACCTGCAAGGATCGGCAGTGCCTTTCTCCCACTCCTTGTCCTCAACTGTTGGCAGATCATAGCGACTATCTGGACTTACTTAAAAAAATACGCGTTCTGCCCGGCGTAAAGAAAGTCTTTATCCGTTCAGGAATACGTTACGACTATGTATTGGCTGATAGAAAAACCCATTTTTTGCGTGAACTTTGCCAACATCACGTCAGCGGACAGTTAAAAATAGCCCCAGAGCATGTCAGCCCGGGCGTTTTGAAAATAATGGGTAAACCTGGTAAAAATAAATACCTGACCTTTATTAAAGAATATGAGAAAATGAATGCCTTACTGGGAAAAAAGCAATATCTTGTTCCGTACTATATTTCCAGCCATCCGGGCTGCGACTTGGCAAACGCGGTGGAACTGGCGGAATTCATCAGGGATTCAGGCCACTACCCGGAACAGGTGCAGGACTTTATCCCTACGCCCGGTAGTGCCGCTACCGCTATGTATTATAGTGGTATAGATCCTTTTACCGGAAAAAACCTTTTTGTTGCGAAAAATGTCTACGATAAAGCCATGCAACGAGCGCTCATGCAATACAAAAATCCTAAAAACCGTGAATTAATAACGGCTGCTTTGGAAAAATGCGAACGAAGCGACTTGATTGGACCTGGAGAAAAATGTTTGATTAAACCGCTGACGCAAAAAACACGCGGAAAAGTTTTTTCAAAAAATAAAAAGCAACATTTACACAAGTAAAGCCAACGTAATATAATATCATGAGGAGCCAAAAATAAATAATGAGCATAAAAATTGGACTGGTAAGTCTGGGCTGTCCAAAAAATCTGGTGGATTCAGAAAACATGTTGGGCTTACTGAAAGAAAAAGAGTTTATCCTAACGCCTGAGCCAGCTTTAGCAGATGTTATCATCGTCAATACATGCGGTTTTATTGAGTCTGCTAAAGAAGAATCAATACAGGCTGTGTTGGAAATGGCTGAATACAAGAAAAGCGGACAATGCAAAATATTGATTTTAGCCGGTTGTTTAGGTGAACGGTATGCTGAAGAATTGATTGAAGAAATGCCGGAAGTGGATGTTATAGCCGGTTCCCACGCCTGGCACGATATAGTGGGAACCATAAGGCGCGCACTGGCTGGAGAACGTTTTGTAGTAAGGCCGGCCGAAGCCGTTTTGAATATAGTTAAAGAGCGTGTCCTTACTACGCCAAAACATACCGCCTACCTAAAAATAGCCGAAGGATGCGATAATGCCTGTTCTTACTGTGTAATACCGCAATTGCGCGGTCCATATAAAAGCAAGCTTTTTTCCGATGTAATCGCCGAAGCGCAAAAAATGGCTGGAGAGGGAGTAAAAGAACTCATCCTGGTAGCGCAGGATGTCACCAGATATGGAGAAGATCTTACGGGAAGTTTGCTGTTGCCGGATTTGCTGGAAGCCTTAACCCAAATCCCGGGGGTGGAATGGCTAAGGCTCATGTACGCCTACCCGCAGTATATAACCGGTCGTTTACTCGATACTATTGCCGCCCAGCCTAAAGCTTGCAAATATCTCGATATCCCGCTACAGCACGCAAGCACTTCGGTGCTTGATCGTATGAACAGGCCGGATAGTAAAGAAAGCATTACCAATCTTTTAACAGCCATCCGCAAAACAATTCCCGGTATTTGTTTGCGTACCACTTTCATCGTCGGTTTTCCCGGCGAAACAGAACAAGAATACCAAGAACTGAAAAAATTTTTGCTGGAACAAAAGTTTGACCGTGTGGGCATCTTCTCCTATTCGCAAGAAGAGGGCACTGTGGCGGCCGAGTTGCCACAGGTAGACGAAGAAACAAAAGAACGGCGCTTTCACGAACTCATGTCTTTGCAGGCGCGTATTTCTGAAGAAAAAAATGTTGACCTTGAAGGTAGTGAACTGACTGTTATGGTAGAAACCATAGAAGACGCCGAAGCGTCAGTGCCGGCCGCCGGCCGCTCTTACCGTGAAGCCCCTGACATAGATGGGGTGGTTTATCTAGAAAAAACAGTTGGTTTGGAGTTAAAACCCGGTGATATAGTAACGGTCCGTGTACTGCAAGGATTTAGCTATGATCTGGCAGCGGAAGTAATTCATCCAAAGGCAGGGGATACCCGATGAAAGTAGAAATCGTCAGCACCGGAACCGAATTGTTACTGGGTGAGATAGTAAACACGAATTTTCAGTATTTGGCGGGAAGGTTAAACGCTTTAGGTTTTGATGTTTTATACGAAACTACTGTGGGCGATAACTATGGGCGCATGAAAGACGTCCTGGCGCATGCCTTGGAGCGAGCAGATATCGTCATCACAAGCGGAGGGCTCGGGCCGACCCAAGGCGATATAACAAAAGAAGTAACAGCCGACCTCTTACAAAAACCACTATTTATGGATAAAGAGATACTGTCTGACCTGGAAAAGTTTTTCGCTTTTCGCGGAATCTGTATGCCGCAAAATAATGCCAAACAGGCTATGGTACCGCAAGATGGCATTGTTTTACCAAATAAATGCGGCACGGCTCCCGGCATACTTATCGAACACGATAATAAAATCATAGCCAACCTGCCCGGCCCTCCTCGCGAATTAAAAGACATGTTTGAAAAACAGTTGGCGCCCTGGCTTATCAATAAATATGGACAGCAAGGAGTCATCTATTCATATACCCTTAAATCGGCGGGTTTGGGAGAGTCTACCGTAGCGGAAAAACTGGCCGATTTGATAAGCGAGCAGAGCAACCCGACCATCGCTTTATATGCCCGCCAAGGAGATATCCGAATTCGTATCACCGCTAAAGCAGACGATGAAGAAACCGCTAAAAGACTTACTAGCGACTTGGCTGATAAAGTGCGCGGGCGGCTTGATTCTATCTATGGCGAGGGTGATGACACCCTCGCGTCTGTTCTGGGCGATACTTTGCGCGAACGCCAACTTACTATTTCTATCGCTGAATCCTGTACCGGCGGTCTCGTAAGCAACATGCTGACGGATATTGCTGGAAGCTCAGGTTATTTCAATGGCGCGGCCGTAACTTACAGTAACCAGGCTAAGCAAGACATCCTGGGAGTAAATATGGCTGACCTCTCAACTTATGGCGCAGTCAGCGCAGAAATCGCTGCTCAAATGGCCGAAGGCGCGGCCCGGCATTTTAACAGCAACCTTGGTATAGGCATCACCGGCATCGCCGGTCCGGGCGGCGGTAGTGAGGAAAAGCCGGTAGGTACAGTATATATTGCCATTTGTTTTTCCGGGCATACTACAACAAAAAGACATACTTTTTCCGGTCAGCGCGCCGATATAAAACTGCGTACAGCTAGCATGGCTATGCTGGATGCTATAAAAACCATAAAAGGCTAATTTAGGAGGAAATATTTGCATGACAATAAATCAAACCAGTACTTTTGGAGACATAGTTTTAGATAAAAAAATAGTGGGTGCGCTTACCGATATGGGCTTTGAAGAACCATCGCCCATACAGACACAAACTATACCTTTGGTATTGTCCGGGAAAGACGTTATTGGGCAAGCTCAAACAGGAACGGGCAAGACCGCGGCTTTTGGCATTCCCATTACACAAAATATAGCAGCCGATTCTCGTAAAATACAGGCGCTTATCATGACGCCGACCCGTGAACTGGCAATACAGGTGTCGGAAGAACTAAGCAAGATCGGTCGTTTGCGCCGCATAAAAGCCCTGCCGGTGTACGGCGGACAACCGATCGACCGCCAGATCCGTGCGCTCCATATGGGCGTGCAGGTGGTTATCGGTACGCCGGGGCGGTTGCTCGATCATATACGCCGCAATACCATCAAGCTTGATAACATAAAATTTTTAGTTCTCGATGAAGCCGATGAAATGCTCGATATGGGTTTTATCGACGATATCGAAACCATTATCAAAAATATACCCGAAGAAAGACAAACTCTGCTTTTTTCTGCGACCATGCCCAGGCCCATCTTGCGTCTGGCAGAGCGTTACATGAAATCGCCTGCTGTGGTCAGTGTAAGCAAAGAAGAACTGACCGTTCCTTTGATCGATCAATATTACTACGAAACAAATAACAAAGTAGATGGACTTTGTATGGTGCTGGATGTTGAAGATGTAGATAAAAGTATCATTTTTTGCCGTACCAAAAAAGGCGTAGATGAACTGGTCAGCGCACTTGGCAACCGGGGGTATTTCGCAGAAGGCCTGCATGGCGACCTTAGCCAAAGCCAGCGCGACCGGGTAATGAAAAAATTCCGCGAAGGCAAGGTAGATATTCTTGTCGCCACTGACGTGGCGGCGCGCGGTCTTGATATAGACAACGTAACCCACTCGATAAATTTCGATATACCGCAAGACCCGGAAAGTTATGTGCACCGTATCGGGCGTACCGGCCGTGCCGGCAATAAAGGCACGGCGCTGACCTTTATTACTCCGCGTGAATTTCGCCAGCTAAAACTTATCGAAAAAATAACCAAGACACGCATAGTGAGAAAAAGCCTGCCTACAGCCGTAAATGTGCTCGAGAGGCAGCGAGATGTGATCATTTCACGTATGTTCACTATCCTTGAACAAGATAAATTTCATAGCTATAAACCCATTGTAGAAGAACTGCTTGAAGAATACAGCGCTGAAGATATAGCCGCCGCCGCGCTAAAGTTCATGCAGGAAGGCTCTAAAGCCATGGAGGCAGAAGAAAAAGGCACCATTTTTGCCAATACCGGCGGCAAAGTTGGTATGGTACGTTTGTTTATGAATGTAGGACGCAGTCAAAAAATAGCCCCGGAAGATATTGTACGCAAAATTGCCAGTGAAGCCGATATTCCGGGCAATACAATAGGGCTTATCAACATATACGATAAATTTACTTTTGTTGAAATACCTGAAAATGTGGCGGAAAAAGTTGTTAGTGTGATGCACAAGAGCACCATCAAAGGCTTCAAAGTAAATGTCGAACCCGCCCGAGGACGGGACTGAATAATAAAAACCGGTTCTTAGTGAACCGGTTTTATTTCCAACGGTCTGTTTTTAAAACACTGGGGGGATCAATATGCCGGAGATTACCGGAGATATAAAAGGATTAAAAAAAGCTACAACTGCAGAGCTCAAAGCGCTCTATGAATATAAGAACAGTGAAGGCTTGCTGCTTGGCATGGAACTGGTAAACGCGCTGGCCGCACTAACAGAAAAATGCGGCCGTGAGATCGCGGTTTATCTGAACAGGCGGGGGCAGGTGGAAAATGTATCTATCGGCGATAGCAGTACTGTGGGACTACCGGAATTTTCGGGCAGAAAAGCCTTAAACCGTCTCAGCGGCATGACCTGTGTGCATACCCATCCAGGCGGTGACAGCGGTTTGAGTGGGGTGGATTTTGCCTCGCTGCAAAAAATGCGCTACGATATGATGATTGCGATTGGGGTAAAAAACGGCGAGGCCACTGAATTAAGTATAGGGATTATTTCCGGTTTTGAATCTGGTGATGGCTACACAGTGGAACAACTAGGCCCTTATGATCCGGGTGAATTTTATAAATTAGACTGCCTGAAGATAATCTCCTATATTGAGAACCTGCTCGCTGACAGCAAAGAAGCAAAATATCAGGGCAATAAAGAAGAAACAGCCTGTCTGGCCGGTATTGACTATGGAAATGAAAAACTTCCGGTAGAAGAATCTTTGTCAGAATTGGCCCAGCTTTTAGAGACTGCCGGCGCAGTACCTAAAGATGCCATGTATCAAAAGCGTAGCGCTCCTGACAGCAGTCTTTACTTAGGCCGCGGCAAAATAGCGGAACTGTCTTTGCTTTGCCAGCAATGCCATGCCAATATGGCTGTATTTGACGACGAACTGACTCCGGCGCAACAGCGCAACCTTGAGCGCGAACTCGGGATAAAAATAATAGACCGAACAGCACTTATTCTGGATATTTTTGCGCAAAGGGCAAGAACCCACGAAGGCAAACTACAGGTAGAACTTGCGCAAATGCATTATAACCTACCGCGTCTTATGGGGCAGGGCATGGTTTTGTCACGGCTCGGCGGCGGTATAGGTACACGTGGCCCTGGTGAAACCAAATTGGAAACAGACCGGCGCCACATCAGAAACCGCATAGCGGAAATAAAACGTCAACTGGAAAAAGTTAAAAATATCAGGCAACTACATAGAGAAGGGCGTAACGCAAATAATACTCCCTCGGTTTCCCTCATAGGCTACACCAATGCGGGAAAGTCGACCTTGCTCAACGCGCTTACTAAAGCCGATGTATATGTGGAAGATCAGGTATTTGCTACCCTTGATCCTACCACCAGAAAGCTTTCGCTACCATCAAGCAAAGAAGTGCTTATGACCGATACGGTAGGTTTTATCCGAAAACTGCCCCACCAACTCGTGGCTTCCTTCAGGGCAACCCTTGAGGAGGTTGTGCAGGCTGACCTTCTTATACATGTCATAGACGCCAGCCACCCTTTTTATGAGCAGCAAAGTGACGCTGTATACAAAGTATTGCAAGAACTGGGTATACATGATAAAAAAATATTGACTGTATTCAACAAAATAGACAAAGTTTCAGATGAAAATTCGTCTGAACGCATGTTACGACTCGAGAACAGCGTGGCCATCTCGGCCAGAGAGTCCATCGGGCTGGATAAACTATTACTGCTTCTGGATGAAAATTTATCCAATTTTACTATTGAAGAAACATTCATGATCCCTTATGAACAAAGCGCCATAGTGGCAAAATTGCATGAAATAACCCATGTAAAAAGCATTGAATACCAGGAAACAGGTGTGCTCGTAGAGGTTTCCGGTGCGCCGGATCTGCTTGGCAAATTTGCCGGCTTTCGAAAGGACACTTCAAATGAGAATTGATAAACTAAGTAAAGAAATTTTGGAGAAAATTTCTGAAAAATTTGAATTGCATCAGGAAGTAAGTTTTTATAACACTAAAAAAGTAGTGGATGCTTTCCGCGCACACAGAGTCTCTGAATATTATTTTAGCGGTAGCAGCGGTTATGGTTATGCCGACCAAGGACGGGACAGCCTGGGAGATATATATGCCGAGATTTTTGGCGTTGAAAAGGCTTTGGTCCGGTCACAGTTTGTTTCCGGAACACATGCGCTTTCCACTGCATTGTTTGGTGTTTTGCGCCCGGGTGATGAGCTTTTGGCTGTAACTGGCGCTCCTTACGATACCTTGCAGACCGTCATAGGGGCAACCAGAAAACAAGCCGGTTCGCTAACTGAGCACGGCATTCTATACAAGGAAGTGGCATTAAAGGATGGTGTACCTGACCTCGCGGCAATCAAACAGGCTATGAACAGCAAGACTAAAATAGTCCATATCCAACGTTCGCGCGGTTATGCCGATCGAAAAACTCTTTCGGTCGAAGAAATAGGAGCTATTTGCGCAATAGTAAAAAGGTATAGAAAAAATTGTATATGTTTTGTGGATAATTGTTATGGTGAATTCACAGAGAAAACAGAACCCACGCAAGTGGGAGCTGATCTAATCGCGGGTTCCTTGATAAAGAACCCAGGTGGGGGACTGGCGCCCTCCGGTGCCTATATAGCCGGTCGTAGCGAGTTGGTAGATATGGCGGCACGGCATTTAACAGCTCCTGGGTTGGGCGATCAGATGGGGGCAACACTCGGAATAATACACCGATTGATGTATCAGGGGCTTTTTCTGGCACCACACGTCACCTTGCAGGCGATAAAAAGCGCTATTTATGCCGCTGGTTTATTTGAAAAGTTAGGCTATAAGGTATCTCCTTGTGTAAATGATTTTCGCAGTGACATAATACAGTGTATCGCTCTTGATACACCTGAAACGCTACAGGCTTTTTGCCAGGCTATCCAAAGAAATTCTCCTGTAGATGGGCATGTTATGCCGATCCCCGGGCAAATGCCTGGCTACAATGATCCTGTCATTATGGCGGCTGGAACCTTTGTACAGGGTGCTTCAATCGAGTTGAGTGCAGATGGGCCAATGCGTGAACCATATAATGTATATCTGCAAGGCGGATTGACCTTTGAGCATAGTGTGCTGGCATTGTCGTCTGCTGCACGTGATATCATTGGTTAAAATTAAAGGATATTGTAAATAAATGTAGAATAATTAAAATGTATTCCTATAAATAAAAACACTTCCCGTTCAGGCAGGAAAACAGCATGCATATCGGAATTCCCATCACAGCAATAATGGCTGTAACTTTAATAATATACTGGTTTATCAAAAAAGTTGGCATTCATATTCGTTTTGCCATTTTGTTATTATGTGGTTTCAGCGGTCTCTTCTTAGGGTTATTTTTGCCTAAATTATTGGTTCCTCAATTAAGTTTTACTGGCACGATACTCTCTGTTTTGATATTAATGTTTCTCCTATCGTTAGCTTTAACGTGGTTTTTCGGCATAGAAAAAAATAACGATACAGAAAATGAGATTATATTTAGCGGCAAAATCCCCGCTTTCTTTGAAAACATACTTCATCAAGAAATATCCCCGCCTGCTCAAAAAGAAGAGTTGTCAGTCTTTATTCCTGAAGCCCTTGAAGGCGTCAACACACTTTTATCTGCTAAAGTTGAAATTACTACCCCAAACATACCGCAAGAGATGACTTCAGAGCTTTCTTTCCACGAAAATACTGTTATGATAGCTGAATGTAATGAAGTAGTTTTACCGCAGGAAAATGTTAGTAATAATAATGACAAAATAGATGATGCCCCCGGATTTTCCAATGTGGAAAATTTGCTGGATAAAAGTTTGGTTGATAGTTTAGAAATTCATTATGAAAATAAAGCAGTAGCGAAAAAAGTTGAACTTATTATTGAAAAAGAAAGGCCTAAGGAAAAGCACTTTGCTATACGTCCCTCGGTCTTTACTGATGATTTCTGTGAAGGGGAATGCCGATATCCGTTTGAAGATGTTATATTGGATATAAAAGCACAGGTACTGCCACTTACTGTACCGTCCGAAGTAACTCATCCTACTGCCACCACAAATGATCAACCTTTAATCTTGGCGATGGAAGATATACAGCCGGCGGCGATTGCAGATAACACACTACCTGGCGAAGAAACCGTTTACCAGAGGGTTTTAGAAAAAACACTTCTTGTAGATGCTAGTGATATAACGGATATTTACAGTGACATACCGGTAACACAAATAGAAAGCACGCCAATGCATTCAGAAAACAGAGATGTTTTTGTGCATACTGAAAACATTTCACCCACTGACACTTCGGGTATTTTAGAGCGTATATCCGAAAGGGTCTCTCGTGCTATTAACTATTCAAATGCAACGTTACGCATGGAAAACAATTGTGATTACGTTGCCGATGCAACTCAAACACATGGTTGCAAAACGGAAAACATTCTCACGGCTTCCCCAAACACCGACCTTTCCTGGACGGCAAATGAAGTTTATGCTGCCATGGCCGATATCGATTTTGTGCCAATAGTCAATGATAAAATGGTTGGTGTTACCGGTGAAAATAGTGGTTTTTCTGTACCCGCCGAAAACTACTCTATTTATGATGTGGCGCTTTTATCTGCGGGGTTGCCGGAGTATGGAGTTATTACCAAAGAAACCCCTGCTAATGCATTTGAAAAATATGCGGAACAATATCAGTGTCTACAGGAAGATGACGATTCCAAGGGTGTTGTGATTGTACAGAATGATGTATTGGCACTTAAAGCACCGGCGGAAGAAGTACAGGTACCTAAATCCGATTCATTGGAGGACTTACTGGATTTTGCTTTTATGCAGAAGGAAAAACAACATTATGACCAGGCTCTTTTTGCCTTTTCTATAGCGCGTGATCTTTATCCTGGCAACGACTTTGAATCTTTGTTATCAATTGAAATAGCCAATCTGTATAAACTAAAAGGGGAGTATGACCTGGCAATAAAATCACTGCAAGAGGGCATGGAAAAAGCTACTATGGATACAGTCAGACAGGAGTTTATTGCCAATATTGCCTATATGCGCATCATACATAATATTCTTGTGGGAAATCAGCTAACATTATTGCCATATGATGAAATACCTGCTAAAGTAAAGAAAGACATAGAATTGGAATTTGGCGAATGGAAAAAATTTGCCTGATATAATGCTTACTAATAATTTTATATAAATACCAAATTATTGATATTCGGGAGGAATTTTCAATGAAAAAGAGTACAGAGATAATCGGGTTACCCATAGTCAGCCTTATGGATGGCAATGAGATTGGTACAGTAAAGTCCATAGTATTTGATGCCGGCTCCGGTAAAATCGCAGCTATCGTGGTTGATGATGGCAAGTGTTACAAAGGTGTCAGCCTCATCTTTTTTGGCGACATTCTTGGTATTGGCGAATCCGCTTTGACTATTGAACAAAAAAGTTCTATCAAAACATTAAATCAGGCTCCTGAACTGGAAAGACTTTTGGAAGCAAATGTAAATATAATAGACACTAAGGTTCTGACCAAAAAAGGCCAAATTAAAGGTTCGGTCGTTGAAATCACTTTCGATCCAGAAAATGGTCAAATCATCGAATGCCTTGCCAAAACTGAAAACGGCAGTGATATAGTGATACCAGCTGACAAAGTATATACCTACGGCCCCAGTATCACTGTAATAGTAGAAGCCAATGAAACTGTAAATAAACCTGCCGTTCAGGCTGCAGCGCCAGTCGCGGCGGCTCCCATTGTCAAACAAGAAGCCGCTGCTGTTCAGGCTGTAGCGCCAGCGGCTGAAGTAAACGAAGATGCTGGTGAAGCCAATAATGCCATGCAAAAATTTGAAGAACGGCAAAAGAAGTTTTTGATTGGTAAAAAAGCCACCCGCAGGATCGTTACTGACAACGGTGTTGAAATTATCGATCAGGGAGCCGAAGTGACTGAAGAAGTCATCCAGAAAGCAAAAATGGCCGGAAAATTTGTTGAACTCTCTATGAGTCTGCAATAAAATCCTGTTTTCCGGCACGGGATGTGTAAACTTTGTCTCTTTTTCAAAGAAAAATCAATTTTCGCTTTCTAACACTAATATTTGTGTCATTATTTGTGCTGACCACCGTAGGGGTTGTAGCCGCAAACAGCAGCTACCTCATCCAAGACTCTATATATGGCGGCGTCAGTGTTGGTGGCATGCCTCTTGAAGGTCGTACGCTCCCGGAAGCTGAAGCTATTATCGGCACACGGGTCAAAGAAATCCAGGATAACCCGATATTAACCATAAAGTTTAATGAACAATCCTGGCCAGTAATGTATCAGGACGTTGATTGGAAGGTTGATATATCCGCCCTGGCCAAAAGCGCTTATAAAGTAGGGCGGGTAGGCAACATCATAGATCAGTTCAAAGAGCGTTTTTTCGTCTATAATAGCGGAAAAAACATTGAATTGTCCAGTACATACAATGATGAAAAATTAAAAAAAATCATTGCTGAAATCGCAGCTAAGCTATATTGTGTTCCGGAAAATGCCGATGTTTCTATTGTTGCTGGCAAACAACAGTTAACAAAGGAAAGAAATGGTGTGAAGGTAGAGCAAAAAGCCGCTCTCGATCTGGCGCGTGATAACATCAAAAAACAGGTTGCCGCCACTATGGTTCTGCCGGCAACCATTACCCCGGCTAAAATAGCAGCCAAAGACCTTGCGGAAATTACCGATGTGCTCGCTTCTTATACTACTTATCTCAATTCGCGTTTGGTAGACCGTACTCACAACGT
>JAVBNN010000019.1:0-25134 GCA_031551525.1 Acidaminococcales bacterium
CCCGGCCGAGGATGATGCAGTTGACCACAATGAGTGGGATGAAGATACCGAGGTTGCTGTAAATATCGGGCGAATAGGCGTGCATGAGCATTTCAATAATGGTGACCAGGGACGCGATCACTACGATGTATACGGGTATGCGTATGCTGCCGGCGACCAGTTTTCTGATAGTGGATATTATGACGTTCGAACAGACCAGCACCAGGGAAAAGGCCACGCCCATACCGACGGCGTTGATAGCCGAAGTGGTGACGGCGAGCGCCGGGCACAGCCCCAATACCTGTACAAACAGGGGGTTTTCCTTTATGATGCCTTTGGTAAATTCCTTCATATACATGGTACTCACCTCACTTTCCCGCAAAATTGGCGGTGAAATGTTCCCTAGCTGTATTCACGCCGAGGACGACCGCTCTTGACGTGATGGTGGAGGCGGTTATCGCCTGTATTTCGCTGGGCGCTCCGGCTGGGTTCTTGACTACAGAAAGGGCGGACGCCGCGCTTTTGCCAGCAAACTGGCCGGTAAACTTCGGCGAGGTACAGTTGGCGCCAAGGCCGGGGGTTTCGCCTTGCTTCATGACTTTGATGCCGGTGATTTTGCCGTTTTTACTGTCAAAACCGACTAACAGTTCTATAGCACCGGCATAGCCGTTGCTGGATACGTTGTAGATAATGCCTGACTGTTGGCCGTTTTGCATTACCATCTGGATGTCTTTTATGCCGGCGGTTTTACCGTCATAAGGGGCGGCTATTACCTTTTCAATGCCGGGGAATACTTCGGTGTATCCCGACAATATGGCGTCCGCTTCCATTTTGGCGATGACCGTACCGGTCATGCCGTTGACGTATGAGACCAACGCGCCGCATATGGCCGAAGCGGCCAGGAGAAAGATCGTCAGGGAAAAAACGCTTTCTTTTTTGCCCATCATTTATCCCTCCCGAAAACCCGGCGTCTGGTGTAGCGGTCAATCAAAGGGGTAAGCATATTCATAATGAGGATAGAATAGCAGACGCCTTCCACGTAGCCGCTCTTGAGGCGCAGGAGGCAGGTGAGCAGTCCCAGGCCTAAGGCGAATATAATGCGCCCCTTGGCGGTGAGTGGACTGGTCACCCAGTCGGTCGCCATGAAAAAGGCGCCGATCAGAAGTCCACCGGCCAATACCTGATAGACCGGGTACCACATACCGTAACCGCGGGCAGTGGCATAGGCGGACATGATAAGAAAAACGCTGCCTATATAATAGACCGGTATCCGCCAGTCGATGTGACCGCGCCAGATGAGGAAAAGGCCGCCCATGAGAAGGGCTGGAGCGCAGGTCTCCCCGAGCGAACCGGAAATATTGCCAATAAACATATCAAACAGGTTGGGCAGCGCGTCGGTGATCGTACTGAAGGCTTCCGGAGACGATGCATATTCCAGCGCCCGGCTTTGGGCCAAGGGGGTGGCGCTGCTAACGGCGTCCATTTGGCCGGCTAACCGGGTGGCGCTACTGACTGCGTCCGTTTTCCCAGCTGACTGGGTAGCGACGCTGATGGCATCGGTGTTTAGCGGAGCTGTCCAGAAAGTCATCTGAACGGGCATGGAGGTCAAAAGTATAGCGCGCCCGATATGGGCTGGGTTGAACACATTGCAGCCGAGGCCGCCGAAGACCTGCTTGCCTATAACTATGGCAAACACCGAGCCAAGGGCCGCTGTCCAGAGCGGCAGAGCGGGTGGCAGGCATAGGGCCAGCAAAAGTCCGGTCAGGGCGGCGCTGCCATCAAAAATGGTGACTG
This sequence comes from Acidaminococcales bacterium, assembly GCA_031551525.1. GTDB lineage: Bacteria > Bacillota > Negativicutes > Acidaminococcales > JAISLQ01 > JAVBNN01. Next base: position 1,774 of record JAVBNN010000019.1, read on the forward strand.
GGCGCCCCATGAGCTTCTGGCAGGCGTATTCGGCGGCCAGGGCCGCCAGAACTGAGATGAGTATGACCAGGGCGGCGTTCAGACGGAAAAAGTATACTGCGGCCAATACTGCAGGCAGGAGTGCCAGCAGTATTTCACGCATGGCCTTGTCGATGGTATAACGGCTGTGTATGTGTGGTGAAGATGTTATCAAAAGCTGCTTCATGTCCGTCTCCTCCATCAAATGTTAAAGTCAGGGTTTTTCGCTCCCTGGCCCTTGTTAGTCAAATATTGCTTGCCCAGGCGGAAATACTGCACCAAAGGGATGCCGGACGGACAGACAAACGAGCAGGATCCGCACTCGAGGCAACTTGTAAGGTCGGCTTCAGCAAGAATTTCCAAGTCTTTTCTTTTTACTGCGTGCATCAGTCGGGTAGGTTCGAGGTGCATGGGGCAGGCCTCGAGGCAGCGGGCGCAACGTACACAGTGACGCTCGGGCGGCGGGTTTTGGAGGGCGTCCTGGTTGAACACCAAAAGACCGGTAGTGTTTTTTATAACCGGCAACTCAAGATTGGGTACGGCAAAGCCCATCATGGGGCCGCCGTTTATTACTTTTACCGTCTGGCCAGTAAGTCCGCCAGCAGCGTTTATTACATCTTCATATAAAGTACCTATGCGTACCATGTAGTTGCCGGGGTTTTTCACGCCATTGCCGTTGACGGTAATCAGCCGCTGATAGATCGGGCGGTTAAATTCCACCGCATCCGCCGTTGCGGCAGCTGTGCCGACATTGTTGACGATGACGCCGACATCGAGCGGTAAAGCGCCGCTCGGCACTTCGCGCCCGGTGACACTGTAAATAAGCTGCTTTTCCGAGCCCTGGGGGTATTTTTCCTTGCAAAGAACTACTTCTATCGCGGGTTCACCGGCGGCGGATTTTTGCAAAAGGTCAAAAGCGTCTTTTTTGTTGTCTTCTATCGCTATGTATCCTTTGTCGCAAGCAGCCGCGCGCAAAAGATATTTCAGACCGGCTACTATGCGCCCGGGGTATTCCATCATCAGGCGGTGGTCGGCACTGACAAACGGCTCGCACTCTATGCCGTTTAGTATGATGCAGTCGACTTTTTTTCCGTCCTTGCTAGGTGCGTATTTTACATGGGTGGGAAATGTTGCGCCACCCAATCCGACAACTCCAGCGGCCAGAATCTTTGCGAGGATAGCGTCTGGGGGGAGTTCCTGGGTGATGCTTTCAAGAAGTATGCCTTCATCCAGCGTATCAAGCCTGTCGTTTTCTATGGACACGCAGTCTACCCAACGGCCATTGGCTAGGGCGCGCTTTTCGATGCCAAGTACCGTACCACTTACGCTTGCATGGATATTGGCGCTGACAAAGCCCTGTGCAGCGCAAACAAGCTGTCCTACCTTGACCAGGTCGCCTTTTTGGACGACCGGCTTGGCGGGAGCGCCTATATGCTGCAGCACGGGAATGTACACTTTATCCGGTGGAGATGTGGTTGTGGATGGATTTATTGAAACCGGCAGTTTGTGATCGTCTATATGCCAACCGCCCTTGAAAAACCAGTGGGAGTAATTCACCTGTCCACCTCTTATCCTAATTAATTACCAGCAAAAATTTACATGTTATAATGATAACTCTTTTCGGGAAAATGAGCAAGAAAATGTACTTTTGTAAACTTTTCTTTATTTATTAAATAAACGCAAGGAAAAGCGCATATAATGTAGAATAATGAAAAAATGAATACAGTATTTTTACGGAAAGGAAAATAAGGTGGAGTTACTTACTATAGCAAAAGATGTGCGGCAGGAGAGTGTGATCGAAAAATCGCGTTTTATCTGCACGCTAACAAGAGTAGAGCGTGAAGAGGCAGCGGCTGTTTTTATCCGGGAACTGAAAAAACAGTACTGGGACGCTACGCATAATTGTACGGCTTATATCATCGGCGAGGGGCAGGAGTGGCAAAAGTCCAGCGACGACGGAGAGCCGTCCGGCACGGCTGGAGTACCCATGCTGGAGGTCTTGCGAAAGCGGGGACTCCACAATGTTCTGGCGGTGGTTACCCGCTATTTTGGTGGAGTGAAGCTGGGTGCCGGAGGACTGGCGCGGGCTTATGGCAAAAGCGTAAGCGAGGCGGTACTGCTGGCGGGTCTGGTGAAAAAACAATTGATGGCGGAATGTGTTTTTCGGGCAACAACTGCTGAAGCTGGAAAAATACTGAACATATTGTACCAGCAGGAACTGTTTGCAGTGCAAAAGGTGGAATATGAAAACGAGGCGGTAATAAGCCTCTCTCTTCGCCAGGAAGACAGGATGGCGGCGGAATTGTTACTGTCGGAGTTGTTGAGTAAAAAAGTGCTTCTCGAGGTGGCGGGGAAAAGTTATCTTGAAATACCGCTGCCTTTTCAATAAATATTGAATTTGCCGTGCTTTTAAGATAAAATCATATTATAAGTGGTAACGGAGGTGCTGATGATGGCGGCGGCGGGCAATTTTTTCAAGAAGATATTTATGTGGTGCCTGGGTTTTTGGTTGGCCTGCAATATATTTATCGTGTTGATCTTCAATATAGTGCCTTATGTGACCGGCTTGCCGGTGGATGTCAGCAAATACTCCATCCGCGCCACGCGCAATATCAGCGAATACAAAGAAAACCAGACGGCGCAGCAGTTGGATGATGAGGAAGAAGGCGGCATTTTAAGGACACTGGACGAAGCCTTCAATGCTTTGGTGAAAATGGTGATGTGATAATAATGGATAGCCTCCTTGTCAGGGGGCTATTTTGTGTATAAACGGGAGGTACTCGTGTGAATATTTTTGACGTCATCGGCCCGGTGATGATCGGCCCATCCAGTTCTCATACTGCCGGCGCGGCCAGGCTGGGTCTTCTGGCCAGAAAGGTGCTGGGAAGCCAGCCGGTAAAGGCGAGAATCGAGTTGTACGGCTCTTTTGCCCATACCTACAAGGGACACGGCACAGACCTGGCCTTGGTGGCCGGGCTTTTAGGCTGGCGGCCTGACGACGGGCGTCTGCCGGAAGCTTTTGACGCAGCCGGTAAAGTGGGGCTTGACTTTGGCTTTGTCATCAGGGGTGACGAAGAATTTGTCCATCCCAACACGGCGCGGTTTTTACTGGAGGCGGCATCCGGCTATCGCCTAGCGGTGGGCGGCGCCTCTTTGGGCGGAGGACGGGTGGTTATAAATGATGTAGACGGTTTTCCGGTGGATCTCTCGGGTGAACTGGCCGCCCTTTTGACTATCCATGAAGATCGGCCGGGAGTGGTAGCCATGGTTAGCAAGTTGTTGGCCGAACTGGCGATAAATATCGCCAGTATGCGGGTCTTCCGTCGGCAAAAAGGCGGTCTGGCTGCTATGCTGATCGAGACGGACGGCCAGATGGATAAACAAATAATCGAACTGGTTGGCGCAAACAGCAGCATAAAATCCGTACGGCTGATCGACCGGGTAGTGTGAGGTGGGGTATGGAAAAACTATTATCGCTGGCCGAATTATTGAACAATGCCGGAGAAAAGGGTGTTTCTTTCGGTGAATATGCTGTGCTCTGGCAGGCGACCGAACTGGAGGTAACGCCTGAGGAACTGCTAGAGAAGATGGCCGGCCATATAGCAGTCATGCGCGCTTCAGTCGCGGCCGGGCTGCGTGGAGAAAAAACGCGCGGCGGCCTGACCGGTGGTGACGCACTAAAGATAGCGCAGGCGCGGGCAATGCACAAAAGCCTTGCGGGGGATGTGTTGCTGGATGCGGTGGAGGCTGCCATAGCGGTGGGTGAGTGCAACGCCGGCATGGGCAAGATCGTGGCTGCTCCGACTGCGGGAGCTAGCGGAGTATTGCCGGGTGTATTTTTTGCATTGGAAAACCGCTTGGCTTTAACGGAAAAAGACCTGGCAAAAGGGCTGGTAACAGCAGGTGTTATAGGCTTGGTCATTGCGTCGAGAGCCTCTTTATCGGGGGCTATGGGGGGCTGCCAGGCCGAGTGCGGCAGTGCTGCGGCTATGGCGGCGGGAGCGGCGGTCGATCTGGCCGGGGGGTCTCCAGAAATGGTCGGACATGCTGCTGCGATCGCATTAAAAAACATGCTGGGTTTGGTGTGCGATCCGGTGGCTGGGCTGGTGGAAGTACCCTGTATAAAAAGAAACGCCGGCGCGGCTGCCCAGGCACTAGTGGCGGCCGAACTGGCGGTCATGGATATAAAGAGCGTCATACCGGTCGATGAAGTTTTTGACGCTATGAAAGCGGTCGGCAACAAAATGCCCTGTTCATTGCGAGAAACGTCGGAGGGCGGTCTGGCGGCTACTCCTACAGGAGTGGCTTTGGCGCAAAAACTGGCACCCAAAAGTTGATCATTTGGCTGGTGTAGGCAACAAATAGGCAATGACTGCACCGACGAACGGAACTGCGGATAAAAGATAGAGCATGCTCGAAAGCCCGTGGTGGTCGGCATACCAGCCAAGAGCAGGCGATACCATCCCGCCAACGCTCACCGCAAGGCCAAGGGTTATGCCAGCAGCCAGTCCTAAGCGGGTGGGCAGGTATTTTTGTCCCAGCACCATCATCGGGCTGAAAATGGAAAACAAGCTAAAAGCTATGGGAATAAGCAGTAAAATGGCGGTACCGCTGTCAGTAGCCTGGTTGAACATGTAAAACATTGGTATGCAGAGCGTGAAACCAAAGCGCACGACCTTGTTGTAGCCGTAGCGGTCGGCCAAAGCTCCGCCCAAAAGAGTGCTGGCGGCGCCAGCCGCGAGCATAATACTGAGGGCGGTATTTCCGGCAGCTTTGGACTGGTGAAGTACAGCCACCCAGTATAAAGGCAAAAAGGTGTTAAAGCCTTGAAAAGCGATAGAACGGCAAATAATAGCTATAGTAAGCAGGGAAAAACTCCCCCAATCGTCCTTGCCAGTGGACGTGGTTTTAGCGGTGGGAGATGCTTTGTCGCCCTGATAGGCGTGCATCTTACCCGATTGGCTGTATATTAAAAGAGAAATAATTAGCGCCGATGGCAGAAGCGCCAGTGTGCCGGGTAGGCCGAACAGCAAAAGGGCGGGTGTTACGAGAAGTGGGCCAAGGGCGAAGCCGACATTGCCGCCTACTGAAAAAATGCTAAAACCAGAGCCTTTTTTTTCACCGGATACGCGGTTGGCCAAGCGGGCTGCCTCAGGATGAAAAGCGGCTACACCGATGCCGCTCATGGTAACGGCGGCGAACATCGTCCAATAACTGGGCAAAAGGCCGATCACGCACAAACTGGCCCCGGCCAGTAAAATGCCTGCCGGCATCAGCCAGGGGCGGGCGGTCTTGTCAGCCATGAGGCCAAATATGGGCTGTATAATAGAAGAAGAACAACTGGCGGCAAAAACCAGGCCAGCCGCTTCAGCGTAGCTGAGGCCTTTTTCGGCAATCAAAAAAGGGAGCATCGCCGGTATCGCTCCCTGGTTTATATCTGTAAACAAATGTCCAGCCGATAGTATCCAAAGAAAACGTTGGTTCATAACTTACCACCTAAAATGCTTATCAATATAAAGCGGAAGCCAGCGCGTCAAAAGCGTTGGCGGCATTATCCGCGGCGCGGATGGACTCGTCGACCTTGCGTGCACTGTTTTTAAACTCATCGCCTACGGATTTTACATAACGCTTGGTTTCTACGTTATAATAATAGTCAACAGCTCTTTCGCTGCGCGGCGCGGGGTAAGGGCGGTAGTTGTGGCGGTAGTCATAACCGGAAGGATGACTATAGCGAAAATCGCCTTTGCCGAGCGTGGGATAGGTCCGGAAGTCCGACTCTAGGGGATGGAAATAAATATAGGAAGCATAGGCGATAGGCGTCGCTAAAAGTAAAATAAGCAGTGCGAGTACAATACGTTTTTTCATACCGATACCTTTCATGACGATACACTGGATTTTTATAATTAAATAGTATACTTTTTCCAAGTAAAGTGCAACAGGCAATAATGCTCAGATTGACAGCATACAGCTCTTTTTGCTATAATCAGCAGGTACTGGAAACTGGAGAGGTGGCCGAGTGGTTGAAGGCAGCGGTCTTGAAAACCGCCGTAGCAGTGATGTTACCGTGGGTTCGAATCCCACCCTCTCCGCCAGATAAATATTTTTGCTGTGGATTGAAAAAATAATATTGTTGGGTTATAATGACTAAGTAACTTGGCTAATGGAGTGGTACTCAAGTGGCTGAAGAGGACGGTTTGCTAAACCGTTAGTAGGGGTAACTCTAGCGAGGGTTCAAATCCCTCCCACTCCGCCATAAACTAAAATAATTTAGAGGTTTGGATTTTGTCCAGACCTCTAGTTTTTTGTTTGTGGGGCAATTTTTGGGGCAGTTTTAGTCATTCGGGTAATTTTGCTATTTCAGATATCTCTTGCCATATCGTTCATTTGTCGGCGTTTTATAAAATCTACATACTCAAAAAGACTTTCCTATAGAAGAAATTGCACAAATAACTTTGTCATTTAGGTGATATAGAGCCAAGCAATAAATGGCCTTCAAGATTTGAAGGTTGTTTTTAATGCAAAAAACTTGAGAAAAAATATTTTACACTAATAACATATATAAGTTAAATTTTATACGTAAAAATCTGCGCTATTTCATTGAATACTTTTTTGTATATTTTATTTCTTATAGTATGGCCACCATCTTCAATATAAAGAGTGATACCTTGCCGGGATGATTCAGGGCAATACTTTTTACGGCCTAAAAATTTTGCTTTACACAACGATTTTTTGTAATAATCATTTCGTAATAATCATAATGATCGTTAATATGTTTGGGTTCAGATAGTGGTCTTGCCCCACCGCTTGTACCGGTTTCAAAGTTAGTGAAGGTATGTTAAACTAACAAAAAGGAACTGGCAAAATGGGAAGAGCAAATTACACAGTAGAGCAAATCATCATAAAGCTGCGTGAAGTAGAACTGAGCTGTAATCAGGGTAAAACGATCGCGAGGAGTGCGTCAGATCGGGTGGGCCGAACAGACAAATTAGCGCTGGCGCAAGTAATGCGGCGGTATGAACATCTCAGATAATATATATTGGTATGATACGATGAGTTATTTTATTGCGGGCAATGCAGAAGTATATAGGGCAAAATATTGCATCCAGGTGGCATGAAGGGTTGCCGGCGCTGTGCTTTTAGAAAGTAAACGCCTTCGGGGACGAAAGCAGGCCGGTTTTTTGAAAGAAGATGTTTTTTTATTTTGCTGGAGGTGCTATTATGCGCAAATTGGTCGCGGAGCGGGGCAGGATAAGGATAACCATGGAAGCCGTCGAGGCAGGGGCTGATCTGTGTGTGGTTATTTATGGCGGTGAACGGCCCCATATAGGCTGTATTACTTTAAGCGTACCACGCCCCAGTTTGAAGGATGCGGCGGCAAACAGCGCGACAACCTCTGTGCTGAATGTGACGGGTCATAAGGATGATGAAGCTGCCCGTTACGTATCCCATACTCTATCAGCCAGGCTACAGAAAAATGTAGCTGTTGCCTGCGGCATCCATATCGACAGGATAACAGATGAGGAAATAGGCACAGTATTAGTCTTGTTGGAGGATCTGACAGAGAAGATGTGCGGTATTTGTTAATGGTGCAACCGTATAGGTTGGTGTAAAGGGGTTTTGTGCGTTTAGCGGCGCGTTATGTGAAAGCAAATTTTCTTTTCGGTTGTTTTTGCCTGCCGCCTCTGATAGGATATATGTGCGGTTGATTTATTTTTAACCGTATTTTCAAAGGTTTGAACAGGGAGGGCAATTTGGATTTTTTACACTGGTGCCTGGATTTCGTCCAAAATATGGATAGTTATCTTACTCATTATTTTCAAGAATATGGGATAATCGTTTATATTATATTATTTTTGGTGATTTTTTGTGAGACCGGGTTGGTCATCGCACCGTTTTTGCCGGGAGATTCACTGATTTTTGCGGCGGGGGCAGTGGCGGCGCTTGGAAATTCTAATGTATTTGTGTTGTTTATAGTGATGTTCGTGGCCGGTATATTGGGCAATACTACCAATTACACGATCGGCCGGTTGATCGGGCAAAAGATATATGAAAAAAATCTACGTTGTGTAAAGAAAGAGTATATCGATTCAGCGATGAATTTTTTTGAACAACATGGCGGAATAGCCATCGTCATAACTAGATTTATGCCGATAATGCGTACTTTTACGCCGTTTGTGGCGGGTATAGCGAAGATGCGGCCAAGCGCCTTTTCTATGTATAATATCCTGGGCGCTTTTTTGTGGGTGGCATCGTTTCTGTCGCTGGGATATTTTTTTGGTCAGCAGCCGTTTGTCAAACAAAATTTGTCCATGGTGATGGTGGCGATAGTTGTGATTTCTATTTGTCCAGCGATAGTGGTAAAACTGATTGATATTTACAAAAAATCCAAAGCGGACAAGTGATGTGAACGATGAAAGAAGTTTGCCGTATAGGCAAACTTCTTTTTTGTATCTAAATGTTAACACCCTTTATAGGTCACAAAAGTGTTCAGGGTAATTTCAAGCCTCCAAAGCATATGAAGCCAGGGGAGCAACTGGCGTGGGAAATTTTGTAGAATGAGTCACAATATCTAGCTAACAACGTTTTTTTATAGTATGATACAGAATACGATATATTATATAAAAAAACAGGAGGTATGATAAATTGAATGTTTTGTATGTCGTCGTGGGAGCAACGGTTATTTTTGTTGTTGCCTATTTTACTTATGGCAATTTTCTGACGAAAAAGGTATTTCGACTGGATGATTCGAGGGTAACTCCAGCTACAGCGATAAATGACGGCCAGGATTTTGTGCCTGCCAGCAAAGGAATGTTGCTTAGCCAGCATTTGTCCGCGATAGCGGCAGCGGGGCCTATCAACGGGCCGATTTTGGCGGCGGTTATTTTCGGTTGGGTGCCGGCCATGATCTGGGTAATATTGGGTTCGATCTTTATCGGCGGTGTGCACGATATGGGGGCGCTGGTGGCGTCAGTGCGCATGAAAGCCCGGTCGATCACGGAGGTCATCCGTCAAAATGTGTCCCAGCGCGCTTGGGTTTTGTTTATGATCTTTATTTGGATAGCACTTATTTATGTTATAGTAGCGTTTACCGATATAACCGCCAGTTCTTTTGTGGGCAAGGTCGTCCTCGAATCGGGTGAAGTGGTGCAAGGTGGAGCGATAGCGTCCTCCTCGCTGATGTATCTTATATTGCCGGTCATCATGGGATGTCTCTTGCGTTACACAAAAATGAGTGAAAATGCCGCTCTGTGCATCTTCATACCACTAGTCGGCGTGGCTATCTGGGCAGGGCGGTTTCTGCCACTCAACTTGCCGATAGCGGACCTGATCACTGCGCAAAAAGTCTGGTGCCTTATCATACTTGCCTACTGTTTTGCGGCGGCAGCGGCTCCCATGTGGTTGATACTTCAACCGCGTGGCGCGATCGGCGGCTATTTTCTGTATGCGGCTCTCTTGGTTGCCGCTATCGGGTTGGTATTTGGCGGATTTACCATCCAATACCCGGCTTTTACTAAATTAAGTGAAGTGCAGGGCTTTTTTAGTACGGGCTTTTGGTTCCCCATGATGCCGGTGTTGTTTATTACCATTGCCTGCGGCGCTTGCTCAGGCTTTCATTCGCTGGTATCGTCCGGTACTACCAGCAAGCAGTTGGAAAAAGAAACCGACGCACAGCCGGTGGCCTACGGAGCTATGCTGCTGGAGGGCCTGGTGGCGATGATATCGATCGCTTGTGTTATGATACTGGCGAAAAACTCCCCCATGCTGAGTAAAGCGCCGAACTTTATCTATGCCGCCGGCATAGGAAACTTTATGGAACTCATCGGCATACCTGCCGTTTACGGCATAAGCTTTGGCCTTATGGCGTTTACTACTTTTGTTTATGATACGCTGGACGTTTGCACCCGACTCGGGCGCTATATCATCGAAGAGCTGACCGGCTGGAAAGGTTGGACAGGCAAGATATTTGCCACGCTGCTAACTGCCGGCGTACCAATCTTCTTTATCTTCCAGACCTCTACCAATGCCTCGGGTAAAGCAATTCCGGCCTGGCTGCTTTTTTGGAATACTTTTGGCGCTTCAAACCAGCTCCTGGCAGCACTCTCTCTGACCGGTATATCCATCTGGCTGGCCAGCGGCAAGGAAACGAGAAAGTACTGGTTGGTACCTTTTGTCCCGGCAGTAGCTATGTTTATCATGTCGAACTGGGCTTTGGTTATTGCCGTAATAGACGGTTGGGTGCTTGGAAAAGGCAACCAGGCCATACCGTTTGTTTCCATGGTTTTGATAATCTTGTCTGTACTGGTCGTAGTGGAAACTACCATGGCCATCAAAAGATGCCTGGGTATAGATTACGAAACGGAACTGCCTGAAGGCGCGGAAGCTGTGCATACAACAAATAAATAAAAAGCAACAAAAAACAGGCCATGAAAATGGCCTGTTTTTATGTCGCCACTGCTTATGGGCGTGGTTTGGTGATGTGTTTGGCGATTTTAGTCATGAGGGTGTCGTAGGAAACCGGTTTCTTGATAAAATCGTCACCACCTGCTTCTATGGATGTTTTTATGCTTTCCACACTGACATTGCCCGTCAGGTAGAGTACTGGAGTATTTTTACATAGTTCCATCTGGCGGATTATTTTTATCAGTTCAAAGCCGTCCATGTCCGGCATTTCGATATCCAGCAATATCAAGTCGGGAGAGTTGCTTGCGAGGAATTTCAGGGCAGCCAGGTGGTTGGTGACACAATAAACATGGTAGTCGTTTTTTAAGAGCGCTTTGACCGTATTTAATACATCCGGCATGTCGTCTACAGCAAGTATCTTCTTTTTTTCCGTCATTTCTCCAGCGGCAGTGTCTTTTGATGAAGCATAGGTAAGTAACTCTTTGGCTTGGGTCGAAGCATGAGCATGGTCAAACGTATCAAGTGAGTTGGCGATACCTTCCAGCAAATGGTCGACTTTGGCATCATATGAATAGGTTTGGAGTATTTTTACTTCGTGTATAGCCATATCGTATTCAAACTTATCTACAAGTTCGAGCAGATTGGAGAAGAGCGCCGGCTGGATGCGCATTTTTGCGCGCAGTGATTTTTCACCGTCTTCCGGTTTTGCTGCCGCTACAGGGTTAGCGGTACGCAAGACGGTTTCGAGGCCCGGGTAAGAGAACTCCGCTTCAGTTATTTTCTGACACAAATTTGTTATGTTATTTTTTATGTCAAACAAGATGCCGCTGACAGAGTCCTTATTTTCGTTGTTTTTTATTTTGTCTATCAGGTCTTCGAGTGACAGGGCGAACGCCGTGTCATTTATTTTAATAAGGTGGTCGTGCAGGCTGACCAGATCGTTAAGCAGGTCATCTTTTGGTTTTTGTTGCGTCAAGGTACTGGTCAAATCCCGCACATTGTTTTCAAAAGCATTCAGTTCACTAAAATAAGCACGCCGGGAGCCCGTTCTTTCTATGGCGACCTTGACGTCTATTCCCGTAGTTTTGATAAGGTTTTGCAGATTGTAAATTTTTTCCGAGGTATCCATGATACGGCCTCCTTAATTATTTCCATCGACTGCGTCTATCAGTGAAACTGCTCTGTCAAAATCAAATTCTTCCACTGAATGGAGAATATTTACCAGTTGTTGATTGAACTCTTTTCCATAGTCATAGGCCATTATGTCTTTGATTATCTCTGTTGCCTGGTCTCCTTCAAACTTATCCAAAAGACTTTTAGTTAGGGCAAGTTGCAGTCTGAGTTCCGGAACGGAGCCTTTTAGGAAGGGGGAGGCCGCTGTTTCTGCATTAAAGAAAAGTGTCAATTGTTCCTGTAAAATCTTCAATTTTTGCAGCATTTCCGGCAAATGTTTGCGGCAAAAAACCAGATTGCCCGCTTTGGATTCTGTTTCCAGTTGTTGGGCCAAGTTGGCCAGCAAGGTAACGCCGATGTTATTGAGGGAACCCTTTACGCCATGTACTTCGATAGCAAAATTTTTACCGTCATTTTTGTCGAGCAACCCGGACAGGCGCTCGATAGTGTCCGGGAGACGGCGGCACATGATGCCAAGTGTGCTCTCGAGAACATCCGCCATGCCATTGACCCGCTCTAAAGCCAGATCTACGTCCATTTCATCGATCTTGCCGCGCAGTGTATCTGTAATGCCGCAGGCCGTGGGGTTTTGTGAAACGGGTAGAGTTGAAGAATGCTCTATTTTTTCTTTGGGCAGCCATTTATGCAAGAGGTCTGCGAGGAGATGTTTATCTATGGGTTTTGAAAGAAAATCATCCATGCCTGCGGATAAAAGCGATTCGCGAACGCCTGCGATCGCGTTGGCAGTTAGGGCGATGACCGTAAGGCCGCCTTGGTTGTTTTTTTGGCGTAGAAGTCGGGTAGTCTCGACTCCGTCCATTTCCGGCATCATATGATCCATGAATATTATATCGTAAGACTTCCTCTCTATCATATGCAGGGCTTGCCGCCCACTGGAGGCTGTGTCACAGATTACGCCAAAAGAACGGAGAAGTCCGGACGCGACATTCAGATTGATCTCATTGTCATCTACGACCAATATATCGGCGCGGGGGGCGGACAGGCAAAGATCAGCGGTCTGTTTCTCTTTTAGGTCATTTTCGTTGCCAAGCGTCAGGGGCAGCTTGATGTGGAATGTGCTGCCTTTGCCATACTGGCTTTCCAGCCAGATAGCGCCGCCCATTATCTGCACCAGGTTTTTGGTGATGGACAGACCAAGGCCGGTTCCGCCTATCTTGCGGTTATTGTCTGAATCTAGTTGTTCAAAGTCGTTGAAAACCTTGGGAATATCTTCTTCTTTTATTCCTATGCCAGTATCTTCTATGTCAAAGTAAAGATAGTTTTCGTCATAAGATGCGCGCAATTTTACCGAACCAGTGGGGGTGAATTTTATCGCATTGCCAATATTGTTTACCAGTATTTGTCTTAGTCTGATGTCGTCCGCATATAGGCATTTTGGCAAACCGTCGGCCATTTCGAGGTGAAACACCAAACTGCTTTGGCGTGCGGTATGAGTAAATATGGAATCAAGATGCGCCAAAAGTTCATGCAAATCAAACGATACTGGTAAAATTTGCAGTTTTCCGGCTTCGATTTTTGAAAAATCCAGTATTTCGTTGATGATGCCCATAAGGGCGTTGGAGGAAGTGCTGATATCGTCTACATATTTTCTCGAGCGGCAAGACAGATTTTCCATGCGCAACAATTCGGCCATGCCGATGATGGCATTCATCGGAGTTCTTATTTCATGGCTCATATTTGAGAGAAACTGACTTTTCGCCATGTTGGCCGTTTCGGCCGCTTCTTTAGCGGAGACCAGCGCCTGATGAGCTTGTTTCAATGCTCTTACGTCGCGGATATAACCGGCCAGATTATAAACATTATTCCTGGTTACCCGCACCAGTTTTACTTCGGCTGGTATGAGTTCCCCGGAGATGGTGCAGTGCAGCCACTCAAAATCGGAAACCCCCGTTTCAAAGGCTTCGTTGACTTTTTCCATGGCGATTTCAGATGATTTTCTGCCATTTGGCTGAAATTCGGGCGATAGCATGAAAAATTTTTCGCAGTATTCTTCTTTACTAGAAAGGCCGAATAATTTGAGCGTTTCCGGGTTGCAGTCGACCATATTGAGGTTTTCATCCCAAAAATCACAGGCCAAAGGTGTGGCGTCCAGCATGATCTGGGTACGTTCGTCGGCTTCTTTTACCCGCTGGATAAAGGCTTTTTGCTCGGTAAGGTCTTTGACGTAGGACACCATTTTCCAGGAGTCGTTGAATCTGATCAAAGTCAGCGTGACTTCTGTCGGCATCAATTCACCAGTTGTTTTTTTGTGTAACCATTCAAATGTCAGAAGACCATCTTCAAAAGCTTGTCTGGTATTTTGCGCAATGGCGGTTGCGGATAATCTGCCGTCCGGTTGATATTCGGGCGAGAGCTGGAAAAATTTCTCACAGTACTCTTCGACGCTGGCTAACCCGAATAGCTCTAAGGAGGCTTTGTTACAGTCTATGATAGAGTAGTTGTCGTCCCAGAGTGTGGCCGAAATGGGTGCGGCATCAAGGATGGAACGCAAGTAAATGCTTGATGTCATCGTATCGGCAGATAAGCTGTCTATGCCAACATTCTCTACATAAGCCAGTACACAGTCTTCATTACCGTGTTTAATGCGGTATAATTGTACATCTGTAGGGATGAGACGGCCCTTTATATCTTTATGCAGCCAGTCAAACTGGGCGGAACCTTTGGCAAGAGCTTCGGATATTTTGTGGCTGGCTTTCTCCGCGGATATCGTTTTGTCGGGTTGATGTAACGGTGAAAGAAAGGCAAACGAAGTATGTTGCCCACCAAGACCAAACAGGCCGGCTGCTTTTTGGTTAAAATAGACGATATCGTGGAGACTGTTGAGACAAAGCGTCGCGATGGGGTTATGGTCGAGTATCGCGCGGGCTTCTGCGGTTAGAGAGAGGTTATTCGGATGGGAGTGCGGCTCTTTATTTGTCACGGTATACATCCTTAAATGATAGCTAGGTAGCATAATTATATAATTTTACTATAGCAATATATCGTAATAATATCAACATTAATTAACTGAAATTAACTGGGTAATGGTAATATTGCAGAATAGTTACTATATAGCGTTTTTCAAAAAGCTTTGTCAAAAAACCTCAAAAAGGTTAAACTCTGATTAACGAATATTTATTATATAAATTGTAGGAGGGGAAAATATGGACTGTACCAAGTGCCCGGATAACAAGTGTTATGCCGGAGGGAGAAATTGCCTTGGTCTCACTGGCGAAGAAGTGGGAGACTTATATGATGAAGGGGAGCGTCGGTATATGCTGGCGGCCGGTTGCACTGAAGCCGATAATTATATGAAATTCACAAGGTTAGAGGAAAGCGTTTATTACGCCAATGCGCTGGGGATAAAAAAACTGGGCGTGGCTTTTTGCATAGGTTTGCGCAAAGAAGCCAGCCTGGTCGTACAATACCTAGCGAAAGAAGGGTTCAAGGTGGAGGCGCTGTGCTGCAAAGTATGCGGGATAGATAAGGATGAGTTTGACTTGCCTAAAATAAGAAAAGGGTCACAGGAGAGCATGTGTAATCCTAAAGCGCAGGCTAAAGCGATGAACGACGCCGGTACAGAGCTTAATTTTACCGTGGGGCTGTGTGTAGGGCATGATGTTCTATTTGGATTGGGCAGCCGCGCGCCGGTGTGTTGCCTGATAACCAAGGATCGGATATTGGCGCACAATCCAGTAGGGGCCGTCGCATCGCGTTATTGGCGGAAAAAGCTGGGGATAGTGGCTGAAGGCGATAATTAGCCGTACTACATGCAGATACGGAAAAATACCAAAAAAAATTCGTGATTAGTGCTATACTTAAGTTTAATAATGGTAATGCACTGGTGATGAGTTGAAATTGTTGACAAATTATGAAGTCGGAAATATAAAAAAGTATATGCTGGGTCAGATAGGGACGCTGGCCTGGCCGGTCGTGGCCGAGATGACCTGCCTCGTTATCGGTGGTGTTTTGACTACCGCTATGGTAGGCAGTTTTGGCGCTGTGGAAGTGGCATCGGTTGGCTTGGCTATGCTTTTGCAGGCTACCGCGGCTATGGTCATAGCGGCTTTTGGTGTGGGCTCCGGGGCGCTTTGCGCAAGGTCCATCGGGGCGCGCGACTTTGAAGGAGCACGTTATATATCAGGACAGACGATTTCCATAGGTGTAGTGCTTAGTTTGGTTGCGGCTTTTCTCGGGGTAAAAGGCGGGCGGTTTTTGGTTTCGCTGGCCAGCCCAGACGAGCAGGTCATAAGTATGGCGGGCGATTTTATTGAAATCATGGCGTTTTTTCTGCCTGTTATGGCCGTGACTAATATTTGCCTGGCTGGGGTGCGCTCAACCGGAAAAACGCGTATAGCTATGATGGTAGCGGTTTTAGGCCTTTGTCTGTCGCTTTCGGTTACCTATGCCGCGCTTTTTTATTTTAAAACGGGCGTGCGTGGAGCAGTGTTCGGGATCGCCTCATCGCAGTCGTTGGCGGCGGTGCTGAGTTTTATGGCCGTACGTTCACCGTGGATATTGGGCGTTCGGATGAAACATATTTTCCCCTGGCGGCCAGCGGTCATGCTGAACATATTGAGGATAAGCATACCGGCGGCTTTCGAGCAGTTTGCCATACAGAGCGGGCGGTTGTGTTTTTCTTTGCTGATGGCCTCGGCCGGCGCAGTGCAGTTTGCCGGACATAATGTGGCTTTGCAGATAGAGTCCATTTCTTTTATGCCGGGCATGGCGTTTGGTATCGCGGCCATGACGCTGGTCGGGCAAAATTTGGGGCGCGGCCTTCCGCACCGGGCCAAGCAGTATGCCTGGTTCACCTGTTTTATCGGGGCGACGGTTATGGGTTTTTTGGGCGTGCTGTTTTATGTGTTTTCTGAGCAGTTAACCGCCTTTTTCATAAAAGACCCGGCAGTTTTGGAGTGGGGACGGGGCTGTGTGCGAGTGGCTGCCATTGAACAGGTCGCTTTGGCGTTGGGCATGATATTGCCGGGTGTGCTGCGTGGCGCTGGTGATACTGTGTCACCCATGTATGTGGCGATTTTTGGTTCATGGCTGTTTCGCATACCCATACTTTTGTTTATCAAGCACATGGGCATATTCACCGTGGTGGTCGGCTGGTCTGTGGCGTGTATAGATTTTGTCATACGGGCCATCCTGTTTATATACATAGTGCGCAGAAAAGATTGGTCGGCGTTGTCTTATGAAAGAAGATAAAGAGGTAAAACATAATGGAAGAAGCCAGGCTTACAAACGAGGAGATAAGCGCGCGCATACAAAAAACTGCCGATACCCTGGCGAATTTCGATAGTTTTTTGCAGGAAACGGTAGGGCGTATCCCGGGCGGCTCCCTCTTGACCAATGAGATAATGGACAAGATAAGAGCCGAGGCGGCAGTTTTAGCTGATGTGATAAATAATCCGCGCCCACCGAGATTTTTACTGGTCGGCAAGACCGGCGTCGGCAAGAGCAGTCTGATAAATGCCATGGTGGGCTCTTATGTGGCGGAAGTGAGTCCAGTACGTGTGGGCACTAAAGAGTCCGAGCTGCTGTCGGTAAAAAAAGCCGGGCGTGTTCTGATGGAGGTAATAGACACCAGGGGGATATTCGAGTCGTCCCCTGGTGACAGCAAGGCGGCCGGTCTCCAACTACAGCAGGCGATAGAGAGGCTTCGGCCGGACGCCGCTTTATTTGTTTTTAAGGCCAAAGATCGGGCGCACCTTGATATAGATGTACGCTTGGTGCGGGAGTATTTGTCGGACGGAATGAAAGGATTTCCACTTATCGCGGTGGTGTCGCAAGTAGACGAACTTGACCCGGCCAGGGAAAAGGCGGCGGCAGAATATTCTTTGGCCAAGATGGAAAATATCAAACAGGCGGTCGTCCAGGTAGAGGATATTTTGCGCGGCGGCCAGCTGAAATATTTAGCGGCTGTTCCGGTAGCCGCTTATATGGAGTGGTCCTTCCCCCAAGGGGCTTTACTCGAAGAAAAAACGTCCAGTCCATGTGTTTTTGATGGGCGCTATAATATAAACGAACTCTTGGATACATTGGAAAAAAACATGGAAATAAGGGCCCAGATCGGTCTTTTACTTTGCACGAGGAGTGAACTGGCGTTGAAAAAAATCGCCGCCATGGTGGTGGATACCATGGCGGGCGTCGCTTCGGCCATAGCGGTGACGCCTATCCCGGTGGCGGACATATTCCCGCTCCTAGCTCTACAAACCTCCATGATAATGGTCATAGCCTATTTGTCGGGCAAAAAACTTGACCTTAACGGTGCGAAAGACTTTATGCTTTCACTTGGGATGGTGGGTGTAGGCGGCTACACTTTCCGATTTTTGGCGCAGCAACTTACCAAACTGCTGCCCCTGCCGGGGGCTGGCAGTATCATAAGCGCCGGGGTGGCCTATAAAGGGACGAATGCGCTTGGAAAGGCCGCACTGGCTTTTTATTTTGACAATGTCCTTGACAAAGAAAAGTTGCGGCAAATAGTCAGTTCACAGTTTGAGAAAAAATAGCGGCAGGAGTGAAAATATGCGTAGCAAGGCAATAGCTTTCTGGTTATGTTTGTTTCTTGGCGTTTTCGGCATACATCGTTTTTATTTAGGCAAACCGTTTAGCGGTGTACTATGGTTTTTTACTGCCGGATTTTTTGGTATAGGATTATTTTTTGATATTTTACGCATAGGATTTGGCCTGATGCGCGATGGACAGGGAAATGCCCTGGCCGTGCCAGGTTTTTTGCATAACAGCCTAATAAAAGCGGTCACTGTTTTTATGATTGTCTGGCTGGCGGCATGTGTCGCATTTGTTGTTCACAGTGTCATTACCCAACCGCAGCTCCCGCTTTTTGATCCGGGGCGTTTGCCTAAACCTTTAACGGTATAAAAATTGTGAGGTGAACAGAATGAAAATGATTTGTACGGCGTGTAAGGCTACTTTTGAGGGAGCCCAGTTGCGTTGCGTATCTTGTTCAGGTCCTTTGGACGTAATGCCGCTTACAGAGGGTACAATACGGCGAGGCGATAAACCGGGAGCGTCCATATTGGAACGCTACTTGGATTTTTTACCCTTAGACCGGGTAAACACCGCTCTTGCGCTGGGCGAAGGGAATACGCCGCTTCTGCCTTCGGGAAAACTGGCGGAGGTTAGCGGGATAGGCAAACTATTCTTTAAAAATGAAGCGCAAAACCCCACTTGGTCGTTTAAAGACCGCGGCACTGCAGTTGGGGTACAGTATGCCGCGGCGCATGGATATAAGCGTATAGGAGCAGTGTCAACAGGCAATATGGCCGCCTCGGTGGCGGCGTATGGGGCGCGGGCGGGGATGGATACTTTTATCTTCGTCAGCGATCGGATAGATGTAGAAAAAGTCAGCCCTATCGCTATTTACGGGCCACATCTTTTCAAAGTGGCCGGCGATTACAGCCAGCTATACTTTGAAACGTTAAAAATCGGTGCGGAAAATGATATATTTTTCATCAATTCGGATGTTCCTTTGCGGGTGGAGGGTTCTAAAACCATTGCTTTCGAGATATGCGAGCAATTGTCTTTTGACGCACCTGATTATGTGGTGGTGCCGACCAGCGCGGGCGGCAATTTTCGCGGTATAGCCAAGGGGTTTATGGAGTTTCATAAATTGGGCTTTATCAATAAGATGCCGCATATGGTGTGCGCCCAAGCGGCGGGCTGCTCACCCATACACAACGCGTTCAGTCAGGGTAAAAGCGTGGTAGAAAGGGTAGAACATCCAGATACTATCGCGCACGCTATTAACAATCCCTTCCCGCCGAGCGGCAACGCAGTATTGTCTATACTTGGTGAATATAATGGCGTGTCAGTATCGGTGACGGACGAGGAAATGATCAGGGCGCAAAAGATGTTGGCCGAAGAGGGGCTGTTTGTGCAGCCCGATTCTGCAGTGACACTGGCTGCGACGATCAAGCTGGGGCAGGACGGCCTTATGGAAAAGGACGCGTCAGTTGTTTGCGTATTGACCGGTTCGGGCCTTAAATTTACCAAGGCGCTGGAATTGCACGATATCAAGAGTCATAATGTCGGTATTGGTGAAGTAGGAAAATATATAAGTAAACAATTTGGTTGATAGTGGTAAAGGCCGAAAATTAAAAAGGGCATGCGTTTAAGTTTCAATTTAACCGTTTAACCGTTTGTTTGGGGAATTATAAAAATAATCTTCAAGTAGTTAGTTTCAATATGTAAAAAAGCACTCTACGCAAGGCAGAGAGTGCTTTTTGTCTATAATTGGACTTTGCGGCTTAGGCCGCAAGCTTTTTTTCCTTTGTTATGGTAAAAACCCTCTTACTGTGCTGGCTAGTTGTCCGGTGTGAAAGAGCCAACTGGAAATGATGACCAGCGGGCCGGATACTAGGGCCAATACGAGGGCGAACAGGCGACCGATAAAATAAATAAGATTGGTTATGGCCTGGAGTATCAGGCACACAAAAAAACCCAAGGCGAACGCTACCGTATAATAGGCTGCCGCCTTTAGTGAAACTAACGTGATCATGTAGATGAACATGCAAAGAGCTATAGTCAGGGCGAGCGTGCTGCTTGAGTTACAGATGTCGCCCAGCAGGCCTTTTGCATAGCGGCGTGACGACCGTCCCCAACCGATAGAGGCGACTAAAAAACCCACGATAACACCGAGAAATAAAATGTCGGCTGGCAGTCCCAAAAGCAGTTCTTTTAAAGTAGTCAGTAATTCTGAAAAAAAAGCCACTACTGTATCCATGTTTTCCTCCTGAAAACTTATAGTCGGCAATATTATACGCTAAATCATATAAATTTGCACTACCTTTGGCAAAAAAACGAAAGTGTCTTGGCAAGACTTGTTCTTCCGTGTTAAGCTAAGATTATGCTAGGAAAGCGGTGGATGTTTTTGATGGACAAAGCCGGAAAAAGCAGGGAGGCCCTTTGGTCTACTGGTATGGTCGCTTTGATAACGGCCATATGTTTGCTGGGCGATTCGATGATGTATGTCGTATTGCCGATTTATTGGCGGGAGTTCGGGCTAGATTCGCTCTGGCAGGTAGGCGTACTTTTGTCGGTCAATCGCATGGTGCGTCTTCCTTTTAACCGCCTGGCGGTAAATATGTATGGATGCATGGGACGCCGGGGAGGCGTTTTGCTGTCTATAGCACTATCGATTGTAACAACGGCGGCGTATTCTTTTTTTGAGGGCTTCTGGCTGTTGTTTGTTGTGCGCTGTTTGTGGGGAATGGCCTGGACATTTTTGCGGTTGGGCGCCTATTTTTCTATTTTGGAGTTTGCCGCGTTATCTGACCGTGGACAGCATATGGGCGTTTATAATGGTGTTTTTCGTCTGGGCAGCCTATTTGGTATGCTGGTGGGAGCTGTGTTGGCAGATCAGTATGGGCCGCTGGTGCCGGGTTGGCTGTTTGCCCTGTGTGGATTTGCGGCGATTCCGTTGGCACTTGGGCATGTGCCGCCCGCGCCGGTAAAAAGTAGCGGCAGTTATCAAAATGCTGATTGGTTGTCTTTATTTGGTGATCGTATGGCTGCCAAACTGCTGGCAACCAGTTTTTGCACTGCGCTGGTGTATCAGGGGCTGTTTGTTTCCATGCTCAGTTATCTAACGGCTGAATTGGCTATAACTATACCGCTAATGGCCGCTATAGGGTTTGGCGCGGCCAGTATTTCCGGCTTACTGCAAGCAGTTCGTTGGACTTGGGAACCTTTTTTGGCGCCTAAGCTGGGCCGCCTTTCGGACGGGGCAATAGGGCGGCGCTGGCTGCTGAAAAACTTTTGCCTGATGGGTGCGGCGCTTTTGGCGGTAATTTCTTTTTCTCTGCCGGTCTCATTATGGGTGCTGGCGGTGCTGCTGTTGCAAATGACAGGGACAGGCATTACTACAGTTGTTGACGCAGCTGCTGCGGATATAGCGTTGCATAAAAAAAACCAGTCATTAGTTATGAGCGCCCATGCCTTTGGCATAGATCTTGGCTCGGCGCTGGGGCCGATAGTCGGCTATGGTCTAAACAGCATTTTGGGCATACACTCTCCGTTTATACTTGCTGCAGTGGTTTTGTTCGGAGTTGGTCTGATCTGGCGGACAGACGCCGGTTCTGATGTGATAAGGTGAAAGTTTTGCAGTTGAGCAGGGAAAAATGAAGATGCGACGAATAATTATCAAAACTGCGCTAAAAAATTAGGGGGTCGGGATGATGAAAAATGCCTGCAGGCTACTGGCTTTTTGTTTTATGGCGATATTTTTACTTGCCAATAATGTATCGGCTAAACATAAGGCGTTAGGGTCGCTTGAAGAGATGCGCAAATACCAGGGGGCGGAACTTTTGGGAGCGGCCGACCGGGCAGCTTATAAATTGTCGGGGGAAGACCGGGACGTTTTGGTGCTTTTACTGGAGAGCGAGCTAAAGAAGAACTTGCCCGGAGTAGTTGCGCAGTTTGCCAGCCAAGACACCCAAGAAGTAATGCGCAGCGCCTTTGGTGACAGATTTGACGCAGAGAGGATCGATAGCGTAGCGGACTATACGGTGCGCGGTATGCTGCGGCAAGTGCTCGATAGCGGCTATATAATAGAACAAAAAGACGGACGATTTTATCCGGCGCTGGATTACGGCTATCTTTACGATACTTATGCGGGAAGAACTTCAGGCCAAGTCGGGGAATATTTTTACCTGCGCAAGGCCTGGTCACTTGCGCAACCAACACATTTGTCATCCAGAGCGGTTTTTCTGGTCATGGCGGAAAAATACCTAAAAAAATATCCGAACGCTTTTCGTAAACCAGATGTCAATTATTTATACAGGGAGCAATTATTTTCATATTTTCTAATAAAGCAGGGAAAGGGATTTTCTCCCAATGTTACTGATGAAGACCGCCAACTGCCGGATGTGTTGAATGCTGCTACTGCCGCCAGCTATCGCCAGTTGGCTAAAGAATTTTCCGATAGCCGGTCTGGGCGGTTTGCCAAGCAGATATTATTAGTATGGGAAAAAGCAGGCTATAATAGAACTTCCGATGTAGAAAAAAAGCTGGTTGAATACGGCCAGCAAATGGACGATGCGACTATGGAAAAAGTAGAGGGCGTATATACTGATGATTTTGGGGTGGGCGTATTTAAAGCGGCCGCCAGCAAAGATTATCTGGCTGTGCAAGGTAAAGCGGACCTCTTGATTGAGGGCAGCATGAAACTGACCGGTAAAAAAGACGGGTACATCGTAGCGGTGGTCGAGGGAGTACGCGCGAAAAATTTACCACAAAGTGTTGCCGAAGTAATTTACCAAGAGGCTTTTATCGTGGATAGGGTGCTTTCGGTCAGCCCCTGGCAACTGGATAGTAAACTTTTTCCGGCAGACTTCCTATTGCTTGGGGTGGAGCCTTTTTGGAATATGCGTATTTTGACTGGCGATGAAGTGATATTTGACCAGGCTTCTGCAGAAACGGCGGAGGTTTTTCCTTATAGCACGCCGGTAAAAGAGAAATGTTCAGAGCATAAAAGCCGCTGTTGGCATTATGACTTAAAAAAAGGTCTGCCGGGCGTAGAACGGCGGTTGCAGGTCGTGATAGTAAAAGAGGCGGCGCGTGACCCAATGGCCGGGATACAATACAAATATCAAGCCCAGGTAGAGTTTGACGGACATATTTACGAAGGTTTCGCTTTCCGGCCAAGTGATAAATTGGTCAATCCTAACAAATGACGCGCGATAAATTCATGAAAAAGAATTTGTCATGAATTTCATCAGGCTATTTACAAAATAAAATTTCTTT
>JAVBNN010000029.1:0-19999 GCA_031551525.1 Acidaminococcales bacterium
GCGCGCCTTTTACCGGCCTCGCCTGAGCCCCGGACAGCGCAGCAATCCCCGCTACCTCATAATAAAAAATATGTGCTTCGTCCTCACAGATCAATTCTTCGCCATGCCCCATATGCGACATGATAGCGACCTGATTGCCCATGGTGCCGCTCGCGGTGAAAATAGCCGCTTCCATACCGCAGGCGGCGGCTACGGTTTCTTCCAGTTTATTGATCGTGGGATCTTCGCCGTATACATCATCGCCTACTGGCGCAGACGCCATAGCCAGGCGCATTTTTTCCGTGGGCAAGGTCACGGTGTCGCTTCTAAGGTCTACTTTTTTCATCTTTAAAACCCTCTCTCATTTTATCTTTCCAACGCCTGTTCGCGGCGGCAACTCCTCTTTTCATTAAAAAACCTTTTGAAGCGCCTCTTGTTCCAGCCGCCCTTTCCGTTCCCGCCAATCCGGCATGCCGGCCGCCAGGAGCTGCCAAAAACCTTTGCCGTGATTGAACTGCCGAAAGTGGCACAGTTCGTGTGCAACTATATAATCAAGCAGTTCCAGCGGTAAATGGATAAGTTTACCGGAAAGCGTAATGGAATGCTTTTGCGGGCGGCAGCTGCCCCAACGGCTGGTCATGCGGCGTACTTTTAGTTCCGGGATAAAATCCAGCTCCAGTAAAGGGGCATATATAGACAGCATGCGTAAAAGCGATTGCCCGGAAGCTAGTTTCATCTCCCGCACAAACATTGTCTCCAGCACAGTCCGCCGTTTTTCTGCCGACAGCGCTTCTTTTAAGGAGAGCTCTATTGTATCCCCAACGATCAAAGCCTGATTGCGTATGCCGGAAAGCACTTTCAAAGAAAGCGGACGGCCCTGATAGTAGAACATCTCCTCATCGACAAATTGGTACTGTTTTATATTGGGTAAAATATTTAAAAGTTGCTTTCTTAGCCAATCTTCCCGTTTTGTCACAAAATCGCGTATATAGTCTGTTGGTGTATTCAAAGGCGCCGACAAAAGCACTCGGCCGCTGTCGGGAAATATCCGCAAAACCAATGTTTTTCTGCGCTTTTTGACTATCTCGATAGGTACCTGTTCGCCATTTAACTGAATACTAAAGCCATCCATAGTCATCCATCCCTGTATCGCCCCTGGCGACCAACCGCAAAAAACCACCCGCCTGCACACCTTTTGCCTCTTCAAAGCCTAGCCGGGAAAAAAGCGCTACGGATGCGATGTTTTCCGGGTGTATCCTGGCGACCAACTCCACAAGACCCAGAGTGTTAAACGCATAGTCGAGAAGCTCGGTCAGTGCCTCCGTCATATAGCCCTGTTTTTGGTATTCCGGCAGCTGTTCGCAGCCAATATCCGTCCTGCCCCCGGCGCTGTCAAAATTGTGAAATTCGCACGTCCCAATGACCTGCCCACTGGTTCTTTCCACCATTACCCAACAGATGCCCTGGCGGTTTGTAAAAAGGTCCGTCAGGAGGGTAAATATGGCCCGGCTACGCGCCTTGCCCATGGGTGGCCCTACTGTCGCCGCCCATACCTCTTCAAGAAAAGGCAGATACTCTGCCTGCAAAGGCCGTATGAGTAGCCGCTCCGTGGCAAAAGAAGGGATATCTTCTGGAAATATAGTCATGCTATCACCTGACCTAATATTAACACAAAACAAACTGCCGGAACAGAGGATAATATCCTCACGCCCGGCAGCTACTTTTTATATCGGAAACACTATTTATTTGCGTTTTTGCACTTCTTTCGCCAACAGCGGCAGTATTTCATGCAGGTTGCCCACGATGCCATAGTCGGCAACGGTAAAAATAGGAGCGTCCGGGTCTTTATTTATCGCGATAATCGTATCGGAAGAATTCATGCCCGCCAGATGCTGGATGGCGCCGGAAATGCCGCAGGCAATATATACTTTGGGCCCGACCGTTTTGCCGCTCTGCCCGACCTGATGCAGGTGATCTATCCAGCCTGCATCCACCGCCGCGCGGGAAGAACCTACCACCCCGCCAAAGGCGTTAGCCAGCTCTTCGACTAATTTAAAGTTTTCCGGTGCACCGAGACCGCGTCCGCCAGATACGATGAATTCGGCTTCTTCAAGATTACAGACCACGCCTTCGGGGATCTCTTCGCGGATAAATTCTGTCCGCATGGTGCCTTCCGGCATTTTGGGGTCAAAGCGCACTACTTCGCCTGTGCGGCTCGGGTCAAGTTCTGGCTTTTTGAATACTTTCGGACGGACTGTTCCCATCTGGGGACGAGCGTCCGGGCAGATGATCGTCGCCATGATGTTGCCGCCAAAAGTAGGCCTCGTCCAGGCGATAAGGCCCTTTTCTTCTTCTACGCCAATACCGGTGCAGTCGGCACACAAACCGGTAGCCAGTCTCGCGGCTACGCGCGGAGCCATGTCACGGCCGTCTACTGTAGCGCCGAGGAGAAAGCCGGCCGGCTTGTATTCTCTTACCAGCTCGGTGACCGCGTAAGTGTAGGCATCGGTATTATAACGCCCGTAGTCCTTGCCTTCCACCAGGTAAACTTTATCGGCACCGCCGCTGAAAGCCTGTTTGGCCAGCGTTTCACCGTTTTCACCGGTCACAATGACAGCCGCCAGTTCGCAGCTAAATTTATCAGCCAGCATACGCCCCTGGCCTAAAAGTTCAAAACCTACATTGCGCAGCGCGCCGTAGTTTTGTTCCATGTACACCCAAATTCCTTTTGCTTCTTCGATAGATATAGCCATTTGCCGCCCTCCCTTATACTAAACCTTGTTCGCCGAGTTTTTCCAGCAAAAGTTCGACCGCTTCCTGAGAGCCTACGCCCTGGATGATCTGACCTTGCGATTTGCGAACAGGGTTGAATATTTTGACTACACGAGTGGGAGAAGCCTTGAGGCCAACGGTTTCCCTGGTAACACCTATATCATCAGCTTTCCATACCGGTATTTCAGCGCGGTTCGCCTTCATGCGCCCTTTAATGCTTGGAAGTCTCGGTTCGTTGATGATTTTAGTGACCGATACTAAAAGCGGCAGCGGCGCCTTGATGATGGCATAGCCGCACTCTTCCTCGCGTTTTATTGTCGCTATCCCATCGGTGATTTCAATAGCCGCAATGTTGGTTACTTGCGGCAAACCCAAAAGTTCCGCCGTTTCCGGGCCTACCTGGGCGGTGTCCCCGTCGGTCGCCTGTTTCCCGCAAATAATAAGGTCATATTTACCGATTTTCTTCGCAGTTGCGGCCAATACCCGGCTGGTCGCCAAAGTATCAGAACCGCCAAAAACCATATCGCTCAAATGTATTACTTCGTCAGCGCCCACTGCCAGGCATTCTTTCAAAGCCTCAGCAGCTTGCGGCGGCCCCATAGTGACCACAGTCACCTTGCCGCCATGCTTTTCACGCAACAGTAGTGCTTCTTCCACCGCATTTTTGTCAAAAGGATTGACAACAGACGGTATACCCTGACGAATCAGAGTCTTGGTTTCCGGATCGATCTTTACCTCCCCGATATCCGGTACCTGTTTGATAAAAACTACGATATCCATTTCTCCGCCCCTCTCAAAAATATATATTAACTACTAAAATAAACTGCGTTTTTAAACACTTTATTATTATACCAGAAAAATTGCCCCGTCAACAATTATAGAATGATGAATTTTTTCCCTATATGGTTTAACAGTTTCCCGCCAAGCTTTACGGCATATAAAATATCAGGGCGGCGTTCGCCGCCCTGACTGATAAGTGCACTTATCACAGGCCTTTAAGTTTTTTGGCGTCTACAACGCGTTTTAAGGATACCATATAAGCAGCCATGCGCATAGAAACCTTGTTTTCTTTGCTGGTCTGCCATACATCGTCAAACGCCTTTTTCATGATTTTGGCCAAATGGCTGTTGACATATTCTTCATCCCAGTAGAAGGATTGAAGATTTTGTACCCATTCGAAATAAGATACCACCACACCACCGGCGTTGGCGAGAATATCCGGCAGTACTATAACGCCTTTTTGGGCAAGTATTTTGTCGCCTTCAACGGTAGTTGGGCCATTGGCTCCCTCCACGATGATTTTGGCTTTTATATTTGAGGCGTTCTTATCATTTATCTGGTTTTCCAAAGCGGCCGGGAAGAGTACATCTACCGGCAAACCCCAGAATTCATCAGTTGAAATCGTTGTAATGCCTGTTTCTGTATATCCTTTGAGCGATTTGCCGTGTGTTTTGGCGTATTCCATGGCAGCATTGACATCTATGCCTTTTTTGTTATAGAAAGTGCCGCCGATGTCGCTGATCGCCACTATCTTAAAGCCCTGTTCCTGCATCAGTTTGGCTCCCGCGCTGCCTACGTTGCCAAAACCCTGGACTGCGACCGTCATCTTTTTAGGATCAAGTTTGACCGCTTTGGCATAGTTCATCAGAGTAAGCATCGCGCCGCGACCGGTCGCTTCCACGCGCCCCAGAGAACCGCCGAGTTCGATGGGTTTCCCCGTGACTATACCCGGTGTGTTGCGTCCCTGAAGCGTACTGAAAGAATCTACCATCCAGGCCATGACTTGTCCGTCGGTATTGACGTCCGGGGCAGGAATATCCTTCTTTTCACCGATAACCGGAGCGATCTGCGCGATATAGCGCTTAGTCATGCGCATGATCTCGCCCTTGGACATTTTCGCAGGATCTACCTTGATGCCGCCTTTGGCGCCGCCATAAGGAATGCCCACCAAAGCGCATTTCCAAGTCATCCAGGCTGCCAGTGCTTTTACTTCGTCGATATCCGCCGCCGGATGAAAGCGTACACCGCCTTTGTAAGGGCCGCGAACATTGCTGTGCTGTACCCTATAGCCTTCAAACACTTCCGTACGCCCGTCATCCATGACCACCGGCACAGACACGGTCAGTTCCCGGTCCGGGTGGCAAAGGGTAACATAATCGTTACGCGGCATATCCATTTTATCCGCCGCAGTCTCCAAAACCGCCAACATTTCTTTGTAGGGGTTGTACTTTCCTGACATACGTCATCTCCTGTTCATTATTGTAGTTTATCTTTGCCTTATGCTATGCACCATATTCTTTTTACATCGTCAGGCGTCGCAAGTTCTCGCCCATACGCTTTTGCTATAGCCGTCATTCTGTCGACCAACGCTTCATTAGTTGCCAGCACCCCTTTAGACATATATACATTATCTTCAAGGCCTACACGCACATTGCCGCCGAGAGCGATCGCTATGGTAGACAGGCTGACGTGCTGCGGCCCGATGGCCGATACGCCCCATATGGCGTCTTTCGGCAAGCTGTCTACCAGGAAAAAGAGATTTTTGGCGGTCGCCGGCAGAGAGCCTTTTACGCCAAGCACCAGGTTGAACAGCAGCGGACCTTTTATCAGGCCGGCTTTTTGGAGGTTCACCGCATTTTCAATCATCGCGACGTCGAATACTTCTATTTCCGGCTTGATATTTCTCTCCAGCATGGTTTTCGCCATATATTCCACCAGGTGCGGATCGTTGGCGTTGACACTGGTAGGAAAGTTCGACGAACCCGTGGCCAAACTGGCCGAATGGGGATTAAGCACCAGGGAGGCGGCGCGCGCTTCGCCGGACTTTCCTCCCCTGGCTCCGGTAGATATCTGCCTGATGATTGGACAACCGTTTGCATCCATTTCTTTGATAATTGCAGTAAAATATTCAAGTTCAGTAGTAGGTTTTTCTTCTTCGTCTCTTGCGTGGATATGTGCCACACTGGCCCCTTTGGCATAACAACGCGCTATATCCTCGGCGATTTGTTTCGCCGTTACCGGCACATGGGGCGTCATAGCCTTAGTCGGCACATTGCCGGTCGGCGCAAGGGTTATAATAAGTTTTTCCATATTAACTACCTCGCCTTTACTTTAAGGTTTTTTCAAATTCCGCAAATCCAGCGACCATTTTTTCTATCAGTTCATCGCACTGATCTTTAGTAATAATGAGCGGCGGCGCCAGGAGGAATTGGTCGCCGTTCTCACCATCGGCTTGGCCGTTGCCCGGATACACTATGACACCGTGTTTAACGAGTGTGTTGGTGAGTTTTTCCGCCAGGCCCATGCTGACCGGATAAGCTTCTTTAGTCTTTTTGTCTTTGACTATTTCTACACCCAACAAGAGCCCCTTGCCGCGCACGTCACCGACAAAGGAGAAGGGCAGCAGTTTTTCTTCCATTTGTTTTATGAGGTATTCGCCCATTTTTTTGGCGTTTTCCGTTATATTTTCTCTGATAAGTACCTTCATAACAGCCAGGGCAGCGGCGGCGGCCAGCGGGTTGCCGGCGTAAGTATGGCCATGCACGAACACGCCCGAACCGTTTTTGAAGGTATTGTATATCTTATCTGAGGCGATAACCGCGCCAAAGGGTGCATACCCCGCACTCATGCCTTTTGCCGCAGTTATGATGTCAGGAATGACACCGTAATCATTTATGCTGAACATGCTTCCAGCGCGGCCAAAGCCGGCCATTACTTCGTCGTCGATAAACAGGATATCGTAGTGGTCGCAAATCTGGCGGATAACTTTATAGTAATCCTTGTGCGGAACGATAGCGCCGCAGGCCGCGCCGCCGACCGGCTCACCGATAAAGCCTGCTACATATTCTGCGCCCTCCATTTTTAGGCATCTCTCAAGATCATGCGCGCACTCGACGCCACAGCTCTCGGGCTTCTTGTCAAACGGACAGCGGTAGCAGTAGGCCGGCGCAATGTGCGGGAAATTCAAGAGCAATGGAGTGTATTTTTTGCGGCGTTTGTCGCCCGTCATGGACAGCGCTCCGATGGTATTACCGTGAAAACTCTTCCAACGGGAAATGATCCGGTATTTGGAGCTTTGTTTGTCGCGTTCCACATAATACTGCCGGGCCATTTTGAGTGCGGCTTCGGTGGCTTCCGATCCACCCGATACCGGGTAGAGTTTGTTGAGGTCGCCCGGCGAGATGGATGCCACCAAATCGGCAAGTTCCTCAAGCGGCTGCGGGCTCCAGCGGGACAGATGGCTGAATGCCACTCGATGCGCCTGCGCCGCTACTGCGTCGGCTACTTCTTTATTCCCATGGCCGAGGTTAGATACTGCCGCCCCGGAAGCGCCGTCTATATACTTGTTGCCGGCGTCGTCATAAAGATAGATGCCTTCGCCGCGGTCTACTATCATCAGTTTTTTGTTTGGCGCGCGGTAAAATACGTTTGTCATTTCTACAATCCCCCTTCATTTTTGCTTTTTATCTTTATATATTAGCAATTCGTTCTTCTCAAAAGACTCCAGCACCTCCCACGGCTTGCCCTTCTTTTCAACAAATTCTCTTTTTTCAGTTTTTTCAATACAAAAGCATAGACAAACATTTTTTCTTAGTATATCATGTAATTATAAATAGAAATACTGATAGAAATAGATGTGATTAATCATATATATTGATTAATATGCGGAGGTTTTTATGGAATTACGACAATTAATGATTTTCTGCAAAGCAGCGGAAACGCTCAACTTTACCAAAGCCGGCCAATATCTTGACTATGCTCAATCCAACATAACCGGACAGATACGCCTTCTGGAAGAAGAACTCAAGGTCAAGCTGTTTGAGCGTTTAGGGCGCAACATCAAGCTGACCAGTGAGGGCAGAGAGTTTTATAGCTACGCCAAACACATTATCGACTTGAGCGAAGAAGCCAAAAACCGATTTTCTACCAATGATTACAAGGGAACACTCAATATCGGGGCGGCGGAAACTATCTGCGTATACTACCTGCCGCAGCTGCTCATCAAATACCGGCAGCTTTACCCGCAGGTCAAGATATGCATACACATGGACGCCTGTGACCAGTTCATGGAACGACTAAAAAGCAATAACATCGACGTGGCCATGGTACTGACTAATACAATCAAAATGCCGGAACTGGCTAGCCAGGAACTCCAGCGCGAAGAAATGGCTACGGTAGTGAGCCCCTTTCACCATATGGCCAGCCGTTCGACCATAACACCGGAAGATTTTGAGGGCGAGTCGCTTATCATCACTCTGCCAGGCTGCGGCTACCGCCCGCTTATCCTTGCCCTCCTTGAGGAACACCAGATAAACCTGGGGTCTATCATCGAGCTCTCAAGTGTGGCATCAATAAAGCAATGCACGATCGCTGGCCTCGGGATAGCTGTTGTGCCTAAAATATCGGTCAAAAACGAACTGCTGCAAGGTACTTTGAAAGAATTATCACTGGAAGGCGCCAATCTCGATGTGAAAAACTTTCTGGTTTATCATCAGAAAAAGTGGCTATCCCCGGCAATCAGAGGTTTTTTAGCCTTGTGTAACGAGAACTGATGCAAGAAAAAACATCCTGCTGTTTTTTACAACAGGATGTTTTTATTTTTATCAATACAAAAGCATAAACATAGATACTATAACGGCAATAAACATGCCGGGAAGGCTGCGTTTAGCTATTTCCATCGGGCTGACCTTGGCCAGACCGGCAACAACCAGGCAGGCACCGGATATCGGAGACGCGGTACGTCCCAGCGCGCCGCCCAAAGCAGCCATACTGCCCATCTTGGGTATCTCCAGTCCAAAATTCGCCGCATGCGGAGTAACTGCCTCATTGAAAGCCAGGGCTGCCGCATCGCCTGAACCGGATATCAGACCCAGAATAAACGGCCCAAAAGCCGAGGCTATTTTGGCGATAGACGGAGTGTTGGTCAAAAAAGCATTAAAGGCTTTTATCAGACCCAGTGAACTCATGCCGCTGACAAATACCGCTGCGGCGATGATTATGCCGAGGATCTGACCATATGACCAGCCCATACCGTCAAAGAAAGACTTGGATACTTCGCCGGGATTTTTACGGGTGACCAGCACGGCCAAAACAACGCTGATCAGCATCGCGTGGGAAACCATCATGTTGTATTTACCGAATACTTTAAATGCATTGGCGATAAGAAGAACCACTGGTAGTATGGGAATAATAGCTTTTAGAAGGTTTACTTTTACCTCTTCTACTTTATGGGCAACGTCTTCAGGGATATAATCTTTGTCTTCTTTAAGAAAGCGAGCCACTAAGGTCAGGGTAATAGCGCCGACCAACGCGCAGGCTATGTCCGCGTACATGTGTACGGAAATAACATCGACTGCGCTCTTTTTGATCATAGCGGCAATAAAAGCATTATGTGACAAACCCGGGCTAAGCATACTACCGTAAGTACCGGCAAATACCGCCGAAGCCGCGATGGCCGGATGAATGCCGGAAGAAATGAGCAGCGGTATCATGACCGCTCCTACCGCCGCCGCGCAGCTCGAAGCAGCCGGCAAAGCGATATTTATGGAAAAAGTAGCCAGTACGGCAAGCGGTATCAATAACGGGCGAATCTTTTTCATGAAATTCAGCACTAAATGGATAAGATGCTTATCGCATTCGGTGTACTTCATTACATAGGCAAAACCCATAACTGACAGTATCGGCTCGATCAAAGAACCTGTAACCATACGGGAAGAAAACGCCTGAAATGCCGCTGTGGGTACTCCAGCAATCCCCGCCATCAATAGACCGGAACAAAAAAGTACCATTCTAGTTTCATACTGTTTTATCAATAAATAAATCGTTACTGCTATTATCACAACACCGGTTACTAACATAACTGCTTGCATCGCATCATCTCCTGATTATCAATTTTTATATTTACGACGAGCTTTATCTGCCCGCATAAAGCATGGATTTTTCCATATCGATCACATACGGAGAAAGACCGGCCGCTTTAACAGCTTCTTTGCCTTTTTCGGTGCAAATGACTGCGCCTTTGTCTTCGTTGGTCAAAACGCCATTCAAACAATTTATCTTGCCGTTGACCACCGTCATGACCGCTTCGCGTTTTATCGGATCAAACACGGTTATATCCGCATCCGCGCCGACCGACAGGTGGCCCTTGTTTACAAGGCCCAGCATTTTTGCCGGGATAGTGCTGCTCTTTTTGACGAATTCGTTGACTGTCCATACTCCCCATTCGACCAGCTGGTAACCATGGTAAAGGATGAAGTTTCTCGGGATGCCGCCGCCGTCAGTGGACAGAGCGTCAATGATAAATGCGCCGTTTTCGTCTTTGGATGAAGCGCACAGGAAGGCGACTTCACGATTGTTTACCGGGAAGCAGCAGGTGCAGTTGCCACCCATCATGCGCCAATACTCAAGCGCTTTCTCTGTCTGTACATAGCGGTTCGCGCCGTCGAGGTTCTCCCAGGAAGCTTGGGCATAGCCGTCTTTGAAAGCTTTAATAAGGCCTTCTTCGGTTATCTCATAGCCGCCCATCTTAAGGCAATTTCTCACGATATGGCTTTCCGGCACACCGTCTATGCATTTGCCGTTCGCGCCATTTAGAGGAGCACAATGAAATTCGGAAATGATCTGGCGGTTCTCGGTCAGCAATTTGAGAACTTTATTGAGTTCGTCTTTGGCGTCGCCGGTAACCATGCCGCGGCAGTACGCGTTGATGTGCGCCAGATGGAAGGGACGGCCTTCGGCAAATTCAACCGTGTCAAAAACGCCGTTGATGTTGGAGCCATTCTTCTCGCTGCCAGCATGCCAAGCTGCATATACTCTGTTTTCGTTGGCTGCTTTGATCGCGTTGCGGCAAGCATCCGCTGTATAAGGGTAATGGCCGCCGATGAGTTTTATGCCGATCGCGCCGCCAGCCAAAGATTTCGTTACCAGTTCCCGGCATTCATCCAGTGTGGGATCCATGTTTTTTATGGTGACATTGGGCCACAGCGCATTCAAAACAGCCATGTTTATACCGGCGCCCGCTTTGTTCATATAATCCATAACCACATTGACCGGACCGGCCATGTCGAGGGCGGTAGTCACGCCGGCGCGCGCCATCATGCCGAAGCTGAGTTCGCCACCCAACAGGTCGGATGCGTGCACATGCGAATCCACGATACCGGGCATAAGTACCATGCCGGGGAAATACACTACCTGTTTGGCGGCGGAGCCATCGAGAAACTCGCCTACTTCCAGTATTTTCCCGTCTTTGATGCCCACCGATACTTCTTTTTTAAGGTCGTTCGCCGGGTCTACAACCAGGCATTCCCTAATTATCAGGTCATATTTCATAGTTTTACCTCCACTTTAAACGTTAAAATAAGGACTCGGTTGGCTTATATGGCAGCTGAATAAAATATCCCTCCACACAAAACCGAAACTACCATATCTACGACGACGGCACTATTTTATGCACCAACAAAAAAATAACCACCCCCAAAATCCGGTTTGTTGTAATTATCAAAAAATTCGGTTTATTGTTTTTAAATATATTTTAGCATTAAGTATACAACGCTAAAAATTGTTGTTATTGATTACTTCCATCAGTAAGAAAGATTTTAAAAAACAAACTTCTTATACCGCCATGTCCAGCCTTTGACTAGGTGCGCTATATTGGCCGGAAGGGATGCCCAAAGGGTGGAAAACCGGTTGTCAAATAAAAGCCCCCATAAGAGCTCAGATTTGCATTCTATCAGATCATTCATGCTATCGCGCTGACCGTAAAATCATTTCTACAATCACTAGGCCCTTCTTGTCTTAATAAAAAAACCGCTTGCTATAAAAACAGCAAACGGTTTTGTCATTTTTTTATTATAATACATCGTTGATTTCGCTGCGGCTGCCTTTAAGTTCGTTCCAGGCATCCCTCGACAGGTCCATGATCCGCTTTTCCGCCCGAGTCTGCGGATTTGTTATCAGACGACCGAAAGACGTAGCCGCCTGTTCTGCTTTGCCTGTCCGTCGCTGCAATTCGGCAATCAAAAATTCTGCGGTGACGTTGTTCATGTTGCCGATAGGGAACTTTTCTTTGTATAAAGCATTCTCATAATGTTCCAGGGCTTTTTCCAGCGCGTATTCTTCCTGCAAAGTATCTTCCGCTTCCCGATACAGCCAACCAAGGCGCAAATACAAGCCCGCCAGCCGACTGTCGACCGCTTCGATCATTTCCGCCATAAAAATAGCTACTTTGAAAAGTATTATAGCCTGCTCGCGTGTGCGCGCACCGCTGAAGTCCACATTGACCTGCAGGCGCATAAGAAAGTTTTTCAGTTTTTCCGCCGCTTTTTCGCTCAATTCGCTAAAAAAAGTGTCCTGTGCCGCATAACCACAATGCGGGCAGATCCAAATTGTATAGTAAAGCGGATTGAGTTCCTCGAACACGATGTTAAAATCCGTATCCTGCCGCAGCATTTTCAAGCGGGAACGCACTTTGGTGGCTGGAAAATCTTTTTTGCACACCGGACAGGTTTTGTCCGTACTGTAAGTCAGGTCAGGAGAAGCCATCTTGCACCGATCCTTATCTCAAACTATCGCCTGTTAAAAAAGCAGCCGGTTTTAAGTCTTTAAAAGCCCGACCGTTTCGTTTATATACGCCCGCCCAATCGGGCAAGCCCACGCATATCCTCCACGGTTTGTTTGCCAAGCTGTCCGGGCTGTAACCGCCAGCTCCAGTTGCCTGCCGCCGTTCCCGGCACATTCATCCGGGCGCCGCTCCCGAGACGCAAAATATCTTGCAGCGGAAGTATCAGCCATATCGCATCATTCGTATAAGCATATTCCAGTATATATTGTATCACTTTTTCCAGCGGCAGCATAGCAGGAATACCGGCAGCCGCGGCAAGTTGCTGAAACACTTCGGCGGTACGTTCTTTTTCGCACCAGCCCAAAAGCGTATCGTTATCGTGTGTACCGGTATAGAGCACCTTATCCTGATCACTGGGCAGGCAAAACTGCAATACGTCCATGCCCGGAAGGGTAAACCGATCACGTAACCTGTTTATATCCGGTGTGATGTCGCCGAGGTCTTCGGCAATAAAGGGCAGGCCATTGAAATATTTTTGCATGGCCAAGAGAAAGTCCGCACCCGGCCCTTTCTGCCATTTCCCATACATCGCCGTCTCACTGCCGGAGGGAATGCTCCAATAGCTGTCGAGCGCCCGAAAATGGTCTAAGCGCAAAATATCTCCGGATTTTAGCCCTTGCTTGAGGCGCAATTTCCACCATTTGTACTTTTCCGCCCGGCAACTGGCCCAGTCATATAAAGGATTGCCCCACAGCTGGCCCGTAGTAGAGAAATAGTCCGGCGGCACCCCCGCTACAGATAAGGGGCGCCCATTCCTATCCAACTGGAAAATATTACGGTGTGCCCAGGTATCCACACTATCGGCCGCCACATAAAAAGGAACGTCGCCAATGATTGTAACATTCTTTTCTCGCGCCCTGTCCCGTATCGCCTGCCACTGCTTCCAGAAAACATATTGAATAAAAGTATAGTAGGTTATTTCCTCTGACAAAAGTTCCCGGCACTGGCTAAGCTCCTCTGGCCATCTCATAGCCAGGCCGCGCGGCCATTCCTGCCAGGGGCGGCCGCCGAAATGTTGCTTCATCGCCATATATAAGCTATAGTCTGGCAGCCAGTATTTGTTTTCCTGGCAAAAAACCGCGTAATCTTCACTCCGTTTATCCCGGAAACGCCCATAAGCGAGCCTCAGCAAGCGCTCTTTCCTAGCCGCTGCCCGGGCAAAATCCACCTTGGTCTCTTCATCCTTACCGGCGCGTTCCCTGCCTAATTCTTCCTGGGTCAGCAGCCCGTCTGCGCATAACGCATCTGGCGATATTAAAAGGGCATTGCCCGCAAAGGCGCTGCCGCCAGCGTACGGTGAACCGCCGTCATCTGCCGGGCCAAGTGGCAGTACTTGCCATAATAAATGTCCGCTGTCCGCCAGAAAATCCACAAAATCTAGACAACTTTTGCCAATGTCGCCAATACCGTAATCAGACGGCAAACTCGAGGGATGCAAAAGAACCCCCGTCCGGCGCACCCGATCCGGATAACACACGGTATTTTGCAGTATGATCGCGCCGCCAGCCGGTACTTTGGCCGCTATTCGTCCCTCTTTCGGCACAAGCGTCTCTCCGTTCAAGACGTCCACCATAACGGTCGCAGCGCCTGTCGTGAAAAGTTTTTCCTGCCCAGAGCGGTTTATTGCTATAACAGCTGCATCTTTGCCCCGCCAGCGCGTATATGCCACTACATCAGGTTCTGACATAAGCGGTTTCCATCTCCCCGTCTGCAATACCGGATACCTCCTGCGCAGCCGGGAAAACTTCCAGTAATATTTATATGCGGTTTCATCTTCCCGTCCCCATGGGTAGGCGCCACGGTTAAAAGGATCAGCCCAGCCCTCGAGGCCAGCCTCGTCACCATAATAGACCGCCGGCAGTCCGGCAAAAGTCATCTGCCAGATAACTGCCTGACGCAGGCGCTGTAACGCTAATTCCTTTTGTGTTCTGGACAGGCGGTATTTTCTTTTTTGCGCGTCGGTTAAACCTGCGGACAAAACACCGGCCAGTTCAGTCAACAAGCGCACTGTATCGTGCGTACCCAACAAATTCATCAATGCGTCAAAATTAGGGCGGGGATAGTTTTCATACAAACTGTAAAGATCACCCATGACTTTACGTGAAGACTTGCGAGCCATCAGGAAGTCCAATACACTCTGGCGGAAAGGATAATTCATCGCCGAATCCAAAAGGTCGCCGGAAAAATAATTCCGCAGTTCGCCATAAGCGACTTTATGCGAAGCGTCTTCCCATACTTCACCCAACAGGAAACTGTTTTTAGCCAATTCTTTCAAGCGTTTTTTCATGCGTCGAATAAATTCCAGCGGCAATTCGTCCGCCACATCGAGCCGCCAGCCCACGGCGCCGGCTTCCAGCCAGCGCGCTGTTATACTGCGGCGATTTTCGACTATATAGTCGAGATAGCCCTCGTCGAGCTCATTTACATTGGGCAAATTTCCGATACCCCACCAACTCTCGTATTCATCCGGGTAGTTTGTAAAACGGTACCAGCTATAATAAGGCGACTGGGGCGACTGGAACGCTCCCGATTCTTTATAAGCGCCTTCTTTGTTAAAATAGCGGCTGTCACTGCCGGTATGGCTGAATACACCGTCGAGGAGCACTTTCATGCCGCGTTTTCCCGCTTCCCGGCACAGCCGGTTGAAGGCCGCCATATCACCCAGCACCGGGTCGACTTTCTCGTAGTCGCCCGTGTCAAAACGGTGATTGCTCACCGACTGGAAAATAGGATTTAAATAAATAATACGTACGCCAAAATCTTCCAAATAATCAAGTTTTGCAGTTATCCCATCAAGGTTGCCGCCATAAAAGTCATAGGCCAGTATCTCGCCGGTCTGCTGGTCGCGGGCATAAAGCGGCGCCCGGTTCCAGCTATCGTGAAAAAGCGAATCCGGCTTTACCGACAACGGCTTTTTGTAAGGATTGAAAAAGCGGTCGGGAAATATCTGATAAATCAAACCCCCATCCAACCACTCCGGCATCTCTTGCGGTTGATAGACGGTAATCTGGTAACCAGGCGGTTCTTCTGCATACAGCTTGCCCCGTCCGCCAGTTTTTTCCGGGTTGTTACCATAATAAAGCGTCCGTTCCTTCAACCTGATAATAAAATAATACCAAACCAGCCCCGGTTTATCTGATAACCGGAGCTGGGCCTTATATGATATTTTTTCTTCACTGACGTTTGCCGCCGTCATATCGACTGTCTGTTCGGACCCAGACCACACACGCAACAAAACTTTTTCAGGTCGCGCCCCTCTGATGTCAAGGGCCAGGCACACTTCTTCTCCCGCCGGGCGGGCGCCGAAAGGCTGTCGGTAGTATGGGTTGCGCGAGTCATGCATGACTGATATCAAGTCCTGCCTCCTTATTTTTGCGCGAAAACCCGCGGCTCTACCTGCCATATGCCGACCGTATAGTCGTGGATAGTACGGTCAGATGAAAAATGCCCTGCTTTGGCAATATTCATCGCCGACATATGCAGCCACTTGTCGCGATTTTTATATAGTTCGCCGGTTCTAGCCTGAGCGGCCACATAGGCATCAAAATCTTTCAACACATAAAATTCATCGTTGCCCTGATATATATAGTTGTTTATCCACATTAATTCTTCCCGCGACATCGGCAAAAAACCGCCGGCCAGTTGTTCAACTATCGCGCCCAGCCGACAATCGGCAGCAATGGTATCAAAAGCCGAATACTCCCGGCTCTGGTTAAGAGAAATTACTTCGTCCGCGGTCATGCCAAAGGCCACAAAATTCTCTTCGCCTGCCTCTTCTCGTATTTCTATGTTCGCCCCGTCAAGCGTCCCTAAGGTAACCGCGCCGTTCATCATCATCTTCATATTGCCGGTACCGGACGCCTCCTTGCTGGCAGTGGATATCTGCTCGCTTACCTCAGCCGCCGGCACGATATTTTCCGCCAGCGTCACACTGTAATTTTCTAAAAAACAAACTTTTATCCGCCCGTCGATGGAAGTATCATTGTTTATCTTGACCGCCAGGGCATTGATAAACTTGATGATGGCTTTAGCCAGGTGGTAACTGGGCGCAGCCTTACCGGCAAACAAGAAGGTGCGCGAAGGTATGTCGAGGGAAGGGTTTTCCCTGATACTGTTATACAGGTGGAGAATATGAAGCGCATTGAGAAGCTGGCGTTTATAAGCGTGTATGCGTTTTATGTGTACGTCAAAAATCGAATTGGTGTCAAGGATGAGGCCATATTTGTTTTTTATCAGCTGCGCCAGGCACTGCTTGTTATCCTGTTTTACCTCGCCCAGGCGGCGCAGAAAGTCTGCTGCACCGGCACACGGCAAAAGATTGGCCAAGTCACCTGGATGCGCTACCCAACTGCCGCCTATGTATTCGGTAATCAAAGAAGACAGCCCCGGATTGGCGTTCAAAAGCCAGCGACGATGAGTAATGCCGTTAGTCTTATTGTTGAACTTGTAGCCGCAGTATTCATAAAAATTGCGTAAAACGTCTTTTTTGAGTATTTCCGTGTGTATGCGCGCTACGCCGTTCACGCTGTAACTGCCGTGCACAGCCAGATGCGCCATATGCACCTGCCCGTTGTTAATGACCGCCATGGAGTTTATCCTGTCCCAGCTGCCGGGGTAGGCGGCCTCGAGGCTTATCCTGATGCGCCGGTCGATCTCCACGATGATTTGGTAGATGCGCGGCAATAGATCGCGCATGATGTCCACCGGCCATTTTTCCATAGCTTCCGGCATGATGGTGTGGTTAGTATAAGACACCGCATTAGTTACCAGCCGCCAGGCGTCATCCCAACTCAGTCCCTCTTCGTCTACAAAGATACGCATAAGCTCGGGAATTACCAAGGTGGGATGGGTGTCGTTTATATGTATGGCTATATAATCATCAAAATCTTCCAGTGGACAGCCGTATTTTTTCTTGTAGTAGCGCACTATGCTCTGTATACCGGCCGACACAAAGAAATACTGCTGTTTAAGGCGGAACACCTGCCCCTGGTAATTGGAATCGTCCGGGTAGAGGACCTCGCTTAGT
The DNA here is from genome assembly GCA_031551525.1 of Acidaminococcales bacterium. Classification (GTDB taxonomy): domain Bacteria; phylum Bacillota; class Negativicutes; order Acidaminococcales; family JAISLQ01; genus JAVBNN01. The sequence continues at coordinate 17,397 of JAVBNN010000029.1, forward strand.
GACTCTACCGAATACTTGTATTCCACCGCCCGTCGGTATTCCTGACGGTTATTGATCTGAAAATCATCGCTTCCTGGCATTATTTCCGCACTCCACAGGCGCATGGTGTTGACCGTTTCGTTACCATAGCCGACGATCGGCACATCATACGGCACGGCCATGACGGACTCATAGTCCCGGTATTCAAAACCCAGCTTACCTCCGTCGTTTTTCATATATACTTTGCCGCCGAAACGCACCTCCAGCGCCTTGTCGCGCTTGGGAAACTGCCAGGCGTTATAGGTGGCCAGCCAGCGGTCAGGCAGTTCCACCTGGTTGCCATCAATGATCTGCTGCTGGACAAGCCCGTATTTGTAACGTATACCGCAACCGTGCCCCGCTATACCGCAAGAGGCCATAGAATCTAGGAAACATGATGCCAGCCGCCCCAAACCTCCACTACCGAGGGCGACGTCGCGCTCTTCTTCTTCCAGTTCTTCAAGGTTCAGACCCATCTCCGCCAGCGCTTCCTGTACCGGCGTCCTTATGCCTAAATTGATAAGATAGCTGTCCAAAAAACGCCCAGGCAAAAATTCGATAGAAAAATAGTAAACTTGTTTCAGCTTCTTCTCACGGTAGTCGTTATTTGTCCTTATCCAGTCGCTTACTATTAATTCGCGCAAAGCTATTATCAACGCGTTGAATTTTTGCCCGTTCGTCCCTTCATCTATGTCCTTGCCGAACAAATTGCGGAAACTGTCTATAAATTGCTGGATAAATTCTTGTTTGAATTTTTCCCTGTCCCCCACCATCAACCCTTACCCCCCAAACGCTCATACAAATCAATATACTTTTGCACAGACGCTTTCCAGCTTATATCGACGTCCATCGCCTGCACCATCAATTTCTCCCAGGCTTTTTTGTCTTCATATACACTCAGCGCTTCCTTGTAGACCTGCAGAAAGCTGTCCGGGAACATTTCCGTAAAACTAAAGCCGGTACCCTGTTTGGTAAACTTATTATAAGACTGCACACTGTCTTTCAAGCCGCCGGTTTCGTGTACCAAAGGTATCGCCCCGTAACGCATGGCGATCATCTGGCTGGTACCGCACGGCTCAAAAACAGACGGCATAAGAAAAATATCCGAACCTCCGTAAATTATTCTTGATAGCCGGTCGTCAAACTGTGTAACCACCGCCATAACCTCCCGGTTGCCTTCCGCCAGATACCTGAGATACGCCTCATAGCCATGCTCGCCGGTCCCAAGGATCACTATCCGCGCGCCGCTTTTCAAAAGGTCTGGAATAACTTCACACAAAAGATCAAAGCCCTTGGCCGCCACCATGCGTGACACCACACCTAAAAGCGGCGCGGCAGAGTCTTTGTCCATACCCATGTTTTCCAGCAGCCACTCTTTATTTTTGGTTCGCCGCGAAAACAGCGCTCCTTTGTCAAAAATGAACGGCAACGCTTTATCTGTCAGGGGATTGTATTTATCATAATCTATCCCGTTAATGATGCCGGCAAGTTTTCCCTGACACGCCCGGAGTACTCCATCGAGTCCTTCGCCGAACTGTGGGGTCTGTATTTCGCTGGCATAAGACTCGCTGACCGTCGTGACGGCATGGGCGTAAAGGATACCGCCCTTCATGAGGTTGACCGCATTATTGAACTCAAGCTTGTCATTGGTGAAGTAACCCCAGTCAAGGCCCAGGACGTCTTCTATTATAGCCGGGGAAAATACTCCCTGATAGGCCAGGTTATGCACTGTAAATACGGTCTTTATGTCTTCAAAGAATTCTTCGTGGCGGTAAAAATGCTCCAAATACAAAGGAACCAGGGCCGTATGCCAATCATTGGCGTGTATTATGTCAGGGCTAAAATCCAGTTTTGGCAGCACGGACAATACCGCCTGCGAAAAGAACGCGAAGCGTTCCGCGTCGTCAAAATATCCGTAATAGCCGCTACGGTCGAAATAATACGCCTGGTCTACAAAATAGAATACCACGCCATCGTATTGCAGTTGCCAGATGATCGCGTGCTGCTTGCGCCAACCCATACGCACAGTACATTCGGCCACCGGTTCGGCTTTCGCTTTTAAAGCATCGGGTATATCGCGGTACCATGGCATAATCACCCGCGCATCTACGCCATTTTTCACCAGTTCTACCGGCAAGGAGCCTATTACGTCACCGAGGCCACCTGTTTTAGCAAACGGGGCTGCTTCAGCCGCTACAAATAAAATCCGTTTCACGTCAGATCACCGTCCCTTTCCTTATGACCAGCGGGTATCCCGGATCACCTTTAAGCACGCGGCCCGGCGTTATAACAACATCTTTGTCACAAATCACGCATTCCAGCTTTGCGTTAGCCCCGATACGCGAGTCCTGCATAACGATGGAGTCTTTTACCTCGGCTCCGCTGTCGATGTACACCGAACGAAAAACCACGCTGTTTTCCACTTTGCCGCCGATATTGCAATTGTTCGCCAGAAGAGAGTTCCTCACATCCGCATCACACCGGTATTTGGTCGGCGCGGAATCTTTGGTCAGAGTATGTATATGTCCATTGGCAAAAAACAGGTCTTCCCAAACCGCCGGACGCACGAGATCCATACTGCATTT